>NZ_JBIVGX010000002.1:279771-313986 GCF_044748905.1 Paenarthrobacter sp. NPDC089714
CGGTGAGAGAGGGTCTGGAAGGATGGGGGCATGGCTTCGAAGTATGACGTAGTAATCGTTGGCGGCGGGATCGCCGGGCTGTCCCTGGCATCGGCCCTCGCAGGGAAGTGTTCCGTGGCGTTGGTGGAGGCGGAGCAATCCTTGGCCTTCCATACCTCCTCGAGGTCGGCGCGCCAACTGATCCCCAGTTACGGCCCTCCGGTGGTGCAGGAACTGACCATCCGGACGCTCGAACTCATGAAGGCCCGCGACGAAAACCTGCCGGAGCCGGTCCTGACCCCGCGCGGATTCATGCTGGTGGGGGACGAAGCAACGGTCAAGGCCGAGGCAAGCGGCAACATGCACAGCATCACCCATGCCGAAGCCCTGGACCTGTGCCCCGCCCTGAAGCCGGACTCGTTCACGGCAGCCGGACTGGACAGTGGCTCATACGGTTGCAATGCACCGCTGCTGTTGGAAGACCACCGCAAGCGTGCCGAAGCAGCTGGCACGGACATCATCACCGGAGCCAGGGTTCACTCGGCGCAGCGCATCGGAAGTGGCTGGGAGGTGGGCGCAGGGACGGAAGGCTTCCAGTCCGCCGTCGTGGTTAATGCTGCAGGCGCGTGGGCTGACGAGCTGGCTGTCATCAGCGGAGTCGAGAAACTCGGCCTGCAGCCGTTCCGCCGGACGGCGGCGATCGTGAACGTGGAAAACCCGCTGGCTCCCCAAACCCCCATGGTGTGCGCGGCCGACGATTCCTTCTACTTTCGGCCCGAAGGCAACCAGGTACTGATTTCGCCGTCGGAGCATGTGCCGAGCGGAGCCGAAGACGCCAAACCGTACGCCGGCGACGTGGATAAGCTCATAGCCAACCTCAATGCCGTTACCACCCTCGGCATCCAGTCCGTGGACCGCTCCTGGACCGGCCTGAGGACAGAAGCCGCCGACGGCGTACCCGTGGTTGGTTTCGACGCCGAGGCCCCGGGGTTCTTCTGGCTGGCCGGGCAGGGCGGGTACGGTTTCCAAACATCGTCCGCCATTGCCGAGCTCGCCGCGGCTCTCATTCTCGGAAACGTCCAGCCCGAGAGTCCGGAATCCCGGACAGCGGAGCAACTGGCAGCAGTCCGTTGGTCCATCCGGCGCTGAACAATAGGGACATGACCGGAACCACACTCATCACCAATATCGGTGAACTGATGACCCAGGACCTGGAGCACCGGGTCCTGAAGGACGCCGCAATCGTGCTGGAAGGGGAGCGGATTTCCTGGATCGGTTCCAGTGCCGAAGCCCCGGCAGCGGACCACCAGATCGACGCCGAAGGCCGCGCCGTCCTGCCGGGCTGGGTGGACTCGCACTCCCACCTGGTCTTCGCCGGCGACCGCACCGCCGAATTCGAGGCCCGCATGGCCGGCCAAAGCTACAGCGCGGGCGGAATCGGCGTAACCACCAACGCCACACGCAGCGTAGGCGATGACGAACTCAGCGCACTGGTCAGCGCCCGGGTGCAGGAAGCCGTCTCGCAGGGCACCACCTACCTGGAGAGCAAGACGGGCTACGGGCTGGACGTACAGAACGAGGCCCGGAGCGCCCGTATTGCCGCCGAACTGGTGGACGAGGTCACCTACCTTGGCGCCCACCTGGTGCCAGCGGGATCGGATGCGGAGGAATACACGGACCTGGTCTGCGGCGAAATGCTCGACGCCGTCCTGCCGTACGTCCGCTGGGCGGACGTCTTCTGCGAGCGCGGCGCCTTCAGCGAGGACCAGTCGCGCCGTGTCCTCAAAGCCGCCAGCGACGCCGGACTGGGGTTGCGCGTGCACGGCAACCAGCTGGGCGAGGGGCCGGGTGTGGCTTTGGCCGTGGAGTTCGGTGCCGCCAGCGTGGACCACGTGAACTATCTTTCGGATGCCGATGTCCGTGCGCTCGCGGGTACGTGGACGGGCTGGGACGCTGCAAGCGGCACCGGCACGCGGGGCACGGTGGCGACGTGCCTCCCGGCCTGCGACCTCTCCACACGCCAGCCGCTGGCACCGGGCCGGGATTTGATCGACGCCGGCGTGCAGATCGCGTTGGCGGCCAACTGCAACCCGGGTACCTCGTACACGAGTTCCATGGCGTTTTGCGTCACGACGGCGGTCCTCCAGATGCGCTTGAGCGTGCACGAAGCCGTCCGGGCGGCGACGTACGGCGGCGCCTTGGCGTTGGGCCGGGAGTCCGGGAACGACGTCGACGGCGAACGGGCGGTGGGCTCGCTCGCCGTCGGTCATCGCGCGGACCTGCACATGCTCAAGGCGCCGTCGGCGACGCACCTTGCCTACCGGCCGGGTATCCCGCTGACGCATTCGGTGTGGCGGGCCGGCCGGCAGGCTGTCTAGGAGCGGGGCAACAGCCTAGGAGCAGGTGAACTTCGCGTCCGCCCAGTCGGCATGGTCGTTGCCGTTGCCGTCACCGGAATCGTTGGCGACGAGGTCCACGTACTGCGCCCCGGTGATGTCCGCCGTCAAAGGCAGGGGAGCACTCGTGGCCCCGAGGACCGGGGTTGTCACCTTGGCTGTTCCATCGGCAACCACGGAGAATTTCACGCTGCCCCGGGTCGCTTGCGCGTCGTCGATCCCCACGGTTGCCGTGAAGGCGCTGCAACGGCCACCCAGGAAGTAGCGGATGGCGCTGTTGGCATGCGCCCCGAGTCCCTTGGAGTAGACGGTGCCATTGAGCGTCAGCGGTGTGCCGTCACCAGCTCCGGTACCTCCGTTGGACAGGTCCTTCTCCACCGGCCCCCAACCGTTGGTTGCACTCACCCAGGGGTGGTCGCTGGCGTAGACGGTGGCCTGCGGCGGCTTGGGGAGGGTACGAACGGACGACGTAGTGCTGATGGTCCGCGTACCAACCGGGTCCGAGGTGGTGGAGTACGTGGCTGTTGCCTTCAGGGGATAGTCGCCGTCCGCCGAGGCCGGTGCGGTGATCTTCCACGTGGTGGTGAGGCTGCCACGCGTAGGCACACTTGGCGCGGTTGCCGGAGTGGCGGGTGTCGCGGTCCATCCTTCGGGCAGTTCCAACGAAACCGACAGATCCTTGATGGGAGCGGGCTCATCCGAGACGAAGGTGGTGACGAAGTCCTGGGCCTTCCCTTGCTGGATCACGTCGCCCTGAAGCGAGGCCGTGAGCTGGGCACAGGCCGGTACTGCGGAGGATTCGCCGAGGTCTTCCACCAGGAGGTTGTCCAGGGTGAAGTCCGATCCGTTGGCGCTGCCGGTGCGCTGCAGGCCCACAAAATAGTCCCCGCAGAATCCAGTATCGAAGACCTGCTCCAGGCGTGTGGTGCTGGTCTTGGCGTCGATCGGCTGGCTGCCCGTGACTGCAGGTCCGGCCGCTGAATCGTATCCCGACACCCAGGCGTATTGCCCGGCCTTGGAGTTCTGGTAGTCGAACGAGACCTTGTACTGGTGGCCGGCCTTGAACGGAACGGTTGCCTCCGTGGTGCGGTACACCAGGCCGGGTCCTCCGCTGGGTGCAAGGTTCTCGTCGTGGGCAATCAAGGACCATTGGCCGTCCAGTACTTCGTCGATCACGTTGGTGTGCCAGCCCTTCTGGGTGAAGGGTTCGTGGCGCTCGGTGATGTGCGTCCGGGGGTCGGTGGAGCCTCCGGCGTTGCCTTTCACGAACGGTCCCCAACCTTGGTCAACGTTTTCGAAGTCTTCGCTGAGCACGCCGGTGGTGGCCACCCGGGCGGTCTTCACCGTCCGGAAGTCATCGACGCGCACTGTGGCGTCGCCGTCGTCCGCTTTCAGGGTGATGGTCGCCTTGGTGTTGTTGCGCGGCACGTCCACCAGGACCCGGAGGCGCTGGAACGAGGTGCCGTGTTTTTCGTCCCCTGCCACGAAGTTCTCGGCGTTGGAGGAGTCGATCGTGACGCGCTCGGTTTTCCCGTCGACCGTGACGGAGAGGGTGGTGGGCCGGGTTTTGCCCGGCTGGATTTCCACCCACGCACTAACGGACTGGGTTCCGGCGTCGAGCTTTACTTCCTGGCCGATCGACGACGGCGATGCGCCCAGTTGCGCGAAGCGGCGGCCCTTGTCGTCGCGTACCTGGGTGACGGAGCCGGTGGGGTTCCAGGTCGTCAGGTCGGAGCCGTTGAAGCCGGGATCGGCAAAGACGGTCCCTGAACCGAAGTCGGCTTTTTTGGGAAGTGCGTTGCTCTTGGTTGTGAGGACGTAGGGCTGTTTGGCGTCGGCTGTGACAGTGACCTGGCCGTTGGACACGGGAACGTCGGCAACCTTCACCCGGCCGTTGTCCGTGAGTTTGAACAATTCCAGGGACTTGGCCTTGGCGAAATCCTTGGTCAGCGTCCACGTGGTGGAACCGCCGGCGGGGTTGTAGTGGTAGAGCTTGTCCAGGGTGTTGTTCTCCTTGGAGGACCAGGGGAGCAGGTAGGTGCCCCCGGTCAGCACTGACGCGCCGCCTACGGTGATGTTGCGGGCTTCGGCGGTATTGCCCGTCACGGAAACATTGTCTGCGAGGTCGATCCGGTCAGCGGTCCACTTGGTGATGGGGTGGTGCTGCAGGAACTTGGCGGGCAGGTTGGCCGTCCAGATGTTCTCGCTGAAGGCATTGAAGTCGTTCTGGCCCGTCCAGCCTTCGAACTCTACGATGTGGCTCACGCCAAGTTTGGGATCGGGGTTCCACACATCCGACTGGCTGTTGTTGATGAACCGGAGGATCTGGGAGTTGATGCCCTTGTTGGTGGAGCCGCCGTATTTCTCATCGTTGGCCCAGTGGGACCAGGTGTTGTTCCTGGACAGGTGGTCCGCCCATTCGGACCCGACGCGGAAGCCGTTCTTGACGAGCTCCTGCTGGAGGCGCTCGGCGAGCCAGCCGTACTCGTAGTAGACGTCCACGTAGACGAAGTCCAGGTTCTTGTCCGTGGCCTCGCGCAGTTCCTTGATGCGCTGGGCGAGCTTGCCGGACGTAATGTCCTGCCGTTGGTTGATGTAGTACGACTGGTCCAGCCAGTTCCAGCCAAGCGCCTTGTCTGCCCGGAGAAGATCCTCGCTGAAGGACTTCGCTTCCGGGTAGATCTCGGTGGCGTTGATGTGGACCCCGAAGCTGGCGTTCCAGTCCTTGCCTTCCTTGGCCAGCGTGTTCAGGTCCGCCAGGCCTCCGGCGCGGGTGTTGAAGTTGTTCCCGTAATCGGTGTTGGCGGAATCGTGCCCTTCGCTGGTGTAACCCTTCAGCATGGCCACCTGGCCCAACCCGTCAGTGGCCAGGGAGATCCGTTTGACGTCGTCGAGGGTGCGCAGGAAGGGGTGGGTGGCCTGTGAGGCGAAGTTGAAAGGGATGTGGGTGATCACGTTGTCCGGGGTCTGATCGCCCTTGTTGGCGCTGACCTGGATGGACCGCATGGCGATGGCGGCGTCCTGCCAGTCCACGGCGCCGTCTGCGTTGGCGTCGGTGGTGATGGCCACGCGGGTCCACGGCAGTTCTTCCGTGGCGCCTGATCCTTCAGCGCGGTAAAGCCATTGGCCGCTGGAGATGCCCAGGGAGACTCCGCCCGCACCGTCGGAGACCGCCTGGCGCCAGAACCGGCCGCGGTCCTTGGCTCCGGATCCTGAGGAGCTGTCATAGAGGGCATTGGATTCCAGCGCTGCTCCGAGGGTGGCGGTATTGGCGAGCGCATAGGCCGAGCTCTTCGCCGCTGGATCCAAGGGGGTGGATGCTGTGACAGGGGTAAATTCGTCGCCCGTTACTGCTCTGTCAACTGACAGGTTGGCCGTTGAGACCTGAGCGCCGGGCTGCGTGGAATTCACCGATACGAGGTTCAGGCGGGGGAGTTGCAGAGTCCTGACCACGTGGTCAGGGGAGTCCTTGATTCCCGTGATGTTGAAGGACACCACGTTTTTCTTGACGGAAAGGCGTGCCGTGATGGTGGCGTTGCCGAACCCGGGAACCGTCAGGACGTAATCCATGGCCTCCTTGCCGGAGGCGGTGGAGGTGCCGGTGGCCTCGTATTCGGTGCCGTTGATGGTGATGGTGTGCAGCCGGGCCCGGGAGCCGTCCAGCGAGGCTTTACTGGTGGTATCGGTGTAGCTGAAGACCTGGGGGAAAGAGGTGGACACTTGCACGTTGAGCTGGCCGGACCTCAGGGTGGCGGTACCGGAGCTTGCGGCTTCGGACGAGGGAGCCGCGGTGGCGGGCGGGAGGGCGAGGAAGCCTAGCGAGGAGGAAGCGACGACACAGGCCAAACTCAGCGAGGCGATGCGTCTGGGGGATGACAAGCCGGGCATAGTGCTCCTTCTTGATTATTCCGAGCGAGTAACAATCATGTTCTTGCGGACTCGACAAGCCTGATGCATTGGACAGAAGTTGACAAGAGTTAACGGAATATTCGTGTTTTCGCACAAGTTCTCACATGATTGCTCGCTTGATCGAAGCGGCGTCGAGGATGAGCAAAAGTCGTCAGTCACCGCTGCCTGTGATCCTTGTGAGATTGAAATTGATCGTTTAGTGTTTCTATAGATCAAAAAACGTCATTGCCTGAGCGGGAGTGGAACACACGATGAGCAACAACACCCTGGGTGCCTTCATGGAAGAGGAACTCGAATCACAGCCCGCCGTATGGCAGCGCGCGGTGGAGCAGGCAAGCGCGGAAAACCGTCTCCCGGCGGATGGCCAGCGGATCGCCGTCATTGGTTGCGGCACCTCCTGGTTCATGGCCCAAAGCTACGCAGCGGCCCGCGAATCTGCAGGTAAAGGCGTCACGGATGCGTTTGCTGCCTCCGAAGCCTTCCTCAACCACAACAGCACCGGGCGAAGGTACGACGCCGTTGTAGCGATCACCCGTTCCGGCACCACCACCGAGGTGCTGGAGATCCTGGCCGCACTCAAGGGCATTGTTCCTACCGTCGCGATCATTGGAGACACGTCGTCGCCCATCGTGGACCTGGCCGATGCCGTCATCGGATTGCCCTACGCCGATGAGCGCTCCGTGGTCCAGACCCGCTTCGCTACCACCGCACTGGTGTACCTGCTGGGCAGCCTGGGCATCGACCTCGCCACCGCCATCGCGGACGCTCGCAGCGCCGTCACCGCACCGGTTGAGCCGGAACTCCTGGACGCCGAACAATTCACCTTCCTCGGAACCGGCTGGACCGTAGGCCTGGCCCACGAAGCAGGCCTGAAAATGCGTGAGGCAGTCCAAGGCTGGACCGAGTCCTACCCGGCCATGGAATACCGCCACGGCCCGATCTCCATCGCGGCTCCCGGACGTGTCACCTGGCTTTTCGGCAGCCAGCCCGACGGCCTGGACCAGGACATGGCCGTGACCGGAGCCCTCTACATCCACACGGACAAGCACCCGCTCGCCGAACTCGCCCGGGTCCACAAGGTCACCTTGGAGCGCGCCCGCGTGCGCGGATTGAATCCCGATTTGCCGCGCAACCTGACGCGCTCAGTCATCCTCGACGCGTCCGCCTAGGCCACTGCCATGGTTCTCGGAACCGCGCCCACGGCCGTTTTGGCTTTCGACGTCGGCGGCACCGACATCAAGGCCGGCATAGTCGACACCTCCGGAAGCGTCCTGGGAATGCGCCGCGTCCCCACCCCCTTGGACCGTACCCACCCCGGGGAAGCAGTCCTGGACCGGTTGGCGGCCCTCGCGGACGAACTCTCGGCCGAGTTCCCGGAGGTGCCTGCGAAAGCAGCGGGAATCATCGTCCCCGGCATCGTTGACTCCACGGAAGGTGTGGGCGTGTACTCGGCCAACCTCGGCTGGCGGGACTTCCCTTTCACTGCCGAAGCCGAAAAACGGCTGGGCCTGCCCGTCGCCTTCGATCACGACGTCCGCTCGGCAGCGGCAGTGGAACACCGTTTCGGGGCATCCCGCCAATTCAGCGAAGTAGTGGTCATGGTGGTCGGCACCGGGATCGCTGCCGCCGTGTTTTCCGGAGGCAAGGCCGTCACGGCTGGAGGATTTGCCGGGGAGTTGGGCCACGCCCAGGTGCCCGACCCGGACCAAGGACCACACCGCTCCACCATCCTCGAAGCGGTGGGCTCCGCAGGAGCCGTCACCAAGCGCTACAACGCGCAGTCCCCGGAACCCGTGGACGGCGCCAGGGAAGTGCTGGTCCGGGCCCGTGCGGGCGAACCCCGCGCGGCCCGGATCTGGCAGGATGCCGTCGACGCGCTGGCGTTCACCATCTGCCAGTGCGTCAACATTCTTGGCACCGAAGCAGTAGTGATTGGCGGTGGCCTGGCCGAAGCGGGGGATGAACTGCTGGAGCCGCTGCGCCGAAAGATCGACCAGACCCTGGATTTCCAGCGCCGTCCCCGCCTGCTCAAGGCACAGCTCGGCCAGGACGCAGGCCTCCTCGGCGCCGCCCTCAACGCACGGGCGCTCCTGGAACGGAGCGCGTTGGATCGCACCCTTGTGGGAGATATGCCGTGAACCGCATCGTCACCGTGACGCCCAACCCCGCGATCGACATGACCTACACCGTCCACGGCATCACCGAGGGCGCAAGCCACAGGGTACCCACACCGTTGAGCCGGGCAGGTGGGAAAGGACTCAACGTAGCCCGGGTGGCCCATCAGACCGGCCACCCGGTCCTCGCTATCGCCCCCACTGGTGGTGCCGCCGGCCAGACCCTGGCCGCCGAACTGTGGACCAGCGGTGTGCCGCACACCCTGGTCAATGTTGCCGCGGAAACCAGGCGAAGCATCGCGCTCGTGGATACCGTCTCCGGCGAGACCTCCATCTTCAACGAGGAAGGCCAGCCCCTCCTGCCTGACGATTGGCGCTCGTTGACTGCCGCCGTCGTGAAGGCCGTGCAAGGCGGTGACGGCCAGGGCGGGGCCAGCGTGCTTGTTGGGTCCGGCAGCCTGCCGCCGGGCGCGCCGGCGGACTTTTATCCCTCGCTGGTGCAGCTGGCGCACGACGCCGGGATCCCGGCCATCATCGACACCTCCGGTCCCGCGATCATCGCCGCAGCCCGCGCAGGCGCGGACGTGCTGAAACCGAACCATCACGAACTCGCCGAGGCCACGGGGGAGCCAAGCGTTGAAGCTGCGGCGCTCTCGCTCATCGCCTTGGGCGCGCGCACTGTGCTGGTGAGCGCCGGGGCTGACGGCATGCTGGCCTTCGACCACGCCGCCCCCGGCGGCTACTGGAGTGCCCGGTTGCCGGCGCCGTTGAGTGGGAACCCCACAGGGGCGGGCGACGCCGGTGTGGCGGCTGCCGCCGTCGCCCTCGCCGAAGGCAGGACGGAGCCACGTGACATCCTCCGGCGCGCCACCGCCTGGTCCGCTGCGGCGGTCCTCATGCCGGCCGCAGGCGAAATCTCGCCGCGCTACAAGGAACTCGAAGAACAACTGATCGTGACATGGAAGGAGACCCGGTGACCCTGGTCAACACGCGGGAGCTCATGGAGAGGGCCGCGGCCAACGGCACAGGCCAGGGCGCCTTCAACGTCATCCACGTGGAAACAGCCGAAGGCCTCGTGGCCGGAGCCGAAGCCGCCGGCGTGCCCCTGATCCTGCAGATCTCCGAGAACTGTGCCAAGTACCACGGGGGGCTCGAACCGATCGGCCTGGCCACCCTGGCGATTGCCCGGGACGCCAACGTTCCGGTCGCCGTCCACCTGGACCACGCCGAGTCCGAAGACCTCGCACTCGCCGCAGTGGACCTCGGTTTCGGCTCCGTCATGTACGACGGCGCCCACTTGCCCTACGACTGGAACGTGGAAGTCACGCGGCGGGTAGCCCGCTACGCCCACGACCGGGGCGTCTACGTGGAAGCCGAACTCGGCAAGGTCGGCGGCAAGGACGGGGCACACGCGCCGGGCGTCCGGACGGACCCGGGGGAAGCTGCTGCCTTCACGGAAGCAACCGGCGTGGACGCGCTCGCTGTTGCCGTCGGGTCGTCACATGCCATGACCGAGCGGAGTGCCGAACTGGACCTGCACCTCATCACCCGGCTGAAATCCGCGGTGGGAAAACCGCTGGTCCTTCACGGTTCCTCCGGCGTCACAGACGAGATGCTCGTAGCTGCGATCGGGGC
This sequence comes from Paenarthrobacter sp. NPDC089714, assembly GCF_044748905.1. NCBI lineage: Bacteria > Bacillati > Actinomycetota > Actinomycetes > Micrococcales > Micrococcaceae > Paenarthrobacter > Paenarthrobacter sp. NPDC089714. The sequence continues at coordinate 289,805 of NZ_JBIVGX010000002.1, forward strand.
GGGTATGACTAAGATCAACGTATCCACACATTTGAACGGGTTCTTCACCCGCGCCGTCCGTGAGTACCTCGATGCCTACCCTGCAGTGGTGGATTCCCGGAAGTACCTCAAGGCCGGCCGGGACGCCCTGGTGCTGGAATCTGCACGTATGCTGACGCTGTTCGCCAAAGCGAAATAGCTGGACCGACGCGAAAGGCTTGTCATGACCCGCACCGATCGGCTGACCGCCATCCTGGACCTCCTGGCCGAATCCGGCCATGTGGAAGTCGAGGACATCGTGACGCGGCTTGGCGTGTCTCCCGCAACGGCCAGGCGCGACCTGGACAGCCTCGCCAAGCAGCGCCTGCTCAGCCGGACCCGCGGTGGCGCCACCACTGGATCGGTGGCCTACGATCTCCCCGGCCGTTACAACCGTGACGACCATGCAGAGGCCAAACAGGACATCGCCTTGGCGGCGTCCGCACTGATCCGCCCCGGATCGGTGATCGGCCTCAGCGGCGGGACCACCAACACGGCTCTTGCCCAGTTGCTGTCCACCCGTGAGGACCTGAACGCACCCTCCAACCGGCCCACGCTCACGGTGGTCACCAACGCCATCAACATCGCCTCGCAGTTGGCCGTGCGTCCGAACATCAAGATCATGGTCACCGGTGGCATCCTGAATCCCCGTTCCTACGAACTCGTGGGCCCCTACACGGACGTCATCATGCAGAAGGTGGCGCTGGACATTGCGTTCATCGGCGTCAACGGCGTGGACCCCGACCTTGGCCCCACCATCACCGATGAGGGTGAGGCCATGGTGAACACTGTCATGGCGCGGCGGGCCACCGAGTCCTACGTGGTTGCCGATTCCTCGAAGGTAGGCCGCCGCTCGTTCGCCGCGATGGCCGGCTACGAATTCCGGCACCTCATTACCGATGCCGGGATCTCGCCGGAGCACAGGGCCGCCTTTGAATCCAAGGGCACGGAAGTGATCGTGGCTCCGGCGGGGGTCACGGCGTAGGCGTCAGAACAGCATCGGGGGAGCGTCCAGCACGGAGTCGTCCACGTTCCGTGGCACCCACTGGCTGAAGGGTTCATCAAGGACGTACAGCTCGTCGTCTGTCCTGACCAGGGTCCGCAGTTCGGCGTTCCCGGGGTTGTTCAAGGATTCGAAGTACTCCACGGTCCAGTGGAACCAGCGCATGCAGAAGAGCCGCATGGTCAACCCGTGCGTCACCAGCAGCGTGTTCGGCGCGTACGTTGGCTTCTGCCAATGCCGGTACAGGGTTTCCATGAAGGACGAGACGCGGTCGTAGACATCCGAGCCGGACTCGCCCTCCCGGAACCGGTAGAAGAAGTGGCCGTACAGGTTGCGGAGTTCCTTTTGGTCCTCAATGTCCCCGGCGATCTGGAAATTGGCCCAGTCCTGTTCCCGGAGCCGGGGTTCCTCGATGACGCGTTCCACCAGCGGACCAAGGTTCAGTGCTTCCAGGGTCTGGTAGGCGCGCAGGTAGGGGGAAACGTAAACGCAGACCTGCTCTCCGTCGAGCTTGCGGCGAAGCTGCTCGCCGGCGATCCGGGCCTCTTCCACGCCCTTTGCCGTCAGCGGAATCCTGTAGTCGGGCACGCGGTTGTAGATGGAGGTATCCGCATTGGCAGCGGACTGGCCATGCCTGATCATGAAGATTCTGCCGGGGGCGCTCATCCCACCAAGCATAGGGCTGGCCTTCCCGGCAAAGTGGCAGGAACTACGGGCAAGATAGGAACATGCTCCTAGCCTCCCGCCGTCGCCTGCGCGCAGAAGTCCTCATTGTGCTGGGCCTCTCCCTGGGCCAGTCCGCCGTCTATTCGGTGGTGCAACTCCTGGACAAGCTGACCCGCGCCCCCTTGTCGGAGGCTACGTCCACCCTCAACAGGTCCCAAAGCACGCGCGAATACTTCGACCTCACGTACCAGTTGCTGGACATCCTGTTCGCGCTGGTACCGGTAGTCCTGGTGTTCTATTTCCTGTCCCTGCACGACACCGGAGGATCAGCAGGTGGGTCGGCGTTCGCCCGCCTTGGCTTCAACTTCGCCCGGCCCGGCAAGGACTCTCTCCAGGGCCTGGGCCTCGCCGCCGCGATCGGCATACCGTCCTTGGGCCTGTACGCAGTGGGGCGGGCGCTGGGCATCACCACGGCAATCCTGCCCAGTGGATTGGACGCCTACTGGTGGACCGTCCCGGTGCTCATCCTCTCGGCCATACGCCATGCGATCGTTGAAGAAGTGATCGTGGTGGGGTACCTGCTGGACCGGTTCGGAAAGTTCGGCTGGAGCACGCCGCTGGCGATCCTCGTCAGTGCTGTCCTGCGCGGAAGCTACCACCTGTACCAAGGCTTCGGGCCCTTCATCGGAAACGTGGTGATGGGCTTGGTGTTCGCCTGGCTCTACACCAGGACCAAACGGGTCATGCCACTGGTGATAGCGCACGCCCTGTTGGACATTGTGGCATTCGTTGGCTTCAGCCTGTTCGGCAAGGCAGTAGGCCTCGGCTAGCAGGCCCCAACTGGGTCGCACTTGTGCGCGTTTTGAGCGCTCTAAACGCGCACAAGTGCGACCCAGTTGGGAGTTAAAGGTATTCGGCCGCCATCCGCAGGTGACGTCATTGGCACCCGCTGATAGCGGCCGAAGTTTCTTGCAGGGGCGTCAGATGGTGACGGCGCCCGAGGTGGTTTCGAAGGTCACGGACATGATCCCGGGCGTGCCGTGCGGAGCCATCCACTGGACAGCGACGTCCTCAAGCGGCTTTTCCACGGGCTCGCCCAGCCATTCGGTGACACGTTCCGCCGAGCCCGCAATGGTCAGGCTGGACATCTTGACGTCACTTTCATAGACCTTGGAGGGATGCAGGCCGGGATCGCCTTCCCACTTGAGCAGGTACGGCACCTGGGGATCGGCGATCAAGCCGAGGATGCCGATCTGCTGCCACACGAGTTCCCGGCCGTCGGGGAACTTGCGGTTGCCGGGAACTGCGGAACGGCCAAGGCGTTCTTCGAACGGAGCGAGGTCGTCAACGGCGACGCACCAGCCCATCCAACCGCCGCCGGCTGCCGAGCGTGCCCGGACTGCCTGGCCGAAGGGTGCCTTATCCGAAGCGGGGTGGTCCAGGACCTCCACCACTTCAAGGTATTTGTTGTCCGCAAGGGGAATGATCATGTTCCGGGTACCGAAGCGCGGGTGCACTCCGCCCCGGACTGCGTCCACTCCCAATGCCGCGGAAATTCGTTCTGTCGTGGCCAGAAGGCCATCTCGTTCACAAGCGTAAGAGACGTGATCCATGCGCATGGCTTCATCTTGGCACTTTGTGATTCGGGTCTCAGCTAAGTCAAGCCTAACCAAGGTGGGATGTTATTGGAGGGCGGCGCCGGGCGTCATGGCGGGACGCCGGAATGACGCCCGAAGACCGAAAAATACTGTCTTCGTCACAAACCTGTGCATTGTCGCGGGGCCTTCCTAGACTGGCCGCAGTTCGAAGCATTCACAATCCACCGAACCCATGCGCCACGAAGAGGAGAACGCAATGTCCCAAGGATGGTCTTTCGAAACCCGCCAAATCCACGCAGGCCAGGAACCCGATTCCGCCACCGGTGCCCGCTCGCTTCCGATTTACCAGACCACGTCCTTTGTGTTCCCGAGCGCCGAGAGTGCCGCCAACCGCTTCGCCCTGGCCGAGCTTGCCCCGATCTACACCCGTATCGGCAACCCCACCCAGGATGCCGTGGAGCAGCGGATAGCCAGCCTCGAAGGTGGCCTGGGTGCCCTGCTCCTCAGCTCCGGGCAGGCCGCGGAAACTTTAGCGATCCTCAACGTCGCCGAAGCGGGCGACCACGTGGTGGCCAGCCCCAGCCTCTACGGCGGAACCTACAACCTGCTGGCCCACACCCTGAAGAAGTTCGGGATCTCCGTGACCTTCGTCGAGGACCCGGACAACCTCGAGCAGTGGCGCAACGCCGTGCAGCCGAACACCAAGCTGTTCTTCGGCGAGGTTGTCTCCAACCCGCGCCAGGACGTCCTGGACATTGAGGGCATTGCCAAGGTTGCCCACGAAGCGGGCGTCCCCCTGATCGTGGACAACACGCTGTCCACCCCGTACCTGATCCGTCCCATCGAATGGGGCGCCGACATCGTGGTCCACTCGGCCACCAAATACCTGGGTGGCCACGGTGCGGCGATTGCCGGCGTCATTGTGGACTCCGGAAACTTCGACTTCGGCAAGGACCCGGAGCGCTTCCCAAATTTCAACACCCCGGATCCCAGCTACAACGGCCTGGTCTATGCCCGCGACCTCGGCAAGGACGGCGCGCTCGGGGCCAACCTTTCCTACATCCTCAAGGCCCGCGTCCAGTTGCTGCGCGACCTTGGCTCCGCGGTTTCTCCGTTCAACGCGTTCCTCATCGCCCAAGGCCTGGAAACCCTGAGCCTGCGCGTGGAGCGTCACGTCGCGAACGCCACCACAGTGGCCGAATGGCTGGAAGCCCATGACGACGTCGAATCCGTCGCCTTCGCGGGGCTGCCGTCCAGCCCCTGGTTTGAGCGTGGGCGCAAGTACGGCCCCCGCGGTACCGGTGCCGTTGTCGCGTTCACCATCAAGGGCGGCGTGGAAGCGGGCAAGCGATTCGTTGACGCCTTGGAGCTGCACTCGCACGTGGCCAACATCGGCGATGTCCGGTCCCTGGTGATCCACCCGGCCTCCACCACCCACAGTCAGTTGACCGTGGAGCAGCAGGCTGTAGCCGGCGTTACTCCGGGACTGGTCCGTCTCGCGGTGGGCATTGAGCACGTAGATGACATCATCGCCGACCTTGAGGCGGGATTCCGCGCGGCCAAGGGCGCCTGACGCCGGTTCTGCCGTGAAGTACGGTGGCGCCACCCGGCCGACGATTATTCGCCGGGCGGCGCTGCCGGGTGCTCGTTCATGAACGAAGATGCTCCAAACCGTCACACAGCTGTCACATTCTTCGCCAGAACGGCTGTGTTCTTCCTAGACTCTTACGTATTAGGTCATGAGTGCCAGTGACAGCCCCGGCTTGCTGGCCGGCAACCCTCCTCCGCGGTGGGGTGCCCCGGGTGAGGACCTGGCCTGCCGCATGAAAGGCGGTGGGCAAGCGCGAGGTTAGGTGTCAAAGGAATGACCATTACTGCTACAGCCCTTCCCACGTCCGAGGAAGCAGACGGAACCCTCAAGTACGCCCACGTGGGCCCGCTGGAACTCGAAGCCGGCGGCTTCCTTCCCGATGTGGTGTTGGCCTACGAAACATGGGGCCAGCTGAACGCCGATGCCTCAAACGCCGTGCTGGTGGAGCATGCCCTGACCGGTAGTACCCACGTCGCCCGCGGCGCCACCGACGAAGACGGATGGTGGGAGCAACTGGTAGGGCCAGGTGCCACGATCGATACCGACAGGTTCTTCGTTATTTCGATCAACATCGTGGGTGGTTGTAACGGCAGCACCGGGCCGTCGTCAGCGGCTCCGGACGGAAAACCGTGGGGTTCCCGGTTCCCGCTGGTCACCCTCCGGGACACCACCGAGGCTGAGTCCCGCCTGGCCGATGCCTTGGGAATCCCCGCTTGGCACTCCGTACTGGGCGGTTCCATGGGAGGTGCCCGTGCGCTCGAATGGGCTGTGACTTTCCCGGAGCGGGTCAAGCGCTGTGCGGTGGTGTCCGTGGGTGCCTACAGCACCGCAGAACAAATCGCCTTCGCCCAGTCGCAGACGCTCGCCATCCGCCAGGACCCCAACTTCAACGACGGCGACTACTACCAGGGTGCCGCGCCGGAGGCCGGCCTCGCCCTGGCCCGAAGGATCGCCCACATCACCTACCGATCCGCCTTGGAATTGGATGTCCGTTTCGGCCGCGAACCGCAGCACCAGGAAACCCCGCTCGCCGCAGCCATCCTGGGGAAGCGCGGCCGGTACCAGGTGGAAAGCTACCTCGACCACCAAGGCACCAAGCTGGTGCGGCGCTTTGACGCCAACAGTTACATCGCCATCACCGAGGCCCTGATGAGCCACGACGTCACGCGAGGACGGGGTACTTTGCAGGAGGCCCTGGGCCGCACGACTGCCGAGTTCTTTATTGCCGCCGTGGATACGGACCGGCTTTATTTTCCGGCCCAGTCCAAGGAACTCGCCGACGCGTTGCCGGGTGACGTTCCGGTGCATGTGATCGAGGCTCCCATCGGCCACGACGGCTTCCTCACGGAGATCGGGCAACTCTCGGCGCAGTTGCGGGAGTCCTTCTTCGCCTGAGCGGGGTACCGGGCAGGCTGTCCAACGGGCATTGCCGTCAGGCCAGCCTGGCTTCCATGCCCAGGAACCGGCCATAACGGTCCACTTCGGCTTCCAGGGCCCGCTGGACGGCGGGCGTGGCGGGCTGGTTCAGGCGGACATCGAGTTCACAGGTGCCACCGGCGAATCCGTGGCGCCACCAGCCGGCCAGCCTGCCATCCAGCAGGACTACGTGCATGGGGCCGCCGTTTTCCGGGAAGTAGGGTGCCACCCCGCCGAGATAGTGCCGGGACTGCGAGTAGCCCATGACGTACTCGTCGTAGCACTGGATGAGGTCCACGCGGGGGAGTGCGGCGTCCGGATCTGAGCCGACCTCCCGGGCGGCCCCGGTCCGCTCCAACCCGGCAACATCATCCGCTGCCAGATGGAAGTCCAGCCCGTCGAGCGGGAGCGAGGCCAAGGCCCCAGGGGCAACGTCGGCGGCTACCTCGAGCCCACGCTTCACGTCCTTCATGGTCAGGCCGGACCACGCCGAGCAATCCTTGACCGTGGCCGGTCCGCGGCTGGTGAAGTACCGCAGGGCCAACTGGCCCAATGCCTGGTCCCGTTCATCGGCGTCCAAAGCGTCAGGTCCAGGCTCGGGTACCCGTTCCCCGAACAGCGCGTACGTCTGCTTGAGGGCACCCCCGGCCGAGCGGATGGGACTGCCGCTGACCAGGATCCGGCTGATTTCCGCATGCATGAGGTGGTACACGAAGCCGAGTCCCTTGCCGGGGAACCCCGCGTCCTCCAGGACCGCGGAGAGTTCCTCGCGGGTCTTATGGGCGCCACCCGCAACGGCTTCGGCGAGGAGGCCGGAGCTTCGGGCGGCCGAGGCGGCATCGACCCCCGTCTGCCGGTACATGCCTTTGTTTCCCTGATGCAGCCGTTCCCCGGACAGGCCCATCAACCAGCCGAGGTCGTCGCGGTGCACAAAGTGCCAAGTGGGCCGGAGGATGTGGGTCCGCAGGATGGTGCCGTCTGCCACGAGTTGCTCCACATCCGCAGCGGAAGCTTCGGGAGTCCGCTGGGCCAGGGACCAGCGCGCGTAGGGAAACTCCTGGGCTTGGACGGCGAGGAGGTTGCGGACTGCTTCTGATGCCGTCGGAGCCAACGGAGCGCGGAGGTGCTGGCGGCTCAGTCGGAGGCGAACGACGTCGTCTGGCTCCAAGGCGACCACGCCTAGCCGCGCGGCAATCCGGTGGCGTTGGGCCCGAAGACGGGTCCCGGCGTCGGACGTTTTGGCGTGATGCCGTCGCCGGAGGACTGGTGCCGCAGGCGGCGGATCACCCAAGGGACGAAGTATTCGCGCGCCCACACGAGGTCCGAAGAGCGGGCTTCCCGCCAGGTCCGGGGCGGGAGGGGCTTGGGGACGAGGGGTTCGAGCGTGTGCTGGACGTTCAACGCCTCCAGCACCATCATCGCGATGGTGTGGTGGCCGAGGGGCGAGAAATGCAGGCGGTCCTCGTCCCACATCTGCGTGTCGGCGAGCTGCCGCAAGGACCACATGTCCGCGACGATGGCGTCGTGCCGGGCGGCGACGGTCCGCAGGTTCTCGTTGTAGATGGCCACCTTGCCGCGGATCCGGCTGAGCACGGAAGAAGCTGTGTCCGGGCCGTTGAACAGGACCACCGTTGCCCCGCCCGAGCTGAGTTCCTGGACGGCTGCGTCCAGCTTCTCGGCCAGGAGGTCAGGATCGCCCCCAGGCCGGATGAGGTCGTTGCCGCCTGCTGATATGGAAACGAGGTCCGGTTGCAGTTCCAAGCACGGGCCAACCTGCTCGTCCACGATCTGCTGCAGCAAGCGGCCGCGGATGGCCAGGTTGGCGTACGCGAAATCGTCGTGGCCGCGGCCGAGCTCTTCGGCCACCCGGTCCGCCCAGCCACGGAAGCCTCCGGGGTTCTGCGGCTCGGGGTCGCCAATGCCCTCGGTGAAGGAATCTCCCAGCGCTACGTAGCGGCTCCAAGGATGCGTTTGGATTCCATCGCCTGGCGTCACCAATGAACTCATTCTTCCTATCCTGCCTTGTGGACTCGTGCCTGCGAACCTACGCCACCGTAGGTTGTTACCCATGGGTAACTGCAAGAATAGACCCATGACTGAAGCCGTTGCATTCCCCGCGCCCGTTGTCCTGTGGTCCCATGACGAAACCGAAAGGGCGGGAAAGCCGCTCCTGGTCTTGCTCCACGGCTACGGATCCAACGAGGACGACCTCTTCAGCCTCGCCGGAGTCCTTCCCGAAGGCTTCGTAGTGGCCTCCCTGCGCGCCCCCATGCCCATGGGCCCGGGCTTCACGTGGTTCCCGCTCACGGCGTCCATCGACTACTCGCTCGATGCCGTAAAGCTGGCGGCCGAGTACGCGCTGGAGTGGCTGGACACCGTCAAAGCCAACCACTCCTCGGTGACGCTGCTGGGCTTCTCCATGGGCATGGCCATGGCAACCACCATGCTCCGGTACCGGCCCGCGGACTTTGCTGCCGTCGTCGGGCTTTCAGGCTTCGTGATCGACGCCGGTGCTGACGCCGCCTTCCGCGACGCCGAACTGGACGGTTCCGTGCCGTTCTTCTGGGGCCGCGACCAGCAGGATCCCGTCATTACCCAGGACAAGATCGAATACACCATGGGCTGGGTGCGCAAGCACGTGGACCTCACCAAGGTGCTCTACACGGGCATGTGGCACGGCATCAACCAGCAGGAGATCGGGCACGTGGGCGAGTTCCTCACCCACAAGGTCCTCAGCTAGGAGGCAGCGATCCGGACCGTCTGGCCGTTGACGGTTACGGTATCGCCGGCGTGGAGTTGGCGGCCGCGGCGTTCTTCGATGTCGTCATTGACCTTGACCAGGCCGTTCTTGATGAGCTCCGTGGCTTCCACGCCGTCCTCAACGAGGTTGGCGAGCTTCAGCAGTTGGCCGAGGCGGATCATGTCGTCGCGGATGGGGATTTCGTCGATTTCGGGGTTGCTCATACAGCAATGATGCCTGAAGTAGTGTGGTGACAGTGCCGCACCCTACCCGCCGTTCCAGCCTTCCGCTTGCCCTTGGCCTGCCCCTCGCCGTCCTGACGGGGCTGGTGCTCCCGGTCCAGGGACGCATCAATGGAGCGTTGGCTGGCACCCTGGACGACGGCATCGCCGCCGCGGTAGTGAGCTTCACCACGGGCCTGGTGGTGATCGCCGCGATTTCCTTGGCCACCCCCAAAGGCAGGGCGGGGCTGGCGAGGATTGTTCCTGCGGTCCGTTCGCGCAGCTTTCCGCCGTTCTACGTCATGGCCGGTGCCGTAGGAGCCTTCTTCGTCTTCGCCCAATCGTTCACCGTGGGCCTCCTTGGTGTGGCGCTGTTCACGGTGGCGTCCGTGACGGGTCAAACGCTCAGTGGCCTGCTGGTGGACCGGCTGGGCATTGCCCCAGGCGGCAAACGGTCCCTTACCGGGCTGCGGGTCCTGGGCAGCGTGCTCACCGTTGCGGCCGTGGCGTGGGCGGTTTCGCCGCACTTTGGCGGCCCGTCCGACGTCGGAACGCTCCTTTTGCCGGTTCTCCTGCCGCTCCTGGCGGGATTCCTGATGAGCTTCCAGCAGGCCATGAATGGAACAGCCACGGTGCACTACGGCACACCGCTGGCAACCACCTTGGTCAACTTCCTGGCCGGTTCGGTGGTGCTGTGGATCGCCTGGCTGGTCAAGGTTGCGGTTGCCGGGGCCGGAAATCCCTTGCCCGCGCAATGGTGGTTCTACCTTGGCGGCCCGCTGGGTTGCGTAGCGATCGGCCTCGCGGCGCTGCTGGTCCGCAGCCTCGGCGTCCTGGTCACGGGGCTGGGCATGATTGCCGGCCAGTTGGTGGGTTCGTTGGTGCTCGACGTCGTGATCCCCACGTCCGGGACGGTGGTCGCCTTGCCCACGGTGCTGGGTACGTTGCTGACGCTCGCGGCCATCATTGTGGCCACGCTCCCATGGCCCAAAGGATCCTTTGCCGGAAGGTCGGCCGCCAAAGGCCGGTAGGCTAGGACACGCAGCTTCCTGCACAGTTCAAACCACCGCGGACCGCACCCAGCGGCCCTGTAGAAATATGGAGTACCCATGGCAGCAAAATCCGTCCTCGACCAGGTCATTTCCCTCTCCAAGCGGAGGGGATTCGTGTTCCAGGCCGGTGAAATCTATGGTGGCTCCCGCTCCGCGTGGGACTATGGCCCCCTCGGCGCGGAACTGAAGGAAAACATCAAGCGCCAGTGGTGGCAGAGCATGGTCCGCGGCCGCGAAGACGTGGTTGGCCTGGACTCCTCCGTGATCCTGCCCCGCCAGGTATGGGAGGCTTCCGGCCACGTGGAGGTTTTCTCCGATCCCCTGGTGGAGTGCCTTTCCTGCCACAAGCGCTACCGCGCGGACCACCTTGAGGAAGAGTACGAGGAAAAGAAGGGTCGCCCTGCCGAGAACGGCCTGGCGGACATCGCCTGCGCCAACTGCGGAACCCGCGGCCAGTGGACCGAGCCGCAGGAGTTCTCCGGCCTGCTGAAGACCTTCCTCGGCCCCGTCGCCAGCGAAGAAGGCCTGCACTACCTGCGCCCCGAGACCGCGCAGGGCATCTTCGTGAACTTCAACAACGTGCTCACCACGTCCCGGAAGAAGCCGCCGTTCGGCATCGGCCAGATCGGCAAGTCCTTCCGCAACGAGATCACGCCCGGAAACTTCATTTTCCGTACCCGTGAGTTCGAGCAGATGGAGATGGAATTCTTCGTCGAGCCCGGAACGGACGAAGAGTGGCACCAGTACTGGATGAAGGAACGGATGGCCTGGTACACGGGCCTGGGCATCCGCGAAGAGAACCTCCGCTTCTTCGAGCACCCGCTGGAGAAGCTGAGCCACTACTCCAAGGGCACCACGGACATCGAATACCGCTTCGGCTTCCAGGGCTCCGAGTGGGGCGAGCTTGAGGGCATTGCCAACCGCACCGACTTCGACCTCTCCACCCACGCCAAGGCCTCCGGCACGGACCTGAGCTACTTCAACCAGGCCACCAACGAGCGCTACACCCCGTTCGTGATCGAACCCGCAGCCGGCCTGACGCGTTCCTTCATGGCGTTCCTCATCGACTCCTACACCGAGGATGAGGCCCCCAACGCCAAGGGCGGTGTGGATGTCCGTACGGTCCTGAAGCTGGATCCGCGCCTGGCCCCGGTCAAGGCTGCCGTACTTCCGCTGAGCCGCAACGAGGACCTGTCCCCGAAGGCCAAGGCCCTTGGCGCCCAGCTGCGCAAGAACTGGAACATCGACTTCGACGACGCCGGCGCAATCGGCCGCCGCTACCGCCGCCAGGACGAGATCGGTACGCCCTTCTGCATCACCGTGGACTTCGACACCCTCGAGGACCAGGCCGTCACCATCCGTGAGCGCGACACCATGAGCCAGGAACGCGTCTCCCTGGACAAGGTGGAAGCGTACCTGGCGGCCCGTCTGATCGGCGCCTAGGCGTGGCATTGGAATACCGCGAATGGAAGGAAGGCGACGACCTCGCCCTCCTGGAGATCTGGGGCGACCCGGAGACCCTCCCTGCGGAGCAGTTCCGCGCTGCCTTGGCGCCTTCGGGCAACCAGCCGTGGCGCCGGTGCATCGTGGCCGAGGACGTGGTGGACGGTGTCCGCATCCCCGTGGCGGCCGGTGTGGTCCACGAGGCCTCCCTCCATCCTGAGCGTCTGTGGGCCTACATCGAGGTGGCCAAGGATCATCGCCGCAGTGGAATCGGTGCCACCCTCCTGGCCATGCTCCGCGCGGAAGCCGGGAACGCGCCGTCGGGCGTTTCCGCGCTGCGCAGCAAGGTGGAGCCGGGCACGCCCGGGGCCGCCTTCGCTGAGGCGGCAGGGCTGGGACCCATCCAGCGTTCCCAGCTGGTGGTGGTGGACCCCGCGCCACTGAAGCTGCCAAGGTTCGGAGACGGCTCCGAGGAGGCCGCTGCCGAGCGTGTGGAGGACCTGGCCACCGGGTCTGTGGAACTGAGCGACGTCGTGGGCCGCTACTACTCTGCCGTGCACCACTGGGACAGCCCGGGGGAGCTCAGCATCGCCACGGTGCAGCGTCTCTTCCTGCATGACCTCACGGGGGCCCACGGTGCGATTGTCCTGCGCGCACCCAAGGCCAGTGCTTTCGGTGAGGGCGTGCCGGCATCCAGGAAGGGCAAGATCCAGGCGTTCGCCATCAGCTACGCCCAGGGCAACACCGGGGAGCCCTCCGACGTCTTCCTGGGGCACGATCCCCAGTTGGCGCCGGATGACGCGGAAACCGCCGTGCGGGACCTGCTGGCCCTCATCGCCTATCAGCACCCGATACTCCTGGAAGTCGATGAGTCCATGGCCGCCCTGCGTGGTGTCCTGAAGCCCCTGCTGGGGTCAGGCAAGGTGCACGTACGCGGCGCGGACACCCTTATTGTGAGCGATTGAGCGGTTACCGCCCCGCTTGCGGATCCCGCCGGCACCACGATTTCGTGGCGCCGGCGGGATCCGCTGTTTAACGGCCGGCAGCGGGCAAGCAAAAGATGCTTGACGCCGTCACCGCGCAGGAGTAGGCATGACGACGTAAACCCCCACGCCGCCGTAGCTGGAGGGAAACGGCGTGGGAACATCCCGGTCTCACATTTCTTATTGGTGGTAAACCATGAATGGAATAGCCCTTGACGGGCTGCGGGAACAGTTGCGCGGCCAACTCATCACTCCGGAAGATCCCGAGTACGATTCCGCGCGGTCCGTTTTCAACGCGATGGTGGACAAGCGTCCGGCGGGTATTGTCCGCGTCGCGCAAGTGGCAGATGTCATTGCCGGCGTGAACTTCGCACGGGACAACGGCATGCCGCTCGCCATCCGTGGCGGCGGGCACAGCGCCCCCGGGTTCGGGACCTGGGATGACGCCCTGGTGCTGGACTTCGTGAACCGCACGGGCGTCCGCGTGGATCCGGAGGCCGGAACGGCGAGGGCGGAGGCGGGAACCACGTGGGCGGACTTCAACCACGCCACCCACGCGTTCGGCCTTGCGACCACGGGCGGCATCGTGGGCTCCACAGGGGTGGCCGGCCTGACCCTGGGCGGTGGCATCGGCTATCTGGCCAGGAAGTTCGGCTTGTCCTGCGACAACCTGGTGTCTGCGGATGTGGTGACCGCCGATGGCTCGTTCGTGGTGGCCAGCGAGGACCGCAACGAGGATTTGTTCTGGGCCCTGCGAGGTGGCGGGGGAAACTTCGGCGTGGTGACCTCCTTTGAATTCACGCTCCATCCAGTGGACATGGTCCATGCCGGGATCGTCATTTACGGAGCCGAGCACACGGACACCGTGGCGCATTTCTATCGCGACTACATCGCCACGGCCCCCGAGGAATTCGGTGCCTTCCTGGGCTTCCACCAGGGCCCGCCTGTGCCTTTCCTCCCGGAGGAATGGCATGGAAAACCCGTCTGCGTGGTGGTGGGCATGTGGACCGGGGACGCCGCCGAGGGGCCATCGCGGTGGCAGCCGTTCCTGGACGCCGCCCCCGTGGCGGGATCCATGGTGGGACCCATGCCCTACCCGGCGCTGAACGTGGCCTTCGACGGACTGAACCAGAAAGGCATGCAGGGCTACTGGAAGGCCAACTTCCTCCGCGAACTCAATGACGGTGCCATCGGGGCGCACGCCACCTTCGGCTCCACGGTGACCAGCGTCAACACCTCCGTCCATGTCTACCCGATCGACGGGGCCGTCTCCAGGGTGGGAGTCCAGGACACAGCCTTCGCCAACAGGGACATGAAGTTCTCTCCGGTGATCGCCACCCAGTGGGTCGACCCGGCGGACAATGATGCCAACATCGCCTGGGCGCGCAACTACGCCGAGGCTTTGGCACCCCATTCCGAGCGTGGCGGGTACATCAACTTCATGGACTCCGAGGACCAGCAGCGGGTCAGCGACAACTATGGGCCCAACTGGGACAGGTTGGTGCAGATCAAGGGAAAGTACGATCCCGGCAACCTCTTCCACGTGAACCAGAACATCAAACCTGCCTGAGGCCGGGATAGTGCCAAGGGCGTCGAGTGACCGTGGCTTGGCCGCGTAGGGTTGAGGCATGAGGTTTAGCTGCTGATGGGCCACGGCCACTCCCACGCCGACAGTTCCGAGCCGACTCCTGAAGCCATCGCATCACGCAAGCGGGCCAACTGGCTCCTGGCCGGCGTGCTGGTTCCGCTGGGTGTCCTGACTATCGTTGCCATGATGCTCATGTGGCCTTCCGGCAGCCGCGAAGGGATTTCGTTCGCGAGCCCCTACCAGGCCGCCCCGGGCGTCACGTTCGATACCGGCAAGATCCAGCGGGTGGTGCAGGAAAGCTGCACCCAAACCGGCCAGGCGGATTCCAGCCAATCCGGAAGCACTCCGGCCGGTTCCGAGTGTACTTTCGCGTTCACCGAGCCGGACAAGGGCGGCGAACCCGTCAAGGTAGTCATCAACCCGGACGTCGCCAAGTCCCATGGCGTGGACGTGGGTGACAACATCCGCTACCTCAACCTCTCCGGTGTCCAGGGGGCAGCGGCAGGCAGCGGCTCGCCGTCGTACGTGTTTGTCGACTTCGTGCGGAACGTTCCCATCGCGCTGCTGGCCGTGCTCTACGCGGTAGTGGTCATCGCCGTGGCGCGGTGGCGTGGCTTCCGGGCCCTCCTTGGTTTGGTGGGAGCCTACGCGGTCCTGGTCAGCTTCATCCTGCCCGGCCTGGTGGAAGGCAAGCCCCCGCTGCTCCTGGCGTTGGTGGGTTCCACGGTGATCATGATCGGGGTGCTCTACTTCGCGCACGGCTTCTCGGCCCGGACGTCCACGGCATTGCTCGGAACAATTTTCGGGCTGGGCATCACGGCGCTGCTGGCCGCCTGGGCCACTGACGCAGCCAACCTCGCCGGCGTCGGCAACCACGACGCCGCCACCCTGATCAATATGTCGGACAAGATCTCCATTTCCGGCATCATCCTGTGCGGCCTCATCATCTCCGGGCTGGGCGTCCTGAACGACGTCACCATCACGCAGTCTTCGGCAGTGTGGGAACTGTACGAACTGGCGCCCAACACCAGCGCCCGCAAGCTTTTCACGTCGGCCATGCGGATCGGCCGGGACCACATCGCCTCCACGGTCTACACCATCGCCTTCGCCTACGCGGGCGCCGCGCTGCCCATCCTCATCATCGTGATGCTCTACGACCGTCCCCTGGCCGAAGCCTTGACCAGCGCCGAATTGTCCGAGGAAGTCATCCGGACTCTGGTTGGTTCCATCGGCCTGGTCCTCGCCATTCCCGTCACAACGTTCATCGCAGTGCTGGTGGTCAAGGCCACGGGCCTGAAGCGTGGGGAGGGATCCTCCGCCGTAGGCCTGGACGATGTTGCCGATGCCGGCGCGCTCGCGGCCGCTGCCGCCGTCGTGGGTTCCGAACGGGACCACGCGAACGACGCCGGCCACCGCACCGGGACGGCGGGGCAGGCCCGGCCAGGGAGCCGGCGGGCCAGGCGCGAAGCCGAACGTGGCACCGACGAATAGCCCATGACATTTGTCATCGCTGACTGGTGACACCCGGTAGAAGTGCAGGAGCTTGTTCGCGGCTTGACTGGGTAGTGACACAAAACCACTGCCAGGGAGAGCGATGACAACCGCAGGCGTACCGGCCGTCCAAGCCGCCGGACTTCATAAGAGCTTCGGAAAGGTCCACGCCGTCCGCGGCCTGGACCTGACCGTGCAGCAGGGAGAGGTTGTTGCCTTCCTGGGTCCGAACGGGGCCGGAAAGACCACCACCATAGACATGATCCTCGGGCTCAGCACCCCGGACCAGGGCGACGTCTCCATCTTCGGCCACACGCCGCGGGGCGCCATTGCCAGGGGACAGGTGGCCGCCGTCATGCAGACCGGTGGACTCCTCCGGGACATCAGCGTCCGCGAAACGGTGCAACTGACGGCCGCAATGTTCGAGTCGTCGCGGCCGGTGGACGAGGTCCTCTCCCGGGCCGGCATCCTGGACATAGCCGATCGCCGCGTGGAGAAGTGCTCGGGTGGCCAGCAACAACGGCTGCGCTTCGCGATGGCCTTGGTCTCCGATCCCGGCCTCCTCATCCTCGACGAACCCACCACCGGTATGGATGTGGCCGGCCGCCGCGACTTCTGGTCCGCCATCCGGGCCGACGCCACGAAGGGGCGAACGGTCATTTTCGCCACCCACTACCTCGAAGAAGCAGACGCCTACGCGGACCGGATTGTCCTGGTCCGGCAGGGAACCGTGGTGGCCGACGGAACGGCCGCCCAGATCAAGAACCTCGCGTCCGGCCGCACGGTCAAGGCGTCCCTGCCGGTGGAGGACCAGTCGCTGCTGGCCGCCTTGCCGCCCAGTGATGCCGTGGAGTTCGACGGCGGCCGCGTCACCGTCCGCACGTCCGACTCCGACTCCGTGGTCCGCTACCTGCTCAACAACACCCGGGCCCACGACCTCGAAGTGGTGGCCAACAACCTCGAAGAGGCCTTCGTGGCCCTGACCGGCGATGAGCCGTCCAGCGAGACAGTCCGCACTTTCGAAGGAGACCGGGCATGAGCCAGGCGACAGCCATCCAGGACCGTAAGCCCTCGGCCGGGGGAGTCAACGGCACGTTCCTCTGGATAGAAATCAAGCGGATGCTCAGGAACCGCCGGACCGTGATTTTCACAGTGCTGATGCCGGCGATCTTCTTCTTCATCTTTGGCCTGTCCAACAAGAACCAGCTGTTGCCCAATGGCCACAGCTACGGCCAGTACATCCTCATCAGCCTCACCGTGTATGCGGCCATGACCGCCGCCACGGGTGCGGGGAGCCAGGTTGCGGTGGAACGTGCACAGGGCTGGAGCAGGCAGCTTCGCCTGACCCCGCTGCTGCCCGGCGCCTACATCGCCGTCAAGGCTGCCGCGGCCTTGACCCTTTCGCTGGTGGCTGTGATCGCCCAGTTCGTTATTGGGGCGATCGCCGGCGTGACCATGGACGTACAGACGTGGCTCACCGCGGGCATCGTGGCATGGCTCGGCTCCTTGGTCTTCGCGGCGTTGGGCTTGTTTGTTGGTTACCTCATGCCGAGCCAGAACGTCATGCAGATCCTCGGCCCGGCCCTGGCGATCCTGGCCATGTTGGGCGGGCTCTTCATGCCCATCGAGGTCATGGGGGACACCTTTGGCCAGATCGCCAAGTTCACTCCGGCCTACGGAATCGGCCAACTGGCAAGGAGCCCCATCACGGGCGACTTCGATCTGATGTGGATCGTGAACGTCCTGGTCTGGCTGGCGATCTTTGTGGGCGGGGCAGCCATGGCCTTCCGGCGTGACACGAACCGGGTCTGAGCGCCACGGTCTTGGCTAGGCTGGGAGTCATGAAAACCCAGGCCTTCGGCGAGATGTTCCGCGGGCCCGGTCCGCGCCGTTGGTTCCTTGGTGCCGGGCTCTCGGTGCTGCTGTGGGCGTGGCCCACGTGGAATCTCGTGTGGTCCGTGGATGAGCCGTTGGTGTGGAAACTTGCGGCCTCGGCTTCATTGGTCGCTTTCTTCCTCGCCTATGCCTTCCTGCCGATGTTCGGTTGGCGGAGATCCGCGCGCACTGGCTTGGCCACCGCCGGCATCCTGCTGGCACTGGATGCCCTGGTGATCCTCTTCCTGGGGCGGGAGGCCTTGTGGACCTGGCCTTTCCTGGCCTGCGCCATCGCCATGACTGTCCTGCCGCCGCGCGTGGATTTTGCCCTGATCGTGTTCCTGGCCGCAGTATCGCTCACCGTCGAATTGTCGGACGGGAACCCGGAGCAGGCGTTCTTCCAACCGGCATTGATCCTGTCCTTGGGCCTCATGATGACCTCGTTCGCCAGGCTGATCCGGCAGACCGTGGAACTCCGTGCCGCACAAACAGGCCTGGCCGACGCTGCGGTGGCCGCTGAACGGAGCCGGGTGGCCAGGGACATGCACGACATCCTGGGGCACTCCCTGACTGTCATCGCCGTGAAGGCCGAGCTCGCGGGCCGGATGCTCGAGGCTCCCTCCGGCGCCGACCGCGCAGCGAAGGAAATTGCCGAGGTCCAGGACCTCGCCCGCGGCGCCCTGGCCGACGTCCGGGCAACGGTTGCCGGCTACCGCGGGGTCAACGTCCTCGCGGAACTGGCCGTCGCCAGGACGGCACTGGAATCGGCGGGAATCGACGCCGAGCTCCCGGCCACGTCGGAGGAAGTTCCCGCGGGGCGTCGCGAGTTGTTTGGCTGGGTCCTGCGCGAGGGCGTCACCAACGTGGTGCGCCATTCGGGCGCCGGACGCTGCCGGG
This sequence comes from Paenarthrobacter sp. NPDC089714, assembly GCF_044748905.1. NCBI lineage: Bacteria > Bacillati > Actinomycetota > Actinomycetes > Micrococcales > Micrococcaceae > Paenarthrobacter > Paenarthrobacter sp. NPDC089714. The sequence continues at coordinate 308,387 of NZ_JBIVGX010000002.1, forward strand.
TGCGCTTGTCGTCGTCAACTGTCCTGGTGGAGGACGACGGCGTGGGGCCGGGTCTGGGGGATGGCATGGGGAGCGGCTTGGCCGGAATTCGGGAAAGAGTGGAAGCCGCCGGGGGTACGCTCAGCATCGGTTCCAGCGAACTCGGAGGATTCAGATTGGCGGTACAGGTATGACCATCCGTTTGGTGATTGCCGATGACCAGGCTTTGGTCCGCGGAGCCCTTGCAGCCCTGCTGGGGCTGGAGCACGACATTGAGGTGGTGGCCGAGCTGGGCGATGGCACGGGCGTGGCAGCAGCAGTGGTGGAACACGCAGCGGACGTGGCCATGCTCGATGTCGAAATGCCGGGCCTCGACGGCATCAGCGCGGCAGCCGAGGTCCGTCAAGCCGCCCCCAACTGCCGGGTCCTCATGGTCACCACCTTCGGCCGGCCGGGGTACCTCAAGCTGGCCATGCGCGCCGGGGCTTCCGGCTTCGTGGTGAAGGACACCCCAGCCAGGCAACTCGCCGAGGCCGTGCGCCGCGTCCACCAGGGCCTCCGGGTGGTGGATCCGGCGCTCGCCGCCGAGTCGTTGACGTCGGGGGACAGCCCGTTGACCGAACGCGAGACTGAGGTGCTCAGGGCAGCGTCCGACGGCGGCACGGTAGCCGATATTGCCAAGGCAGCGGTGCTGTCCGAGGGAACAGTCAGGAACTACTTGTCCTCCGCCATGGCCAAGACAGGCGGCCGGACCCGGGCGGAAGCAGTGCGGATTGCCGCGGGGAACGGGTGGTTGCTCTAGCGTTTCGTCGAGGCAGGCGGCCGATTTGCCCCGATTTGCAACAATGGATGGGTGACTGTAGTAGCAACACCTCCCACTCCCAGGCTTGAGCTCCCGCCTTTGCAGCTCGGCGACATCACCGTGGACACTCCCGTGATCCTGGCCCCCATGGCGGGCATCACCAACTCCGCTTTCCGCCGGCTCTGCCGCGAATACGGTGGCGGACTCTACGTGGCGGAAATGGTCACCTCGCGTGCCCTGGTGGAACGGACCCCGGAGTCCCTGCGGATCATCTCGCACGACGACGACGAGAAAGTCCGCTCAGTGCAGCTCTACGGCGTGGACCCGGTGACGGTGGGTGCGGCCGTCCGCATGCTCGTGGAAGAAGACCGCGCGGACCACATCGACCTCAACTTCGGCTGCCCCGTCCCCAAGGTCACCCGTCGTGGTGGTGGCTCGGCACTCCCGTGGAAAATCGACCTCTTCACCTCGATTGTCCAGACCGCCGTCAAGGAAGCGTCCAAAGGCGGCATTCCGCTGACCATCAAGATGCGCAAGGGCATCGATGAAGACCACCTGACGTACCTCGACGCCGGCCGGATCGCCCGCGATTCCGGTGTGGCCGCCGTCGCGCTCCACGGACGCACCGCGGCGCAGTTCTACTCCGGCCAAGCGGACTGGTCCTCCATTGCGCGCTTGCGCGAAGCCCTGCCGGACATTCCGGTCCTGGGCAACGGGGACATCTGGTCTGCCGAGGATGCTGTCCGCATGGTCCGGGAGACCGGCGTCGACGGTGTTGTGGTGGGCCGCGGCTGCCAAGGACGCCCCTGGCTGTTCGGCGACCTGCAGGCCGCCTTCGAGGGCAGCGATGAGCGGCACCGTCCGGGCCTGCGCGAAGTGGCCGACGGGGTGTACCGCCATGCCGAACTCATGGTGGAGACTTTCGGGAACGACGAGTACAAGGCCCTCCGCGAAATCCGCAAACACATGGCGTGGTACTTCAAGGGTTACGTGGTTGGCGGAGAACTCCGGGCCAAGTTGGCCACCGTCCCCACGCTTGAGGTGCTCCGGGAGCTGTTGGCCGAGCTGGACCTGGAACTGCCGTATCCGGGGGTGGATTCCGAAGGCCCACGAGGCCGCGCAGGATCTCCCAAGCGGCCCGCTTTGCCGAAGGACTGGCTGGACAGCCGCCAGCTCAACGCGGAACAAAGCGCCGACATCGCGGCAGCCGAGCTGGACGTTTCGGGCGGCTAGCTCCCAGCGTGCAAGACTGGCTCAAGAGGCACCAGAGGACGGCGCACGAAGGAGGCAGAAACCCATGGGAACCGAAGCAACGATCGGCCGTGCCGGAACTGCGCACGAATATGCGCAGGCGATCCCCGGTTACTCCGAAGCGGACTCCGCCCGTTGGGTCGAAGAACCGCGCAAGAACACGTACCGCTCGGACTTTGAGCGCGACCGTGCCCGCGTGCTGCACTCCTCGGCCCTGCGCCGCCTTGGTGCCAAGACCCAGGTGGTGGCACCGGACACCGACGACTTCGTCAGGACCCGGCTGACCCACAGCCTCGAGGTAGCGCAGGTTGGCCGCGAGCTTGGCCGGTCCCTGGGTTGTGACCCGGACGTGGTGGATACCGCCTGCCTCAGCCACGACCTCGGACACCCGCCGTTCGGCCACAACGGCGAATCGGCGCTGAACGAGGTAGCCCATGCCATTGGCGGCTTCGAAGGCAATGCCCAAACCCTGCGCCTGCTGACCAGGCTCGAACCCAAGGTCCTCACCGAGGACGGGCGGCCCGCCGGACTCAACCTCACGCGGGCCAGCCTGGACGCTGCTTCCAAGTACCCGTGGTCGGCCCTGGACGCCCCGGTGATCCATGGGCACCGCACCAGCAAGTTCGGCGCCTATGAGGACGATCTCCCGGTGTTCGAATGGCTCCGCGAAGGCGCCCCGGGCAACCGGTCCTGCATCGAAGCGCAGGTCATGGACCTTGCGGACGATATCTCCTACTCCGTCCACGACGTGGAAGACGCGATCGTCGCCGGGCACTTCCAGCTCAAGTGGATGGAGAACCCGGACCACAGGGCACGCGTGGTGGGCTACACCAAGCAGTGGTACCTGCCGCACAACGAGCCAGCCGAGATCGACGCTGCCCTGGCCAGGCTTGAAGCCACCAAGGTGTGGGTCCGCGAGGCCGACGGCAGCCGGAAGTCCATGGCGGCGCTCAAGGACATGACCAGCCAGCTGATTGGCCGCTTCTGCCAGAGCGCCATGGAAACCACCCGCGCACACTTCGGCCCCTCCAACCTGACCCGCTATGGTGCCGAGCTCATGGTGCCCGAGGAAACGGTCACGGAAATCGCCGTCCTCAAAGGCCTGGCCACCACCTTCGTCATTTCCACGGACCACCGCCAGCCGGTCTATGAGCGCCAGCGTGAAGTCCTGCACGCCTTGGTGGGAGTGCTCAATGCCACCGGCGACCGGCATCTGGAGCCGATGTTCGCTGCGGACTGGCGTGCCGCCGTCGACGATGGCGCCCGCCTGCGCGTGGTGATCGACCAGGTGGCCTCGCTGACCGACGGTTCTGCCCTGGCGATGTACGAGCGTTTGGTGGGGAGCCTGCCGTCGCTGTGGTAGTTTTCCGCCCATCCTGCCGGACTAGGATGGTCTAGTGGCTGGCCTGATCAAACGTGAAGACATCGATGAAGTACGCCAGCGCACGGACATCAAGGAAGTCGTGGACGGCTACGTCACCCTCCGCAGCGCCGGACTGGGCAGCTTCAAGGGCCTGTGCCCCTTCCACGACGAACGCTCGCCCTCCTTTACCGTCCGTCCCCAAGTAGGCAGGTACCACTGCTTCGGCTGCGGCGAAGACGGGGACGCGATCTCCTTCATCCAGAAGATGGACCACAGCTCCTTCCACGAAGCCGTGGAAAAACTCGCTGCCCGTATCGGCTACGAACTCCGCTATGAGGACGGCGGTACCGGACCCAGCCGCGAGGAAGTCGGCAAGCGTCAGCGCCTGCTGGATGCGCACAAGATCGCCGACGAGTTTTTCCGTGCCCAGCTCCTGACCCCGGGAGCCGCAGAAGGCCGTAACTTCCTGGACGGCCGCGGCTTCGACCGTGCCGCCGCAGAACATTTCGGCGTTGGCTACGCGCCGCAAGGCTGGGACTCGCTGCTGAAACACTTGCGGGGCCGTGGCTTCACGGACGCGGAGTTGAAACTGACAGGCATGTTTTCTGAAGGCAACCGTGGAATCTACGACCGTTTCCGCGGCAGGCTCATCTGGCCTATCCGGGACATCGCAGGGGACACCATCGGCTTCGGTGCCCGCAAGCTCTTCGAGGACGACCAGGGTCCCAAGTACCTCAACACCCCCGAGACCACGCTTTATAAGAAGTCCCAGGTCCTTTACGGAATCGACCTCGCCAAGCGGAACATCGCCAAGGACCGCCAGCTCGTGGTGGTGGAGGGGTACACCGACGTCATGGCCTGCCACCTGGCAGGAGTCACGACGGCGGTGGCCACTTGCGGTACTGCCTTCGGTACCGAACACATCAAGATTGCCCGCCGCCTGCTCTCCGACGACGGCACCGGGGGAGAGGTAGTCTTCACCTTCGACGGCGACGCCGCCGGTCAGAAAGCCGCCTTGCGGGCCTTCGAGGAAGACCAGCGGTTCGTGGCCCAGACCTACGTCGCCGTGGAGCCCACCGGCGCAGATCCGTGCGATCTTCGCCAACTCAAAGGCGACCCGGCCGTGCGCGAACTCATCGCCAGCCGCAAGCCGCTCTTTGAGTTCGCCATCCGGGCCTCGCTGCGCAAGCACAACCTGGACACCGTGGAGGGCCGCGTCGCTGCTCTCCGGGAAGCTGCGCCGGTGGTGGCGCAGATCAGGGACTCAGGAATCCGTCCGGCCTATACGCGCGAACTCGCAGGATGGCTCGGAATGCCCATCGAGGAAGTCAGCCGGTATGTCGGGGCGGCGGCCAAACGGGCAGCCTCCGGCACAGCCACGGCGGGTCCGGCGGAGCAACAGACGGCGGCAGCACCGCCGTCGAACGGTCCGGCGTTCAACCGTCCCGACCCCCGCGACCCCGTTGCGGGGATGGAGCGGCAGGCCTTGGAAGTGGTGCTGCAGGAGCCGGGAGTCCTGGGCGAGGGAAACTGGGAGCGTTTCGAGGCGTCCTACTTTGCCACTCCGGCGTACGCGGCGCTCCATGCGGCCATCAGGGCGACGGGAGTAGCCCAGGCGGCCGATCCCGTGGCCTGGGTGGAGAAGGTCCGCCAAGAGGTTCCCGAGCCGTTGCGGCCCTTGGTGTCCGAGTTGGCGGTGACTCCGTTGCCGGCGAGCACACCCGAGGCAATGCAGCGGTATTGCCGGGACATCCTCGCCCGGCTGTTCGAGCTGCAGATCACCCGCATCAAAGCAGACAAGATGGGCCAGCTGCAACGCCTGGATGCCGCAGCCCATCCGGAGGAATTCCAGCGGTTGAACCGCGAGCTGATGCAGCTGGAAATGGAGCGCCGGGCACTGCGGGCTGAGGCCTGAGGCTCGATTTCGCTTTTCGGCTGAGCCCTGTTAAGCTAATTACCGCTTCAATCCTCCGTAGCTCAATTGGCAGAGCATTCGACTGTTAATCGAAGGGTTACTGGTTCAAGTCCAGTCGGAGGAGCGCACACATACCCCCGTTTCGGATCTCCGGAACGGGGGTATTTTTATACCCCCAGGGGGTATTCCGAGTCGATTTCGCTTTTCGGCTGAGCCCTGTTAAGCTAATTACCGCTTCAATCCTCCGTAGCTCAATTGGCAGAGCATTCGACTGTTAATCGAAGGGTTAC
>NZ_JBIVGX010000002.1:314082-473322 GCF_044748905.1 Paenarthrobacter sp. NPDC089714
TTACTGGTTCAAGTCCAGTCGGAGGAGCGCACGGACCCCGTACCGGCTACACGCCGGTGCGGGGTTCATTTTTTGCCTAGACGAAGTCCATTTCCACCTGGAGGAAGCGCGAGGCCTCGGCCACCGCCGCAAGGAAAGCCTCCTGCTCTGTTGGCGGAGTCCTTGGCTCCCGTGGGTGCCACTCATGGGGCGCAGAGTAGACGCGCGTGAAGCCTCCGCCCGGTGGCGCATAGAAAATACCAAACCGCTGGACCGGCCATTCCGGTGATGTCTCGGGAGCCACCAGCAGCGCAGCATCGGCCTCGGGATTGAACCACTGGGCGATGGGGCGGCGGCGATCGTCGGTGAACAGGCCGGCGGCGTAGAGGGCCGCTGATTGGGGACTGGTCACGGAGCACAGCCGGTCCCACCACAGCGGCAGGATGCGCTCATCCCGACGCTGCCATGGTGCCGGTAGCGGCTGCAGCTCTTGCCAATGTGGCACACCTCAACTTTATCGTCCGGGCACCCGCCACAACAGGGGCGGACTTGGCTTAGCGGGACAATCCCAGGCGCGGGTAGAGGACCTCGAAGCCCTTGACCAGCCCGGCGTTCAAGGCGATGCCGACGTGTCCGCCGTTGGGCACCTCGTAGTACGTCACCGTCATCCCGGAGGCCTTCGCCGCGGCAGAGACGGCCTTGGCAGCGGCAACGTACACAACGTCGTCCGAGCCGGCCGTGAAAACCGCAGTGGTGTCCGGGAACTGCTTGCCCTTCATGATGTTGATGGGTTTTTGGGCGTCGTAGGCGGCCTGGTCGCCGTGGAAGATCTCCGCAAGGTTGCCGGCCGGGTCCTCGGCGCCGGGAAATTCTTCACCTGAGATGTCCACCACGTTGCCCCACATTTTTGGATACTTCACCGCGAAGGAAATGGCGCATTGCCCGCCGTTGGAGTAACCGGCAATGGTCCAGTGGTCCCGGTCCGGAAGGATGTTCAGGTTTTCCTTGGCCCAGTTGACCACGTCCACGTTGATGTATTTCTCCACGTTGCCGTAGGTGGCAGTGTCGAGGCAGAGGGTGTCGTCCTGGTCCGGGCCGATCTGGTCGGCCACGATCACGATCGGTGCGAGCCCGTTGTTCTTCGCAGCGAAATCATCCAACGCCGCCGCCACGTACTGCGGGTCCGGCAGCCCCGGTTGGCCCATCATGAGCACATAGAGCGGGAGCTTGGGCGGATTCTCCGTCAGGGCCGCAGGAGGCAGGTAGATTCCGGCAGGGCGGGCGTTGAACCCGGATGCCGTAGCCGGAATGACCTGGGTTCCCACCTTGCCCTGGGAAGGCATGTTGGCCGGCGGCTTCCAACTCTGCCAGAGCGGGCCCGTGGGGATGGGGTCGTCTGGGTTGGGTTTGGACAGCTGGATGGGATCCTCGGTAGGAATGCCCAGTGCCGAACCCAAGGTGTTGTTCAGCCCGAACTCGGTATTGACGCCCAGGGCTGTGACCAGCAGGAAGACGGGAATGGAGATGGCTGCCGCAACCTTCCGCCACCGGGGACTGTGGCGGAAAGTGACAATAGCCAGCCCCAGGGCCGCGAAACCCGTGATGACCCAGAACCACACCCTGGGAGTGAGGCCCACGTGGAACACGTCCATGACGTCCTCCACGAGCCACACCGTCAACCAGCCCACCAAGGCAGCCACGGAGATGCCCAGCACCGCCGTCATGGCCCAGCGCGAGGAGGGCCGGAGGAAGAGCAGCAGGAACGTGCCCACGCCAACCACCACGGCGATGGTCATGACCACGGGGCCGGTGATCTCGATTTTCAGGATGTCGTTCATCGCGGCCGCGTCCGTCCCTTGCTCATGCGGCCGCCTCCCGGGCTACCATCTGGCGGAGCAATCCGGCGCTTTGGGCAGGGGACAGGCCGGGGAGGTAGGCGGAGCCCACAGCCAATCCGATGGCCGGCAGGGACAGGGGATCCCGGTAGTACATGTACAGGGTGCGGTGCTCAGGCTGGAACCGCGATTTGAAGGCCGCGAGGGACTTGAAGCCGTACATCGGTTCCAGGGCATTGCCCAGCAGCGCCAGGACGCGGTCCAGTGCACTGTGGTCGCCCTCGTCCGGTGCGGAGCCCGTGTTGGAAAGGGGTGAGCCGGACAAGGAAATCTGCGGGACATCTTCCTTGAAGTGGGTCACGGCCGATGCGATCAGGAACTCCATGACGCCCTTGAATCCCGTGGTACGGCGCCGCATGAAGTCCAGGGTCCAGCCGGTCACCACGCCATCGCTGAAGACCGGCAACCAGCTGGTGACGCCGTGCACCAGGCCGTCGTCGTCCACGGCCACGCAGCAGAGCACCTCGGGATCCTTCAGCTCATCGAGGCCACCCAGGGTGAAGCCCATCTCCGGGAGGGCCTTGTCAGCGACCCACTCTTCGGAGATCTCCGCAAGCTGCGCGCGGATGCCGGGAGGCATGAGGTGGTAGTGGTGCCAGTGGTCTTTGATGGAGAGCTTCTCCGCCCGGTTCAATGCTGTCCGGACGTTCTGCCACTCTTTGCCCTTGAACGTCATGGTCTGTACGTTCAGCAGCGTCTCTTCGGCCACCTCCAGCTTGCGGAAGTCCCGGGGCATGAGCGCTGCGTCCAGCTCGTCGGTGGCCGAATAGAAGCAGGGCGTAAGGCCCTGGGCTGCACAATGGGCGAGGAACCCGGTGGCCGCGCCGGAGTGGTGTTCCTTGGCCCCGAAGGGACCCGCAACCGTGAGGGCCACGCCGTTGTGGACCTGGTAGGCAAGGCCTGCTTTGCGGTCGGGCGTGAACCAGTACTGGTTGTTGTCCCAGAGCGCCATCCACGAAAGCGAGTTGCCGCCGTCGTGAATGAGTTCGCGGGCATGCCCCAGGTCCGCGGCCGGATCCGTAGCGAGCGTCCTGAACCGCTGGAAGTTGTTCAGCACCAACAGCAAAATACACAGCCAGATGATGTCCCCTCCAAGGCCGTACAGGACAGTGCTGAAAAGCCCCTGGGGGAGCTCGGTAACAAACGGGACCGGGAAAGGGACCAGGATGTGCGTCAACTGGCCCAGCAGGTCCCAGGGGGTGGAACGGTCCGGGTTTCCTTCAAGGAACCATGCGGCCGCGTAGAGGATCACCGCTGCGCCGGTCATGGCCAAGGTGGTCCTGCCCAGGACCCGGTAGCCCGCGTCGCTTGATTCGACGCGGAACTTGTGGCGGTTGCCGAGCAGGAGGAAAGCGATGATGAGCGGTGCCAGGATGGCCGGCACAGCGTACAGGAGCAGGAATCCCACGTCATCGCTGCCCAGCGTCACTTCCGGGTCGGTGGCGTATTGGACGATGGTGAACGTCGTCACGGCGGCGAGGTACAGCTGGATGGCCAGCGTGAGCCTGTAGGCCAGCCGGCGTCCCCTTCGGAGCCCTTCCGCACACACCAGGAGCAGCAATACAGGGATCACGGTGAGGATGGTGGCCCCGAAGCTCTGGACGCCCACCACGCTTTGCAGGGTCACGCAGCTCTTGTCGTTGTCGCAGGCTTCCTGGACTTCGTCCATGGTGGGACTGGCCTGCAACATCACCTGGGACACGACGGAGAGCGGCCCCACGTCCAACGTTCCCGTCACCTGGGTCAGCAGCGGCCCCAACGCGAAGACGCCAACCACGGTACCTACCAGGAACCGGGTTTCGCGGAGGCTCGAGGAATGGAAGGAGCCTGCCTTGCGCCGCAGGACAAGGGACTGGATGCCCCAACCTGCCAGGATGCCGATCACGGCACCAGCCAAGGCCTGAAGCGCTTGGGCCACGCCAACAAACAAGGCGAACATCAGCGTGGCGGCAAGCAACCACGTCCTGAGGCGCCGCCGCCAAAGCGCCTCAAGTGCCGCCGTCGAGCATCCCAGGGCCGCCGCCGCTCCACCGTAGGCACCCACGACGTATTCGCCGCCCAGGAAGCTGAGCCACTGGTCGCTGTTGTCCGTACCGAACTCCACCAGGACAACCACCACCAAGGCGCTGAGCGCCGTTCCTGCCACGAAAGCGGCCAGCGCCAGCCATGGTCCCATGGTGCGTTCGGCGATTCCCACGCCAACCAGGATCATCGCCGTGCAAGCCAGGTAGTCCAGCAGCGATGACGCGAAGAATCCTGAGGTGAAAACGGACCACCACGGTCCAGGTTCCACGGCCAGGCCCAGGCCCACCTGCTCCAGGAGTGGCTCGCTTGGCCCGGCCAGCACGCTTCCCGTTGCTGCCCCGATGATCCACAGGACCGCGATGAGTCCCAGCGTCAGCGGCAACCTTCGCAAGGCAGCCGCGCCACGTACCGTACCCCTCAAGCCCACAGCCGCACTCATGTGATGTCCCCTTCACAGGTGTTGCACGGGTATCCCCGGCTGGCCACCATTCTGCCTTGCCGGCGCCCGGATGGGGAGGTGTGGCTACTGCCGGTTCCAGGGGCCGGGGTTGACCCGGTACAGCACGGCGGCTCCGATGACCGCGCCAAGGATCGCGCCGAAGAGCGCGCTACCGGCCAGCCGGCCCAAGAGCGCCCCGACGACGGCGCCAAGCACGGCTCCGAGGAACAGTCCCCGGCCGTTGCGGTGCGGTTTTTTCGTCATGGTCCCAGCCTACGGGGCGGTGGTGACAGTCATGGCCAGGTCGTCGGTCCTGTCAGCAGATGGAGGGCTGCAGTGTCAATGGATTGACGGCACGGTACGCGGCCGGACCACCAGCCACAGCGCGGCGATCGCTCCGGCAATGCACACTGCCTGGACCGCACCCATGGGGACGGCCGAGCTCACGCCAAGCCAGCCCACCACCGGCGGAACGATGCCTGCCATGGTGAATTGCGAGGCGCCAAGCAAGGATGCTGCGGTTCCGGCGCGGGCGCCGTGGTTTGCCAGCGACAACACCTGGACGCAAGGGAACATGAAGCCCGTGGCACAGATGTAGAACCACAACGGAATGAGGATGCCCCACAGGCCAACGTGCAGGAGGTCCAGGACGATGATGAGGACGGCCATCAGCAGGAGGAAGACCGTGGCGCCGGCGACGATCCACTGCGGCGCAACCCGCTTGATCAGCCGGGAGCTGATCTGTACACCGGCAACGATGCCCAGTGAGTTGACTCCGAAGAGGATGCCGTATTCCTGCGGGGAGAAATCGTAGATGTCCTGGAACAGGAACGTCGATGCCGAGAGGTAGGCAAACAAGCCGCCGAAGTTCAGGCTTCCCACCATGAGCATGCCCACGAAGACTCGATCAGTCAGGACAGTTTTGTACCGCTGTCCCACCGTGGCATCGGACTTCCCCCGCTGGTCCGCGGGGAGGGTTTCCTTGATGAAGAAGATGGAGGCAAGGATTACCAGCGTGCCGTAGCAGGCAAGGAAGTAGAAAATGCCGGGCCAGGGGAATACCAGCAGAAGCTGTGAGCCGATGATCGGTGCCAGGATCGGGGCAAGGCCGTTGACCAGTGACATCCGGGAGAACATCCGGACCATCGCATAGCCGTGGAACAAGTCGCGCACCATGGCCATCGCCACCACGCCGCCGCCCGCAGCCCCGATGCCCATGAGCACGCGGAACAGCGAAAGCAGCCCAATGTCGGTGGACAAGGCGGCACCAAGAGAGGATCCGATGTGCACAGCCGTTGCCAGGATCAACGGAAGGCGCCGCCCGAACTTGTCACTGAAGGGGCCCACCACCAACTGGCCCAGGCCGAAACCGACCGTCGTGCCCGTCAGTGTGAGCTGGATCGCCGCCGCCGACACGCCAAAACTATCCTCAAGTGCCGGGAATGCCGGGAGGTAGAGGTCCACCGTAAACGGGCCCAGCGCTGTGAGCGCGCCCAGAAGAAGTATGTAGACAAGTTTTTCGCGTCGGCTCAGGGAATCGCCCGGGGCTATGGGGTTCGTCACGATCATCTATCCTATGGCCGAAACATCAGATTTTTTAGCCCTGCAGGGGCGCGCCGCGCACTGGCACGCGGAAGGTGAGCAGGAACCTGAATGATAGTTTTGAGGTCAGGTGCCCGTGGCCTGCTTTTCAGCCGCGTTTGCCCATCACGAAGCCCAGAGGAAGCAGTTAGGCGGAACCCATGAGTGGACGTCACACCAGCCGGACAGGCAGAGGTCCGGCCATCCGTACTTTGCCGAAAACCCTCAAGCTTGTTGCGCGGTTGGCTCCACGGCAACTCAACGACGAGATTGCGCTGGCCAAAGTCGAGCTCAAGCGCAAGGCGACGCAGGTTGGTATCGCCGGTGCCTTCTTCGGCGTCGCACTGGTATTCCTGGCACTTTTGGTCATCGCCCTGGTGGTGGCCGCCATCCTCGGCCTGGCAACCATCATGCCCGGCTGGTTGGCCGCTTTGATCGTTTCCGCTGTTTTCCTGTTGATCGTGGCACTCGGTGCCTTGATCGGGGTCGCCAAGTTCAAGAAGGCCATGCCGTTGGTTCCCGAGGACACCATCCGCGGCATCAAGCATGATCTTGGCATCGCCAAGGAAGGTTCGGCCTTCGACGAATCCATCCTTGATCCCAACTCGCCTGCAGCCAATGCGGCAAAGGCCGCGAAACAGGCTGCGGCTGAAAAGGCCAAGGCAGAGAAAGCAGCCAAGGAAGCTGCCAAGGAAGCCGACGCGGTCAAGGCACCCACGGAGGCCGAACTGCGCCGCCGGCTGGACAAGCGCCGTGAGCACCTCACGGGTGTCCGCGATGAACTTGGTGAGCAGTTGGACGTCAAGAAGCAGGGCCAGGCCCTTGTGGACAGCGCCAACCAAAAGCTTCAGGAAGGACGGGAGTTCGCCGCCGCCAGGTTCGCCGGCGTCAGCGAATCCGTCCCCGAGGACCTCGCTGGGCGCCTCAAGGCCCGTTGGAAGGACCTGGCCGCCTTCGGGGCAGCCGCAGCCGTTTTTGTGTTCGCGTTGCGCAAGTTGCTGAAGAAATAGCACTCTGACGCACCGCACACACTGAAAACGAGGGGAAGGGGGACATGATGAGGCTGATCGGTGCTGGATCACGCCCTGACCGTCCCCAAGTGGATCATGACCTCATTTTCACGGTTCCCAATGTCCTGACCGTTTTGCGTTTCATGGGCGTCCCGCTCTTCGTCTGGTTGGTCCTTGCCCAGAAAGAGTACGGTTTTGCCGTCCTGGTCCTGGTGGTCATGGGCAGCACGGACTGGGTTGACGGCTACATCGCCCGGCGCTTCGACCAGACGTCCAAACTTGGCCGAATCCTGGATCCCATGGCGGACCGTGCGGCCCTCATCGCGGTGGCGGTCACCCTGGCGATTGCCGGCGTCGTGCAGTGGTGGTACCTGGCCGCGCTGGTAGTTCCGGACGCAGTCCTGGCCATAGCTTCACTGATCTACTTCCGGAACCACCCGGACCTGCCCGTCAGCGTGGTGGGCAAGATCCGCACGGCCCTGCTGCTGTTGGGGACCCCGTTGCTGGTGCTGTCCAAGCTGCCGTTGCCTTTCACGGACGTGTACTTCGTTGCCGCCTGGACGTTCCTCGGAATGGGGCTTGTGGGGCACTGGATCGCTGCCTACAACTACTTTTGGGCCATCCTGCGGAAAGGCAAGGAACTGCAGAACGACGACGGCGGACGCGGCTGATGGTGTGGCTTGCGGTTTTCCTTGCGGTGCTTGGCGCATTCTTCCTCGCCGTCGGCGCCCAGCGCCAAGGCAGCGCGGTCAAGGCCGATACCGGAGGCCTGGCGCTGAGCTCCAACGGCTTCCTCCGACTGCTTCGCAATCCGCGCTGGATGTTCGGGCTCCTGCTGTTGTGCCTGGGCATGGCCTCGAACGCGATCGCCCTGGTTTCTGCACCGTTGACGGTGGTCCAGCCGATCGGCGCCATCGCCTTGGTCATCACCACGGTGGTCAACGCCAAGGACCAAGGGCTCAGCATCAACCGAGCCACCGTGGTAGCTATCAGCGCGTGCGTCACGGGCTCGGCCTTGTTTGTGTTGCTGGCTGTGTTTGTGACGCAGGAAAACCATCACGTCAGCGGTGACGATGAACTGACGATCGTCTTGCTGTTGGCCCTGGCGGTTGGGGTCTTCGGTACACTCGCTGTCCTCTTCAAACACCGTATGAGTGCCTTCGTCTACATTCTCGGCGCGGGCGTTTTGTTCGGTTTCGTCGCCGTCCTGACCCGCATCATCGGCAAGCATTTGCTGGATCCCAACGGACTGTTCCTGCTCAACGTCCAGTGGTACACCCTGATTGCCATCGCCGCGGCCGGTGGCCTGGGCTCGTGGTTCGTGCAGAGCGCCTACTCCAGCGGTCCACCCGACCTGGTCATCGCCGGACTGACTGTGATCGACCCCATGGTGGGCATTGCGATCGGCATCGTCATCCTGGGTGAGCTTCGTCCCGATGTCCACGCCGTCATGGCAATCGCCATGGCTGCGGCGGCTGTCCTTGCTATCGTGGGGGTTATTGCCCTGAGCCGCCACCACCCGGAAGTCACCAAGCGCAAGAAGGACGCGAAGGGACCCCACCGGAAGGCCTAGGGGAGTGCAGTACCTTGCGCCACCGCCTCGGCGGACCGGCAAACCGGCGACACCGCAGCATTGCCACCACTCATGCTGTCCGCACCGTGACCATCAGGAGTTCTCCATCGTGACCATTCCCGACACCAACAAACCCCTTACCATCCTGATCGCGGCGGACACCTACCCGCCGCACGTCAACGGCGCCGCACAGTTCGGCTACCGCCTGGCCAAGGGAATGACGGCGCGCGGTCACAACGTGCACGTGCTGGCCTGCCGGCAGGACAAGGGCAAGAGCTTCACGGAATTCCGTGACGAGGCCACCGTCCACCGTCTCCGTTCGCACAGCGTCCCCACGCACGAGTACTTCCGGATCTGCTTTCCGTGGGAGATCAAGAAGGAAATCAGCCTCCTCTTCGACAAGGTCCAGCCGGACGTGGTGCACATCCAGAGCCACTACATGATCGGCGAGCACGTCCTGTACGAGGCCGTGAAGCGTGGCATCCGGATCGTAGCCACCAACCACTTCATGCCGGAGAACCTGAACCCGTTCCTTCCCTTCCCGCAGTGGTTCAAGAACATCGTCGGCCGGATCTCCTGGAAGGACATGGGCAAGGTCATGGGCCAGGCCCAGGTGGTCACCACGCCCACGCCCTTGGCGGCGAAGGCCATGCACCAGCACGCCTTCCTCCGCAAGGTCCTGCCGCTTTCCAATGGCATCGACTCCGCGGCCTACGAACTCCAACCCGGGGAAACCATTGAGCGGCACGCCGACCCCACCGTTCTCTTCGCCGGACGGCTCGCCGAAGAGAAACACGTGGACGTGTTGATCGACGCCATCGCAAAGACTCCGCGCGAACTCAACGTCCACCTGGAGATCGTTGGCGGCGGTGAAGTCCGTCCTGCCCTCGAAGCCCAGGTCGCAAGGCTTGGACTGGGTGAGCGGGTGAAGTTCCTGGGCCTCGCGAGCGACGAAGACCTGCGCGAGGCCTACATCAAGGCCGACATCTTCTGCATGCCCGGCACGGCTGAACTGCAATCCCTCGTAACGCTCGAGGCAATGTCCGCCTCCACGCCTGTGCTCCTGGCCGATGCCATGGCCCTGCCGCACCTGGTCCGTGACGGCGAGAACGGGTACTTGTTCACGCCGAACGACAGCACTGAGTTGGCCGCCAAGATCACCAAGCTCGTGGAACTGCCGGAGGACCAGTTGCAGGCCATGGGTAAAGTCAGCCGCGAAATGGTTGAGCCACACAGCATCAACGGCACCTTGGAGACGTTCGAGGACCTGTACCGCGGGGCCACGTACGAGGACAAGGTGGTGTGACCAAAGCACTCCTTCACAGCTATTAGAATTGCTGGAGTGCTTTGCCCGGAACAGTTGCTTTGCGGCGGTTTCCCGGGCATCCACGGGGCTATAGCTCAGCTGGTTAGAGCGCGGGACTCATAATCCTAAGGTCCTCGGTTCAAGTCCGAGTAGCCCTACCTCACGGGAGCCGTGGTTGACGTAAGACGTCGGCCGCGGCTCCTTTGCTGTCCGGGGTCTTCTGCGTTGCGGGGGAGTGGACCGATGAGGTATGTTACTGGTCAGTAACATATACTCATCGGTAACTTCTACTGCCCTGCTGTGGTCATCGCGGACCACTCCCTGAAGGAGAGAACATGCCCAACCCCGCCTTCGATCCCTCCACCCTTCCGTATGCCGACGGCGACTTCTATGCGTTCGAGCAACTGCTGACCGGCAAGGAGCAGGACCGTCTGGCAGAAGTCCGCGAATTCCTTGCACGGGAGGTCAAGCCCGTGGCGGTGGACTGCTGGAACCGCGCGGAATTCCCCATGGAACTGATCCCCAAACTTGCCGAGCTCGACCTCGTGAGCCCCGTCCGCAGGCAAGGCTATTCAAACCTCTTCGCCGGCATCCTCCATGCGGAAGTCACGAGGGCAGATGCGTCGATCGCTACCTTCATGGGCGTCCACGATGGCCTGTTCACGGGCTCCATAGAAGCCCTGGCTTCCGAGGAGCAGAAGGCTGCCTGGCTGCCGGACATTTATGCGCTGAAGAAGATTGGCGCATTCGGCCTGACCGAGCCGCTCGGCGGATCCGATGTGGCCGGTGGTACGCGGACCACCGCCCGGCGCGAGGGTGACACCTGGGTACTCAACGGCGCCAAGCGCTGGATCGGTAACGCCACCTTCTCTGATTGGGTGGTCATCTACGCCAAGGATGTGGAGGACAACCAGGTCAAAGCCTTCCTGGTGGACACATCCCTTCCGGGTTTCTCCGCCAGCAAGATCGAGAACAAGATTTCGCTGCGCACCGTCCAGAATGCCGACATCACGCTGGACAATGTAGTGGTCCCGGAGTTCTTCAAGCTTGCCCATGCCAACAGCTTCCGCGACACCAACAAGGTCCTCAAGGTCACGCGCCTGGCCGTTGCATGGCAAGCTGTGGGGCTGCAGCTTGCGGCGTTCGACATTGCCCGCAGCTACGCCGTGGAGCGCCAGCAGTTCGGCCGTCCCTTGGCAGCCTTCCAATTGATCCAGGACCAGCTGGTCCAGATCCTGGGCAACGCGGTGGCATCCATGGGCATGATGGTGCGGTTGGCCCAGCTGGAAGACGCCGGTGTGGCCCGGGATGAACAGTCCGCGCTGGCAAAGGCCTTTACCACTGCCCGCATGCGCGAAAGCGTCGCGTTGGGCAGGAGCATCCTTGGTGGCAACGGCATTGTCACGGACTACGGCATGGCCAAAGTCTTCGCTGACGCCGAGGCCATCTACTCGTATGAAGGCACGCACGAGATCAACACCCTGGTGACCGGCCGCGCCATCACGGGAGTCTCGGCTATCGTCTGAGGCACTCAGTCCAGCGGTAGGAGGATGGAGGGCCTGAGGTCCTGAACCAATCCCAGGGGGTTGATGTACTCCTCGCCGCGGCGGACACCCCAGTGCAGGCATGTGCCGGGGCAATGGCCTGATCCGGACATGGTGGCCACGGTGCCGATGACGTCCCCCTTGGCTACGTGGTCGCCGGGCTTTAGCTCGCTGGTCACCGGTTCAAAACTGCTGCGGAGCCCGCCGCCGTGGTCAATGGTGAGGACGGGCCGGTCCACCACCACCCCGGCAAACGTCACGGTGCCATCTGCCGGCGAGGTGACCTCCAAGGCGGTGGTGACCAAACCGGCGTCGTGCTTTGGTCCCAGGTCGACGCCCCGGTGGCCACTGAGCCATGGCTTGTCCGGCGGGTCAAAGGTCCGCCGGACGGATGGTTTGGGGGCGAGCGGCCACGCCCACTGTTGCTGTGCCGGAGCCGGGATGGGAGCATCGATGGGGCCGGCCAGCAGGGCGGCAAGGACCAGTGGAATGAGCTTGGTGATGGCCATTCCCCAAGGCTTCCGCACACCGGGGCGTGGAGCCATCTGGGCGGCGCCCTATGTGGACAAGCGGCCTCGATGGCCGGTCAAAAGAGTGGGTCCGCTGTAGTACACTAAGTGGAGCAGTTTGCTGTGCCCTCAAGCTTGTTCAGGAGCATGTCTCATTCAGATGTGCGGGGGACTCAGGCTGACTACGCGTATCCAGCCCTCCACCAGCGAAGCCTTGTGGCTTCAGGCTGCGGAGGATTGTGCCTCCTGCGGTCCGGCCATGAACCATGCCGGATGGGAAGTGCAATGGATACCAGGAGCCGTGCCCGTCCGGGCAGCGGCTGAACAACCGTCAACTATTGGCAGGGTAAGAGCAGCCCTATGGGCTCTCTCATGAATGACCTGCCGGAAGGAGCGTCGGCATGCCCGTCGTAACCATGCGCCAGCTGCTTGACAGCGGCGTCCACTTTGGACACCAGACCCGTCGTTGGAACCCGAAGATGAAGCGCTTCATCTTCACGGAGCGCAACGGCATCTACATCATTGACCTCCAGCAGTCGCTGTCCTACATCGACCGCGCCTACGAGTTCGTCAAGGCTACTGTCGCCCACGGCGGCACCGTCCTGTTCGTTGGCACCAAGAAGCAGGCTCAGGAAGCAATTGCCGAGCAGGCTACCCGCGTTGGCCAGCCGTACGTCAACCAGCGTTGGTTGGGCGGTATGCTCACCAACTTCCAGACCGTCGCCAAGCGTATCCAGCGCATGAAGGAACTCGAAGAGATCAACTTCGAGGACGTCGCCGGCTCCGGTTACACCAAGAAGGAGCTCCTGCTCCTCAAGCGCGAACTCACCAAGCTTGAGTCCAACCTCGGTGGTATCCGCAACCTGACCAAGGCTCCTTCCGTTCTGTGGGTTGTTGACACCAAGAAGGAACACCTGGCTGTCGACGAAGCCAAGAAGCTGAACATCCCGGTTGTTGCCATCCTGGACACCAACTGCGATCCGGACGAGGTCGACTTCCCGATCCCGGGCAACGACGACGCCATCCGCTCCGTCAACCTGCTCACCCGCGTTGTTGCCGACGCCGTTGCCGAGGGCCTCATCGCCCGCAACCAGCGCGCTACCGGCACCACCGAAGCTCCGGAAGAGCCGCTGGCGGAGTGGGAGCGCGAGCTCCTCGAAGGCAGCAAGGCAGAAGCAGCGGCCGCTGAAGCAGCCGAAGCTCCTGAAGCAGCTGAGGCTCCTGAGGCTGCAGCCGGCGAAGCCGAAGCCAAGTAAATCTGGACCTTCCCTGAGGCGGGCCACCGCATCGGGGGCAACTGACAGGATGGCGGCCCACGGGGTGGGTTGCCGTCCTGTCAGTACGTAAACACAAAAATTTCTACACAGAGGGGTTCACATGGCGAACTACACTGCTGCTGACATCAAGGCCCTGCGTGAGCGCACCGGCGCCGGCATGATGGACGTCAAGAAGGCTCTTGACGAGGCCAACGGTGACGCCGAGAAGGCCATCGAAATCATCCGCATCAAGGGCCTCAAGGGCGCTACCAAGCGTGAAGGCCGCTCCACCGCGGAGGGCCTGGTTGCTGCCAAGGTCACCGGCGGCGTGGGCGTAATGATCGAGGTCAACTGCGAGACCGACTTCGTCGCCAAGGCTGACAAGTTCATCCAGTTGGCTGACAAGGTCCTCAACGTAGCAGTCGAGTCCGGCGCTGCCGACCTCGAAACCCTGCTCGCCACCGAGGTCGACGGCAAGAAGCTTGCCGACGTCGTTATCGAAGAGGGCGCAGTCCTCGGCGAAAAGGTTGTTGTCCGCCGTATCTCCCGCATCGAGGGCACCACGGTTGACGCTTACCTGCACAAGACCTCCAAGGACCTCCCGGCACAGGTCGGCGTTCTGTTTGCTGTTGACGGTGAAGGCGAAGCCGCTGCCACCGCCGCACACGACGTCGCTGTCCACGTTGCAGCCATGGCTCCGAACTACCTCACCCGCGAGGACGTTCCGGCCGAGCTCGTCGAGTCCGAGCGCCGCATCGCCGAAGAGACCGCCAAGGCCGAAGGCAAGCCGGAAGCAGCCCTCACCAAGATCGTCGAAGGCCGCGTGACCGGCTTCTACAAGGGTGAAGTACTCCTGGACCAGGCATTCGCCAAGGACTCCAAGAAGACCGTCGCACAGGTCCTCGAAGAGGCCGGCGTCAAGGCAACCGCAGTAACCCGTTTCCGCGTCGGAAACTAGCAAGTCATGAAAAGGGGTGGTCACTTCGGTGGCCGCCCCTTTTTCATGCACCCGTCCGGGTAAGTACCTGTACGGACCCACAGCACTGTAATCTAGCCAAAGTCCACCAACGGGAAGGCACCATGGAAACCGACAACACTGCAATCCAGCCCGAGAAGACCCGCCGCCGTGTGCTTCTGAAGCTTTCCGGCGAGGTCATCGGCGGAGGCAAGCTCGGCGTCGATCCCGAAACCGTACGTGCCATTGCCAAGCAGATCGCCGCCGCTGTTTCCGACGTCGAAGTAGCAATCGTGGTGGGCGGAGGCAACTTCTTCCGTGGCGCTGAACTCTCGCAGAGCGGGATGGACCGTTCCCGTGCCGACTACATGGGCATGCTCGGTACGGTCATGAACTGCCTTGCCCTTCAGGACTTCCTGGAGCAGGCCGGCGTCGAGACCCGCGTCCAAAGCGCCATCACCATGGGCCAGGTGGCAGAGGCCTACATTCCCCGCCGTGCCATCCGCCACATGGAAAAGGGCCGTGTGGTCATCTTCGGTGCCGGCGCAGGCCTGCCGTACTTCTCCACGGACACCGTTGCCGCGCAGCGTGCCCTCGAGGTACACGCCGACGTGGTCCTGATGGCCAAGAGCGGTGTGGATGGCGTCTACACCGCAGACCCGAAGAAGGACCCGGCCGCCGAGAAGCTCGACGTCCTCAGCTATGACGACGCCCTGCGCCGCGACATCCGCGTGATGGACCAGACTGCCATGACCATGTGCAAGGACAACAAGCTCTCCATGGTGGTGTTCGGCATGGAAGGCGAGGGCAACGTTACCCGCGCCATCCGCGGAGAAACGCTGGGAACGCTGGTTACTCCGTAGCAGCGGCTAGGATATTTCCAGGACCATCCGCCCTTGGTGGCGGAACTTTACTGTGCATGGCCGCCCGAAGCCGGGCAGCGACTATTTGAGGAGAGAGACCCCGTGATCGAAGAAACCTTGCTCGAAGCCGGCGAAAAGATGGACAAGGCGGTTGAGGTAGCCAAGGAGGATTTCGCCTCGATCCGTACGGGCCGGGCCAACCCCGGGCTCTACAACAAGGTGATCGTGGAATACTACGGCACGCCCACTCCGCTGCAGCAGCTGGCTTCCTTCGCGGTGCCGGATGCCCGCACCATCCTGATCACCCCTTACGACAAGTCCGCCCTGCGCGATATTGAGAAAGCCCTGAGCGATTCCGAGGTTGGGGCCAACCCGTCCAACGACGGCAACGTCATCCGCGTGACCATCCCGGAGCTCACCCAGGAGCGCCGCAAGGAGTACGTGAAGATCGTCAAGGGCAAGGGTGAAGACGCCAAGGTCTCCGTCCGCAGCATCCGTCGCAAGGCCAAGGACTCCCTGGACAAGCTCGTCAAGGACGGCGAAGCCGGCGAGGACGAGGGCGCACGTGCCGAGAAGGAACTGGACGCCCTCACCAAGCAGCACGTCGACAGCATCGACGAGCTGCTCAAGCGCAAGGAAGCCGAGCTGCTCGAGGTCTGATGAACCAGGCAGAGCCGGCGCCCGCTGAGCGGGCCCCGACACGCGAAACCCGCAAGGACGCCAGGCGTCCGCGCGGAAACCCCACGCCGAAGGCGGGCCGCAACCTGCCGGCCGCCATCGGCGTCGGACTTGCCATGCTCATCGCCGTTCTGGGGGGACTGCTGTTCCTGCCCCTCGGCTTTGTCCTCCTGGTGACGGCATTCGCGGTGATGGGTGTGTGGGAGGTTTTCCGGGCACTTGAAGCCCAAGGTACCCGTATGCCCGTGGTTCCGGTGATGGCAGGTACCCTCGCGTTGCCTGTTTCGGCGTTCTTTGGTGGTCTCGAAGGCCTGCTTTTCACCATGGTGGCGAGCTGCGTGGCCGTGCTCCTGTGGCGGTCCATCGAAAGCGCCGCCGGTGCGCCGCGCAGTGTCTTCGCGGGAGTCTTCACTCTTGCGTGGGTGCCGTTCCTCATCAGCTTCGCGGCTTTGCCCCTGCATTCAAGCGGCGGCGCCACACCGGTGGGATTCTGGCCCGAGGGCATTCCCGGCGGGGCCTGGCAGATCGCCACCATGCTGTTGCTCGTCGTAGCCAATGACACCTTCGGGTACATCGTGGGAGCGTCGTTCGGGAAGCACCCCATGGCGCCAAAGATCAGCCCCAAGAAATCCTGGGAGGGCTTCGCCGGTTCTGTTGGTGGTGCCATGGTGATTGGCGTGCTGGCGTGCCTCTTCATCCTGGACAAGCCGTGGTGGGTTGGTTTGGTGCTGGCCATCGGTATGGTTGCCGCTGCCACGGCCGGCGACCTCGCGGAGTCCATGGTCAAGCGCGAACTCGGCGTCAAGGATATGAGCAGCATCCTCCCGGGACACGGCGGCGTGATGGACCGCCTGGATTCGATCGTGTTCGCCGCCCCCGTGGCCTATGTTCTGTTCGCGCTGCTCAGCGGCGTCTGACAACCCAACGAAGGATAATTGATGGCTTTGGATATTCGACGCCAGATTCCCGCAACGTTCGACCGCGTGGAGCGGAGCAAGTACGGCTACAACGCCAAGCAGGTGGACGCCTTCCTGAACCGCGCCCGCAATTCGTTCGAGAATCCTGTTGGAGCTGCGGAGCCCGTGGCCAGCAGCGATGTACGCGATGTAGCATTCGATCCCGTCAAGGGCGGCTATGACGCCCACAGTGTTGATGCCGCTTTGGACCGTCTTGAAGATGCCTTTGCGCGCAGGGAACGCGATGACCTGATCAACCAACAGGGCGAGGAAGCCTGGCTGCGCCAGATCGGCAAGCTCTCCGGGGTGCTCCGGGGCCGCCTGCACCGGCCGGACGGTGAACGCTTCCGGCGGCCCGCCCGCAAGAAGGTCCGCAGCTACAACGTCCAGGACGTCGACGCCCTGTGCGTGCAGCTCATCGGGTATTTGGAAAACGACCAAGCGCTCAGCGTGGATACCGTCCGCCGTGCCGTGTTCCGCGCAGCCAAGGGCGATGCCGGCTACGAGGAGGCCCAGGTGGATGCTTTCCTGGACCGCGTGGTCGAGCTGATGGCCGCCATCGACTAAACCCGGCGACCTGGCGCGATCGGCGGGTTGTTCCGCCAGACCTCGTCGTACCGACGCTTTCCACGCAACAGTGACGTGGCAAAGAACGCCAAGGCCGCAACAATGGCTGTTCCAACAGCCAAGGGCATGGCCACCCCGGCAATCAGCAGTGCAGACCCCACCAGCAGTCCGATGAGGGCGGCATTGACCGTGCCCATGAACACCATGCTGCTTCCGGCAACCTGCGTGAAGTCCCTGCGCGCCCCCAGGAAGTAATACGAGCGCCGGGCGCCTGCTTCGTCGTCGGTGTAGGCGGCCATCAGGTACGGGGCGATGCCGGGTTCCAGGTCCACATAGGCCGCCCGAAGCCTGTTCATGGCGATGACATACATCAGGTCTTCCATGCCGACGCTCATGACGCGGACATGGGTGAGCAGTCCCACCAGCACATCGATGCTGAGGATGGTCAGCGCGAAGGCCCGGAAGGCGTCCGAGAACTGGGTGGCGTTACCCACCAAGGCAACACTGAGCAGGCTCGCCGAGGTGAAGGTGAGGAACATGCTGATGCGGGTGAGGACTTCGCCCTGGGTGGTGCTTCGGGAAGCCAGCAGGCTCCAGTGTTCCGTGGCCAGCAGTTGGGCCCTGATACTGGGCGAGGACGGCGGCTGGGCGGCGGGCGGTTCGGTTTCGGCCGGTCCCGGCTGTTGGGACATGGCCACATTCTCCACCTTGTGCGGTCCGCGGACAACGGGTGCCGGTCAGGGGCGTTCCGTGGCCACGGGCCGTTCGGGGACGTGGAGCCGGGTCATCACGCGGTTCACTGATGACGGGATTCTGCCCTTGGTAGCCAAGGAGACGCCGATGGTTGCAGCGAAGGCGGCCGGGACGGTCCACGCGGCAGGTTGGGCCAGCCAGGCTGGAGCCGCTGCCGCACCCAGTGCAGTGCCGGCCACCATGGCTCCGCCACACAGCAGCCCACCGGTCACCATGCCGGCTATGGCTCCGGTATCGGTGAGTCCGCGCCACCAGATCCCCAGGAGC
The DNA here is from genome assembly GCF_044748905.1 of Paenarthrobacter sp. NPDC089714. Lineage (NCBI taxonomy): Bacteria > Bacillati > Actinomycetota > Actinomycetes > Micrococcales > Micrococcaceae > Paenarthrobacter > Paenarthrobacter sp. NPDC089714. Next base: position 332,239 of record NZ_JBIVGX010000002.1, read on the forward strand.
AGGACGGGGCAGATGGTTGAGGCCGTAAACGCGAACACCAGGCCTACGCTTCCGGCCAGTGCCAAGGTGTCTGTCATGAGGGCGAAACCCAAGGGAACGACGGCGGCCAGCAGCGCTGCGAGGCGGAAACCGCGGACGCTGCCTCCAAAAAGGTCCTGGCTGATGACCCCGGACAGCGACACAACCAGTCCGGAGGTGGTGGAAAGGAAGGCGGCGAAAGCCCCTGCCACCACCAGGGCGGACAAGAGGTCGCCCGCAGGACCGCCCACCAGCCGTCCTGGAAGCAGCAGCACCAGGGCGTCCGACTGCCCGGCCCGGGCAAGGTCCGGGGCAAACACGCGGCCCACGGCCCCGGCCAGCGTGGGGAAGAGATAGAAAACAGAGAGCAGTCCAAGCACGATCAGGGTGGTGCGCCGGGCGGACTGCCCATCCGGATTGGTGTAGAAGCGCACCAGGACATGGGGGAGACCCAAGGTGCCGAACAGCAGGGCCACCATCAACGAAATGTTCTGGTATCCGCTTGCGGCAGCCTGGCCGGTTGGATTGGCGGGCAACGACGCCTCCGGCGGGGTGCCGTTGCCCGCGAGCACCAGCAGGACGAAAACCACGGGAACCGCCAGGGCAGTCAGCTTCAACCAGTACTGGAACGCCTGGACGAACGTGATGGACCGCATGCCGCCTGCCACGACCGTGAGGCACACCACCAGCACCACCGCCGTCGAACCTACCCATGACGGCAGCCCGGTGGTGATGCGGATGGCGAGTGCGGCGCCGTGCAGTTGCGGAACGATGTACAGCCAGCCGACTGCTACCACCACCAGGCTGGTGACCCGCCGGACGGCTTTCGAATCGAGGCGGGACTCGGTGAAGTCGGGGATGGTGTAGGCGCCCGAGCGCCGCAGGGGAGCGGCCACAAAGAGCAGGAGCATCAGATAACCGGCGGTGTAGCCCACCGGAAACCAGAGGGCATCCGTCCCGGACAGCAGGATGAGTCCAGCCACTCCCAGGAAGCTCGCGGCGGACAAGTACTCACCACCGATGGCAGAAGCGTTCCACCACGGCCGCACCGTGCGGGAGGCCACATAGAAGTCGCCCGTGGTGCGGGAGACGCGCAGCCCATAGAAGCCGATGGCCGCCGTAGCGAGCGAAACGGCGACGAAGGCGGTCAAGCCAACCACCGGATTCACTTGTCCTCCACCAGGTCGCGGTACCGGGCCTCGTTCCGTGCGGCCGCCCGGGTAAACAGCCAGGCACTGAGGCCGATCACCGGGTAGATGCCTGCCCCCAGCAGGAGCCAGTCGAGGGGGATCCCGAACACGCGGGTCTCGGCCATTCCGGGTCCGTACACCAGCAAGGTGGCAAAGGCGGCCAGGATCAGCAGGAAGCCGCAGCCCACCACCAAGGCCAGGCGCAGCTGTGAACGGACCAACGATCGGATGAAGACCTGACCGGCATCGGAGTCCTCTCCGGCATCCAGGGGCTTTCCGGGGGCCGTCCTGGCCGCCTGCCGTGGCGCCGTGACCCGAACGCGCGTCATCCTTGCGGCCGGGGGCGAGTGGCCTGCAGCTTGTCACGGACGGCGGGCAGGTGCCGCCTGCTGATGGGCAGCTCGGCGCCCGCCAGTGTGACACTGGGACCGGTCGCCGAGAGCTTCAGGTGTCCCACGTGGTTGAGGGCGATCAGATAACTGCGGTGGATGCGGATGAAGCCGGCCTCGGCCCACTGCTGTTCGAGGTCGCTGAGTGGCACACGGATGAGGTAACTCGCCTCGGCCGTGTGGAGCCGGGCGTAATCACCCTGGGCCTGGACGTAGCTGACGTCGTCCCGGCGGATCATCCGGGTGGTGCTGCCGAGGTCCACCGTGATCATCTCAGGGGCCGGGGCGCCATCCTTGATGAGCTCGCTGATCCGGTCCACGGAACGGGCCAGGCGCTCCGCCCGAAGAGGCTTGAGCAGGTAGTCGATCGCAGCGAGGTCGAAAGCCTCCAGGGCACAGTCTTCGTCTGCGGTGACAAAAACGACGGCGGGCGGGTTGCTGCTGCGGGAAATGGCGCGGGCGATATCCAGGCCTGACAAAGCGGGCATGTGGATGTCGAGGAACACAGCGTCAACGGACTCGTTCTCAAGGGTGCGGAGGGCCTCGGCACCGGACGATGCCCGGTGGATGGCGCCAATCCGGCCGTCACGCCCCAGCAGGAAGGCCAACTCCTCCACGGCGGGCAGTTCGTCATCAGCGACGAGCACGTTGATCATGCTTAAAGACTAGCCTCACGCGTCATGGCCCGGCTGGGACTTGGGCACCCGCATGGTGATCAGCGTGCCCTCGCCGGGGGCGGTTTCGATCACCAAACCGTGCTGGTCGCCATAGACCTGCCGGAGCCGGGCATCGACGTTCCGGAGTCCCACATGGTCCCCGTCAATGTGCCCGGCGAGGACGGACCGCAAGTGCTCCGGATCCATCCCCACGCCGTCGTCCTCGATGGTGACCTCGGCGAAAGCCCCCGAATCGTTGGCGCAAATGATGATGTGGCCCGGTCCTTCCTTGGCCTCGAGGCCGTGCCGGACGGCGTTCTCCACGAGGGGCTGCAGGCTGAGGAACGGTATGACAGTGCTCAGGACTTCGGGGGCCACCCGCAAGCTGACCTGGACCCGTTCACCGAAGCGTGCCCGCTCCAGGAGCAGGTAGCGATCGATGCACCGCAGCTCCTCGGCCACCGTGGTGAAGTCTCCGTGGCGTCGGAACGAGTAGCGGGTGAAGTCGGCGAACTCCACCACGAGTTCCCGGGCGCGGGCGGGATCGGTGTTGATGAAGGACGCGATGGCGTTCAGCGAGTTGTAGATGAAGTGGGGACTAATCTGGGCACGCAAGGCACGGACCTCTGCCTCCATGAGCAGGGTCCGGGAGGATTCCAGTTCGGCCAACTCCAGTTGCGTGCCGATCCAGTCCGCCACCTCGCTGGTGGCCCGGACCAGCCCCGCGCCTGCCGATGGTGCCAGCGCCGCGACGGAGCCAACCACCCGGGAACCGGTACGAATCGGAGCTATGACGGCGCTGTAGCCTCCCGGGGTGTTCGCTGAGTGCGGGACAACCGCGGTTCGCCCGCTCGTGAGGACGCCGGAAGCAAGGCCCATCAGGAGGGGCTTCAGGTCCTCGGCCACCCCGTCCCACGCCAGCACCGACCCGGTGTCCGTGATGGCCAGCGCATCACAGGCCAGGAGGGTCCGCAACTGTTTGCTGGCCTTGGCGGCCCCCGTTTCCGTCAATCCGCCGCGGAGGTGCTGTCCTGCCCGCGATGCTGCATGGAGGGTGTTGTACGTGGCGCGCTCGGCATCGGTTCCCAGGTCCCGGAAGGAGCGCACCACCTTCAGGCCAACGCCCACCACCACGGCGACGGCCAGCACGATCATGGCAAGTGCGGCCGCGGTGAAGAGCGGGGAATCGGGCATGGAGCCTAGCGTAGCCAATCAGGCCAAAGGACGACGCCGGCGTCCTGTCTCCCGCCGTTCGGCGCAGCAGCGGGACCGTTGAGCGACGGCTTGGTCCTGGGTGCTGGAACCAGCCTCGGACGGCGTTCGATAGTGAGTGAAGTCACATTGGCGTGCGGGAGCTGGTAACGCAGACGATGCCGATGTGGACACACCACAACCAGGAGGAACCCATGGGTAACGAAGCCCAACCCCAGGACGCAGCGGCGTCCGTGGACTTCCAGGAAGTCCAGCAAACGGAACGGTTCAAGACACTGAGGAAACGGCACAGGAGCTTCGTCTTCCCCATGGCGGCAGCGTTCCTGCTGTGGTATTACGCCTACGTCCTGCTGGCCGACTATGCGGTGGGCTTCATGTCCATCAAGGTCTGGGGCAACATCAACGTCGGCCTGATCCTGGGCCTGCTCCAATTCGTCACCACGTTCGGCATCACCGCATGGTACGTGAGCTACTCCAACCGGAAGCTGGACCCCATCGCCGCCGAGATCCGCAATGAAATCGAAGGGCATGAGTTCGACAAGTCCGGCACCATGACCCGCGGAGGAGCCCAGTGAACACCATGGTCCCCGCAGTGGAGGTTTCTGCCCTGAAAGACTCGACGCTCCTGAACATGGGCATCTTTGCCCTCTTCGTCGCGGTCACCATGGTGATCGTCTTCCGGGCGAGCCGGAACAACAAGACCGCTGCCGACTATTACGCAGCAGGACGGTCCTTCACGGGATCGCAAAACGGAACGGCGATCGCCGGCGACTACCTGTCCGCGGCGTCCTTCCTGGGCATTACCGGCGCCATCGCCATCAATGGCTACGACGGCTTCCTCTACTCCATCGGCTTCCTCGTGGCGTGGCTCGTTGCGCTGCTGCTGGTGGCCGAACTGCTCCGGAACACCGGCAAGTTCACCATGGCGGACGTCCTTTCCTTCCGCCTGCGGCAACGCCCGGTCCGCATCGCCGCCGCCCTGTCCACCCTCGCCGTCTGCTTCTTCTACCTGCTGGCCCAGATGGCCGGCGCCGGAAGCCTCATTTCGCTCCTCCTGGGCATCAGCGACTGGGGTGGACAAGCCTTGGTGATCATCGTCGTCGGCGCCCTCATGATCATGTACGTCCTGATCGGCGGCATGAAAGGCACCACGTGGGTGCAGATCATCAAAGCCATCCTGCTCATCGCCGGCGCAGCCGTCATGACGGCCTGGGTCCTGGCGATCTACGGGTTCAACCTTTCCAGCCTCCTCGGCTCCGCAGCCGAAACCGCCAACAACCCCGCAGTCCTCAACCCGGGCCTGCAGTACGGCAAGACCGAGACGTCCAAACTGGACTTCATGTCCCTGGGCATGGCCCTGGTCCTCGGGACCGCCGCACTGCCGCACGTCCTGATGCGCTTCTACACCGTTCCCACGGCCAAGGAGGCACGCAAGTCCGTGGTGTGGTCCATCTGGCTGATCGGACTCTTCTACCTCTTCACCCTGGTGCTCGGCTACGGTGCTGCCGCACTGGTAGGGGCCGAAACCATCAAGTCGGCCCCCGGCGGCGTCAACTCGGCAGCTCCTTTGCTGGCCTTCCATCTGGGCGGACCGCTGCTCCTGGGCTTCATTTCCGCCGTCGCCTTCGCCACGATCCTGGCAGTGGTGGCCGGCCTGACAATCACCGCGGCGGCATCCTTCGCCCATGACATCTACGCGAATGTCATCTCCAAGGGCAAGGCGGACGCCACCACCGAGGTCAAGGTGGCCCGCCGGACCGTGGTGGTGATCGGCATCCTGGCCATTCTTGGAGGCATCTTCGCCAACGGCCAGAACGTTGCGTTCCTCGTTGCGCTCGCCTTCGCCGTCGCCGCTTCAGCCAACCTGCCAACCATCATCTACTCGCTGTTCTGGCGGAGGTTCACCACCCAGGGCGCGGTCTGGAGCATGTACGGAGGCCTTGCCGCAGCAATCCTGCTGATCACTTTCTCGCCCGTTGTTTCTGGTGCCAAAACCTCCATGATCCAAGGAGCCAACTTCGCGTTCTTCCCGCTGAGCAACCCGGGCATCGTGTCCATCCCGTTGGCCTTCTTCCTGGGCTGGCTGGGAACCGTGCTGGACAAACGCAAGGAGGATGCGGCCAAGCAGGCCGAAATGGAAGTGCGCTCGCTGACCGGCGTCGGCGCCGAGAAGGCGGTAAACCACTAAGCCGTCCACGAACGGGAGCCCCTGCCGCTGTGCCGGCGGCGGGGGCTCTTTCGCGTGGCCTACTTTTTCAGGGCCAGCCATTCCTGCAACTGCTGCAGCGGCCAGGTAGTGACGATGCGCTCCGGGGGGACGCCCGCGGCTTCCGCACGCTCAGCGCCGTACTGGAGGAAATCCAGTTGGCCCGGGGCGTGGGCGTCGCTGTCAATGCTGAAGAGGCAGCCGGCGTCGAGGGCCATCTTGATGAGCCGCTCGGGCGGGTCCTGCCGCTCCGGCCGTGAGTTGATCTCCACAGCCACGCCCCACTCCGCGCATTCCTTGAACACTTTCGCCGCGTCGAACTCGGACTCCGGCCGGGTGCCCCGCGAACCTTGGACCAGCCTGCCGGTGCAGTGTCCCAGGACGTTGGTGTGCGGATCCGAAATGCCGCCGAGCATTCTTCTGGTCATCGTCTGGTGATCGGAGCGCAGCTTGGAATGGACGCTGGCAACAACCACGTCCAGCCGGTCCAGCATTTCCGGCGTCTGGTCCAGGGTGCCGTCTTCCAGGATGTCCACTTCGATGCCCTTGAGGAGCCGGAAGCCGTCCTGGCCTGCGTTGATGCCGTCCACGATTCCCAATTGTTCATCGAGCCGCTCGGCACTGAGGCCGTTGGCGATGGTCAGGTTGGGGGAGTGGTCCGTGAGGGCCTGGTACTCCCGGCCAAGGGTACGGGCAGCCGCCACCATGGTTTCGATCGGTGATCCGCCGTCCGACCAATTGCTATGGCTGTGCAGGTCGCCGCGGAGGGAGGATGTTAGGTGGTGGCCGGTGGCCGCGAGCGGCTGGGCGCCGCGCTCCCGGAGGTCCTCCAGATAATCGGGAACACCACCCTCCAGGGCCTGGCCGATCACCTCGGCGCTGCGGTTGCCTACGCCTTTGAGGCTCGTCAGCCGGTTGGCCACCACCAACCGGGGCAACTCACCGGGCGGAAGGTGCCGCACGACGTCGGCGGCTTTTCGGAAGGCCTGGACTTTGAAAGTGGGAGCCAGGCTGCGTTCCAGCCAGAAGGAGATTTCATCGAGCGCCTCAACGGGATCCATGGCTCTATCCTCCACGAAGGAGGCTCACCATCAACAGGGCACGGTTGATGGTGAGCCTCCTCGGGCCTTCCCACCCTAGTGGTGGTGGCCTGGGTTGAGCGCCGGGTTCACGCCCTCCGTCGGAGCCTGGCCGTGTTCTCCGTGGGGGACGGCGTGCTGGCCGGCCATCGAGGCGGCCAGTCCCGGAGTCGCTACTGAGGCAACAACGACGGCGGCTCCGAACGCGGCTGCCAGAAGCCGCCCGGTCCTTGGCTGGCCGTGGGTGCCGCCGCCGTTGGTCTTGGGGTGCCGCCGCAGCCAGCCCGCGCCGGCCAGTGCCATGAGGGTTACCCCCAAGGCCGCCAGGTGGCTGATGTCCAGGGAGCGGGAGGGAGCCAAGAGGCCCGCTGCCAGCACGGCGACGTGGATGGCTGCCGCTGCAACCAGGGCTGGGAGGACCAGCTGTGGAACGACGAGCGAGTTGCGGTGCAACCCCCACAACGACCACGCCAGGAACGCCAGTCCGGCCATCAGGGCGGCAACGCCTCCGATCAGGGGACCGGCCCCGGAGGAGGCGAGATAGCCGGCAGACAGGGACAGGTCAACCATTCCGGCAGCCATGGCCGCGAAGTAGACGAACAGCAGCGTTGCGGCCTTGAGCGTCGGATGGTCCTGTCCTGCCATGCTGGTTTCCTCGCGTTCCTGGTCCTGGCGGGTGGTGTGGGGATGCAGCACGTGGATCAGGCGCGGGCCGAGGCGGCGGTGACCTTGTCCTGGGAGAGCGCTACGCCAAGGAGGACCACGGCGCTGGCCAGGTGCAGCACGTTGTCTGCGCCGTTCAGGGCGATGATGTTCAGGGAACTGCCCACGAGGAACAGGCCCAGGATGCCGACCAGGAGATAGACGCCGCCCACGGTGGTGTTAACGGTTTTGGACAACGTAACGCTGTTGAGTCCTGCGTAGAGCAGGGCGGCTCCGATGGCCAGGTGGATCACGTTGTGGAGGGGGTTCACGGCGAAGATGATCAGGGTTGCACCTTCGGTGGCAAAGAACCCGGTTCCTGATGTGACGAAGAAACCGAGCACGCCTACCAGGAGGTAAACGGCTCCGAAGATGGTGGCGATCAAGCGATTGGGCGAAGTACGCATGGTCCGAACCTTTCGGTGGTAGCCGGTTGTTCCCGGCTTTGTCGCGAAGCTCCGGGTGGAGCTTTCACGGGTTGTTCGGACCATGCGCCCAGGTGGATGGGTGGTTCTTCGTAAATTTTTTGTGACGGTGGGTTAGGGGCGGAGCCGGATGCTGCTCATCTTGAGGTCGTTGGTGCCCTCGAAGACGTACCGGAGGTCGATGCTCTTGCCATCGCATTGCAGCGTGCCCGAGATGTCCGCCGTGTTCTTGCCGTTGGTGTTGTTGACGTTGACGGAGCTGTAATTGGGCTTGCAGGAACTGTCCAGTTCCAGGCCCGCGATGCCATCAACAAACGACTCTTTGTCCAGCTGGTCCTTGAGCTCCTGCTGCAGGTAGTCGTCGTAGGCCCGCTCCGTATCTCCTGCGACCACCAGGTTGGTGAACTCATCCGCCAGCGAGCGTGCCTTCGACGTTGCGTTGCCCACCAGGTTCACCAGCACCAGCACGCCCACCACGGCCAGGACGATCACGCCCGCAACAATGCCGAGCACAATCCACAGGACCTTCCGCTTTTTTGCCGGTTGCGTGGGCTGCTGGCCGTAGGGGTATTGGTTGGGCGGGTACTGTCCCGGCGCGTACTGGCCTTGTGGATAGGGGTTCTGGGTACCGGGGTTGGTGTTTTGGGGTCCGCCGTAGGGCGGGTTGCCGGCTGGGGAACCGGCGTACGACGGCGGCTGTTGCCACTGCGGCGGCGCTGCGGGCTGTCCGGGGTACTGTGGCGGTCCAGCCTGGTTGGGGTCGCCCGCCTGCGGGCCGTTGCCGGGTGCCGGTGGCACGGGTGGCGGTGGATATTGCCCGGGTTGGTTGGGATTGCGCGGGATGTCCTCGCGCCCGTTCGGTTCTTGCGGGTTGCTCACTACGGTGCCCCTTTCAGCAGCCTGCGGCCGCGCCACCACCTGTTCGGGACCTTTGGGCGGCCCCACGCGTCCCTCTGAATCAAACAGCATGCTTGCGTTCCCGGGCAAGAGGACCCTGGTATGGCTCAGGCCTCGGAACGCCTGCCCAGAAGCGGCTGCACGCGGTACGGAATCATTTCGCGCATGGCCAAGGCGGTGTCCGTCCGCTCAACTCCGTCGCAGGCCAGGATCTTGCCGTTGATCCGGTAGAGGTCCTCGGCGTCCAGGGCAACGACGCGCAGGAGCAGGTCCGCGGATCCGGTCAAGCCGTGCCCCTCCAGGATTTCGGGGATGTCGGCCAGTTCCCGCGCCAGGCTGGCGAGCTTTTGCTGTTGGACGTGGACGCTGATGAACGCCGTCAGCGGATAACCCAGGGCCACGGGATTGATGCGTCGCTCGAAGGACAGGAAGGCGTGCTTCTTTTCCAACTGGGCCATGCGCGCCTGGACGGTATTCCGGGAAAGCCCGAGCCTCTGAGCCAATGCCACTACGGTCCCTCTGGGATCCTTGGCCATCGCTGAAAGCAGCCGGGTGTCAGTGCCATCCAAGGGTTGCATAATGCGCAAGATTAGCACGGGTGGCACGCTCCAAACAGTGCAGGATGCTCAGTGACGGCGTGGGTAGTTGTACCCGATGCCTGTTGTGAGTAGGGTCACAAATATCCCGGGGCGAAGGTGCCAGGGGGCCGGTCTGCGGCTGGATCACAAGTCCGGCAAGGGCCGACGAACACGAGCCGGAAGGTCGCGATCACCTGTGTTGACGGATAAGGCGGGAAAGGGAGTGGACCAAGCCACTCCGGACCCGGAACAAAGTGCACATCATCCACTGCGGACTGGCGGCAATCTGCTGCAGTTGATATCGCCCGACGGTGAGCGGATCAGCCATCCGGAGTTCGATCTGTGGATCAAGGACATCGGCGACGAGCAACTCTGTGCTCTTTACGAGGACATGACCGTCATCCGGCGCATCGACACTGAGGCAACCGCACTCCAGCGCCAGGGCGAACTGGCCCTGTGGCCGCCGCTCCTGGGACAGGAGGCCGCACAGATCGGCTCCAGCCGTTCCCTGCGCGACGACGATTTTGTCTTCCCCAGCTACCGGGAGAGCGGAGTGGCCTACATCCGCGGCGCCCATCTCTCCGAAATCGCCAAAGTCTGGCGTGGCAATGCCTTGTACAGCTGGGATCCGCAGCGCATCAACATGGCCACCCCGCAGATCATCATCGGTTCGCAAAGCCTGCACGCCACCGGTTACGCCATGGGCGTCCAGCTTGACGGTGCCAGCACTGCGGTCCTTGCCTACTTCGGAGATGGAGCAACCAGCGAGGGCGACGTGAACGAGGCCATGGTCTTTGCCGCCAGCTTCCAGGCGCCCGTGGTGTTCTTCTGCCAGAACAACCACTGGGCCATCTCGGAACCCGTCCGGCTCCAGTCCCACATCCAGCTTGCGGACCGGCCCACCGGATTCGGCATTCCCAGCATGCGCGTAGATGGCAATGACGTCCTGGCGGTCATGGCTGCAACCCGCATAGCGCTGGACCGGGCCCGCAAGGGCGGCGGACCGACGTTCATCGAGGCCGTGACCTACCGGATGGGCCCCCACACTACGGCCGATGATCCCACCCGTTACCGGGATGCCAATGAGCTTGAAGACTGGGCCGCGAAGGATCCCATCCTGCGCCTCCGGAAACTGCTGGAGGCCAAGGGACTGCTCACCGGGGAACTTGAAGCCCAGGTCAAGACCAAGGCCGATGCCGTGGGTGCCGAACTCCGCTCCAGCTGCACCACCATGCCGGACCCGGAACCCCTGGACGTCTTCAACCACGTCTACAGCACCCCGAACCCGTGGATTGAACGGCAGAAGGACCACTATTCGCGCTACTTGAACAGCTTCAACGAAACAGTCGAGGAAGGTGCCCTCTGATGTCCAAGCTCACTTTCGCCCGGGCCATCAACGCAGGCCTCCGCAAATCCCTCGAGAACGATCCCAAAGTGGTGCTCATTGGTGAGGACATCGGCACCCTCGGCGGCGTCTTCCGCGTCACCGATGGCCTGCAGAAAGACTTCGGCAAGCACCGCGTGATCGATTCCCCGCTGGCTGAGTCGGGCATTATCGGCACGGCCGTCGGTTTGGCCTACCGCGGCTACCGCCCGGTCTGCGAGATCCAGTTCGACGGCTTTATCTACCCGGCCTTCGACCAGATCGTCAGCCAGGTGGCCAAAATGCATTACCGGACGCAGGGCCGGGTGAAAATGCCCATTACCATCCGTGTTCCGTTCGGCGGCGGGATCGGTTCGCCGGAGCACCACTCGGAATCGCCGGAGGCCTACTTCACGCATACTTCCGGGCTGCGCGTGGTGGCAGTGTCCAACCCGCAGGACGCCTACACCATGATCCAGCAGGCCATTGCTTCCGATGATCCCGTGCTGTATTTCGAGCCCAAGCGCCGTTACCACGACAAGGGTGATGTGGACGAGGGCCTGGACCTGTCCACGGCGGTGCCCCTGGACAAGGCCGCGGTGGTCAACGCCGGTACGGACGTCACCCTGGTTGCCTACGGACCGCTGGTGAAGACTGCCAAGGACGCTGCGCAGGCTGCGGCCGATGAAGGAACTTCCGTGGAAGTCATCGACCTGCGGTCCTTGGCTCCCGTGGATTACCCGGTGGTGGAAGCCTCAGTCCGCAAGACAGGCCGCCTGGTCATTACGCATGAAGCCGGGCAGTCCGGCGGACTCGGCGCGGAGATTGCCGCGAGCATCACCGAACGCTGCTTCAACTACCTCGAGGCCGCGCCGGTCCGGATCACCGGCTTCGATGTTCCGTACCCGTACTCGAAGGTGGAGATGCACCACCTGCCGGACCTGGACCGGATCCTTGATGGCGTGGACCGCGCGCTGGGGCGCCCCAACTCGCTGAGTGGACTGGAAGGATGACCGCCACCATGATTAAGGAATTCAGGCTGCCGGACCTTGGCGAAGGACTGACTGAGTCGGAAATCCTCAGCTGGAAGGTCGCCGTGGGCGACACCGTGGCGCTGAACCAGGTCATCGCCGAGGTGGAAACGGCCAAGGCCGTGGTTGAACTGCCTTCGCCGTTCGCGGGCGTCGTGGCAGCGCTGCATGAGCAGCCAGGAACGGTGGTGGAGGTCGGCAAGCCGATTGTCTCCTTCGAAGTGGAAGATGCCCGTTCTTCCGAAAGCGCCGGTTCCTCCAACGGTGCCGCCCCCAACGGCGGTGCCGCCAGTCAAACTGATGAAGCTCCGGCAACCCCCGCCAAACGCGAGCCGAACCTGGTGGGGTACGGCGCCGTCGTCGAGCATTCCGGACGACCCGTGCGACGAGCCCGTGGGACGGTCCGCACGGACGCAGTGGCACCCGCTGCGGTGCCTCCCGCCGCCGCGCCTCCCGCTGCGGTGCCTCCCGCTGCGGTGCTTCCCGCCGTCGAGCATGAAACGGCCGCCGACAGCGGAACAGGGGAGCGGCCGCGCTCCACCCCGCCGGTCCGCAAGCTCGCGCGTGACCTCGGGATCGACTTGGCGAACGTCCGCGGCACTGGACCCGGCGGCTTGATCACGCGCGAAGACGTGCAGTCGTTCTCAGGTGCCAGGCACGACGACACGGCGACGGACGTCGTGCCTTCTGCGTCGGAGCGTGAACGTGAAACGCGTACCCCCATCAAAGGCGTTCGTAAATTCACCGCAGCGGCCATGGTCCAGAGCGCCTTCAGTGCACCGCATGTCACAGAGTTCCTCACCGTCGACGTCACGGCCACCATGGATCTGCTGGCACGGCTCAAAGGCAGCAAGGCCTTCGAGGGCGTAAAGCTGACGCCGCTCACCATCGCGGCCAAGGCTGTGTTGATCGCGCTGCGGAACAACCCCACGCTGAACTCCCGCTGGGATGAGGAGCGGCAGGAGATTGTCCAGTTCAACTACGTCAACCTGGGCATCGCCGCGGCGACGCCCAGGGGGCTGACCGTGCCCAACATCAAGGATGCGCACGGGCTTTCACTTCACGGGCTCGCCACGGAACTCTCCGAGCTGACGGCTACCGCCCGTGCCGGAAAGACGGCGCCCGCCGAGCTCTCCGGTGGCACCATCTCCATCACCAACATCGGTGTTTTCGGGATCGACGCGGGCACGCCCATCCTGAATCCCGGAGAAGCGGCAATAGTGGCCTTGGGTGCGGTCAGGAAAGCTCCGTGGGTGGTCAACGACGAACTGGCCGTCCGTCAGGTCATGTCCCTCAGCCTGTCCTTCGACCACCGCCTGGTGGACGGTGAGCAGGGGTCCCGGTTCCTGTCAGATCTTGGCGCCATCCTCACGGACCCGGCCATGGTCATGACCATGGTCTAGCCGAAGGCTGCGCCGCCCCGCCCCTTGACGAGTACCCGCAGGAAACCGCGGCGAAGGGGTGGGCCGGCGCGTTCTGCTGTCCCGGCGAATTCAGTCTTCCGTGGGAGTGGTTCGGTTGGAATGCACGTCCCGCCAACTGTGCTCGGGCTCGAACCCCAGGTGCCGCCGCGCCTTGTCGATGGACAGCATGGTTTCGTGCCGTCCCAGGTCCTTGACCACGTCGACCCCGGGGAACACTTCGGCGGCAAGTTCGGCGCTGCTTCGGCTCATCACCGTGTCCGCGGCCGCGATGATGAACGCTTCGAAGCCCGGAGCGGCGGTCTCCAAGGCCCGGGCAACGGCCTGCGCGCCGTCGCGGGCGTCAATGTAGCCCCAGAGGTTCCACTTCCGGCGGTTGGCGTCCTGGTCGAAGGAGGGGAAGGCCTCGTAGTCCTCTGGATCCATGACGTTGGAAAAGCGCAGTGCCGTGATGCTGACATCGGGGTCCCAGCGGGTCAGCTGGATGGCCATTTGTTCCTCGAGGTGCTTCACGAGGGAATACGTGCTCTCAGGTCGCGCCGGGTACTCCTCGTCCACCGGGATGTACGGCGGCGGTGTATCGAACGGCAGACCGAGCACGGTCTCGCTTGAGGCGTAGACGAGCTTCTTGATCCCCGCCCGGCGTGCGGCTTGGAAGACGTTGTAGGTGGACAGCATATTGTTCTCGAACGTGGCTGCATCGGGCGCCAGGCCAGGCGCCGGGATGGCCGCCAGGTGCACCACGGCGTCGAGTCCGTTGTGCCGGTCGTCCAATCCGTGGATGACGTCGGCTACTTGTCCGTAGTTCCGGAGGTCCACGGTGACGAAGCCTTGGCTGCGCTGACCCACCTGGTCCAGGTTGAAGACAGTTTGGCCATCCTGCCTCAGCCGGCGGACCACGCTCCTGCCCAGCTTTCCACTTCCACCCGTAACGGCAATCTTCATGATGAGCTCTCTTCCTGGACCGACGTGTGACGTTTCAAACCGCTGCACTTCAGCCTAGGTGGACACGGACCCTGTGACAGCCCCTGAGAGTGGCCCTGTGAGTCCTAGGAAAGATAGCACGTGCTGAGCACAGGCGCGGGTGGACTGCTCAGGCGTTGGCAAGGCTTGGGTGGTGCCTTTGGCTCCTGGCTGCACTCCCGGGCAGTGGGGGAGCGGTTGAGGAGTAGTGGTGGCCGGTGGGTGTGGTGACTGTCAGTTGGTGTCTGTTGCCTGGTTCGGGCTTGGTGCTCCAGCCGGGGTTTTCTTTGGTGTGGTTGCAGTGTTCGCAGAGTCCGGCTGCGTTGGTGAGGGTGGTTTTGCCGCCTTGTGACCAGGGGATGATGTGGTCGTGGTGGCGGATGGGGGCGTCGCAGTAGGGGGTGCGGCAGAGGTTGTCGCGGGTTTGGATGAAGCGGCGCAGGCCTGCTGGGAAGAAGCGGGCTCGTGAGTCCATGGCGAGGAGTTCGCCGGTGGTTGGTGCGGTGTAGAGGCGGCGGAGCCAGATGTTGAGCTCGGCGTTGCTGGTGCTGGTGTCTTTGCTGGGGCTGTGGTCGGTGTCTGGTTGGTCTGGGGTGAGGAGGTTTCTGGCCCATTCGGCGGGGACGGTGCCGTATCCGTCCAGGCGTGCTGGTTCGGAGTCGCTTTGGAGGAGGGTGCGGTCGGTGATGACCAGTTGCAGGTCGATGCCGGAGAATCCTTGGCGCCTGCCGGTGATGCATTCGGTGAGGGTGTCGGCCATGATTTGGCCGCGTGTGCGGGTGTCGCCGTCGGAGCGTGCGGTGCTGGCTGCGTTGGTGAGTGCTTTGTAGACGGCGACTCCTTGGGCTACGGGCAGGAGCGCGGTGAGGTAGGTCATGGTGTCGGGGGCGGGGCGGAGGCTGACGTGCCGTTCGGTGGTGGCGTGGGCTGCGCGTTGGGTGATTGAGCGTGGGTCGCGGCGGTAGGCGGCGGCTTTGGCGGCGGCGATGATGGTTTTGTCCCCGGCGCCGTCGAAGGTGCCGGTGTCCGGGGCGAGTTCGTCGTCGACGGCGCAGCGGTCTTCGGCGGAGAGGCAGGCGGTTTCCTTCACGAGGAGGGTGGCGCGCCATTCGTTGAGTTGTCCTGTTTCGAGGGCTGTGAGGGTGTGGGGCATTTCGGTGACGAGTGCTTTGGCCAGGCCCAGGAGGCGGGAGCCTTTGTTGGGTGATTCGCGGCGGGCCAGGGCCACTTGGGTGGCCACGCCGCGGCCCTGCTCGCTGGCGGGGACCCCGGCGTCGGCTTGTTCTTGCCGCTGGGCCAGGTCGAACGCCACGGCGATCTTGGCTTGCAAGGCTGAGATCGCCGACTTCATGTCCTCAAGAACCCGCAACTGATCGACCATGATTTTGCTGTCCGCGGCAATCTGCAGCATGCCAATATCGGTCAGGAGCTGCGCGGTGGTGGGGGCTGCTTCTGGGCCGTGAAGTGACTCAACCCCTGCTGTCAGGACGCGAGCGTACTCAGGGGCAGGCGACGACCGTTCTGTGTCTGTCGCCTGTAGCAGTTGAGCTCCGTCCATGCCTTAAGTCTTTCAGTCGGCTGAGGCCAGCAGCAGGCCGACTCTGGCCTATGTGGACAACCTTGGATCATAGCGCTCCCCAGCCATCAGCGCAGCGAACGCCATCTGCTCAAGGATTGGCCGGGCGGTCCTGGCTGCGATCTTCCGGCCGTGCTGGCGGACAGAGTGCGGGGTGGAGTTGATCAAGCCGAAGGCGGCGTGTGCACGGACGCGGAGGTCTGCGGTGTCTACGCCGGCATGGAGCTGCCCCAGGACTTTGACCCACATTTCCACGTAGGAGCGCTGGAGGGACCTGACCTCCGCCTGGTCGGATTCGCCCAGGCTTCCGAAGTCCCGGTCCTGGACGCGGATCACCTCGGGATTCTTCAGCGCGAAGTCGACGTGGAACGCGATCAGCCCCCGCAATGCCGAGGAACGGTCATCGGCCTCGGCAATGACTTTCTGCCCACCGCTCACCAAGTTGCGGCTGACACTGAGCAACAATTCCGCCAGCACCGCCTGCTTGCCCGGAAAGTGCCGGTACACCGCTGGGCCGCTGACCCCGGCGGCAGCCCCGAGGTCTTCGAGCGAGACCCTGCTGAATCCGTTCTCGGCGAAGAGGCTGGCCGCTGCTGAGAGCAACGCCAGGCGCCGTTCTTCCTTGGCCTGGCTTCGCTGCGTGGTGGCGGCACGGGTGCCGTCCACCTCGGCAGGGGGCATTCCAACCACGTTTTCCTCCTCGGCGCCGGCTGCCCCGGCGGGCTGTGCTGGACATCACAGTTAATACAGACTAACCTAAATTTCAGTTACGTGGCACTAACCGAAATGGTCCGCACCTCAGAAAGCGGGCCGGGAATGGATCAGTGGTCGATGCAGACAATTGCCAGCACGGCAGGTGCCCCAACAGGCTCCTTTGACGCCAACCAGGAAGCGCAAACGGCGCTCGTGAAGGACTTGAAGGAGCGGCTCGCAAAGACAGCCCTTGGCGGACCGGAAAAGTCGAGGGAACGGCACGTCGCCCGCGGCAAGCTCCTTCCGCGCGAGCGCATCGACTACCTGCTGGACGAGGGCAGCCCGTTCCTGGAAATCGCACCCCTGGCCGCGAACGGCATGTACAACGACGATTCCCCCGGCGCCGGAGTCATCGCCGGGATCGGGCTGGTCCACGGACGCCACGTCCTGGTGATTTCCAACGACGCCACGGTCAAAGGCGGGACTTACTATCCGATGACCGTCAAGAAGCACCTCAGGGCGCAGGAAATCGCCCTGGAAAACAAGCTCCCGTGCATTTACCTCGTGGATTCCGGGGGAGCGTTCCTGCCGAAACAGGACGAGGTCTTCCCGGACAAGGAACACTTCGGGCGGATCTTCTACAACCAAGCCAGAATGTCCGCCGCCAAGATTCCGCAGATAGCCTCGGTGATGGGCTCGTGCACCGCAGGCGGAGCCTACGTGCCGGCGATGAGCGATGAGACGGTCATCGTGCGCAACCAAGGCACCATCTTCCTGGGTGGCCCGCCCTTGGTGAAGGCGGCCATCGGTGAAATCGTCACCGCAGAAGAACTCGGCGGCGGCGAGGTCCACGCCAGAATTTCCGGTGTGGCGGACCACCTGGCCGAGAACGACCAGCACGCACTGGAAATCGTCCGCGACATTGTGGCCACGTTGCCCAAGCCGGCCTCTCCGGTCTGGGACGTGCTCGACGTCGTCCTGCCGCCCGTCGTCGAACCGTCCGGAATCTACGGCGTGGTTCCCACGGACGTCAACGCCCAGTACGACGTCCGCGAGGTGATTGCCAGGCTCGTTGACGGTTCGGAATTCCACGAGTTCAAGAAGGACTACGGCACCACCCTGGTCACCGGCTTCGCCCATCTGCATGGTCATCCCGTGGGGATCGTGGCCAACAACGGGGTGCTGTTCAGCGAATCGTCCCTGAAAGGGGCCCACTTCATCGAGCTGTGCGACCAGCGCGGCATTCCCTTGATCTTCCTGCAGAACCTCTCCGGATTCATGGTGGGCAAGGACTACGAACAGGGTGGCATCGCCAAGAACGGGGCCAAGATGGTCACCGCGGTTGCCACCGCCCGGGTGCCCAAATTGACCGTGGTGATCGGCGGAAGCTTCGGGGCAGGGAACTATTCGATGTGCGGGCGCGCCTACTCCCCAAGGTTCCTGTGGATGTGGCCGGCCGCGCGGATTTCGGTGATGGGCGGCAACCAGGCTTCCAGCGTCCTTGCCACCGTTAAGCGCGAACAGTACGAGGCCCGCGGCGAGGAATGGTCCGCCGAGGAGGAAGAGGCCTTCAAAGCGCCCATCAAACAGCAATACGAGGACCAGGGAAGTCCCTACTACTCCACGGCCCGGCTCTGGGATGACGGCATCATCGATCCCGCGGACACCCGCCGGGTCCTGGGCATGGCCTTGGACGTGGTGTCCCGCCAGCAATTGCCCGAGACCTCTTTCGGCCTCTTCAGGATGTGACCATGACACTGCCAGCACCCGCCGCAAAACCCCTGACCAGGGCCGGCACCGCACCCTTCACCACCGTCCTCGTCGCAAACCGCGGCGAGATCGCCTGCCGGGTAATCCGAACCCTGAAGGAGATGGGAATTCGTTCGGTGGCCGTGTACTCCGATGCGGACAGGCACGCCAAGCACGTTGCGCTCGCGGACACCGCCGTGGCCATCGGCGGCACGTCCCCGTCCGAGAGCTACCTGAAGATCGACGCCATCATCGACGCCTGCCGCCGGACCGGCGCGGAAGCCGTGCATCCCGGCTATGGCTTCCTGTCCGAGAACGTGGACTTCGCCAAGGCCCTGGGCGCCGCGGGCCTTACTTTCATTGGCCCCGGTGTCGAGGCGCTCGAGGTCATGGGGGACAAGATCCGGTCCAAGAACCACGTGATGGGCTTCGGTGTCCCGTGCACGCCGGGCATCGCGCGGCCGGGCCTCACAGACCAGGACCTCATCGACGCCGCTCCCGGCGTCGGCTTTCCCCTCCTGATCAAGCCCTCCGCGGGTGGCGGCGGCAAAGGCATGCATGTGGTTGAGCGGCCGGAGGACCTTCCCTCGGTCCTTGGAACGGCCCGCCGCGTGGCAGCCTCCGCCTTCGGGGACGACACGTTGTTCCTGGAACGCCTGGTCAGCGCACCCCGCCACATCGAAGTCCAGGTCCTGGCCGATAACCATGGCAACGTCATCCACCTCGGCGAGCGGGAATGCTCGCTCCAGCGCCGGCACCAGAAGGTGATCGAGGAAGCTCCCTCGGCACTGTTCGATTCGCTTCCGGATGGGGCAGCGCTGCGGGACAAGATCGGGGAAGCAGCCTGCAATGCGGCCCGGTCAGTCAATTACAGCGGCGCCGGCACCGTGGAGTTCCTGGTCTCCGACGAGCACCCGGATGAGTTCTTCTTCATGGAGATGAACACGCGGCTCCAGGTGGAACACCCGGTCACGGAGATGGTGACGGGTATCGACCTCGTTGAATGGCAAGTGCGGATCGCCGCCGGCGAGCCCCTCACGGTGACGCAGCCCGACGTCGTGCTTGACGGCCACGCAGTGGAGGCGCGCGTCTACGCGGAGGTGCCCGAGCGGAACTTCATGCCCTCCATGGGGCGGGTGGAGTTGCTGGACGAGGGCGGCAAGGACCCGGGGGTCCGGATCGACTCGGCCATGCGGACCGGACTCGAAATCACCGGTGACTACGATCCCATGCTCGCCAAGGTGATCGCCTGGGGTCCGGACCGCGCGGAAGCCTTGGACGCGCTCGACGCCGCCCTGGCCGGATACACACTCCTCGGCGTTGACACCAATGTGGAATATCTGCGCTTGTTGATCAACGATCCGCAGGTCCGTGGAGGGCACCTGGACACGGGGCTGATCGAGCGCAAGCTGCCGGGCATGGTTTTTCGGCACGTTGGTGCCGACGAGCTGACGGCCGCCGGGGTGGCCCGCTGGCTGGAGCGGTCCGGTTCCTTGCAGGCCGGACGCGCCTGGGCCAGCCCGGACTCGTGGCGCCTGGGTGCCCCCGCCGCATGGAGCACCACGTTCGGCCTGCCAGGCGGGGCAACCGCCACCGCTTGGGTCACCGAGGAGCAGGGGCAGCTGAGTGTCAGGGTCGACGGCGGTGCTGGCGTCGGGCGCGCCGCCACGCCGGTGACCGTGCGTGACCACAGTGCAGACCGGCTGGAGCTGGAGATCGACGGCGTCGAGGTTACCTTCGCCCTCGGCTCCGCGTATGGTGCCCTCTACCTCGGCAACGACGGCTGGTCCTGCCGCCTTGAGGTACTGGGACGGGCCGAGAGGCTGCGGCGGATGCTGGCCGGAATCCAGCGTGAAGAAGGCACCGCCGATCCGGAGGTGCGCTCGCCGATGCCCGGAACCGTGGTTTCCGTCTCCGTTGCAGACGGCGACCCGGTGCAGGAAGGACAAGTGCTGCTCGCCGTCGAAGCCATGAAAATGGAACACCAACTGGTGGCATCCGTGTCCGGAACGGTCCACCTGACCACCACAACCGGCGACCAGGTCAAAGCAGACCAGGTCCTCGCAACCATCCACAGTGCAGCACCCGCCGAAGATCCGGCGGCCGCCACAGACAAGGAAGTCCAGCCATGAGCACTTTTGACCTCTCCGAGGAGTACCAGGACCTCAGCGATTCCGTCCGGGAGTTCGCCGACGAAGTGGTGGCCCCCGTCTCCGCCAAGCACGACGAAGAACACAGCTTCCCCTACGCGATCGTGAAGCAGATGGGGGAGATGGGCCTGTTTGGCCTGCCCTTCCCCGAGGAGTACGGCGGCATGGGCGGGGACTACTTCGCCCTGGCCCTGGCCCTGGAACAATTGGGCCGGGTGGACCAGTCCGTGGCCATCACCCTGGAAGCCGGCGTTTCGCTGGGTGCCATGCCGGTTCACCGCTTTGGGACCGAGGAGCAGAAGCGGGAATGGCTGCCCCAGCTTGCTTCCGGCAGCGCGCTCGCAGGCTTCGGACTGACGGAGCGGGAAGCGGGTTCAGATGCCGGCGGCACAAAGACCCACGCCCACGTGGAGAACGGCGAGTGGGTGATCAACGGCAACAAGGAGTTCATCACCAACTCCGGGACTGACATCACCACGCTGGTCACCGTCACGGCTGTGACCGGCAAGGAAGAACGTCCGGACGGCAGCGTCAAAAAGGAAATCTCCACCCTTCTCGTCCCCACTGAAACGCCCGGCTTCAAGGCCGAAAAGCCCTACAACAAGGTGGGCTGGAACGCCTCGGATACCCATCCGCTGACCCTGGACAATGTGCGAGTGCCCGAAGCCAATCTCCTGGGCCAGCGCGGCCGCGGCTACGCCAACTTCCTGTCCATCCTGGACGAGGGCCGCATCGCCATTGCCGCCCTGGCCACGGGCGCGGCCCAGGGCTGCGTGGACCTTTCCGTCAAGTACGCCAAGGAACGCAGTGCTTTCGGGCAGAACATCGCCAAGTACCAGGCCATCCAGTTCAAGATCGCACGCATGCAGGCCAGGGCCCACACGGCACGCCTGGCCTACTACGACGCCGCGGCCAGGATGCTGGCGGGCAGGCCGTTCAAGACCGAAGCGGCCATCGCTAAGATGGTCGCAGGCGAGGCAGCCATGGACAACGCGCGGGACGCCACCCAGGTGTTCGGCGGCTATGGCTTCATCAACGAGTTCACCGTGGCGCGCCACTACCGCGACTCCAAGATCCTTGAAGTCGGTGAGGGCACTACGGAAGTCCAGTTGATGCTCATCGCCCGCGAGCTGGGTCTGTAACCGCAGGGGAAGGATCAACGATGATTGACAAGGTTGTTGCCAGCGCCGCGGAAGCGGTGAAGGACATCCCGGACGGTGCCTCGCTCGCCGTCGGTGGTTTCGGCTTGTGCGGGATTCCCGTCGCGCTGATAGACGCGCTCCACCAGCAAGGAACCACGGAACTGGAAACCGTGAGCAACAACTGCGGCGTGGACGATTGGGGCCTTGGCATCCTCCTCAAAGATGGCCGCATCCGCCGGACCATCAGCTCCTATGTGGGCGAGAACAAGGAATTCGCCCGCCAGTACCTCGCCGGTGAACTGGAAGTGGTGCTCACCCCACAGGGCACGCTCGCCGAGAAGCTTCGGGCCGGCGGCGCGGGCATCCCGGCATTCTACACCAAGGCCGGTGTGGGAACCCAGGTTTCCGAGGGTGGCCTTCCGCAAAAGTACGACGCCGAGGGCAACGTCGCGGTGGCCTCGGCACCGAAGGAGGTGCGCGCCTTCAACGACGCCGACTACGTGCTGGAGGAATCGCTGACTCCCGATTTCGGGCTGGTCCACGCCTGGAAAGGAGACCGCCATGGAAACCTGGTGTTCCACGCGGCGGCCATGAACTTCAATCCGCTCTGTGCCATGGCCGCGCGGACCACCATCGCTGAGGTGGAAGAGCTCGTGGAACCGGGGGAACTTGACCCGGAGCACATCCACACCCCCGGTATCTTCGTCCAACGCGTGGTCCTCGCGCCGGCGGCGGAGAAACGGATCGAGAAACGGACGGTGGCCCTGTCCGCCCCGGCCGACACCAACCAGGCGGGAGCGTAGCCGTGGAGATGAACAGCCTGCAGGATGTCCCGCCCCGTCCCGAAGCCGTGCGGCACGAATACCGGCGTGCCGACGTCGAACATCACGAGGCAAAAGGGTGGACCCGGAACGAACTGGCCGCCCGCGTTGCCAAGGAACTGGAAAACGGCCAGTACGTGAACCTGGGCATCGGCATGCCAACCCTCATACCGAACTACATTCCGGACGGCGTGGAAGTCATCCTGCACTCGGAAAACGGGATCCTCGGCGTCGGTCCGTATCCTGCCGAGGACCGGGTTGACCCGGACCTGATCAATGCGGGCAAGGAAACCGTGACCACCAACGCCGGTGCCGCGTTCTTCGACTCGGCGTCCTCCTTCGGCATGATCCGGGGAGGCCACGTGGACGTGGCGGTCCTTGGGGCCATGGAGGTGGCGGCCAACGGCGACCTCGCCAACTGGATGATTCCGGGCAAGATGGTCAAGGGCATGGGCGGGGCCATGGACTTGGTGTTCGGTGCCAAAAAGGTCATCGTGATGATGGAACACGTGGACCGCAACGGCCGGCCGAAAATCGTGCAGGACTGTGCCCTGCCGTTGACCGGCAAGGGCTGCGTAGACCGCATCATCACGGACCTTGCGGTGATCGACGTCGTCAAGGACGAAGGCGAGCCGCGGCTGGTGCTCCGCGAACTGGCGCCGAATGTCACGCTCGACGACGTCCTGGCCGCCACAGGGGCTGAGCTGTTCGAAGAAGACCAGGAACTGACCGTATGACCGACTCCACGCCACGGGTGGTCGAGCAGCGGGGGCTCTACTTTGACGAGTTGGAGGAGGGCGTCGTGTACGCCCACAAACCCGGCCGGACAGTAACGGAGGCGGACAACGTCCTGTTCACGACCCTCACCATGAATACCCAGGCCCTCCACCTGGATGCGGCATGGAGTTCAACGCAACCGTTCGGGCAGAGGCTCATGAACTCAATGTTCACGTTGTCCACCATGGTGGGTCAGTCCGTGGCGCAATTGACGCAAGGAACCATCGTTGCGCAGTTGGGCCTCACGGATGTCACGTTCCCACACCCGCTCTTCCACGGGGATACGCTGTACACGGAAACGGTGGTCAGCGGCAAACGGCTCTCCTCCTCACGGCCCGGACAAGGGCTGGTCACCATGCAACACACTGGCCGCAACCAGGACGGCGATGTGGTGGCCTTGGCAACCAGGACCTGCCTGATGTGGACCAAGGACGCCCACGCGGCCCAATCGTCCGTTTCCGAGCCGTAGAACGTCCGCCCAGCAGCAAGGAATCCTAATGCCTTCTTCCGATGCCATTCCCTTCACCATGGGTCCGGCCCTATTGTTCTGCCCGGCCGATCGTCCGGAGCGGTTCGGCAAGGCAGCGGATCGCGCCGACGCCGTCATCCTGGACTGGGAAGACGCCGTGGCGCCCGCGGACAAGCAGCGTGCACGGGAAGCGGTTCTCGTGCAGCAGGGCGCGGGCGGCCTGGAGCCGTCCCGGACCATTGTCCGCGTGAATCCGGTGGGGTCGCCCGACTTTGAGCTCGACCTCGCGGCTTTGGCGAAGACGCCCTACCGGACCGTCATGCTCGCCAAGGCGGAGAACGCGTCCCAGCTGAAGGCGCTGGAGGGCTACCGCGTCATTGCCCTGTGTGAGACAGCCGCCGGTGTGGTCAACGCTGCGTCCATTGCCGCGGAACCGAACGTGGTGGCGCTGATGTGGGGCGCCGAAGACCTGCTCGCGTCGCTGGGTGGCCTGTCCAGCAGGAACGACGACGGCGGGTACCGGGCGGTTGCGCTGCACTCCCGTTCCGCTGTGCTGCTTGCAGCCAAGGCCGCAGGCAAGGAAGCCATTGATGCCGTGTACGTGAACATCCCTGACCTGGACGGCCTCTCTGCCGAGGCGGAGGACGCCGTGGCCAGCGGCTTTGGAGCGAAGGCCTGCATTCACCCAAACCAGGTGGCGGCGGTGCGGGAGGCCTATGCCCCTGCCCCGGAAGCGGTCGCCCACGCTTCGGAGTTGCTTGAAGCCGCAACTGCTGCAGGCACAGGAGTGTTCCAGTTCAAGGGAAAGATGATCGACGGACCCATCCTGAAGCACGCAGAGTCGGTGCTTCGCAGGGCAGGTCTCTAAGCCGGCGCGAGGTGGCACTTCATGCCAATGTTTCGTGAAACACTGCCATCACATGCCACCTTGGCGCGGGCACGAAGCGCTACGCCCGGACTGCAGCCGCCAGCTCCGTCAAAGGGACGGCAGCAGGTCGCTGCACCGTGCTGGTGATGGGCACTGCCACCCCTGACGTGGCGGATTCCAACACGGATTCCATGACTTCCAGGGCATGGAATGCCAGCTCGCCACCAGCGCGGGGTTCCTGCCCGGACGGCGTTGCGGCGAGGTCGGCGATCCCGAAGCCCCTGCCCGAATCCAGGTAGCCGGCCGAGACCGGCAGCGTCTCCCAATCCTCGGCGCCAAGGGCGAACAGTTGCACTTCGCCGTCGAAATGGTTGGGGTCCGGCACCACGAGCGAGCCTTTTTCGCCGTGGATTTCGATGTTGGGGCTTTTGGTCTTGACCGCGTCGAAGCTCATGAAGAGCGTGGACAGGGCACCGGAAGCGTGGACCAGGACTCCGGTCACATGCGAGTCGATGTCCACGGGAACCTGCTGGCCTTCGCGGGGACCGGAACCGATGGTCCGCTCGGTCCGCGTGTGGCTTGCCGCGCCCAGCACCGAGACCACAGGACCCAGCAGCGTCACGAGCGCCGAGACGTAGTAAGGGCCCATATCCAGGAGGGGTCCGCCGCCGGGCTGGTAGTAGAAGTCCGGGTTCGGGTGCCACCGCTCGTGGCCCGGTGTGGCCATGGTGGCGGTGGCCGAAACCGGGGCGCCGATCAGGCCGTCGTCGATCGCCTTGCGGGCCGTCTGGATGCCTGTACCCAGGACGGTGTCCGGCGCGCAGCCCACCACCACGCCCGCGGCGCGGGCGGCTTCGAGGACCTGGCGCGCCTCGGAGGTGGTGGCAGCCAAGGGCTTTTCGCCGTAGACGGATTTCCCGGCGGCGATGGCCTTCAGCGCGATCTCGGCGTGGGCTGCCGGGATGGTCAGGTTCAGGACCAGGTCGATGTCATCTGCTGCCAGGAGGTCTTCCACGGACACGGCCCGGACACCATCGTAGGAGTCGGCTACGGCCTGGGCGCGGGAGGAATCGAGGTCGGCTACGGCCACCAGGTTGATCGATTCGAGGCGGCGGAAGTTGGTGAGGTACTGCTCCACGATCTTGCCGCAGCCGATGATGCCGACGTTGAGGTCAGTGCCGCTGTTCAACGGGTTGCCCACAGCATGCCCCTTTCAATGATGGTGCGGACGTTGGTGTCCTCAAGGACTTCGACGCGGTGCCCGGGGGTGCAGACAAAGATCTTGCCTTTGCCCCATTGGCGGGTCCAGATGGCGGGTGAGGTGACTTCGCGGTTCCACGGGTCCCATTCGCGGACCTTCTGCGTAGTGGTTGCCAGGACGTCGATGTAGTCGTCGGCGAGGACCCAATATTGCTCAGTGACCAGGTCAAAGTCGGACAGTCCGGCGGTGATGGGGTGTCCTGCGGCGGCCGGCAGCAGGTTCACGGTGTACGGGACGTAGTTGTCTGATTGTTCTCCGACACGTTCCTCCGGGTGTTTGCCGGGATGGCAAGCGAACTGGCCACCGATCAGGTGGAGGTAGTCAGAGTTGTTCCGGTAGGAATCGGCAATGCCACCGTGCCATCCGGCCAGTCCGGTGCCGTTCTCTACCGCTGTCCGCAAGCCTTCGAACTCGTCCTTCTCGATGGTGGACATGGTCATGCACTGCACGATCAGGTCCACTGAGGCCATGTATTCGGGGTCGGCATAGATCTTGGGCGACTCCTCGACGCGGACCTCGAATCCTTGGGCTTTGAGGTAGGGGATGAAGAGTTCGGTGGCCTCGACGGGCTGGTGTCCGTCCCAGCCGCCGCGGACCACCAGGGCGCTCTTGGTGTTGTTTGTCATGGTTTCCTTCGTTTCGGGGCGTATCCGTTGGTGTCTATCGCGTGGCGAAGGCGGCATCGAAAGCCGCGGCCGGAGGTTGGATCGTGGCGAGGTCACGGACCATGGCCAAGGCCTGAGGGGCACCGACCAACCGGTCCATTCCGGCGTCTTCCCATTCGATGCTGGTGGGTCCGTCGTAGCCGATCGCGTTGAGGGTCCGGAAGATGGGTTCCCAGGCCACATCGCCGTGGCCGGCAGTGACGAAGTCCCAGCCGCGTCGGGGGTCGGCCCACGGCAGGTGCGAGCCCAGGCGACCGTTCCGGCCATTGAGTTGGCGGACGGATTCCTTCACGTGGACGTGGAAGATCTTGTCCGCGAAGTCCTGGAGGAACATCACCGGGTCCAGGTCCTGCCAGATGAAATGGGAGGGATCAAAGTTCAGCCCAAAGTTCTCCCGGTGTCCGATCGCCTCCAACGTCCGCTTCGCAGTCCAGTAGTCGTAGGCGATCTCGGAGGGGTGGACTTCCAAGGCGAAGCGCACACCGACCTCGTCAAAGACGTCCAGGATGGGATTCCACCGGTCGGCGAAGTCCTGGTAGCCGCGCTCGATCATTGCCTCCGACGCCGGTGGGAACATCGCCACGCATTTCCAGATGGAGGAACCCGTGAAGCCGGTGACCGTCTTGACGCCCAGTTTGGCAGCCGCGCGGGCCGTGGTCTTCATGGCTTCCGCGGCGCGCTGCCGGACACCCTCAGGGTCGCCGTCACCCCAGACCGCGGGGGAGAGGATATCCCTGTGCCTTTCATCGATGGGATCGTCACACACTGCCTGTCCCGTGAGGTGGTTGGCGATCGCATGGACTGAGAGGTTGTTCTTGTCCAGGATGTCCATCTTGCTTTGCAGGTAGGCATCGTCTTCCACGATCCGCTGCGGATCCAGGTGGTCTCCCCAGCAGGCGATCTCCAGGCCGTCGAAGCCCCATTCACCGGCCAGGCGCGCGACTTCCTCGAACGGCAGGTCTGCCCATTGGCCCGTGAACAGCGTGACGGGCCGGTTCATGATGCCTCCTTGTGGACGTTTTCCCAGCGGCTGGCGTTGTTGGCGCTTTCCTCGACGGCGGCGAGCACCTTTTGGACCTGCAGCGCGTCAGCGAACGACGGCGAGGGCTGCTCTCCGGCGTGGATGGCATTCACGAGGTCCACCACCTGATGCGTGAATCCGTGCTCATAGCCGAGTCCATGGCCCGTGGGCCACCAGTTGGCCGTGTAGGGGTGCGTCGGCTCGGTGACCATGATCTTCCTGAAGCCTGCGTCCGGCTCCAGTGAGGCGTCGTAGAACTGGAGGGAGTTCATGTCCTCGAAGTCGAAGGCCAGGGATCCTTTGGTTCCGTTGAGTTCCAGGCGCATGGCGTTCTTGCGCCCCAGCGCAAACCGGGTGGCCTCGAAGATGCCGATGGGACCTTGGCGTGATCCGCCGTCGGTGCCTTGCGCGCCGGAGGGCCTGCCGCCGTCGTGCTTTGGCGCGAAACGGGCCGTGAACAGCGCCGCGTCATCCACCGTGACCGGACCCTTGGGCCCGTCCGGGCCGCCTTGTCCGCCGAGGCCTACCAAGTCGCCCGCGAGGGGGCGTTCCTTAACGAACGTTTCCAGGAGCGCGGAAACACCTGTGATGTCCATGCCGGTGATCCACTGGGCAGCATCGATGCTGTGCGCCCCGATGTCACCGAGGGAACCGGAGCCGGACTTGGCTTTGTCCAGGCGCCACGTGAGCGGGGCGTTGGCGTCGGTCAACCAATCCTGCAGGTACTGGGCCCGGACATGGCGGATGTCACCCAGGCGTCCTTCCTCCACCATCCTTTTGGCCAACGCGAGGGCCGGCGTCCGGCGGTAACTGAAGCCGCACATGGAGAGCACGCCGCGTTCAGCAGCGGCCTGGGCCACCACAGTCATCTTCTCCGCTTCAGCCACTGAATTGGCCAGCGGTTTCTCGCAGAGCACGTGCTTGCCGGCTTCAAGGGCAGCGATGGCGATCTCGGCGTGGGTATTGCCCGGCGTGCAGATATCGATCAGGTCGATGTCATCCCGGTCGATGAGCCGGCGCCAGTCCGTTTCCACCGAGTCCCATCCGTACTTGGCAGCCGCAGCCCGGACGCTTTCTTCGTTGCGGCCAGCCACCGCTGTCATTTGCGGGGCGAGCGGAAGGTCGAAGAAGCGCGGAGCGGTACGCCAGGCGTGGGAGTGGGCGGCCCCCATGAAGGCGTAGCCCACCATGCCTACCCGCAAGGGTTTGCTGTCTGCCATGGGAATTCCTTTCTATTTGCTGAATCCGGCGGTCAGGCCACTGAGCAGCTGGCGGCGCCCTACGACGTAGAGCACCAGGATGGGGAGGGTGCTCAGCACCACCGAAGCCAGGACGGCCGGAATGTTGACGCTGTATTCGCCCTGGAACGTCCACAAAGCCAAGGGGAGGACACGCAGGTTGGGGCTCTGGGTGAGCACCAGGGGCAGCAGGAAGCCGTTCCACACATGGAGCCCGTTGTAGATGGACACGGTGACGATTGCGGGCCGGGTAAGAGGCAGCGCCAGTCGCCACATCGTTTGCCATTCGCTGCAGCCATCAAGCCGCATGGATTCGAAGAGCTCGTTGGGAACGTCCCTGATGAAGTTGGACAGAATAAGGACCGTCAGGGGGATGGCAAAGGCGATCGAGGGCAGCATGATGGCCAGGAGGCTGTCATAGAGGTTCAAGCGGATGATCATCAGGTAGATCGGGATAATCGTCGCCTGCAGCGGGATGGCCAGCCCCATGAGGAACATGCCATTCACCAGTTTGAGGAACCGGCCGCGGCCACGGACAATCGCGAAGGCGGCCATGAAGGAGATCAGGACCGTGGGGACCACGGCACCCAAGGTGACCATCACGCTGTTCATGAAGTATCTGGCGAAATCGGATTCGAGGACCAGCTGGTAGTTCTCGAACGTGGGCGAGGCAGGTGGCGCCAAGGGGTTCTGGCCGAAGTAGCCCTCTGACGTCTTCAGGCTGGTAATGACGATGTAGTACACCGGAATGATGATGACCGCGAGCCAGAGCCAGCCGCCAAGGCCGCCCGGAAGGTTGAGCCGCCGGATACGGGTCAGCAGGCCTTGCCGGTTGGCTGGGGGTTTGGTGGGCGAGCCTGTTACGGGCGATTGCTGCTGGGGTGTCAGAACTGTGCTCACGCTACATACCTTCCAATTGGCTGCCCTGCTTGTCCTTGCCACCCAGGCGTTGAAGGAACAGGGCCAATACGAGGCCGATGACGACGAGAATGACGGCGATGACGCTGGCCGGACCCATGAGGTTGGCCCGGAAGCCGCGCAGGTACATGTCCAGGGCCAGGATCCGCGTGGAGTTGCCCGGGCCGCCGCCCGTCAGGACGAAGATCAAGTCAAAGTAGGTCAGCGAACCCACCACCATCAGCGTGGATGATGTGATGATCGTGTACTTGAGCTGCGGGAGCGTGATGTGGAAGAACTGCTTGATGGTGCCCGCTCCATCGATCTGGGCGGCCTCGTACAAGGACTTTGGGATTTGGCGCACTCCACCTTGGTAAATGAGTGTGTGGAACGGCACGAACTGCCAGGCGATGACGAAGATGACCAAGCCAAGAGCAAGTTGGGGTACACCCAGCCAGTCCTGTGCCAGGAAGGGCAGTCCGAGGCCCATTGCCAGGCCGAAGTTCGGGTCCAGGAGGGCCTTGAAAGCGATTGCTACTGCTGCGGAGGAGAGCAGCAGCGGGAGGAAATAGAGGACGGCCAGTGCGGCCCGGTATTTTTGGCTGCCTGCGGTGAAGACTCCCAACAGGAGACTGATGGGGGTTTGGACAAGCCACGAAACGATCATGATCAGGAACGTGAGTCCCAGTGCGTTGTACAGGCCCGGGTCGGCAAGAACACTGAACCAGTTGTCCAACCCGGCGGCCCCGATCGCGCCGATGCCATCCCAGTTGGCGAAGCTCAGCAAGAGCACACCCACCAGCGGGACCAGGGCGAAGACAACAAAGAAGGCCAGTGCCGGCACGGTCAGCCACGCGAGTGCAGAGTTCTTCTGGCCCCCGGCCGTGCCGACTGTTCGGCGGGCAGCGGTCCTGTTAGCTGTTGAAGTACTCATTTGCCCAGGGTTGCGTTCATGTTTTCGGCGAACTGCTGCGGCGTGATCGACTTCAGGAAGAGTTGGTCGATGTTGTTAAGGAGGGCCTCGGCCGCGGTGGGGCTTAGTGCCTGGTCCCAGGACTGTTGGAACGTGGGCGCATTCTTGGCCAGGTCGTAGACGAAGTTGAGGAAGTCCTTGTCCGGAGAGGACGAAAGCTTGCCTTCAATACCGTTCACGATCGGTACGGAACCCGAGTTGATGTAGGCGTCAATGACCGTGTCAGTCATGATGCCGTCCTTGAAGAACTTCTTGGCGGTCTCTTTTTCCTTGTCGGAGGCCTTCGACGAAATGGACATGTACTGCGCCGGGTTGCCTACTCCGCTCTTGGGATCGCCCTTGCCGCCAGCCACCCTGGGGAACTGAACGAAGCCGAGTTTGCCGTCCTGGACAAAGTTTTGCCCGTCCTTCTTCATGGATCCATAGGTCCAGGAGCCATGAAGCATCATGGCGGCCTTGCCCGTGAAAAGGAGGGCTTGGTCGGCCTTGGAATCGGCGGTTATGGAAGAGAAGCCCTTGATGAAGCCATCGGCCGAGACGAGTTCCTGGATCTTGGTACCCGTTTCGATGACGGCCGGGTGCTTCCAGGCATCAGCCTTGCCTTCGAAGATCGCATTGAAGACCTCTGCACCTCCGATGCGGTCCAACAGGTACTCCAGCCACATCATCGACGTCCAGCGGGACTGGCCGCCCAGGGAGAAGGGCGCCACACCCATGTCATTGAACGTCTTCACCAAGGACATGATGTCGTCCCAGGTCTTGGGCGGCTGGACTCCGGCCTTCGCGAACAGGTCCTTGTTGTAGTAGAGCACGATCGGTGCGACGGCCTGGTTGGGCAGGGCGTAGATCTTGCCGTTGACGGTGGCCGCTCCGAAGGACGAGGGAAAGAACTTCTTCTTCAGGTCGGGGTTGGCCTCGAACCATGCAGTCAGGTCTTCCACTTGGTTGGCCTCGGCGTACGTCTTCAAACCGCCTCCGCCCCAGCCGTAGACGATGGTCGGTGCTTGGCCGGCGCCGATGGCGGTCTTGATTTTTGTCTTGTACGCATCGTTTTGGAAGTACGTGATGCTGATCTTGTTGTCGGCATTGGCTGCGCCGAAGGCATCCGCCGCCTTCTGCATGATGGTCTGGTTCGGCTCTCCCGTCAGGAACCACATGCTGGCGCCGCCACCTGCGCCCGTTCCGCCGGGACCTGAGGTTCCACAGGCGGTGGTTGCCATGGCCGCGAAGGGCGTGAGGGCAGCGAGGGCCAGGAAGGAACGGCGGGAGGACTGGAATTGCTTCATTGCTTCTCCATGTGTTTTCGCATGATTGAACAAGGGAGTATTCGAAATGATTCGAAAATTTTCGCTCACCCGATTTAGGTTGCGGTCTAAACTAAAGCGCAAACGTGTGCTCGTCAAGAGCTCCTCTTCTCATTTTCTGGAGGATGTTGCTTCACTGGCGTTGGTGCACGATGATCGAAGCACATCGAAATTTTTTCGAAAGCAGGATTCATGGGAAACAGCAGGGAGTCGGCCAAGTTGACGCTGGCCGCCGTTGCCAAGGAAGCCGGAGTTTCTACTCCAACGGTCTCCAAAGTGGTCAACGGCCGCGAAGACGTGGCCGAAGGGACCAGGGCGAGGGTCCTCGCAGCCCTGCAACGCACAGGCTACAAATCGCCGCTGCAGCGCCGGGCAGTTCCGGAACGCCGGGCCGTGGAGGTGGTCTTCGATTCACTGAATTCGGCCTACTCCGTGGAAGTACTCAACGGGATCATGGAACACGCCGCGGCATCGGACATGGAGGTGATCCTCTCGGTCACCAGCCGGGAAGGTTCCTCACCGCTGGGTCCGGAAGAGCGTGCCCAGCGGATGATCGACGAGGGCCGCAGCGGAATGATTGTGGTGACCTCGGCCTACAACTCCGCACAGTTGGAGGCCTTCCAACGGCGGCAGATTCCCATCGCCGTCGTCGATCCCCTCAATCCGCCACCGGCGGATGTCTGCAGTGTGGGTGCCAGCAACTGGGCCGGCGGAAAGGCCGCCACCACGCACCTGCTGGAGTTGGGACATCGGCACATCGCCTTCATCGGTGGTCCCAGTGAGGCCGAGTGCAGCCAGGCCCGCCTGCACGGCTACATGGCCGCGCTGATGGCTGAAGGCATCTCCGTGGACCACGAGTACGTCTCTGCCGGTGCGTTCCGGCCGTCCAACGGCGTCCGCGCCATGAAAACCCTGCTTGCCCTCGACAACCCACCCACGGCCATCTTTGCCGGGAGCGACAGCATTGCCCTGGGCGTCCTGGCGGAGGCGCGGAGGCAGCACGTCAGGATTCCGGACGACATGAGCCTGGTGGGATTCGACGGGACGCACCAGGCTGAACAGTCCGTACCGCCGTTGACCTCCGTCTCCCAACCACTGCAGGAAATGGGGCGCTCGGCCCTGCGGTTCATCCTCCGTCAAATGCATGGCGAGGACATCGACTCCCGCCGGGTGGAACTCGCCACCCACTTGGTGGTCCGCGAGTCCACGGCCCCGCCGCGTACGTCTCAGGTGGGCTCGGCAGTCCGCTGACCTCAACCTCCGGTGATCCTTCAGGCTCAGTTGCGATCCTTCGCCGCGTGTTGCGTCACGATCGGGTCATCCCGGCCACTTCTGGGTTGTGACCGGTGCGATCTTGGCCAGTCCTGACCACAGGCAGGTCAATCCCGGGACGGGTTTGATCGCACAGGTGAAAGCCAGCGAAGGAGAACCACGTGACCGATCTTCGAACCCCGGGGGCCGCGAAGCAGCCGCCGCACCGTTATCGATTGACGGTGCCCCACGCGGATGAAGCCGTCATCGCGTGGCTGGAACTGCAGGACAACCAGTCGCTGTCCATCCGCATGCTGATCCGGGAGAGCATTGCCCGTCAAGGCTATGTGGACATCGTCAACAGGCCCGTCGTGCAACTCCCCGCCGGCAGAGACCGTCCCGTCGACAGCATCGCCAGTGAAGCTTCCGACGCCGCGCCGGGGGAGCCCACGCCAACCCCCGCCGATCCCGGAGCCGAACCGGAGAATCCGCCTGCGGCGGCGCCAGTTGACGTCAACCACCTCTTCGCCCAACTGCGGCGATAGCGGCGCCCGCTGCAACCCGAACCACACCCACGCACACTGAAGGGACTTTCCCATGACCATTTCGACCAATCTCACCGGCGGCATCGACGTAGGCAATGGCTACGTCAAAGGAATCATCCGCGGACCGCTGGGTTCCGGTGGCTCCGATGGCGATGAGATCGACCTTCCCAGCGGGGTGGCACTTATCACCCGTTCCAATGCACTGCCAACACCGGACCGGGAGGCGCCGGCCCGGATGGAGGGCGACTTCTACAACGAATTGGATGTGAGCTTCGAATCGACACTGATCGGCGACACGTACCGGCGCCTCTTCGGCTTGAGGGCCCTGAGCGCCCAAGGAGCATTTGAGGAATTCGATGTCATTGGCCATCGGAGCAAAGCCCAGCAGGAACTGAGCAAGATCCTGGTCATGGGCGTGTTCGCAGCCAAGGCGGTCCGTGACCACGTGCGCGCCAACGGCTCATTGCCCCCGGGCGAGGAAGTCCTGAGTGTGCGTGCACGGGTGGCGCTGGCGCTGCCCATCGATGAATACCTTTCGCACCGGACCAGCTACGCCGCGGAGTTCATGAACGGCGTCCACACGGTGACGGTGCACAATTTCGAGACGCCCGTGACCGTCAAGCTGCGCTTCATGGACGTGCAGGTCATACCGGAAGGCGCCTCCGCCCAATATGCGATCACCGCCAAGGGCGAGCCCTTGATGGAAGCGATGCTTGCCGATGTCCGCCGTCGGGGCCTTCCCCTGGACGGCATCACTCCGGGAGATGTCCTGGCCGCGCAGCACACCATCGGCATCGACATTGGCGAAGGAACCGTGAATTTTCCGGTTTTCACGGCGGGCCAGTTCAACGCCGATGCGTCCACGACGTTCAAGAAGGGCTACGGATCGGTGCTGACCGATGCCATGAAGGCCATGCGGGACCGCGGATTCCAGACGGGGTTCACCTCCCGCAAGCAACTCTCGGAGTACCTGCATGCCGGGCCGTCGCGGTTGAAGCTGAATTTTTACGACCGCGTCAAGGCATTCGTCGACGAAGAGACCATGTTCTTCGCGAAGGAAGTTGCCGAGCAGTTCGGCCGGGTCTTGGCCGTGGTAGGCGCCACCACGGAGGTCGCCTACGTCTATGGCGGGGGAGCCGGGGCCGGAGCTGTCAAGGAGTACCTGTACAGCGCTCTCCTGGCCAAGGCTGCGGAGATGAACAGCGAGGATTCATTCCCCACCCTGTACCTGGATTCGAGCTACTCACGGCACCTCAACCGCGAAGGCCTCTATATCGCGGCCGAAGCGGTGGAGCAGAAAGCCGTGACCGTACCAACCAGCAAGCGGAGCAGCAAGCGTGCTGCGGTGGATGAAACCGTCGCGGGGGAGGCTGCACCGGATGAGGCCACAGTCCACGGAGCCGCGGGGCTGGCCGACGCTGTGGTGTAGGCCTTGGTGCGGGCAACTAAGGAAGCCACCGGCGTCGCGTGTCCAGTGACAAAGGCGGGATGGCCTCGTAGAGGGGCACGCGCACCCAGCGTTGGCCGGTTTCCCTGAACTCGGCACGGCTGGCGAAACGGTACAGGCAGCTGCGCGCCCGCACCCAACGCGGCCGTTCGCCGTCGAAGGGGTCATGGCGAAGCAGTCCGAGCGTTGGCGCGTCGGCCGCCAGGAGCTTGTCCAGGAAAGCGTAGAACCAGTCCTCGTGGACGGTTCGCAGGGGCAGGAACCACATGAGCCAGTCCAGACGGAGGTGATAGGGCGCCCACTGCCGCGGCAACCGGCTGACATCACCGGGCTTGCCCTTGAATCCGTACTCCAGCCATCGATCGTCCGGCGCGTCCGGTTGCTCGTCCAGCGTCCCCTCCACCACCACCTCGACGCGTTGCTTGATGACCGTCCCGAACGCTCCGTAGGCGTTGACCAGGCGCCACCGGTTAAAACTTGCATTCATGAGCTGCCTGCGCGAGAACAGGTTGCGGAGGGGGCGGTAGCTGAGCACCAGCAACAGTGCCGTCACGGCCAGTACGACGCCGGTCCACCAGATCGGGGATTGGGCGCCCGGGTGCCACTCAAGCGGAATGAAGGGGAACACCGCGTGCGCCACGGGGTCGCTCACGGCAGCGAACGCCAAGACGATGGCCGCCCAGTTGAGCCAGGCGAAATTGCCGCTGGCCACCAGCCATAGCTGGGTGACGATGATGATCCCTGCGGCGATGCCTGCCAGCGGCTGGGGTGCGAACAGGAAGAAAGGGACCACCAGTTGGGCGATGTGGTTGCCGGCCACTTCCACCTTGTGCAAGGGCCGCGGGAGCAGGTGGGCTTGGCGGCTCAGCGGCCCGGGCATGGGCTGGGTCTCGTGGTGGTAGAACATGGCGGTCATGTCCCGCCACTCCCTTCCGCCGCGGATCTTGATCATGCCGGCGCCGAACTCCAGCCTGAAAACGAGCCACACGATCAGGAGCAGGACGGTGGTGGGTGGGGGAGTCTGGTCCGAGCCAAGGAACGCCACGGTGAAACCTGCCTCCAACAGGAGGATCTCCCAACCGAAACCGTAGAAGGTTTGGCCCACATTCACGATCGACATGTACAGGAACCACACGGCAAGGAACGCCAGCATGGGCACCCACGGCGGCCCTGCCTGTGGGACACCGAGCACAAGCGTCGCCGAGACCGCCAGGCCCACCCAGCAGACCAGGCGCAACAACCTGTCCGAATACCGCCAGCGGAAGAGGGTGGGCCTGCCCATCCGCCGCGCCAAGTCCGCGAAGTCCGGAACCGGAAGCAGGCCGCGCTCGCCCAGGAGTACCGGGAATTGGTTCAGCGTGGACAGGAAGGCGAGGAAGTACAGCGCGGCGGTTCCACGTTGCAGGACCTGCCTCGCGAGCTCGTAATCCCGTGCGTCGACCCAGGAAAGCCACTCCACGATCCCCACGCTACGCCCGCGGGGCCGGCGGTCAACAGGGTGTCCACCTGCGGGTGCTGTGGCGTTCACCGGGCACCGCGGCTACTGGGATACTGGAAGCATGCAGCCGCGAAAGATCGTCATCCTCGGGTCCACCGGTTCCATCGGCACACAGGCCATCGAGGTGATCGACGCCGCGCCGCACCTCTTCGAAGTAGTGGCCCTGAGCGCCGGTGGCGGGAACCCCGAACTGATCGCGCAGCAGGCCGTCCATGTCCGCGCCCAAGCCGTTGGAATCGCCAGCGGCGACAGCGGCCAGCTGCGGCAGCTGATCGCCGCATTCGCGGCCTCCGCGGGACTGGGTGCCTATGAACCGGACATCTACGTGGGGCCGGACGCGTCTACCCACATTGCCGCCATCGCCTGCGATGTGGTCCTTAACGGCATTACCGGATCCATTGGGCTTGCCCCCACGCTGGCGGCCCTGGGGTCGGGCGCCACGCTGGCGCTCGCCAACAAGGAGTCCTTGATTGTTGGCGGCGCCTTGGTCAAGGCGGCCGCCCGGCCGGACCAGATTGTTCCCGTGGATTCGGAGCATTCCGCCATCGCGCAGTGCCTGCGTTCCGGCACGGCCGGCGAAGTGGACAAACTGATCCTCACTGCTTCCGGTGGTCCGTTCCGCGGACGAACGCGGGAGCAACTCCAAGAGGTCACACCGCGGGAAGCGCTGGCCCACCCCACCTGGGACATGGGCCTGATGGTTACCACCAACTCCGCCAGCCTGGTCAACAAGGGGCTGGAAGTGATCGAGGCACACCTGCTGTTCGATGTTCCCCTGGACAGGATCGATGTGGTGGTACATCCCCAGTCGGTGGTCCACTCCATGGTCCAGTTCATTGACGGCTCCATCATCGCGCAGGCCTCACCTCCGGACATGCGCCTGCCCATAGCGTTGGGCCTTGGCTGGCCGGACCGGGTGCCACGCGCTGCCCAGGCCTGTGACTGGACGCAAGCCACCAGTTGGACCTTCGAGCCCCTGGACTCCGTGGCGTTTCCGGCCGTTGACCTTGCCAAGGACGCCGCGAAGCAGGGGAGTACGTTCCCGGCGGTTTTCAACGCAGCCAACGAGGAAGCCGTAGAGGCGTTCCATGCCGGCCGAATCCGCTTCACGGACATCGTGGATACTGTGGAGTCCGTCCTCAGCGAACATTCAGGGTCCTCCGAGCTAACGGTGGAGTCGGTGCTGGATGCTGAGGTGTGGGCACGCGCCCGTACCCACGATCGTTTAGCCACCAGCACCTCATAGCCATACCTACCCAGCCTTGATGGAAGCAGTCCCAGCCGCATGAGTCCCGTCCTTCTCTTCATCCTCGGAGTCGTTTTCGTCGCCATCGGCGTCGCTGTCTCCATCGCGCTTCACGAAGTGGGCCACTTGGTTCCCGCGAAGCTCTTCAAGGTGCGCGTGACCAAGTACATGATTGGCTTCGGTCCCACCCTGTGGTCCCGCAGGAAGGGTGAAACCGAGTACGGGTTCAAAGCACTTCCGCTCGGCGGATACGTGGCGATGATCGGCATGTACCCGCCCAACAAGGAAGACGGCGGTGTCCGCCCGTCCAGTACGGGCATGTTCCAGACCTTGGCTTCCGAAGCCCGCTCCGTGGCGCACGAGGAAGTTGGCCCCGGCGACGAGAACCGGGTGTTCTACAAGCTGCCGGTGTGGAAAAAGATCATCATCATGCTCGGCGGTCCCGCCATGAACATGCTCATTGGGCTGGTGCTCACGGCCGTCCTCCTCATGGGATTCGGTACCGCGCAGGCAACCACCACTATCGCCGACGTCTCCAAATGCCAGGTGGCCGCAGGGCAGACCGTGGATCCGGATTCCGCCGACTGCAAGCCCACCCCGGCCGCGGCGGCAGGCCTCCAACCCAACGACACCGTCAAGACCTTCGACGGAAAACAGGTCACCAGCTGGGATGAACTGACGGGCTGGATCAGGGCCTCCGCGGGCAAGGAAGTTCCCATCACGGTGGAACGCAATGGGTCCGTCGTCTCCACCACAGTCACTCCGGTCCTCTCGTCCCGCCCGGTCATCGGTACCGACGGCCGCCAGGAGCAGGACGCCAGCGGCGTCCTGAAATACCAAGAGGTCGGGTTCCTGGGCATAGGCGCCCAAAGCGCCTTGGTGCCCCAACCGGCGTCGAGCGTTTTGCCCATGGCCGGGGAGAACATCAAGCAGATCTCCGGTGTGATCTTCAACCTGCCCGCCAGGGTGGTGGGTGTCGCCAAGGCCGCCTTCAGCGAAGAGCCCCGGGACCCGAACGGCCCCATCAGCGTGGTGGGCGTGGGCCGCGTGGCCGGCGAGGTCGCAGCCATGGAACAGGTGCCGTTGCAGGCCCGGATCGGAACGTTGGTGGGGCTGCTTGCGGGCCTCAACTTCGCCCTGGCGATCTTCAACCTCATCCCCTTGCTTCCGCTGGATGGCGGCCATGTGGCCGGTGCGCTCTATGAAGGCGTTCGACGCCGGGTGGCCGCCTTGCGCGGCAAGCCTGACCCCGGGGCGTTCGACATCGCCAAGCTCCTCCCGGCTACCTACGTCGTGGCCGCGCTCCTGATGGCCATGGGTGCGCTGTTGATCTACGCGGACATCGTCAAGCCGGTCAACATCTTTGGCTAGGCCGATTGGCGGGGCCTTCCGATGGCGGATCATGCGGCGGACCGGGATAGGCTAACTCCATGACTGTTTTCGCTGTTGAGTATGTGTACGTCGCCGAATCCGGCGCCCTCCGCGATGAAGCCCGCCCCGCCCACCGAGCCTGGCTCGGCGACCTGGCTGAAGAGGGCAAGCTCCTCGCGAGCGGCCCGTACGGTGACGGCGCAGGCGCGCTCCTCGTCTTCAAGTCCCAGGATGAGGCCGAACTCAATGAACTCCTGAAGAAGGATCCGTTCGCGGACGCTGGTGCCATCGCCGGAATCCGCACCACTGAATGGTCCCCGATCATCGGCCTCCTCTCGGACCACGTGTCCTAGTCCGGGCATCCCACCACCAGATACACCCCAAACCCAAGGAGTCCACGTGACCTCGGTCAGCCTGGGAATGCCAGCAGCCCCACCACCCGTCCTTGCCCCACGCCGTAAGACGCGGCAAATCAAGGTTGGATCCGTTGGTGTTGGCTCCGATTACCCCATCAGCGTGCAGTCCATGACCACCACGCCCACCACGGACATCAACGCCACGCTCCAGCAGATCGCCGAGTTGACGGCCTCCGGATGCGACATTGTCCGGGTTGCGTGCCCGTCCGCGGACGACGCCGAGGCGTTGCCGATCATCGCCCGCAAGTCCCAGATCCCCGTGATCGCGGACATCCACTTCCAGCCGAAGTACGTGTTCGCCGCCATCGAGGCAGGCTGCGCAGCGGTCCGCGTCAACCCGGGAAACATCCGCAAGTTCGATGACCAGGTCAAGGAAATCGCGGCCGCTGCCAAGGACCACGGCACGTCCATCCGGATCGGGGTGAATGCCGGCTCGCTGGAGCCCGGCATCCTCAAGAAGTACGGCAAGGCCACTCCTGAAGCATTGGTTGAGTCGGCAGTCTGGGAAGCCTCGCTGTTCGAGGAACACGGCTTCCACGACTTCAAGATCTCCGTGAAGCACAACGATCCCGTGGTGATGGTCGCCGCCTACGAGATGCTCGCAGAGAAGGGTGATTGGCCCCTGCACCTCGGCGTCACTGAAGCCGGCCCGGCGTTCCAGGGAACCATCAAGTCGGCCACCGCCTTCGGAGCTTTGCTGTCCCGTGGCATCGGCGACACCATCCGCGTCTCCCTCTCCGCACCGCCGGTGGAGGAAATCAAGGTGGGCAACCAGATCCTGCAGTCCCTGAACCTGCGTCCGCGCAAGCTGGAGATTGTGTCCTGCCCCTCGTGCGGCCGCGCCCAGGTGGATGTCTACACCTTGGCCGAGCAGGTGACCGCCGGCCTGGAAGGCATGGAGATCCCGTTGCGCGTGGCCGTCATGGGCTGTGTGGTCAACGGACCGGGCGAGGCCCGCGAAGCAGACCTTGGCGTGGCCTCAGGCAACGGCAAGGGACAGATCTTCGTGAAGGGCGAAGTCATCAAGACCGTGCCCGAAAGCCAAATTGTTGAGACACTGATCGAAGAGGCGATGCGCATCGCCGAAGAGATGGGGGAGGCCGATGGCGAAGATGCTGTCAAAGGTAGCCCCGTGGTTAGCGTCTCGTAACGGGACTGGCCTGGGCGTCAGGGTGCTCGGCGGTGCCGACACCCTGGCCCTTCGCGCGCTTGCGAACCTGGATCCCGTAGCCAACGTCTTCATCCTCGCCCACCTGGACAGTGTGGGGACGGCTGCGCCCACCAGCGGTGGAGCCAGCGTCATCGGCGTTTTCGACGACGACCGGCTCCTGGGAGCTTGTTGGGCGGGGGCCAACCTGGTTCCCGTGCAACTGGACCCCGAATGGGTGGGCGACGTGGCAGCAGCAGCCCATCAATCGGGTCGTCGTTATGCATCTATTTTCGGGCCTGCGGAAACCGTGCTGGCCCTTTACTCACGGTTTGAACAACTGGGCCACTATGCCCATGAGGTTCGTTCCCGGCAACCGCTCCTGACCATTTCGGGTGCGCCGGCTATTCCAGCCAACCCGTCGCTCACATTCGGTACCATGGCGGACTTCGACGTCATCCTTCCGGCCTGCGCCGCCATGTTCGAGGAAGAAGTGGGGTACTCGCCGTATTTGGGCGGCCAGGACTTCTACAGCCGGCGTGTCGCAGGGCTCATCCGGCAAGGCCATTCCCTGGTTCACATCGATGCCCGGGGCACCGTGGTGTTCAAGGCCGAACTTGGTGCCGTCACGCAGGACGTCACGCAGGTGCAGGGCGTCTGGATGAATCCGGAACTCCGTGGCCGCGGCCAAAGCGCAGGCTACATGGCCGCCGTCGTCAATCTTTCCCGGACCTTTGCTCCGGTGACGAGCCTTTACGTGAACGACTACAACTCGAAGGCCCGGGCAAGCTACGAGCGGGTGGGCTTCAAGCAAGCAGGAACGTTCGCAACTGTGTTGTTCTAGGCCCGGTTCCTTTTCCGCGCGTTGCAACTTGTAGTCTTATCCCGCTGACGTTCGTCAGCACATCACTCGACTTTCCTTTGGGGAACAAATGAATAAGAATGCTCTGCGCGGATTCGCCGTGTCAGGACTGTTGGTCATGGGGCTCACCGCATGTGGCGGTGCAGGCACGTCCACGGATGCAGCATCCGCTCCCGCCAGCGAATCGGCGACTGCGACACCTACGCCAACACCCACCGCGGCGAAGGAGTTCACGCTTGAAGCCCTTAACGCCGTCCTCGCGAAGATGACAGATAAGCGCGGGACAAAGCTCAGCGTGACATCCACGGCCGACCTCTCAGGGTCCATGGCCCAAAGCAAGGCCTTGATGGAGCAAGTGGATGTCCAGCCGGCGGTGTGCAAGGACATGGCCATGGGATCACTCGCCCGGCCGTTGGAGGGGGTGAAGGCAGCCGTCGGCGTCAGCCAGGATGCGGCCTCTGGCAGCATCTCAACCATCTCGCTCGGCACCGGGCTGGGTGACGCCATCGCAGCCGAATTGGATGCGAGCAAGGAAAACCTCGCAAAGTGCGGCACCCTCACCATGAACGGACCCACCGGATCCAGCACCATGACGGTCACGGATCTTGGTGCCAAGAAGCCGGCCCGTGCCACAGTCGCCTACCGGATGGACACGGCAGCTGCCACCGGCGAAAAGGGCTCGATGATCCTGGCCCAAACCATTGACGAGAATGTCTTGGTCTCGGTGATCGGGATCGGCGGCACGTCTGAAGCCGACGCCATCGAAAGCGTCTCGGCACTACTCGACCAAGCGGTGGAACTCATCAAGTAGCACCTGCTTTGGGCCGCAGTGGTTGGACCCGGCCCAGGGCCAACCACTGCTGGTGCTGCTCAGTCCAGTTCGCCCGTCAGGTACCGGTGGATGGTGGGAGTCACCATACGCACCACGTCTTCTTCAGTGGCCGATGCCAAGGGCTCCAGCCGTACAACGTAGCGGGCCACCATGAGGCCGATCAGCTGCGAGGCCACCAGGTTGCCGCGGAGCTTGGCTTCCTGCTCGTCCACGGGAAGGCCTGTGGCGATCCGGGCCAAAACCGTCCTGCTCACCATTTCGCGGAGGAGTGCCGTCTTTGCCTTGGAGCCGATGGTGCCCCTGACGAAGGCCACCAAAGCGTGCTGCGCGGGCCCTTCCCACAGCCGCAGGATCGCTTTGACGATTGCCTCGGCGCGGGCGGAAGGGTCAAGGGCATCGACGCCGGCCAGGACCTCGGCGGGGTTGGCGGGCAACTCCACGCTCGCGGCAAAAAGTTCGTCCTTGCCTTTGAAGAAGTGGTGCACCATGGCCGGATCCACGGAAGCTTCGCGGGCAACCTGGCGCAGGCTGGTGCCATCGAATCCCTGCTCGGCGAACAGCTTGCGGGCAGCCGTGAGGATCGCTTCCCTGGAATGGTCGCCGGCTCCCCGTCGACCCCGGCGCAAGGGCTGCAGGCTCATGCAGTCTGCCTCCGTAGTGTCAGTGAGGCAAGGACCAGGACTCCCACCACGATTGCTCCCATCACCAGCGTGTCCTGCCAGAGTACCTGTGTTGCGGCGGTATTCCCGGCGATCTCCTGCAACGCGTCCACGGAGAAGGTCAAGGGCAGGACTCCGGAGATGGCGTCGAGGACGTCATTCATGTGGTCGCGTGCCACGAA
Source organism: Paenarthrobacter sp. NPDC089714 (assembly GCF_044748905.1). Taxonomy (NCBI): domain Bacteria; kingdom Bacillati; phylum Actinomycetota; class Actinomycetes; order Micrococcales; family Micrococcaceae; genus Paenarthrobacter; species Paenarthrobacter sp. NPDC089714. Next base: position 375,429 of record NZ_JBIVGX010000002.1, read on the forward strand.
CAGGCCGCACAACAGGATCTGCGGCACCACCACAACCGGCATGAACTGCACGGCTTGGAACTCGGTCCGGGCGAAGGCTGAGCACAGCAGTCCCAAGGCAACGCCCAGCACGGCGTTGATGACGGCGATCATCACCACCAAACCGGGGCTGCCCTTGATGTCCAGGTTGAAGACCCAGTAGGCCACTGCCGTGGCCACCAACGACTGCAACGCGGCCATGATGGAGAACGCCAGGGCATAGCCGAACAGCAGGTCGGCCTTGTGGATGGGCGTGGTAAGCAGCCGTTCCAGCGTCCCCGACGTCCGCTCGCGGAGCATGGTGATCGACGTGACCAGGAACATGACCACGAACGGGAAGATTGCAAGCATCATGAGCCCAACACGGTCGAAGGTGCGCGGGACGCCCGGAGGCAGGGTCTCATTCTCGAATAGGAAGTACACCGCCGCGAGCAGCAGGGCCGGCACCACCAGGATGAGGCCAACGCTGCGGTGGTCGTGGCGCAATTGGCCCAGGACCCTGGCAGCGGTGGCCAACGTCATGCGCGGATTCATGATGCCACTGTCCTTTCGTGACGGCCCAGGGTCGGGGCCGAAGTCCCCGGCCCTTCCTTGATCAGGGTCAGGAATGCCCGTTCCAGGTCTTTGCTCCGACCACGTTCGGCGAGTTGGTCCGGAGTCAGTTGTGCCAACAGCAGTCCGTCGCGCAGCAGCAGGAGCGAGGAACAATGAGATGCCTCTTCCATGACGTGGCTGGACACCAGCAGCGTGGTGCCGGTCTCCGCCATGGCCGCGAAGCGTTCCCAAAGTTCCGCGCGCAGCACCGGGTCCAGCCCCACGGTCGGTTCGTCCAGGACCAGCAGTTGTGGGCGGGACACCAGCGCGCACGCCAGCGACACACGGCTGAACTGTCCACCGGACAGGTCGGCGGCCTTCCGACGGGCAAAGTCCTGGAGCCCGACGGCGGCAATCGCCCCGGCGGCGTCGGCCGCCGTCGCGCTGTGCATGGCTCCGAAGTACCTGACGTTGCCCTCAACACTCAAGTCCCCGTAGACGCTGGCGCCTTGGGTGACGTAACCGACGTCGTGCCTCAGTGCCGCGCTCCCGGCAGGCAGTCCCAGGACGGTCAGGGAGCCGTGGGTGAGGCGCTGGACGCCGACTATGCCGCGCATGAGCGTTGTCTTGCCGCTGCCGGATGGGCCGAGGAGCCCCGTGATCCGACCACTGCCAACGGTGAAATCGAGACCGCGGATAATCCTGGTCCGGCCACGCGAGATGTGAAGTCCTGATGCTTCGATCGCACTGGCCTGCGTCCCTCCAGCGTGCTTTGCAACCCGGGACATGGCGACCTCCGAACCGATAATTCACCATCTGATGAAATTAAAGTAGGTCTGTGTGCCTCCCCGGTCAAGGCTGGATCATGCTCCGGAATCCTTGAAAAGGTGTCGCCAATCACATACATTCGTCCCTAGCCGTGTCGTTGGGGTGCGGGTGGCTAGGGGGAAACATGACTTTGACCTTGAAGGTTGCCACGCGCAGCCGCGCCATCCGTGAGTTCGGCAATGACCAATGCTTCCCAGTCGCAGGCGATCCCATTCCGCTGGAGGGAATGGGGATCTAGTCCCAGGACAGAGTCTGCGGCCGGCCGGCCGTTGAGCCACGCCATTGCAGGATGACCAGCCGGATTCGGCCAGGGGCTTCCAGACGCGAGGGCGTGGCTCTTCTGTGTGCCCGTTCCGGAGCGGCGTCCCGCAGCCGGTAGATTAGTACACAGTTCTTTTTGCCCTGACTGCCATAGAAACGGATAAGTACCCGTGGTCCTTCGCCTTTCCCAGTTGTTCCTGCGCACCCTGCGCGAAGATCCCGTCGACGCCGAGGTCGCCAGCCACAAGCTCCTGGTCCGTGCCGGCTACATCCGCCGTGCCGCACCCGGCATCTACACGTGGCTGCCGCTGGGCCTGAGCGTGCTGCGCAAGGTGGAGGAAATCGTCCGCCAGGAGATGGCAGCCATCGGCGCGCAGGAAGTGCATTTCCCGGCACTCCTTCCCCGCGAACCCTATGAGGCCACCAACCGCTGGACCGAATACGGCGAAGGCCTGTTCCGCCTCCAGGACCGCAAAGGCGCCGACTACCTCCTGGCACCGACGCACGAGGAGATGTTCACGCTGCTGGTCAAGGACCTGTACTCGTCCTACAAAGACCTGCCTCTGAGCATCTACCAGATCCAGAACAAGTACCGCGATGAGGCACGTCCCCGGGCGGGCCTCCTCCGCGGCCGCGAGTTCATCATGAAGGACTCGTACTCCTTCGACGTCGACGACGCCGGCCTGGACGCCAGCTATGCGGCCCACCGTGCTGCCTACCTCAAGATCTTTGAACGGCTCGGCCTGGAGGTTATTCCGGTTGCGGCCACGGCCGGTGCCATGGGCGGCTCCAAGAGCGAAGAGTTCCTGTTCCCCACGGAAATCGGCGAGGACACCTTTGTGCGCTCGGCGGGCGGTTACTACGCCAACGTCGAGGCCGTCACCACGGTTGTTCCGGCCGACATCGACTTCAGCAACGCCTCCGCAGCGGAGGTGTTGGACACCCCGGATACTCCCACCATCGAAACGCTGGTGAACGCAGCCAACCAGCTCGCGCCCCGAAGCGAGGCCGACGGCGGCGCCTGGACTGCCGCTGACACGCTCAAGAACGTCGTCCTCGCCGTCACGCTCCCCACGGGTGAGCGCCAGATCGTGGTCATCGGCGTTCCGGGCGACCGTGCCGTGGACCTCAAGCGGGTTGAAGCGAACATCGGGGCCTTCCTGCCGATCGCCGGCGAGATCCAGCTCGAGGCTGCGAACGAGGAAGACCTCAAGAAGCTGCCGTGGCTGGTCAAGGGCTACATCGGCCCGGGTCTGTCCTTGGCAGAACCCGTCCTTGGCCTGGAAGGTTCCTCGAAGCTCCTGTTCCTGGTTGACCCCCGTGTGGTCTCCGGAACTGCCTGGGTCACCGGCGCCAACCAGGACGGAAAGCACGTTTTCGGGCTCGTTGCCGGCCGCGACTTCACCTGGGACGGCATCATCGAAAGCACGGAGGTCCGTGCCGGTGATGAGGCCCCCGACGGCTCGGGTCCGCTGGAAACCGCACGTGGCATCGAGATGGGGCACATCTTCCAGCTTGGCCGCAAGTACGCCGAAGCGCTGGACCTCAAGGTCCTGGACCAGAACGGCAAGCAGGTAGTGGTGACCATGGGCTCCTACGGCGTGGGTGTTACTCGCGCCGTCGCAGCCCTCGCCGAAGCCAACCATGATGACCGTGGATTGGTTTGGCCGCGAACGGTGGCCCCCGCCGACGTCCACGTGGTGGCCGTTGGCCGTGGCGACGAAATCTTCGAGGCCGCGGAGAAGCTGTCCGCCGAGTTGCAAGACGCCGGACTGGACGTCATCTACGATGACCGCCCCAAGGTTTCCCCGGGCGTGAAGTTCGGCGATGCCGAGCTCCTGGGCGTCCCCACCATCCTGGCCGTCGGCCGCGGACTGGTTGACGGCGTCGTGGAGATCAAGGACCGCCGCAGCGGCGACGCCGAGAACGTTTCGGTGGACAAGGCCGTGGACTACGTGGTCAACGCCGTCCGCGGCCGTTGATCTCCGGCTTCGAGTCGATCCAGCTCACCACGGTCATCCTGATCGTGGTGGCTGGATTCGCTGCCGGCTGGGTTGATGCGGTGGTGGGTGGCGGAGGACTGATCCAGCTTCCGGCACTGCTCCTGGTCCCGGGCATCACGCCCGTCCAGGCCCTGGCCACGAACAAGATGGGCTCCATCTTCGGCACTACTACGAGTGCCGTGACCTTCTACCGGCGTGTCGGTCCCGACCTTAAGACGGCCATCCCCATGGCCATCATCGCTTTGGCCGGAAGTTTTGGCGGAGCCATCCTGGCTGCGTCATTGCCGTCCAGCGTCTTCAAGCCCATCATCGTGGTGGCTCTCATCGCCGTCGCGGTCTTCACGGCACTGCGCCCCAATGCCGGCGAGCTGACGGCGCTCCGGCACGATGGCCACAAGCATTATGTGGTGGCATGCCTGATCGGGGCAGCCATAGGCTTCTATGACGGCCTGATTGGCCCCGGAACGGGCTCGTTCCTGGTTATCGCCCTGGTGTCGGCCATGGGGTACGCGTTCCTCGAAGCCAGCGCCAAAGCCAAGATCGTCAACATGGCCACCAACGCCGGGGCTTTGATCTTCTTCCTGCCGCATGGCTCCCTGCTGTGGGGACTCGGGCTGGTGCTGGGCGTGTCCAACATGGCCGGCGGCTACCTCGGTGCCCGGACGGCCGTGGCCAGGGGAAGCAGCTTCGTCCGCATAGTTTTCCTGATCGTGGTTGCCGCGCTCATCATCAAGCTTGGCGCGGACGTCTGGAACGACAACTTCGCGTAGGGCTCAGGTGACCGCTTCGCCCGGACCAGGGAGGTCGTGCGCGGACGGGAGGCCCGCCAGTGTTTTCCCGGCGAGCGTACTGGCCACCCAGAGGGAACGGGCAAGATCGCCGGCATGCAATGGTTTCCGGGCGTACCACAGGGCATTCCCGACCTCCCGTGCAACACCCCACTGCCGGGCAGTTTCCGGGTCCAGGCCCGCGGCGAGGCTGAAGTCGGCACACCGTTCCCGCAAAGCTGCCTCGGGAGAGCTGCGCGGGAGGTCCTTGATACGGTTCCACAGGACCGGCGCAACCGCGAACTCGGCTTCGCCGACCTGCGGTTGCGGGTCGATCGCGAGGTATTCGCCGCCGTCGTGCTCCGCCAGGACGTTCATGTAGTGCAGGTCGGTGTGTACCAGTACATCCCTGCTGGAACGGCGGCCAACCGCTCCCCGGGTCTGGCAGACCTCGAGGGCTGCCTCCAGCAGCCAGCGGGGAAACGGACGGTTGAGCTGTTCCCAGTCCTGCGGCAGTTCATCGCTCCACCGCTCCGCCGTCGCCGCCACGTGATCGAACGCCCGCCACTGCGGCCGCTCGTCGGGGATGATGGAGAGGCGCCGCACAATGCCACCCCAGGCATCGCGGGCCACGTCCAGGGGAACGTCCTGCAGCCACGCAGAAGCATCAAGGCGCTCGAGCAGCATGGAGCAACTGCCGGCATCCGACTCCAGCATCCGTACGGCCCCGTGGCCGTTCCACAGGGTCAACGCATGGCGCTCCACCAACGCCTCGTCGTGGGGGTAGGCGATCTTGAGGGCGCCCTGGACGCGGTCCCGGAGGACAGGAACAACCAAGGCACCGTGGCCGCTCCAGGGTTCGGTTCCGGGGGCCAGATCAACCGTCAGGTCCCACCGGTCCAGGGAGTCCTGGATGAGCCCAGGCAGGCTTGCCAGCCAGTCACGTCCCGCGGAGTCGCGGTTGTACCTGGCGTGCAGGTCGCCCGGGATGGGGATCATGGCGTGGATTCTCACGCGATCAGCCTAGCGCCGCGGAGCTCCCGTGCTGTCAGAAAACGCCGCTGGCGCCCAACAGGCTGCCGATGGAGAACGTGGCTGCCAGCGCCAAGGCACCGCCCAGAACCACCCGCGCAGCCGCTCGGAACCTGGATGCGCCGCCGATCCACGCGCCCACGGCACCCGTGACCGCCAGGGCGAGCAGCACTGCGGCGAACGTCAACGGCACCCGGAGGCCGGGAGGCGGAAGGAGGATGGCCAGCATCGGGAGGATGGCTCCGAGCGTGAAGGCGACCGCGGAAGCGAAGGCAGCATTCCAAGGGCTGACGATGTCGTCCTCCTGGATGTTCAGCTCGGCGGACAGGTGGGCGGCCAGGGCATCATGCTCGGTCAACTCGAGGGCCACGGTGCGGGCGGTCGCAGCGCTGAGACCCTTGGCCTGGTAGATCGCAGTGAGCTCCTCCAGCTCTTCCTCAGGCTGTTCGGCGAGCTCCCTGCGCTCCTTTTCAATGAGGGCCTTCTGGGTATCGCTTTGGCTGCTCACCGAGACGTACTCGCCCAGGGCCATGGAAATCGCACCACCTACCAGCCCTGCAGTCCCGGCGGCCAGGATGCTGCCAGTGTTGGTGGTGGCACCGGCCACGCCCACCACGATCGCTGCAACCGAAACGATTCCGTCATTGGCCCCGAGGACGCCGGCGCGCAACCAATTGAGCCGGTGGGCGAGGTCGTCGCGGTGTGGTTCGTTCTCGTGCATCGTGGCAGGTTCTGTTGAAGCCATGCTCCAAGCCAAGCACCGCCATGCCGTCTCCGCCAGCATGGCAAGGCTGGCCTACCCCGGCGTGGATGCGGGGGTAGGCAGCTGCGGCAGGTCGCCGTCGTCGAGCTTGAGCCCCGGCAGCGGGGGCTGGGCAGAGCCCCATGCTGCGCCGCGGCGGGCAGCGGCCAGGAGCGATTCCATGGCCCACTCGCGGGTGGGACCGGTGGACAGGGCCACGAGATCGCCGAACACCGGCAGGGATTCGATTTCCAAAGTGCCCAGTGCCGCGGCAGGGTCTCCGGCGAACTGCGTTGAGAGGCTATAGCCGGCCTCCCGGTTGGGGACGTCACCGCAAGTAAGCCGGGTGAGGGATTCAGCCTGCTCCAAGAGGCGCTCATGGGTGGTGAGCGCCTTGGCGGCGGTCACCGCTGCCGTTGCATCCAGGCGCTTGAGTGCTACCTGGTGGACGTAGACGGCCTGGTGCTCGGACCGCACTGCGGCGGCCAGGGCGGCGTCCGTCGTGGCTGCTGTGGGCTCCGGCGTCGGGCTCACCGAGGGGCACGGGGTCCTTGCCTGCGCGGGCGCTGTTGCTTTGGTGTCCGGACCAGCGGTGGGAAAGGGGAGCTTCAACAGGCTTGCCAGCCGTTCGGCGTCCAGGACCTGGGCGGTCCCGACGGCGGCGAGCAGCCGGGCGATTCCGGCGTCGGCCTGCTTGGCGTCCTCGAGCCGCTTCCGGCCGCTCGCGGCCAGGTCCGCGATGAAGGAAGGCGCCGTTGGTTCCGCGGCCCTGGCACTGCTGGAAACAGGGGAGGAAGGGCCGGATATTACCGGGGACAACAGGGCCCGGGCATGCGTTGTCAGCAATGTCACAGAACCCGTCCAGGTGCCCGCTCCGACACCGGAGGAGGGCGAGGCAGCGAGCGAGGAGGCCGAATCACGAAGCGCGAGGGCGTCGTTGAAAGCGCTGCTCCGTGCTGCCTCCGTGAAGGAAACGGCCGCCGGAGCCCCGGAATCCCGGGGAACAAGGACCATGCCCGTGCCGATCACGAGCAGGGCAACGATCGCAACGAGCGCAATCCGGACCCAGCGGCGGGGTGGCCGTTTTTCACTTGTTTGCTCGTTCACAACACACCATGGTGTCACGTGTGCGGCGAACTCCGTGCACCATGTTGTTCTGAAAATCGTTAGGCTAGTAGTCACAACAACATCTATCGGGAGGCGGCGGGCAGCGTGAGTGACTCGGAAGCCACGACTTCAACAGACCGTACTGACACCAACTCGACGGCCACCATCCGCAACCCGGAAGAAAGCAGGCTCAAGGCCCTGCTCGAACCGGCTGTCCTGGCCAACCGGCTCTACCTCGAGGATGTTGCCATCCACGTTGCAGGCTCGCAGCGCACCGTCCACGTCGTGGTGGACCTCCCGCAGGAAGAAACCGGGGGAGTGAGCCTGGATGCGATCGCGGACGTTTCCCGCGGCCTGTCCGACATCCTGGACAACGACCCCCAGGACGACGGGCGCCCCTACGACCTCGAGGTTTCCTCACCCGGTGTGGGCCGCCCTCTGACCGAACCCCGCCACTGGCACCGCGCCCGCGGGCGGATGGTCAAAGTCAACGTCATCCAGGGCGAGAACCTCACCGGCCGCATCGCCTCGGTGGAGGATGATGCCGTGACGCTCATTCCCGAGCATGAGGTCAAGAAGGGCATGAAGCCCAAGCAGGGTGACCCCATCACCATTCCTTTCGACAGGATCCGCCACGGAAAAGTCGAGATTGAATTCAGCCACCTCCACGAGGCCGGGCTGGCAGACGAACACAATGGACCTTCCGAGGAGGCCTAATGGATATTGATATGAGCGCACTGAGGCTCCTGGAGCGTGAGCGTGAAATCCCGCTGGACCTCCTGATTCCCACCATCGAGCAAGCCTTGCTGGTGGCCTACCACAAGACGCCCGGCGCCTTTGAGAAGGCCCGTGCCGAACTGGACCGCAAGAGTGGCCACGTCACTATTTGGGCTACCGAACTGGACGACGACGGCGAGGCCGTGGGCGAGTTCGAGGACACCCCGGCCGGCTTTGGCCGGATCGCAGCCAGCACCGCACGCCAGATCATCCTTCAGCGACTGCGCGATGTTGAGGATGACAACGTGCTGGGTGAATTCAAGGGCCGCGAGGGCGAGCTCGTCGCAGGCATGATCCAGCAGGGCAACAACCCGCACATGATCCAGGTCAACCTCGGCACCGTTGAGGCGCTGCTTCCGCCGCCGGAACAGGTCCCCGGCGAGAAGTACCTCCACGGCAGCCGTCTCCGTGCCTTCGTGGTGGACGTCCACCGCGGGGCCAAGGGGCCGTCCATCACCTTGTCCCGATCGCACCCGGGGCTTGTCCGCAAGCTCTTCGAAATGGAAGTTCCGGAGATCGCGGACCGTTCGGTGGAGATCGTGGCCCTGGCCCGCGAGGCCGGTCACCGCACCAAGATCGCGGTGAAGGCCAACGCTGCCGGCGTCAACGCCAAGGGTGCCTGCATCGGTGAAATGGGTTCACGTGTCCGCGCCGTCATGACCGAACTCAACGACGAAAAGATCGATATCGTCGATTTCAGCGACGATGCCGCCACTTTCATCGCCAACTCACTGTCGCCGTCGAGGGTGACTTCGGTCACCATTACGGACGAGGCCACCCGTTCGGCCCGCGTGGTAGTCCCGGATTACCAGCTTTCTCTGGCCATCGGCAAGGAAGGCCAGAACGCCCGGCTCGCGGCGAAACTGACGGGCTGGCGGATCGACATCGTCTCTGACGCTGCGCCGGCGAAGACCGACTAGGAGAGCCGGTGCGGCGCGTCTGCGCCGCGCTGGACCGACCCTCGGTTTCGGCTGTCAGGGGCAGGGGGCTAGAATAGATGGAACCGGGCTTACGTCCGGTATCCGTTCGTAGAGGGGCATGCGCAGCTGTGGGACACATCGTGGCTGAACTGCCTGAGCACGGCGATGGCCACGCGGCTGGGCCCGTGCGCACCTGTATCGGATGCCGGAAGCATGGCTCCCGGTCCGAGCTTGTCCGGCTGGTCGCCCAGGGCAGCGGTTCTCCCGTTGTCGTAGTGGATGAACGACGCCGGATGGCCGGCAGGGGTGCGTGGCTGCACCCCAACGAAAAGTGCTTGGCATTGGCGATCAAGCGGCGCGCTTTCGGGAGGGCCCTTGCGGGCGTAACCGAAACCACCGCCGTCGAACGCCGTTTCATGTCCGGCATGCCACTTGTGGAGGCTCCGGCCGCCACGGGAAAACCGTCCAAACCTGAAAGCGGGTCAGAAATCTGATGGAAACCCGATGAGTTCCCAGCGATGAGTGCGTAACGATGACAACTTTGTTGCGCTCTGCAAAGGGCCTTTCCGCCGTGGAAGCGGCAAGGGCCCGCAGTAAGAAGTAGACGGTTCGTGCCTGGCTCGGTGCGGACCGAGACAGGAGAAATGTGGCCAAGGTCCGCGTACATGAGCTCGCCAAAGAGCTCGGTATCACTTCCAAAGATGCAGTAACCAAACTGCAGGAATTGGGCGAATTCGTTCGCTCCGCCTCGTCAACCATTGAGGCCCCCGTCGTGAAGAAGCTTCGCGACGCCTACCCGGGTGCAGGTGCCGCAAAGTCGGCAGCACCCGCCGCCCCCGCTGCAAGCCGTCCCGCAGCGCCGGCTCCGTCCCGTCCGGCCGCTCCGGCGCCGGGTCCGGCAACCCCCAAGGCTCCGGCCGCTTCGGCTCCGGCGGCCCCGGCAGCTCCTGCTGTTCCCGCCCCGTCGGCTCCCGCAGCACCGGCAGCCCCGGCTGCTCCGGCAGCCTCCACGCCGGTGTCCGCAAAGCCCGGTGCCCGTCCTGCTCCCAAGGCAGACGCCCCGGCCCAGGGACGTTCCGGCGGCGGCCAGGCTCCACGCCCCGGTGGTCCGCGCCCCGGAAACAACCCGTTCGCCACCTCGCAGGGCATGCCCCGCGGCCGTGGTGGCGATGGCGAGCGTCCGCCGCGTCCGGGCAACAACCCGTTTGCAACGTCCCAGGGCATGCCCCGTCCGGGCGGCCGCACTGAAGGCGAACGCCCCGGTGGTCCGCGTCCCGCGGCCGGTGCAGGCGGTCCCCGTCCGGCAGCCGGTTCCGGTGGCCCGCGTCCCGGTGCTCCGCGTCCCGGCGCTCCCCGCCCGGGAGCTCCGCGTCCCGGCGGTGGCCCTGGCGGAAACCGTCCTACTCCGGGCATGATGCCCAACCGCACTGAGCGTCCGGCCCCCACAGGTGGCCGTCCCGGTGGCCCCGGCCGTCCGGGTGGTCCCGGCCGTCCGGGTGGCGCTCCTGGTGGAGGCACCGGTGGCGGAGCTCCCGCCGGCGGTGGCTTCGGCAAGGGTGGCCGCGGTCGCGGTGGCACCCAGGGTGCCTTCGGCAAGGGCGGCGCAGGCCGTGGCAAGCAGCGCAAGTCGAAGCGCGCAAAGCGCCAGGAACTGGAGCAGATGAGCGCTCCGTCGCTGGGCGGCGTAACCGTACCCCGCGGCGATGGCCAGACCATCATCCGCTTGCGTCGTGGTTCCTCCATCACCGACTTCGCCGAGAAGATCGATGCCAACCCGGCCTCGCTGGTGACCGTGCTGTTCCACCTCGGTGAAATGGCAACGGCTACCCAGTCCCTCGACGAAGACACCTTCGCCTTGCTCGGTGCCGAACTCGGCTACAAGCTGCAGGTTGTCTCGCCGGAAGACGAAGAGCGCGAGCTGCTCGACTCGTTCGACATCGACCTCCAGGGTGAACTGGATGCCGAAGGCGACGACGTCCTTGAGGCGCGTCCGCCGGTAGTGACCGTCATGGGCCACGTTGACCACGGTAAGACCCGCCTCCTTGACGCCATCCGCAACTCCAACGTTGTGGCCGGCGAGCACGGTGGAATCACACAGCACATCGGTGCTTACCAGATCAGCCACGTCCACGAGGGCACTCCGCGCGACATCACCTTCATCGATACCCCGGGTCACGAGGCGTTCACCGCCATGCGTGCCCGTGGTGCGAAGGTCACCGATATTGCCATCCTGGTGGTCGCAGCCGACGACGGCGTCATGCCGCAGACGGTTGAAGCGTTGAACCACGCCCAGGCCGCCGAGGTGCCGATCGTGGTTGCCGTGAACAAGATCGACAAGGAAGGCGCCAACCCTGACAAGGTCAAGGGCCAGCTGACCGAGTACGGCCTGGTTCCCGAGGAATACGGTGGCGACACCATGTTCGTGGAGGTCTCTGCCCGCCAGAACCTCAACATCGACGAACTGATCGAAGCCGTCCTCCTCACCGCGGACGCTGCCCTGGACCTGCGTGCCAACCCGGACAAGGACGCTCGAGGCATTGCCATCGAAGCGAACCTGGACAAGGGCCGCGGTTCCGTGGCCACCGTGCTGGTGCAGTCCGGTACCTTGGCCGTCGGCGACACGATCGTTGCCGGCACGGCCCACGGCCGTGTCCGTGCGATGTTCGACGAGAACGGCGAGGCACTCGATGTCGCCCTGCCGTCCCGCCCGGTCCAGGTCCTCGGCCTGTCCAACGTGCCGCGTGCAGGTGACACCTTCCTGGTGACGCCGGACGAGCGTACTGCCCGCCAGATCGCCGAGAAGCGTGAAGCTGCGGACCGCAACGCTGCCCTGGCCAAGCGCCGCAAGCGCATCAGCCTGGAAGACTTCGACCAGGCAGTCGCCGAAGGCAAGATCGACACCCTCAACCTCATCCTCAAGGGTGACGTTTCCGGTGCCGTGGAAGCCCTCGAAGACGCCCTGCTCAAGATCGACGTGGGAGACGACGACGTTCAGCTCCGTGTCATCCACCGCGGTGTGGGTGCCATCACGCAGAACGACGTCAACCTGGCGACGGTGGACAACGCCATCATCATCGGCTTCAACGTCAAGCCTGCCGAGCGTGTGGCCGAACTGGCCGACCGCGAAGGCGTGGACATGCGCTTCTACTCCGTCATCTACGCAGCAATCGATGACATCGAGATGGCCCTCAAGGGCATGCTCAAGCCGGAGTACGAGGAAGTCCAGCTGGGCACCGCCGAGGTCCGCGAAGTGTTCCGTTCCTCCAAGTTCGGCAACATCGCCGGCTCGATCGTCCGCACGGGCATCATCCGCCGTAACACCAAGGCACGCGTCAGCCGCGACGGCAAGGTCATCGGTGACAACCTCACCGTCGAGACCCTCAAGCGGTTCAAGGACGACGCCACCGAAGTCCGTACCGACTTCGAGTGTGGTATTGGCCTGGGCTCGTACAACGACATCGCCGAAGGTGACATCATCGAGACCTTCGAGATGCGCGAGAAGCCGCGCGTCTAGGTTCCGTTCGGAGCGGGTCCGCCAGGGTTGTCCCGGCGGGCCCGTTCCGTTCCCGTTTCTACTTTCCAGGAGGAAGTCATGGCTGATCCGGCACGCGCTGCCAAGTTGGCACAACGGATCAAGGTGGTGGTTGCCGAGGCACTCGGCCGTCGGGTCAAGGATCCGCGCGTCGAGCCCATCACAGTAACCGACGCCCGCGTCACCAACGATCTCCAGCACGCTACTGTCTACTACACGGTGTTCGGCGACGAGGTTGCCCACACGGATGCCGCAAAGGCCTTGGAGAAGGCCAAGGGTGTCCTGCGGCAGGAAGTCGGCCGCAACATCACGGTGCGGCTGACCCCCACCCTCGAGTTCGTGGCCGACCAGATTCCGGTCAACGCCTCGAACCTTGAGGAACTGTTGCGCGAGGCCAAGCGCCGCGACGCCGAAGTAGCCGCCTTGGCTGCCGGGGCAAAGCACGCGGGCGAGGCCGATCCCTACAAGGGCGACTCCGCGCAGGAGATCGACGAAGACGACTTCGACGAAGAGGACACGGACCTCTCCGACGACGGCGACCTCGACGAGGACGCCAACCGCTAGCAGGCAGCATCCAAGGGCCGGTTCCCCGTGCAGGGAGCCGGTCTTTCTGCTGCCCGGCATCGCTAAGATCAGAGCATGTCGGCTCACAGTGACCAGCAGCGGAACGAATACCTTGAACGTGCCATCGGGCTTGCCGTCCGGAACGTATCCGACGGCGGTGGTCCATTTGGCGCCGTCGTGGTGACGCCGGACGGCACAGTGCATGAGGGAGTGAACCGTGTCACGCGGGACAACGATCCCACCGCCCACGCGGAGGTCGTGGCGATCCGCCGCGCAGCAGTGGAGACCCGAACGTTCGATCTCAGTGGTTCGGTGCTCTATGCCAGTTGCGAACCGTGCCCGCTCTGCTTGTCCGCCACCCTGTGGGCCAGGATCGGGCGGGTGTACTTTGCCGCGGACCGGCACGGTGCCGCGCGTGCAGGCTTCGACGACGCCCTGTTTTATGAATACTTTGCGGGCGAACGCCCTGGGTTGCTCCCCGTGGAGCATTCGCCGCTGGCCTCAGCCGACTCGCCATTCGACGCGTGGCGGCGGAACGCCGGACGCACCGACTACTGAAGGCTCGACGGCGGTGTCCCGGTTCAGCAGCCCGGCGCCACTTCCGCCCGGGCAGGCAGGCGACGGACGCCGTCGAGCAGGTCCGCCTGGCTGCCGCACAACGCAACCCTGATCCAGCCTTCGCCAATGGACCCGAAAGCCGTCCCGGGTGCGAAGGCGACGCCGGACTCGGCCAGGAAGGTGCGCACCCAGGCCCGGACGTTGCCGCCGCTCACATGGGACACATCGGCCCACAGGTAGAAGGCGCCCTGGGCTCCCAGGAACGGAATTCCCTTGGCCGCAAGGATGGCCGAGGCCGCGTCACGGTTTCCCCGGTAGTGCCTGCGCGCTTCTTCGACATAGTCCTGGGGGCCGGTCAAAGCCGCCAAGGCCGCGTACTGGGATGGTGAAGCGACGCAGGAGACGATCGACTCCATCACGTTGTTCATGGTTTTCTCCAGCCCCGGTGGACAAATCAGCGCGCCGATGCGGAGGCCCGTGAGTCCGTAGGTCTTGGAGAGGGTCAGTGACGTAAAGACGCGGGCCTTGCCCGGAACATCGCTGTCGAAGCGGGCCGGACTCACGTGCGGTACGTCGAAGGTGAAGGCCTCGTAGCATTCGTCCGAGATGACCCACAGGTCATGCTTGGCGGCCAGTTCCACCAGCAGGCGCATCGCGTCCTCGCTGATCACCGCGCCCAAGGGGTTGGAGGGCGAATTCAGCATCAGGGCCTTGGTGCGCGGCGAAATGAGTGCCTCGATGTCCTCGATATGCGGCTGGAAGTCGTTCTCCGGATACAGCGGGTAATGCACGGGTTCCGCATGCAGGAGGTGGCTCGTCATGGCGAACGTGGGGTAGCCGGGATTGGGGATCAGGATCTCGTCGCCGGGGGAGAGCAGCATGCTCATCACGAAGTGCAGGCCCTGCTGGGCGCCATCAACCACGTAGACGCGGTCCGCCTGGACGTCCACGTGCTGCTGCGCCCGGAACCTTGCGGCGAACGCTTCGCGCAGTGCCGGGATGCCGGCGTTGGGAGTGTAGTTGGTCTCATCCCGGTCGAGGCAGGCGATTCCGGCATCCAGGACGTGCCGGGCCAGCGGAAACCCGGGTTCGCCGATGCTCAGGACGATCGCGCCGGGAGTGGACCACGCCGCCTCGGTGATTTCGCGGATCTGGTTCACGGGGACGTCTCGGACGTGCTCGGCAAGCTCAGGCATGGGAGCCATCCTAGCCACCCATATACTGGTAAGCGTGCTTTCTGGACTGGTGATCGTTGACAAACCGCAGGGATGGACCAGCCATGATGTGGTTGGACGGATGCGGCGGCTGGCCGGTACCCGGAAAGTGGGCCATGCCGGCACGCTCGACCCCATGGCTACCGGGGTCCTCGTCCTTGGCATCAATAAGGCCACGCGCCTCCTGACGTACATCGTGGGCACGTCAAAGACCTATACCGCCACCATTCGGCTCGGCGAAAGCACCATCACGGACGACGCCGAAGGCGACGTCACTGAGGCACGGAGCGCCGCGGACGTCACCGACGACGCGATCGCTGCAGGTGTTTCTGCCCTGACCGGACCCATCCAGCAGGTGCCCAGCAGTGTCAGCGCCATCAAGGTCAACGGCGAGCGTTCGTACGCCCGCGTCCGGTCCGGCGAGGAAGTAAAGCTGGCCGCCCGGCCGGTGACCATCCACCGTTTTGAGGTCCACGGCATCGAAAGGATCGACGGCGGCAGGGTAGTGGACGTCGACGTCACCGTGGAATGTTCTTCCGGAACGTACATCCGGGCGTTGGCCCGCGACCTCGGTAACGCTTTGGGCGTGGGCGGCCATTTGACGGCCCTCCGGCGCACGCAGGTTGGTCCGTACGGCATTGGGCAGGCCCACACGCTTGAGCAGCTCGCCGAAGAGTTGGATGTGCTGGAGATGTCCGTCGCGGCACGCGCCCTGATGCCTAACCGCGACCTCACCGAGGACGAAACCACTGAGATTTCGTTCGGCCGCCGCATTGCTGCCGGCCCGGGCGCCGGAACGGCTGCGGCTGCTACCTCGGAGAATCCTGCCGCAGCGTTCGCGCCGTCGGGAGAGCTTGTTGCGCTCCTGGCTGATACAGGGAGTTTCGCCAAGCCGGTGCTGGTCTTCGCGCCGGGAACGGGCCAGGGAACAAGTGCCGGCGCCGGAACGGGGTCGGACAACTAATCATGGACTGGTATTTCTACTCCATCCTGATCGTCGGGCTGGTTTCCACCATCACGTGCGTGGTGGCAGGCCTGTTGAAGAAGGCCCCCAATGACGTCACCATCTTTTCGGTGCTGGCCGTCGAAGTCGCTTTGCTGGTGTACCTCGTTGGCTCGATCGTCCGGGTGGCCTTGGGGGAGCAGATGGCGGGGGAGCCCTGGGAATTCTGGGGCTACCTCATTACCGCGCTCATGATCCCGCTGGGTGCCGTGTACTGGTCCATCCTTGAAAGAACCCGGTGGAGCAACTTTGTCCTGGCTGCCGTGGGCGTCACCGCCCTGGTCATGGCCGCGCGCATGAACCAGATCTGGTACTGACCTTGAAAGAAGAACACAACGTGACTGGAACCGAGACCGATGCCTCCGGAAAGCAGAAGAAGGACACCCGCAACACGGGTCCAGGCCGTTTGCTGATCGCGGTCTACGCCGTCTTTGCCCTCTCGGCCACGGCCCGTGCCGGGTACCAGATTGCCACCAAGTTCTCCGAGGCGCCTTTGGCGCACATCCTTTCCGCCTTTGCTGCCCTCGTGTACATCGTGGCCACCATCTCGCTGGCCAAGCCCGGACGTACCTGGTTCAAGGTGTCCTTGGCCGCCGTGCTGGTGGAACTGGTGGGCGTCCTGGTGGTGGGGGCCGTGAGCCTCTTCGATCCGGTGGCGTTCCCGCACGATACTGTGTGGTCCCTCTTCGGCCGCGGCTACGGTTTCGTCCCCTTGGTCCTTCCCGTGCTGGGCCTGCTCTGGCTGAACCGCCGCCGGCCCTCCTGATCCGCGACCGTCCCTCAGCAGTAGGGCATTGCGGGTAACCTTAGAATGTTCCGGCGCCGGATGGTTGCCGGGTGCAACGAAAATCAGCAGTAAAAGGCGAGGTTGATGGTCCACATCTGGAACGATCCCACCGAAGTCCCCGCGGACTTCGGACCGACTGTCGTTACCATCGGAAACTTTGACGGCGTCCATCGGGGCCACCAGCACGTTCTCGCCCAACTGACCCGGACAGCCAAGCGCCATGGCATTCCTGCCGTTGCCGTCACCTTCGATCCCCATCCGGCGCAGGTGCACCGGCCCGAGTCCGCGCCGGAGCTCATCATGGGCCTTCAGGACAAGCTCGACGCCCTTGGCTCCACGGGCGTGGATGCCGTCCTGGTCATGAAGTACACCCTTGACCTGGCGGCGATGACTCCCTTGGAGTTCGTCCGGGACATCCTGGTGGACGGCCTTCGCGCAGCCCACGTGGTGGTGGGGCACGATCTCCGCTTCGGTGCGGGCAACGTGGGCGACGTGGACACCATGCAGGAACTCGGCGACGAGTTGGGCTTCAGCGTGCAGGTGGTCAACGAGTTCGGCGCGGGAGGCTTCCCGGTGCATCACGACGGCGATGCCGACCGCCGTTGTTCCTCCACCTGGGTGCGTGATGCCCTGGCCGAGGGCGACGTCGTCACGGCGGCCGCAGTGCTGGGCCGGCCGCACCGCATGCGGGGTGAAGTGGTCCATGGTGCCGCACGCGGCCGTGACCTTGGCTTCCCCACGGCCAACCTGGCCCACGATTCCACCGGCTATGTACCGGCTGACGGGATTTACGCGGGGTGGCTGATCGACCAGGCGGGCACCCGGTGGCCGGCTGCGATTTCCGTTGGTTCCAACCCCACTTTCGACGGCGTGAGCCGGCAGGTGGAGGCCCACGTGATAGATCGTCCGCACGAGAAAGTGGAGGATTTCAACCTCTACGGACAGACCGTGGCAGTGGAATTCACCCAGCGACTGCGCGGCATGGTGGCCTACCGGGGGCCGGAAGCGCTGGTGGAACAGATGAACCTCGACGTTGCCCAGGCCCACGAGCTTTTGGCCCAGGGCTAGCGTTTTCGACAACACTGCTGACCTGCCGGTAAACTGATGAATGGTTCCGGCCGCAGTCCGTGGCAGCTGGACCTGTTTTTATGTGCGGTGACGCACTGGAAGCAACCCGTCAGCGAATTGCTGCATCGGGAAGCACGGCACAACTCTAGGAGTTCACGTGGCACTTGACGCCGCTGTAAAGCAGTCCATCATCAAGGAATACGCAACCTCTGAAGGCGACACCGGTTCGCCCGAGGTCCAGGTTGCAGTCCTGACCCAGCGGATCAAGGATCTGACTGAGCACATGAAGGCGCACAAGCACGACTTCCACACCCAGCGCGGCCTGCTCGCACTGGTTGGTCGCCGCAAGCGCATGCTTTCCTACCTGAAGGACACCGACATCGCCCGCTACCGTTCGCTCATCGAGCGTCTCGGCCTGCGCCGCTAGTCTGCCTTTCGGGCGGCCCGGTCCCTCGCGGAACGGGCCGCCTTCTTCAACAACTAAAAACAGGAATCAACCGCATCGCGCATTCGCGGTCCTCGGTAGTGATTCCCGGGATGGGCGCCGGAGACGGTGCAGCCCGTGGGTCTCGATCGATGACCGGGTGTAGTACAGGCCAGTAATAAAGAAGGGGCCTGGGTTGATGCGGCGGACTTCCGCTAACAGAAACGGAGGTGACTCTCATGGAGGGTCCCGAAATCCAGTTCTCCGAAGCGATCATTGACAACGGCCGTTTCGGCAAGCGCGTCATCCGCTTCGAAACCGGCCGCCTTGCCAAGCAGGCCGCCGGCGCTTCGATGGTCTACATCGACGACGACACCGCACTCCTCTCCGCCACCACTGCGGGCAAGCAGCCGCGTGAAGGCTTCGACTTCTTCCCGCTGACGGTGGACGTCGAAGAGCGCATGTACGCCGCGGGCCGCATCCCGGGCTCGTTCTTCCGCCGCGAAGGCCGTCCGTCCACCGAAGCCATCCTGGCTTGCCGCCTCATGGACCGCCCGCTGCGCCCGGCCTTCGTCAAGGGCCTCCGCAACGAAGTCCAGATCGTGGTCACCGTCCTGGCCATCAACCCGGACGAGCTCTACGACGTCGTGGCCATCAACGCGTCCTCCATGTCCACCCAGCTTTCCGGCCTGCCGTTCTCCGGCCCGATCGGTGGCGTCCGCGTTGCCCTCATCGCCGACGAGCAGGGTTCGCAGTGGGTGGCCTTCCCCAAGCACTCGCAGCTGGAGAACGCTGTCTTCAACATGGTTGTCGCCGGCCGCATCGCAGGCGACGACGTCGCGATCATGATGGTCGAAGCGGAAGCCACGGACAACTCCTGGAACCTCATCAAGGAACAGGGTGCAACCGCTCCCACCGAAGAGGTTGTTTCCGAGGGCCTTGAGGCTGCCAAGCCGTTCATCAAGGCACTGTGCGAGGCCCAGGCCGACCTGGCTGCCCGCGCCGCCAAGCCCACGGTGGAGTTCCCCGTCTTCCTCGACTACCAGGATGACGCCTACGCCGCTGTGGAAGCTGCCGCCGCCGACAAGCTGGCTGCCGTCTTCCAGATCGCCGACAAGCAGGATCGCGACAACGCTTCGGATGAGCTCAAGGATGAAGTCCTCGGCGCACTCGCCGCAGATTTCGAAGGCCGCGAGAAGGAACTTTCCGCTGCTTTCCGTTCGGTCACCAAGCACGTTGTGCGCCAGCGGATCCTCAAGGACCAGATCCGCATCGACGGCCGCGGCCTGACGGACATCCGCCAGCTCACCGCCGAGGTCGAGGTTCTTCCGCGCGTTCACGGTTCGGCCATCTTCGAACGCGGCGAGACCCAGATCATGGGTGTCACCACGCTCAACATGCTCAAGATGGAACAGCAGATCGACTCGTTGTCACCGATAACGCGCAAGCGCTACATGCACAACTACAACTTCCCGCCGTACTCCACCGGTGAGACGGGCCGCGTTGGCTCCCCGAAGCGCCGCGAAATCGGCCACGGTGCCCTCGCTGAGCGCGCCCTGGTTCCGGTCCTCCCCACCCGTGAGGAATTCCCGTACGCCATCCGCCAGGTCTCCGAGGCACTGGGCTCCAACGGCTCCACCTCCATGGGTTCGGTCTGCGCTTCCACCCTGTCCATGCTCAACGCAGGCGTGCCGCTGAAGGCCGCTGTCGCAGGCATCGCCATGGGCCTGGTTTCCGACCAGGTTGACGGCCAGACCCGCTACGCAGCGCTGACTGACATCCTCGGCGCCGAAGACGCCTTCGGCGACATGGACTTCAAGGTTGCCGGCACCTCCGAGTTCGTCACCGCCATCCAGCTGGACACGAAGCTCGACGGCATCCCGGCTTCCGTCCTGGCCGCTGCCCTGAAGCAGGCCCGCGAGGCCCGCCTCCACATCCTCGAGGTCATCAACGCAGCGATCGACACCCCGGACGAGCTCTCCGAGTTCGCACCGCGCGTCATCGCAGTGAAGATCCCCGTTGACAAGATCGGCGAGGTCATTGGCCCCAAGGGCAAGATGATCAACCAGATCCAGGAAGACACCGGCGCGGACATCTCCATCGAGGACGACGGCACGGTCTACATCGGCGCAACCGACGGCCCGTCCGCCGACGCCGCACGTTCGGCCATCAACGCGATCGCCAACCCGCAGGTTCCGGAAGTCGGTGAGCGCTACCTGGGCACCGTGGTCAAGACCACCACGTTCGGTGCGTTCGTTTCCCTGACCCCGGGCAAGGACGGCCTCCTGCACATCTCCGAACTGCGCAAGCTGGCCAACGGCAAGCGCGTGGACAACGTGGAGGATGTCGTCTCGGTGGGCCAAAAGGTCCAGGTCGAGATCACCAAGATCGACGACCGCGGCAAGCTGTCCCTCTCCCCGGTGGTTGCCGAAGAAGAAGGCGCTTCCGAGGACGCTCCGGCCGAGGCCGCTGAGGCGTCCGCAGAGTAGTCTGCAAAGCAGTACCCTGAAGGGGCCGGTGGGCTTAAAGGTCCACCGGCCCTTCCGGCTTATCTGAAAGGTTTGAATGACTGTCGTACCCCTGCCCTTGCAGCAGACGCTTCCGGGCGGAGAATTGATCCATGGCGCCGAAGGCGGTTCGGTCGTGCGGCGCTCGGTCCTCCCCGGCGGCGTGCGTGTCCTCACGGAAGCGATGCCGGGACAGCGTTCGGCCACGATCGGTTTCTGGGTGGCAGTAGGTTCGCGCGATGAGGCCGAGGGCCAGCACGGCTCTACCCACTTCCTGGAGCACCTCCTGTTCAAGGGGACCAAGCGCCGCACCGCCCTGGAAATAGCCTCGGCCTTCGACGAAGTCGGAGGCGAATCCAACGCAGCGACGGCCAAGGAAAGCACGTGCTACTTCGCGCGGGTCCTGGACACCGACCTGCCCATGGCCATTGACGTGATCGCGGACATGATCACCGGTGCCGTCCTGGATCCCGCCGAACTGGAGCAGGAACGGGACGTCATCCTCGAAGAAATCGCCATGGACAGTGACGACCCCACGGATGTGGCCCACGAGAAATTCGTGGCTGCCGTCCTGGGCAGCCACCCGCTGGCCCGTCCCATCGGTGGAACTCCGGACGCCATCAAAGCCGTGGCCAGGGACTCGGTGTGGGCGCACTACCAGCGGTACTACCGCCCCGAGGAACTTGTGATTACGGCAGCCGGCGGTTTGGACCACGACGTCGTCTGCGAGTTGGTGCAGCAAGCGCTCGAATCGGCGGGCTGGCAACTGGACACCGAAGCCGCCCCCGTTGACCGCCGTGCCACGGACCGCGCCGTCATTACCGGCACGGCCGGCCTCCACGTCGTCAAGCGTCCCGTGGAGCAGGCGAACATCATCATGGGGTGCCCCACGATCGTGGCGACCGATGACCGGCGGTTCGTGATGAGCGTTCTCAATGCCGTCCTGGGCGGTGGAATGTCCTCGCGCCTGTTCCAGGAAATCCGGGAGAAGCGCGGACTCGTCTACTCCACGTATTCCTTCACGGCCGCGTATGCCGATGCCGGCTACTTCGGTATGTACGCCGGCTGCACCCCGTCCAAGGTCACCCAGGTCCTGGAACTCCTGGGCGTGGAGCTGGAGAAATTGGCCGCCGACGGAATCACGGAAGAAGAATTGCGCAAGGCCGTGGGCCAGCTCAGCGGCGGAATTGTCCTGGCACTGGAAGACACCGGCTCGCGCATGTCCCGCCTGGGCAGGGCCGAACTGGTGTCCGGAGAATTCCAGGACATTGACGAGACCCTGGACCGGATCAAGGCCGTCACGGTGGATGAAGTCCAGGAACTCGCCCGAGAGCTCGCCGCAGCCCCCCGGACCATTACCGTCGTCGGGCCTTTCGAAGAGAACGAGACATTCGGCCTTTAGGCCGTGGACCCTCTGGACTCAGGACTTCCGGCAAGGCAGCATGATCACACGATCATGCTGCCTTGTCCTTTAAGGCCGAACGTTGGAGTCGCCATGGGCCAGCCACCCCGGGACCATCCGGACGCCGGACGCGCTGCTGAGCTGCTGCGCCCGTTCATCGGGCATTGGCGTGGACTGACCGAGATTGCGTCTTCTCCGTGGGGTCCGGCACGCACTGCGGAAGCCGAAGTCGTTTTCACCGTGGCGGCCGGTGGGCATGCAGTGGTGCAGAGCTACCGCCATCGTGAACCCGATGGCGGCCACCTGGAGGGGCACGGCATGTTTACCGTGGACCCTGGGCACGGCGGCACGCTGTGGTATTACGTGGACAGTATGGGACGTCCGCCTGCCGCTCCCGTTCGGGGACTGTGGTCGGCGGGCGTGTTGACCCTGGAACGCAGGACGGACGACGGCGTCGCGCGCCACACGTTCCGCATCGAAGACGATGTCCTGGTACACACCGCGGAGCTCCGGCTGGAAGCGAAGCGAGGGGAGGGCAGGCCGGCATTCAGGCCGTTGTTGAAAAGCGTCTTCCGGAGGGACTGATCCTTAGCCGCCTGCAAAGGGAGGCAGGACATCGATGACGTCATCGGCGCCCAGTGGCGCCGAATGGTCACGGACAGCCACTTCGTTGCGCAGGAAGCTGCTGCGCGCAACCACCCGGGACAATGACGGAGTGCCTTCCGGCGGCTGCGGACGTTCGACGGCGAGTGCCGCTTCCAGCAATGCCTCCAGGCTGCTGCCTTCCGGCAGTTGGTGTACTTCTTCTTCGAGTCCCGCTGCCGCGCGTGCGGCTGCGAAGTAACGGACGAGCAAGGGTTCAGCCTCCGATTGCACTCATGCTGCGGTCCGGCTGCACGAAGTCGGCTGCACCCAGGCCGGTGTGGTCCATGCCGTGGGCCTTGGGCTTGATCCACATGGCATCCTGCCAACGTTCGGCGAGCTGTTGGTCCGTGGCGCCCTGGCGAAGAAGGCCCAGCAGGTCGAATTCTTCGTGGGAGAAGAGGCAGCTCATGATCTTGCCTTCGGCGGTGATGCGGGTGCGCCGGCAGTCGGCGCAGAAGGGTTCCGTGACAGAGGCGATGATACCTACGGTGCCCAATACCGGTCCGGTGGCTTCACCGGAAGCCGCCTCACGGCGTCGTACTTCAAAACGTTCGGCAGGCGCGCCGTCGCGATCGCGGGGATCGGCACTGAGCACGAAGCGCTCGGACATCAACCCGCGGATCTCGGCCGCGGTAATCATGTTGCGCCGGGTCCAGCCGTGGTCGGCGTCCAACGGCATTTGCTCGATGAAGCGCAGTTCGTAGCCGCGGTCCAACGCCCAGGCGAGCAGGTCAGGGGATTCGGCGTCGTTGATTCCCCGCATCAGCACGGCGTTCAGCTTCACCGGTCCGAGGCCCGCTGCCCAGGCGGCATCCACGCCGGCCAGGACACGGTCCAGGAAAGGCCTGCGCGTCAGTTTGGTGAAGGTTTCCTCGTGCAGGGAATCGAGGGAGACATTGATGCGGGTCAGGCCCGCGGATTTCAGGGCCTTGGCCTTCTTGTCCAGCCCAACACCGTTGGTGGTCATCGAGATGGGCAGGTCCGGATGCTCGCTGCGCAAGGCCGTGATGATCTCTGCAAGGTCCGCCCGGACCAGCGGTTCGCCGCCCGTGAGCCGCAGTTCCCGCACGCCCAAGGCACTCACGCCCACGCGGACAATGCGGACGATCTCATCCTTGGTCATGACGGCCTGCTTGGAAAGCCACTCCAGGCCCTCGGCGGGCATGCAGTAGGTGCACCTCAGGTTGCATTTGTCGGTCAGGGACAGCCGCATGTCCGTGGCACGGCGGCCGTAGCGGTCCCAGAGCCCTGCAGGCGTGCCGGCCGGACGCGGCGGCGGTACCGGACCCGCGCCGTTCCCTCCGGGAAGCGGCGGCATCCCCAGCTGAACACTCATATATCAAGGCTACGTCAAGCGGACGTGATCCGTGACACCGGCCACTTCGCAGTCCACGCATTGGACCTGCGCAGGCAGTCATATCCGGCTGGAACTGCTAGTTCTTACGGAATCCGTACGCTTGCTGTCGCCGGCCCGGATTCGGGTGCCGCGCCCCGGCAGCGAACCTATGCTGAAAGTGTGAGCACGCAATCGGCAGCACCAGCGACGGAAACCGGAAACCGCCGCATCCTCCTGGTGGAGGACGAAGAGACCATCGCCGGAGTGGTCCGTGACTATCTCCTGAAAGCGGGCTTCCAGGTGGATATCGCCGGGGACGGCTTCACTGCCCTCAAACTTGCAGCGGGCCGGCAGCCGGACCTGGTCATCCTCGACCGGATGCTGCCCGGACTTGACGGCGTGGAAGTTTGCCGCCGGCTGCGCTTGAGCATGAGCGTGCCTGTCATCATGGTGACGGCGCTCGGCACTGAAGACGACCGGATCCTGGGCCTGGAAATGGGGGCGGACGACTACGTGACCAAGCCGTTTTCGCCGCGGGAGCTCGTGCTCCGCGTGAAATCAGTGCTTCGCCGAAGCGTCAAGGAGTACGCGCCCGAACCTACCGTGGAGTTGGCCGGGTTCGTCCTGGACCCGGCATCCCGAACGGTCACCCACCACGGAACAGCCTTGACGTTGACAGTGCGGGAATTCGACCTGCTGGCGTTCCTGCTCCGGAGGCCCAACCAGGTCTTCAGCCGCGAGGAGCTCATCAAAGCCGTGTGGGGCTGGGACTTCGGGGACCTCTCCACAGTGACGGTCCATGTGCGCCGGCTCCGGGAAAAGATCGAGGACAATCCCACCAAACCCGAACTGCTCAAGACGGTGTGGGGCGTCGGCTACCGGTTCGATTCAGGAGACGGCCTTGCAGGGCAATGACCTGGCCACCATCCTCGCATGGGTGCTTCTCTGGGCGGTGGTGATCGGGACGGCCACCCTGTTCCTGCTCCGCGCCCTGCGGCGGGCCTCGGTCCTGGTTCAGATTTGCCTGGTGGTGGTGGCTACCGTCGCCGTGCTCGTGGCGGGGATGGTCAGCGCCTTCAATGCCATGTTCATCTCCGCCAGGGACCTCGAAGTCATGTGGTACATCCTTGCCATGGCCTCGGTGGTCGCGGTGTCGTTGTCCCTCATGCTGGGTGCCGGAGTTTCGCGGAACGCGGCCCGGTTGGTGGACGCCGCCCGCAGGCTGGGCCGCGGGGAAACCCTGGAGACCGCGGACAACCAGCAGAAGGCCGCCCCGGCCATGACGTCCGAGCTGGCCGGGCTCGCGCAGGAATTGGAGGCCAGCAGCAGGCGCCTGGCGGAGTCCCGGGAACGCGAAGCAGCGATCGAGACCGCCCGCCGGGAGCTGGTCTCCTGGATTTCCCACGACCTGCGGACCCCGCTCGCCAGCATGCGCGCCATGACCGAAGCCCTGGAGGACGGCATGGCCTCGGACGTTTCGGCCTACTACCGGAAGATCATTGGCCAAACCGAGCAGATGACTGCCATGGTCAACGACCTCCTCGAGTTGTCGAAAATCCAGGCCGGCTCGCTCCAGTTGCGTGCCGAACCCCTGGACCTCTACGACCTCGTGAGCGATGCCTTGTCCGATGTGGCTCCTTTGGCGGCGAAACGCGGCATAACGCTGGACGGCGGTGGCGACCGGGAATGCATGGCAGTCGCTGACGGTCCGAGCGTGGCAAGGGCGCTCCGGAACGTCCTGCTGAACGCCATCATCTACAGCAAGCCTCATACGGACGTGCATGTGACCGTGGGTCGGGACGACGGCCACGCGGTGGTCGCCGTGCAGGACCGTTGTGGGGGAATCCCGGCCGAAGACCTGCCACATCTGTTCGAGACCGGTTGGCAGAAGGACCCCGCCCGGGGGAGCGCAGCCGGACTGCAGGGGAGTTACAGCGGGGCCGGGATCGGTTTGAGCATGGTGGCAGGGATCGTGAAAGCCCACGGTGGAAGGGTCAGCGTGGAAAACGTCGACGGCGGTTGCCGCTTCGCACTCTCACTGCCGGCAGGCGGAGGTACTGCGGCGAACAACGTCCAGGGAGGGACTTCATGAGAAGAGTCCAGGGAGGGACATCATGAGAAGAAGGGCCGGAAGGTGGGCCGCCGGGGCAGGAGTTGTTGCCGGTGCCGCCGGGATTGCCGCAGGGGAGCTCACTGCAGGCTTGCTGAGTCCGTTGGTCTCGCCGGTCACTGCCCTGGGCGGCGCGGTGATCGACGCCGTTCCCCCGGGAGTGAAGGACCTGGTGATCCAGCTCTTCGGAACGGCGGACAAGATCGTGCTGGTCGCCTCGATTGTGCTCGTGGCTGCGGTCCTTGCCGCGGTGGCAGGCGTGCTGGAACGCCGTCGGAAGGGCCTGGGACTGGCCTTGGCGGGCCTGGCGGGCATCGCCGGGCTCACGGCCGTCCTGACGCGGGCCCAATCCACTCCGCAAGCCGGGTTTGCCCCGATCGTTGCCGCCGTGGTGACCATGGTGTTGCTCCGGACGCTCGTGCGGCGGCTGCTGGAATGGGCGCCGCCGGAGGACCGGAAGGAGCCTGCCGGAGAGCCTGGACCGCTGGCGCGCCGCAGCTTCCTCAATGCCATGGCCGTGACCTCCATAGCCGCTGCCGTGGCGGGCGTCGTCACAGTGGTCCTCACCCGGGCCACCGCGGTCGCTTCGGGCTTCCGTGGCTCGCTGACGCTGCCGTCCGCCGTGACCGCACCGCAGCCGGTCCCCGCTGGAGCCTCCTTGGCCGTTGACGGCATCAGCCCCTTGGTTACGTCCAACGAGGATTTCTACCGGATCGACACTGCCTTGACCGTCCCGGCCATTGATCCACCGTCCTGGAAGCTGAAAGTGACGGGAATGGTGGAGCGGGAAGTCGACATCGACTTCGCCACGCTGCTCACCAAACCCATGACGGCCCGGCACATCACCATCGTGTGCGTCTCCAACGAGGTGGGGGGAGAGTTGATCGGCAACGCACTGTGGCTCGGCTGGCCGGTCCGTGAACTCCTGGCCATGGCAGGCCCCCAACCCGGAGCGGACATGGTGCTCTCCACGAGCAATGATGGATGGACCGCGAGCACGCCGCTCGAGGTCCTCACCGATGACCGGGACGCCTTGTTGGCCGTCGGCATGAACGGCGAGCCGCTGCCCTTGGAGCACGGCTTCCCCGTCCGCATGATCGTGCCGGGACTCTACGGATTCGTCTCGGCGACCAAGTGGCTCACGGAACTCAAAGTGACCCGCTTCGCCGACGACACCGCATACTGGTCCACGCGGGGGTGGAGCGACCACGGACCCATCAAGACGCAATCACGGATCGACGTACCCCGCAGCGGCCGGACGGCCAAGGCCGGAACAGTCCGGTTTGGCGGCGTAGCGTGGGCACAACATCGCGGGATCAGCCGTGTGGAACTGCGCGTCAACAGGGGAGCCTGGCAACAGGCAACGCTCGCAGCGGGCATCTCCAACGACACGTGGTACCAGTGGCAACTGGGAATCGACCTGGCTCCCGGAGACTACGAGGTCCAGGTCCGGGCCGCCGACCTGACCGGGCAGCCCCAAAGCGAAAACCGGGCCCCCGTGGCCCCCGACGGAGCCACCGGCTACCACACGATCAACCTGAAGGTGGCTTGAGGCCCTACTCTGGGTAGGGCCGGACAACTCCGGATCCCAAGCTTGAAGACTGCGCAACCACAGGAGGACCTCCGTGCCCAGATCTGTTGCATACCACCGTGCCGCCGTGGTGGAGCTGCTCACTGCCCGCTTGGTGGGCAGGACGCAGCCCTCGGACAGCGCTGCTGTACAGAACCAGGGCAGCGATCACGTGCCGTTGCTGGAGGCACTGGGCCGGGCGCTCGCCGTCGACCTCCACGCCCCGCGCTCCCTGCCGCCCTTCGACAACTCCCAGATGGATGGTTTTGCCGTCCGGACCTCTGATCTTGCCGATGGTGGTGCGGTGCTGAAAGTGGCAGCTCCGATCCCGGCAGGCGCGGCCCCCGAAGCGCTGCGGCCAGGCTTTGCCGTGCCCATCATGACCGGCGCCATGATCCCGGAGGGTGCCGATGCGGTCGTGCCCATCGAGAAGGCCGTCCCGGACACCTTCCCTGCGCCGGGTGCCGACGCCGAGGTCCGGCTTCCGGCCACCGCCCCCGGCACGTTCGTCAGGAACGTGGGCAGCGACATAGCCGAGGGCCAACTCGCCCTGGCAGCCGGTACCCAGCTGGGCCCTGCCCAACTGGGATTGCTCGCGGCGTTCGGACTGACCACGGTGGAAGTGCGCCGGCCCGTCCGCGTCCTCCTGGTGACTACGGGCGACGAAGTGGTTGAACCTGGACAGTCCCTCACTGCGGGAAAGATCTTCGATTCCAACGGCACGTTGCTGGAAGCCTCCATGCGGCAGGCCGGCCTCGAGGTGGTTCGGACGGGAATCTCGGACGACCATCCGGAATCGCTCCTTGCGGTCCTTCGCGGGCATGCCGCCCAGGTAGACCTGATGGTCACCACTGGTGGCGTCAGCAAGGGGGCCTACGAGGTGGTCCGCCAAGCACTGGCTGCTGAAGACGTCGACTTCGTGCCGGTTGCCATGCAACCCGGCGGCCCACAAGGCATTGGCCGCTTCCAGGGCGTTCCGTTCCTGGGCTTCCCGGGCAATCCGGTCAGTTGCCTCGTCTCGTTTGAAATGTTCCTGCGCCCGGCACTGTCCCAGGTGCTGGGAACCCCGGCGCCCCGACCGGTCCAACAGGCCCGCCTCGCGGCGGGCCTGACGTCGCCGGACGGCAAGCACCAGGTGCGGCGCGGCAGGCTCTCCAACGGTGTATTCCGCATGGAGGGCGGGGCGGGCTCGCACTTGGTCCATGCGTTGGCCCGCTCCAACGCCCTGGTGCAGATCCCGGCGAACGTCACGGAACTGCCCGAAGGGGCCGAAGTGGAAGTATGGGTACTGTGAACCACCTTTCCAATGAGCCGGGCGAGCTGACGCATCTCCGGCAGGACGGGACGGCCCAGATGGTGGACGTCTCCCACAAAGCAGTAACCACCCGCGAAGCCACAGCCACGGCGACCGTCCGGAGCACCCCGGAGGTGCTTGCCTTGCTGGGCTCCGGCGGCCTTCCCAAGGGTGATGCGCTGGCCGTAGCCCGCGTGGCCGGAATCATGGCGGCGAAAAAGACTCCGGAACTGATCCCGCTTTGCCATCCCCTGCCGATTTCCAAGGTCACCATCGACTTTGAGCTGGACCGCGCATCGGTAACCGTCGTGGCGACGGTCAAGACGCGTGGGGTGACCGGCGTGGAAATGGAAGCGCTGACCGCCGCGTCCGTGGCGGCCCTGAGCGTTTACGACATGATCAAGGCCGTGGACAAGCACGCCGTCCTGACGGACATCCACGTCCTGGCCAAGAGCGGCGGCAAGAGCGGCGACTGGACCATCACCGGACAGGGCGTCCCGGCCGAGCCGGGAGGTGCCGCTGAATGAGTGCGTGCGAGCCGAACACCCACGGTCCGCGGAAGGCCGGCGTCGTCATAGCCTCCACGCGGGCGGCGGCAGGAATCTACCGCGACGAGACCGGGCCCGTCATCCTGGACTGGTTGGCGGAACACGGTTTCGAGACGTTCCCCGCCATGGTGGTCCCTGATGGGGAGCCGGTTGGCGCGGCCCTGCGGGCCCTGCTGACCCAGCAACCCGCCGTCGTGATCACCAGCGGCGGTACGGGCCTCAGCCCGGATGACCGGACGCCGGAAATGACCTTGCCGCTCCTTGACCGGGAGATTCCGGGAATCATGGAGGGCATCCGCAGGGCGGGTGCTGCCAAGACGCCCATGGCGATGCTCAGCCGCGGCCACGCCGGGACCGCCGGACAGACGTTCATCATCAACCTGCCGGGCTCCCCGAAGGGTGTCATGGACGGCCTGGCCGTGCTCGATCCGCTGATCGGACATCTTTGCGAACAATTGGAAGGAAGCCATGCCCACTGAAACAGACTTCGAAGTCGTCAACGCCGTGCTCAGTGCCGAGCCGATCTCCGTTGACCAGGCGATCGCCGCCGTCGAATCGGAGACCTCCGGTGCGGTGGTGAGCTTCAGCGGCGTGGTGCGCAACCACGACGCCGGGAAGGCCGTGGACCGGTTGAGTTACAGCGCCCACCCCACTGCGCACCGCACCATGACCGAGGTGGTGGCACAACTGGTGGCCGAACATGCCGGGGAAGCCTCGCAGCCGGTGCGCATCTGGGCAGCCCACCGGATCGGCACGTTGGAAGTGGGGGATCCCGCACTGGTGTGCGCCGTGGCCGCCGCCCACCGTGGACAGGCCTTCGCGGTCTGCTCCGAACTCGTGGACCGGATCAAAGCGCAGGTTCCCATCTGGAAGGAACAATTTTTCACCGACGGCACCGTCGAATGGGTGGGCGCCGGGGAGTAACGGTTCCGGGGCCTGCCCGACCCGACGGTAGGCTTAAGGGCATGACCGAACAACTTGCCGTAGCAGTGCTGGGCGCCCACGGGCGCATGGGAATCGAGGCCGTGAAGGCAGTCGAGGCCGCCGAGGATATGACGTTGGTGGCTGCCCTCGGCCGCGGTGATTCCCTGGAGACGCTGCTCGAGGCAGGTGCGCAGTACGTGGTTGACCTGACGGTTCCTGATACCACCGAGGCCAACGTCCGCTTCGCCGTTGAGCACGGCATCCACGCCGTTGTGGGTACCACCGGCTGGGATGCCCAGCGGCTGGCATCGCTGGGTGAACTGCTGGAACAGAAGCCCGGTACGGGTGTCCTGATCGCTCCCAACTTTGCCTTGGGGTCCGTCTTGGCGTCGGCCTTTGCCGCCAAGGCGTCGCAATACTTCGAATCCGTCGAAATCATTGAACTGCACCACCCGAACAAGGTGGATGCACCTTCCGGTACTGCCGTGCGCACCGCCCAGCTGATTGCCGAAGCCCGCCAGGAGGCAGGCGTCCCGGCCAGCCCGGACGCCACGGAATCCGAGCTGGATGGTGCGCGGGGCTGCGACGTGGAAGGAGTGCGCGTGCACAGCGTCCGCCTTCGCGGCCTGGTGGCGCACCAGGAGGTGCTTTTCGGCGGTCCGGGTGAACAGCTGACGCTTCGCCACGACTCCTTCGACCGGGCGTCGTTCATGCCCGGCGTGCTGCTGGGGCTGCGGAAAGTTGCCGCGCACCCCGGCCTCACCGTGGGGCTGGACGGCTACCTTGACCTGGGGCTTTAGCACCATGGGCAGTTTGTGGCAGGCATTGAAGAAGAACCGCACCAAGATCTGGGTCGGGGCGATCACGTTGCTCCTGGTGCTGTACCTGGTGGTTTCCCTGCAGCGGTCTCTGCTGTTACTGGGCGATCCCAGCCTCGTTGCGAAGGGAATCGGCGCCGCGTACCTGGTGTTGCCCGTTATCGGTGCGTGGGCGCTGATCCGGGAACTGCTGTTTGGTGCCCGCACTGAGCAAATGGCCAAAGTCCTTGAATCCGAAGGCGGCCTTCCGGTCGACAACCTGCCGCGGACTCCCGGCGGACGGATCGTCCGCGCCGCAGCCGACGCCGAATTCGAAAAGTACAAGGCCGAAGCCGAGGCGGCTCCCGAGGACTGGCGCTCCTGGTTCCGGCTTAGCTGCGCGTACGACGCCTCGGGAGACCGGAAACGCGCCCGTGCCTCCATGCGCGACGCCGTTAAGCTGTTCCGCTCTCAGCCCACCGCTGCGGGGCGGTAACTGCCCAGCCGGGACGCCTGGTGGGCGAGCCATTCAAGGGGCCCGCGACGCCGCAGCAAGGCAAAACAAGCGCCAATGGATACTGCGGCCAAGGCTTGTGCCCAGTACATGCCTTCGTCCGTCCAGCCTGCCGGCAGCGGGTTGCCGGCAAAACCCGAAACAACCCACACATGGGCTGTGTACAGGGTCAGGGTCATGGCTCCAGGGCCGCTGAGGACCACAAGGAAGTTGACCTTGAGACGCTCGGCCACCCTGCCGAGGAGAAGGAACACTCCGGTGACGGCTGCGGCAACGCCGCTGGTGTGCAGCAGGTCCAACGTGGTTCCCGCATGCGGCGACGCTGTGGCAAGCCACCACCAGGAACCGGTTTGCTGGAGCCCGGTGAGGTTGACCTGGAGCATGCTCTCCAAGGGATAGCCGCGGGTTTGCGGGAGCGCTTCCAACGCAGCGCGGCCGCCAAACGATTCCATGGCTGCTGTTCCCGCGAGTTTTGCTCCCACTGCCGCTGCAGTGCCCGCCCCCACCAGCAGCCACTGGACGCGAACGGTTGTGAGGGCGAGGCGGCCGATGACCAGCCCGATCAGCAGGTACGCCATCCACTGGAACACCGGGTAATAGCCGGTGAAGAAGAGATCCGCGAGGAGCTTGCCAGGCGTTTCGAGGTCATCGGTGCCAGGGTTATGGCCCAACTGCAGGGGTGGGTTGGCCTCCAGGAGCAGCGGGCGGACCAGATAGGCCAGGACCGGCGCGGCCAGTACCCAGCCGGCAGCCCAGGCACACAGGGCCTTGAGCCGAAGGCCCAGGAACGGCAGGACGCAGAGGAACAACACGGCGTAGTGGACCAGGATGATGGCGATGTTGACGTCGAGGCCACCGAGCATCAGCCCGACGACGGCAATCACCAAGGCCCGCAAGGCGACGCCGCGCCGCGCAGCCCACAGTCCGGAACCCTGCCGGGGCTCCTGTTTGCCGGTTGAGAGCGCCAGGCCAATGCCCGCGAGGACGGCGAACAAGGCCGAAGAGCGCCCGGAAAACGTCAGGCCAACCCAAGTGGGTGCCCACTCCGGTGCCGGCCCAAAGGTTGGTACCAGATGGGTTGCCATCATGCCCAGGAGTGCCGCGCCCCGTGCGGCGTCGATCCCGGTGAGGCGTGTGGCGAGCGTGCTGCCGCCGGGAGATTCCCGGGATGGAGCCGTCTCTCGCCACGTCATGAAGTGATCGTCTCATGGGCTGCTGTGAAGGCGCTGTGCCGGCAGTGGGATGGTCTTTGGCGGATACCTGCCCTTGTTTTTCGAAGATATGTTCGAATAACATGGCCTCATGAACAATGCTTCCGAACCCGCGGATGGCCTGGCTGGTCCCATGAAGGCGATGAGCCCCGGTGTGGTGGACTTCCTGTTCAGGCAACTCGTTGCGGGGGAGGCGCCCGAGGATGTCCAGTGGCGTCGCGAGGGTGTGGTGCTGGGGGAGCAGGCTCCCGGGGCGGAATAGGCCCGGCGCCTTGCTGAAACAGACCTTGAAGCCCTCACCCCGCTCGAACTCTTTGAGTATGTGCGGGCATCGCAGCGGCTCGTGACGTGGGCCGAACAGCTTAAGGAGCGGGCTGTCGCGCACTATTGTGCCGAGGAGCCGAGGTGTCGGACCGTCCGCCCGGCCTCCACCCCATGACGACCATCACGCGGACCGTATTCCCATAACCCGCGCGGGACAGGGTAACGTTTTTCCTATGTCTGACTCCCGCGCCCACATTCCCGCTCTTGGTACCCTGCTGACCGCCATGGTCACCCCGTTCACCGAGGACGGCAAGGTCGACTACGACCAAGCCGCGGCGCTGGCAGAAAAGCTCGTGGCAGATGGCTGCGATGGCCTTGTAGTTACCGGTACCACCGGTGAGACGTCCACCCTCACTGACGATGAAAACATCGGCATGTTCCGCGCCGTCAAGGACGCAGTCGGCGGCAAGGCAGCGATCATTGCCGGCACCGGCACCAACGACACCGCACACTCCGTCCACCTCTCCCGGCGTGCCGCTGAGGTAGGCGTCGACGGCCTCCTGATCGTCACCCCCTACTACAACAAGCCAAGCCAGTCCGGTGTGCGCGCGCACTTCGAGACCATTGCGTCCGCCACCGACCTCCCGGTGATGCTCTACGACATCCCCGGCCGCTCCTCCATCCAGATTGCTCCCGAGACCATGATTGCCCTGGCCAAGCACCAGAACATCGTGGCCGTCAAGGACGCCAAGGCCGACTTCGCCGCCGCCACCCGCGTGATGGCCGAGACCGACCTCGTCTTCTACTCCGGGGACGACGGGCTGACGCTGCAGTGGATGGCGCTCGGTGCCGCAGGCCTGGTGGGGGTCACCACGCACGTGGCGACGCGCCGCTTCCGCGAGCTGATCGACGCGGTCAACGCGAACGACCTCGCCACGGCAAGGGCCATCAACTTTGAATTGGAGCCCGTGGTTCGCGCAACCATGACCCGGGTCCAGGGCGCAGTAGCCGCCAAGCAGATTCTCAAGTGGCAGGGAGTCCTGCCCAACTCGGTTGTCCGTTTGCCTCTCGTGGAGCCGGACCAGGCCGAGATCGACACCATCCGCGGGGACTTGGCGGAAGCTGGAATGGACTTCAACGTCTAGGACGGTTCCGCCGGAAAGTAGCTGAATATGACCCAAACCGCCCTTCCTGGACTGGTTACTCCGCCGAAGCTGCCGCAAGGCACGTTGCGGATTGTTCCGCTCGGTGGGCTGGGGGAGATCGGCCGCAACATGGCGGTCTTCGAGATCAACGGCAAATTGCTGGTTGTGGACTGCGGCGTGCTCTTCCCGGAAGAGACGCAGCCCGGAGTGGACCTGATCCTGCCTGACTTCTCGTACATCGAGGACAGATTGGACGACGTCGTGGGCGTGGTGCTGACGCACGGCCATGAGGACCACATCGGTGCTGTACCGTACCTGCTGCGCCTCAAGGCAGACATCCCGCTGATCGGTTCCCAACTCACCCTTGCCCTGGTGGAAGCCAAGCTGCAGGAACATCGGATCAAGCCGTACACGCTGACCGTGACCGAAGGGCAGGTTGAGCAGTTCGGCCCCTTCGAGTGCGAGTTCGTTGCCGTCAACCACTCCATCCCCGATGCCCTGGCCGTGTTCCTCCGTACTGAGGGCGGAACGGTCCTCCACACCGGCGACTTCAAGATGGACCAGTTGCCGCTCGATGGCCGGATCACCGACCTTCGGCACTTTGCCCGCTTGGGCGAAGAAGGCGTGGATCTTTTCATGGCCGACTCCACCAACGCCGATGTTCCCGGCTTCACCACGGCGGAGAAGGAGATCGGTCCCACGCTGGACAACCTCTTTGCCCAGGCGAAGAAGCGCATCATTGTGGCGTCCTTCTCTTCGCATGTGCACCGTGTCCAGCAAGTCCTGGATGCCGCGGCCAAGCATGGCCGCAACGTCGCCTTCGTGGGCCGCTCCATGGTCCGGAACATGGCGATTGCCGCCAAGCTCGGATACCTGGACGTACCGCCGGGCATCCTGGTGGACATCAAGAACATTGACGACCTCCCGGACAACCGGGTGGTCCTGATGTCCACCGGTTCCCAGGGCGAGCCGATGGCCGCGTTGTCCCGCATGGCCAACGGAGACCACCGCGTGGTGGTGGGGCAGGGCGATACTGTCATCCTTGCTTCCAGCTTGATTCCGGGCAACGAGAATGCCGTGTTCCGCATCATCAACGGACTCTTGAAGCTCGGCGCAGCGGTGATCCATAAGGGAACAGCGAAGGTCCACGTGTCCGGCCACGCTGCTGCCGGAGAATTGCTCTACTGCTACAACATCCTGGAACCGCTTAACGCGATGCCCGTGCACGGCGAAACCAGGCACCTGATCGCCAACGGCAGGATCGCCGAGGAATCCGGCGTTCCCACCGAGGGCATCATCCTCAGTGACAACGGCACGGTCATTGACCTCAAGGACCACAAAGCAGACATCGTGGGCCAGGTGGAGGTGGGCTTCGTCTACGTGGACGGCTCCAGCGTCGGGGAGATCACGGACGCGGACCTCAAGGACCGCCGCATCCTGGGTGATGAGGGCTTCATTTCCGTCATCACGGTCATCAACCGCACCACGGGCAAGATCGTCTCCGGCCCGGAGATCCACGCCCGCGGCGTGGCGGAGGACGATTCCGTGTTCGACGAGATCATTCCCAAGATCAATGCCGCCCTCGAGGAAGCCGTGCTGAGCCACGCCGACCACACCAACCACCAGTTGCAGCAAGTGGTGCGCAGGGTCATTGGCACCTGGGTCAACCGCAAGCTGCGTCGCCGCCCCATGATCATCCCGGTGGTCCTGGAGGCCTGACGTGCCGGCAACATGCACCCCGAAGAGGGCCTGAAATCCGCGGATTTCGGGCCCTCTTCGGGTAGCGTTGCGACTATGGCGACCCGTACTTCCTCCACGCCACGAGGCAGCTCCAGCAATAAATCCGGCACCGGCCGAGGCGGAGCTGCAAGCAAAAGCACCGCAGCCCGGAACGGCCGCGGCGGTTCCGCGCGGGGAAAGCAGGCCGCCGTCGAGCCCCATGCGCCGCTGCCGGTCCGGATGCTTTCCGGTGCCTGGCAGGGCATTGGCCACGTGGTGGGCGCCGGCGTGCGCCGCATCGGTTCGGACGTCAGCGATCTCGATCCCGAGGACCGCCGTGATGGCGCCGCTCTCTTCAACCTTGTCCTTGGCATAGCAATCGCCACCTTCGCGTGGTGGGGCTGGACAGGTTGGCTTCCGGACGTCGTTTACAGCGTGGTCAACGGCACCTTTGGCTGGATGTCATTGCTGCTTCCCTTCATGCTTTTTGTCTGCGCCTTCCGGCTGTTCCGCAAGCCGCAGGACGGCCGGGGCAACAACCGTGTAGGCATCGGCTTCATGGTCATGACATTGGCCGGTTCGGCCCTGGCCCACGTCATCGGCGGCCAGCCCACGGTGGCGGACGGCTTTGACGGCCTGCGACGGGCAGGCGGAATGCTTGGTTTCCTCGCCGCGGCTCCGCTGGCGGCGATCCATGTGGCTGTTCCGGTCCTCATTTACAGCCTGCTGGCCTTCATTTCCCTGCTGATCGTCACGGCAACGCCGTTCGGTGCAATCCCTTCGCGGATCCGTACCGGGTACGAGCACCTCATGGGCGTGGACCTGGAAGAGGCCCGTGCCGGCCAGGACGCGCACGACCGCAGCTATCTCTATGGCGAGGGGCCGGCGGCGAAGCCCAAGAAGAAGCGCACCCGGCTCTTTGGCAAGGATGACGAGTCCGAGGCCAAGCTTGAAGGCTACGTCGGGGACGAGGCCTTCGAACACGCAATAGTGGACGACGACGAGAATCCAGCGCCGTCCGCACCGCGCGTACCGCCGGGGGTGCGCCGCCCGACGCAGGCGGAGATCGCCGTCGGGAAGATCAAGGCAGCCCAGGGACTCGGCGCGGCACCTGGCCTGGAAAATCCCACCGAAGCCATCCCGGTCCTGACACCGGAAATGACCACCCCCGTGGCCCAGGTGCCGGCCAAGCCCGCCGGCGCGCCTTTGCCGCAGGCGCCCATCCCGCAGCGCACGGAACAGCTGTCACTGGCAGGGGATGTGACGTACACCTTGCCTGCCTCGGATTTCCTGACGCCGGGGTCCATTCCGAAGGAGCGCACGGAGGCGAACGACGCCGTCGTGGCAGCCCTGACCGACACCCTGACGCAGTTCAATGTGGACGCCTCGGTGACCGGCTTCAGCCGCGGACCCACCGTCACCCGGTACGAGATCGAACTGTCTCCGGGAACCAAGGTGGAACGCGTCACGGCGCTGTCCAAGAACATCTCCTACGCCGTGGCGTCCAGCGATGTGCGCATCCTAAGCCCCATCCCGGGGAAGTCGGCCATCGGCATCGAGATTCCCAACTCGGACCGTGAGACCGTTTCCTTGGGCGACGTCCTGCGGAGCCAGAACGCCCGCCGAACGGACCACCCTATGGTCATGGGTGTCGGCAAGGACGTGGAGGGTGGCTACGTAGTGGCCAACCTCGCCAAGATGCCCCACCTTCTGGTGGCCGGCGCCACCGGTGCCGGTAAGTCGAGCTTCGTGAACTCCATGATCACCTCGCTCCTGATGCGCGCTACGCCGGACGAGGTCCGCATGGTCATGGTGGACCCCAAGCGCGTGGAGTTGACCGCATATGAGGGCGTCCCGCACCTTATTACGCCCATCATTACCAATCCCAAGAAGGCGGCCGAGGCCTTGCAGTGGGTAGTCCGGGAAATGGACGCCCGCTACGACGACCTCGCCAATTACGGCTACAAGCACATTGACGACTTCAACAAGGCCGTCCGTGCCGGCAAGGTCACGCCGCCGGTGGATTCCAAGCGGGTCATCAAACCCTACCCGTACCTCCTGGTGATCGTGGACGAACTCGCGGACCTCATGATGGTTGCTCCGCGCGACGTCGAAGATTCGATTGTCCGCATCACGCAGCTGGCCCGTGCCGCCGGTATCCACTTGGTCCTGGCCACCCAGCGTCCGTCCGTGGACGTGGTCACGGGCCTCATCAAAGCCAACGTGCCCTCCCGCATGGCCTTTGCCACTTCCTCCGTCACGGACTCCCGCGTTGTGCTGGACCAGCCGGGTGCCGAAAAGCTCATCGGCCAAGGTGATGCCCTCTTCCTGCCGATGGGTGCTTCCAAGGCCATGCGCGTGCAGGGTGCCTGGGTATCCGAGTCGGAAATCCATAAAGTGGTGGAGCACGTCAAGGGGCAACTCCAGGCGGTCTACCGGGACGACGTCGCGGCCGACGCGCCCAAGAAACAGATCGACGACGACATCGGAGACGATCTCGAGGTCCTGCTCCAGGCCACCGAACTGGTGGTCACCACGCAATTCGGTTCCACCTCGATGCTCCAGCGCAAGCTCCGTGTTGGCTTCGCCAAGGCGGGCCGGCTGATGGACCTGCTGGAATCGCGGGGCGTCGTGGGCCCGTCCGAAGGATCCAAAGCCCGCGATGTCCTGGTCAAGCCGGACGATCTCGCTGCCGTCCTTGCGGCGATGAAGGGCCAGGAAGCACCTGCCGCGCCGGACGCGCAGACGGCGGCACTGAGCGATAACGCGAACGCGAACATCGCCGCGGGCGGGTACGCAGAGGATCTGGTAGCGGCGGACCTCGACAACCGGACGCAGGCGATCGACTATTACGACGGCGCCGATGGTTCCGATGACGATGAAGGCGGCGAAGACGCCTGGTCGCTCACTGGCCGCTGATCTCCAGACGGTAGCCTAGAGGGGTGACTACAGCCGAGGGCGACAACGCCACGTCGAGCAGTTCCGATGTTTGGAACCTGCCTAACATCCTGACGATGCTCCGCATTGTCCTGGTTCCTTTCTTTGTCTGGTTCCTGCTTGCCGACGACGGTCAGCACGGATGGTGGCGCTGGGCGGCGGTGGCCGCGTTCGCCGTCGCGATCTACACGGACAAGCTCGACGGCGACATCGCCCGGGCGCGCGGCCTCATCACCAACTTCGGCAAGATCGCCGATCCCATCGCGGACAAGCTGCTCATTGGCTCCGCCCTGGTTCTGCTCTCCGTGCTGGGCGAGTTGCCCTGGTGGGTGACCATCCTGATCCTGGTGCGTGAGTGGGGGATTACCGCGCTGCGTTTCGTCGTGATCCGCTACGGCGTGATGCCTGCCTCCCGCGGCGGAAAGTTGAAGACGGTGGTCCAGACAGTGGCGATCTTCCTCTACACCCTTCCACTCAAGGCCATCGCGCCGTGGCTCGTCGATGTTGCCTTCTGGGTGATGATGGTCGCCTTGGCCATCACGTTGTGGACCGGCGTCGAGTACGTGGTCCAGGCACTGAAGCTCCGCGCCGCCGGACGCCGCGCATGAGTTCGGTCCCCACCGCGGCTGAAACCGCGACGGCGGCAGTTGCCGAAGCGATCGAACGGCACCTGACGGTGGCCACGGCCGAGTCCTTGACGGCAGGAATGGTGGCGGCCACGCTGGCAAACACACCCGGTGCTTCCGGGATGCTCCAGGGCGGTGTGGTGGCTTACCAGAACACCGTCAAGGCGGGCGTGCTCGGTGTGTCCCGGGAGTTGCTGGACGCAGCAGGTTCGGTGGACGGCGATGTTGCCGCGGCCATGGCCGAAGGAGCCCGCCGGGCTTGTGGCGCCGATGTGGGAATTTCCACCACGGGGGTGGCCGGGCCGGATCCGCACGACGGCAAGGCCGTCGGCACCGTCTTCATCGGTGTTGCCACGGAGACTGGCAGCCGATGGTTTGAATACTCCTTTTCGGGGGACAGGCAAGATATCAGGGAACA
The DNA here is from genome assembly GCF_044748905.1 of Paenarthrobacter sp. NPDC089714. NCBI lineage: Bacteria > Bacillati > Actinomycetota > Actinomycetes > Micrococcales > Micrococcaceae > Paenarthrobacter > Paenarthrobacter sp. NPDC089714. Next base: position 415,535 of record NZ_JBIVGX010000002.1, read on the forward strand.
AGCGTGCACGGGTGCCCTGGAGCGGCTGCTTGCGGCCGTACGTGGGCTTGGTTACCGTTCGTAAAGTAGCCGGGAACAAAAACTGATTGCCAATAGTTGTGTCATTGTGTCGCTTCGGAATGGCCGGGGCGCCTAGGATGTAGAAACCAACCCGGTCCGCCAGCCAGCGGACCGGAAGAACGAGGGAGCAAGGCGATACAGATGGTAAAGCAGCCCGTATCCGTGAACGGCGTTGTCCGCTGGAAGGATGTGGGCTTGGCTGATCAGGCACAGAGCGAACAGAAGGAGCGCAAAATGGTTGTACTACGCCACGAGATCGGTGATGTACTGCGCGATGTCCGCCAGCGTCAAGGCCGTACCCTTCGTGAGGTCTCACACAGCGCCCGCGTTTCGCTGGGCTACCTGAGCGAGGTTGAACGTGGCCAGAAGGAGGCTTCTTCCGAGCTCCTGTCCTCGATCTGCACCGCATTGGACGTTCCGTTGTCCAGCATGCTCCGCGAAGTCAGCGACCGCGTTGCAGTTGCAGAGGGCGTCGCTGTTCCGGACACCGTTCCACAGGAGTTCTCCCAGCGCTACGGCCGCGATCTCGATCTCACCGACGATTTCGGCCAGGGCATGCTCTCCGGAGCCCGGTAACCAAGCACCAAGATCATTGGAAAGGTCCCCAGCCGTTTGGCCGGGGACCTTTTTCTTCGTCCTAGTCCGTGGCTTCGCCCGGCTCGTTGTCCTTGAGGGGAACCTCCCTGAGGAGGGGATCGCTGTAGACGGCGTTGAGGCGGCCCATGTAATCGGCCAAGGTCTTGACGTCTTCCAGCGGCCATTCGCCAAGCCTTTCGCGGAAGACCTGCCGGCGCGCGTCCTGCACCTGGTGCATTTTCTCTTCGCCCTTGTCCGTCAAACGGATGGACTGTGCCCTGCCGTCCTGCGGGTCAGCTTCCTTATAGACCAGGCCGATGCCTTCCAGGAAGGCGATTTGCCGGCTCACTGAGGGCTTTCCCACGCCAATGCAGGTTGCCAGGTCCGTCAGCCGGATGGGACCCTCGCGGCGGATGATGGTCAGCAGGCCGTAGGCAGCCGGCTCCATGTCCGGGTGGACCTGGCGGGACAATTGATGCGAAATCGAGCGGGCGCGGCGCCAGAGCAGGCTCAGCTGGTGTTCCACCTGCTGAAGGGCGTCGTCCACGTCGTCACTGGCAACGGCCGGTGCGGGCGCGCTGGGAAGAGGATTGCTCATGGCAACCATTCTAAGGTCCGGCAAGCATGAGAGACTCTATCCGTGAGGGCGAGTGACTTCTGGCGGTTGATGGACGATGAATTCGGCACGGGCTATTCCCGGGTCCTTGCAGGCTCCCTTGTCCTGGCCGGCGTCGGGGGACGGACTGCGGTGGATGCCCTTGCCGCGGGTTTCCCTCCCCGGGAGGTCTGGATCGCGGTCTGCGATGTCCAGGACGTTCCACTTGAGCGGCGCCTGGGCCGGGACATCAAACCCCTCAGCTAGCCGCACTTGACGGGTCCGGCCGGTGACACGCCGCCGCATTGTTCGAATATCTGTTCGGATGGGGATATGCTCCTGTGAGAGGAAAATTGATCCTGAGCGGCGATTTCCCAGGCGGTCCGCAGCTGTTTTCCACATAGGCAAAGCGGGCTGAGCAAAAATGTCAGGGCCCCGTAATAGCGTCAGACATGACAAGGAAAGCGGCCGTTCAGGCCACTCCACAGCGAGAAAGCATCAGAGGTGTGAACCATGGCGGCAACCCCGGATCGTGAGAAGGCGCTCGAAGCAGCGCTTGCCCAGATCGACAAGCAATTCGGCAAAGGCTCCATCATGCGCTTGGGTGACGATACCCGGGCTCCCATTGAGGTCATTCCCACCGGCTCCATCGCCCTGGACGTGGCGCTCGGCATTGGCGGGCTGCCCCGTGGCCGTGTCGTAGAGATCTATGGTCCGGAATCCTCGGGTAAGACCACCGTTGCCCTCCATGCCGTAGCCAACGCCCAGCGCAACGGCGGCATTGCAGCCTTCATTGACGCCGAACACGCCCTGGACCCTGATTACGCCGCAAAGCTTGGCGTGGACACGGACGCCCTGCTCGTTTCGCAGCCGGATACCGGTGAACAGGCGCTGGAAATCATGGACATGCTGGTGGGCTCCGGCTCGCTGGACATCATCGTCATCGACTCCGTGGCCGCTCTTGTTCCGCGCGCGGAAATCGAAGGCGAGATGGGTGACTCGCACGTGGGCCTCCAGGCCCGCCTCATGAGCCAGGCCCTGCGAAAGATCACCGGTCGCCTGAGCCAGACGAAGACCACCGCCATCTTCATCAACCAGTTGCGTGAAAAGATCGGTGTGTTCTTCGGGTCGCCGGAAACCACCACCGGTGGTAAGGCCCTGAAGTTCTACGCGTCCGTCCGCATTGATGTCCGCCGTATCCAGACGCTCAAGGAAGGCGCGGACTCGGTGGGTAACCGCACCAAGGCCAAGATCGTCAAGAACAAGATGGCCCCGCCCTTCAAAGTCGCTGAGTTCGACATCATCTACGGCCAGGGCATTTCCCGCGAGGGTGGCATCATCGACATGGGCGTTGAGCACGGCATCATCAAGAAGTCCGGCTCGTGGTTTACCTACGATGGCGACCAGTTGGGCCAAGGCATGGAGAACTCGCGCCGGTTCCTGCGCGACAACCCCGAGCTTGCCCAGGAACTGGAGCGCCTCATCAAGGAGAAGCTGGGCGTTGGCGTCAAGCCCGAAGAGGACACCCCGAAGCTGAAGGCCGTTGACGGATAGGTTCGGGCCGGACCCGGATTCCCCCGTCGCGGACGACCCCGAGCCTGACCCCGAATCCGTGGCGCGTGCCATCGTCCTGCGTCAATTGACCATGGCGCCGCGGAGCCGGCTTCAGCTTGCGCGCAAGCTGGCCGAGCGTAAGGTTCCCGAGGACGTCGCGGAAGCAGTCCTGGACCGCTTCGAAGAAGTGCAACTCATTGATGACGCGGAGTTCGCTCGCATGTGGGTCCGCAGCCGTTCGCAAAGCAAGAAGCTTGCCAAGGGGGCGTTGCGCCGGGAGCTTTCAGACAAAGGCATCGATCTGGACGATGCCGAAGAGGCCCTGTCCCAGCTCAGTGACCAGGATGAAGAGCGTGCTGCGCGGGAGCTCGTTCAGCGCAAGCTCAGGCCCGGACTTGACCTTGCGGACCGTGCCGAGCGCGACAAGTACACCCGGAGGCTTGCCTCCATGCTGGCCAGGAAGGGCTACGCGCCCTCCCTGGCCTTCAGGATCGTCGGTGAGGTACTGGACGAAGCCGGTACCCTTGAGTAGTGAGTTTGACCATTCCTTCCCCTTCAGCAGATTCAACGCAGCCCTCCCTTGATCCACGGACCTATCAAGTCCGGACTTTTGGTTGCCAGATGAACGTCCACGATTCCGAGCGCATGGCCGGACTCCTGGAGGACGCCGGCTACGTGCCGGCTGAGGGTGAGCTTGCCGACGTCGTGGTGTTCAACACCTGCGCGGTGCGCGAGAATGCGGACAACAAGCTCTACGGGAACCTCGGACAGTTGCGCCAGGTCAAAGCCGCGAACCCCGGAATGCAGATCGCGGTCGGCGGGTGCCTGGCCCAGAAGGACCGCGAAACCATTGTCCGGAAGGCGCCATGGGTGGACGCCGTGTTCGGAACCCACAACGTTGGGGCACTCCCGGCTTTGCTGAACAGGGCACGCCACAACAATGAGGCCCAGCTGGAGATCCTCGAGTCACTCGATGTCTTCCCTTCCACGTTGCCCACCAAGCGTGATTCCGTGTATTCGGGGTGGGTTTCCATCTCCGTTGGCTGCAACAACACCTGCACCTTCTGCATCGTGCCGTCGCTGCGTGGCAAGGAGAAGGACCGCCGCCCCGGTGAAATCCTCGCGGAAATCCAGGCTCTGGTGGACGACGGCGCTGTTGAAGTGACGCTGTTGGGCCAGAACGTGAATTCCTACGGCGTGGAGTTCGGCGACCGCCTGGCCTTCTCCAAATTGCTCAGGGCATGTGGTGGCATCGAAGGCCTGGAGCGTGTCCGCTTCACCAGCCCGCATCCCGCCGCGTTTACCGATGACGTTATCGACGCCATGGCAGAGACAGCCAACGTCATGCCCCAGCTGCACATGCCGCTGCAGTCCGGCTCGGACAAGGTCCTCAAGGACATGCGCCGCTCCTACCGGTCCAGCAAATTCCTCGGCATCCTGGACAAGGTCCGTGAACGGATCCCCAACGCGGCGATCACGACGGACATCATTGTGGGATTCCCCGGCGAGACCGAGGAAGACTTCCAGGCCACCCTGGACGTCGTGGAACAGTCCCGGTTCGCCTCGGCCTTCACCTTCCAGTACTCCAAGCGGCCAGGCACCCCCGCTGCCGATCTTCCGGAACAGTTGCCCAAGGCCGTTGTCCAGGAACGCTACGAGCGGCTTACGGCCCTCCAGGACCGGATCGCTGCGGAGGAGAATGCCAACCAGCTTGGCCGCAGCGTTGAAATCCTCGTGACAGCGCAGTCGGGTCGCAAGGCGGAGGAGACGCATCGGCTGTCCGGGCGTTCCAAGGACCAGCGGCTGGTGCACTTCTCGGTGCCCGAAGGCTCCGAGACACCCCGGCCCGGCGATTTCGTCACCGTAACCATCACCGAGGCCGCTGCCTTCCACCTTGTGGCCGATCCTGCTGGACCCACGGACTACGTCCTTCGCCGTTCCAGGGCCGGCGACGCTTGGGACCGTGCGCAGGCTGACAGCTGCGGGGTTCCTGCCCCTGGCGCCGGCAGCGCGAAGACCGGCGTATCGCTGGGCATGCCGGCCATTCCCGGCCGCCGCTGAACCGGGTTCGGCGCATCATGCACCCTGAAGGACCGGATACGTCCGCGCTGCCCGTGATTGCGGTTGTTGGTCCCACCGGTTCGGGAAAGTCGGACCTTGGCGTTGAGCTTGCCCTCGCGTTGGACGGCGAAGTCATCAACGCCGATGCCTTGCAGTTCTACCGTGGCATGGACATCGGTACGGCCAAGATCACCATGGATGAACGCAAGGGCGTGCGGCATCATCTGCTGGACACCTTGGACGTCACCGGGGAAGCCAGCGTGGCCGGGTTCCAGGTTGAATGCCGGAGGACCATCCAGGACATCCATGCGCGCGGCAAGCGTGCCATCATGGTGGGCGGCTCAGGCCTGTATGTTCGGGCGGCACTGGACGTCCTTGAATTTCCGGGTACGGACCCCGTAATCCGCCAGCGGCTGGAAGCCGAGTGTGCGGCCACCGGCCTGTCCCCGCTCCGCGCACGCCTGGAAGTCGTCGATCCGGTCTCGGCGGCCAGGCTGGGTGACGCCCGGCGGGTGATCCGGGCCTTGGAAGTCCACGAACTCACCGGACGGCCCTTCAGTTCCTTCATGCCCCAACGCGAGTATTTCCAACCGGCGATCCAAGTGGGACTCTCGGTGGACCGGGACGTTCTTCGGGACCGGCTGGCGGACCGTGTCCACCGGATGGTGGAGGCGGGGCTCCTCGACGAGGTGGGACGGTTGGACGCGGCAGGCCTGCGGCAAGGCAAGACAGCATCGCGGGCGTTGGGCTACGCACAGTTCCTGAAAGTCCTGGATGGCCAGGCGGCCATTCCAGAGGCGGCTGAGGAGACAATCGTCGCAACGAGGCAGTTCGCCCGGCGGCAATTGACCTGGTTCCGGGCGGACCCACGGATCCACTGGTTGGACTGGCAGGACCCGGCCCTTGTTGCCAAAGCCGCGGCACTCACTAAGGCCGCCTGATTTCTGGCCGAAGACCAGCGGCAGGTAGCCTAGATTCATGGATCAGACCACCGCAGTTTCCGCCCCGCAGCCCGGTGCGGCCGGGGCCACCTTGCCCGAAGCCGAGCTGTCAGGCCTGGCCTTCTCAAAGGGCCACGGAACCGGAAATGACTTTGTGCTGATCGCTGACCCCGGGGCCATTCACGAGATCACCCCGGACCAGGTGGCACAGTTGTGCGACAGGCACCGCGGCATTGGAGGAGACGGACTGATCCGGGCCGTGCCGTCCCGCGATTTGCCCGAAGGCCGCGCCCTGCTGGAACAGGATTCCTCGGCCGAATGGTTCATGGACTACCGCAACGGCGACGGTTCATTGTCCGAGATGTGCGGCAACGGCGTTCGGGTCTTCGTCCACTTCCTTATCGACCAGGGCCTGGTTGAGCTTGGTCCCGGACAAGCCCTGACCATCGGAACCCGTGGCGGGATCAAGAAGATCGTCCGCTCGGACAACGGTTACGCCGTGGATATGGGCCCGTGGGAGTTCATCTTCCCGGCCGAAGCCACCTCCAAGGCCATGGACGCCCTGGTGAGCGCGGACGGACTTGAGGTGGCCCGCCCTGGCCTTTCGGTCAGCATGGGAAACCCCCATACCGTGGTGGCGCTGGCGGAGCTGTCTGAATTGTCAGCCACGCAGCTTTTCAAGGCTCCTGTGGTGGACCCGAAGCCCGCCAACGGCACCAACGTGGAGTTCGTCGTCCCTGCGGAGCCACTGGTCCACGACGGCTTTGGATCCATCACCATGCGCGTTCACGAGCGTGGTGTAGGTGAAACCCAGTCCTGTGGCACCGGGGCGTGTGCAGCCGCCGTCGCCATTCGCCACTGGGCAGGGAGCACTGCGCCGAACGCGTGGCACGTCAACGTTCCCGGCGGCGTGGTGGACGTCAAGTTCTTCCCGGGGCCGGATGGCCGCGAGCATGTTGAACTCAGCGGGCCAGCCGTCATTGTGGCTAAAGGGACGCTTTCCTGACCCGAAGGATCCTGAAGGACTTGGAGGTGCTTTCACGGGACACCGTGAAGGACGTGTCCAATTCGGCAGCCAGCCATCGCTGCAGGGAGTCCGAGCCCAGGTTCTTCTGGACCACCAACCAGGCGTTGCCACCCGGCGCCAGCCTGGGCAGCCAGGTCAGCAGGAGTGAGTGAAGTTCGTCCTTGCCGATCCGGATGGGCGGGTTGGACCAGATGGTGGAAAACTCGACGTCGGCAGCTACCTCGTCGGGAAGGCTCGCCTTCACATTGCCGAGCCCGAGCGATGCTGCGTTCTCGTTGGTCAGCGCGATGCAGCGTTCGTTGACGTCCACGGCGTAGACCTGCGCCGACGGGGCCATCAGACCCATCGTCAACGCAATCGGACCCCAACCGCAGCCGATATCCAGCAGGTTCCCGCGGGGCGAAGGCGGCGGCACGTCCGAGAGCAGGATCGCTGTTCCCTTGTCTATGCCGTCCGGACTGAAAATCCCGGAGGAGGTCTGCAGATGCCGGGTAGCTCCGGCCAGTTCCACCGTCAAAGCCTTACGAGTGAAGGGACCGGCGGGTTGGGCGCTGAAATAGTGTGCAGACTCCATAATTTGCCAGATTAGTTGGCGATCGGCGCCTTGGGAAACTGCAGCCCGGAAGGGTCGGTTTGACACGGGATGCTACCGTGGAAGGCATGTTCTTGATCTTTGAGTAATCAGCCCATGGCTCTGCCCGCGATGCAGGACCGCGCTGCCGAATCACTTTCCGTGACCAGCGCCGCCCATTCCGCCCGGCAGGTTCCCCGGCTCGGTCCGCGTCCCTTTCCGGGGTTCGGGCGCTCAGAAGATCACGTCACCATCCGACCCCATGCTCCGTCGACCCGGCCTGGCTGCTTGCAGGCTTGACCGGCCTTGTGTGGGTGCGACCGGACAGCACGGGCAGTCTTCAGCCGGACTGGACCTCTGCGCGGATCCGACCGCCACCACCCACCAGCCAGGCCAGCCGGACGCCATCCGGCTGCCGGCCACGCTCCAGGAGGCCCTTTTGGCCCAAGCACGTCAGCCCAGCGCGAATACCGACGCGCCGCACAGCAAACAGCATTATTCTGGAATTGCCGAACACTCTAAGGAGACCATGACCACCCAGAAGCACTCCGGATCCGATTCCGACGCCCAGGACATGAGTCCTGAAGAGATCCAGGCCGTCATCGACCGGATTTTGTCCAAGGATGTCCCAGCGCAGGCATCCGGGGATCCTGACGCCAAGGGCGTTCTTGGCAAGGCCCAAGCGATCTCCACGCTTGACCAGGAGCACAGCATTTTCGACGGCGAGCAGGAAGACCTTGCTGAACGCCGCGCGCTCCGCCGGACGGCAGGCCTTTCCACGGAACTCGAGGATGTCACCGAGGTTGAGTACCGGCAGCTGCGCCTTGAGCGCGTAGTCCTCGCAGGCCTCTGGACCGAGGGCACCTTGGCCGATGCCGAGAATTCCCTGCGGGAGCTCGCGGCGCTTGCTGAAACCGCCGGGTCGGAAGTCCTGGATGGGCTGGTCCAGCGCCGGAGCAAGCCTGACCCTGGAACCTTCCTGGGGTCTGGCAAGGCCCAGGAGCTCAAGGCAATCGTCGCCTCCACCGGAGCCGACACGGTGGTTGTGGACACCGAGCTTTCGCCGTCCCAGCGGCGTGGCCTGGAGGACATCGTGAAGGTTAAGGTTGTTGACCGCACCACGTTGATCCTGGATATCTTCGCCCAGCATGCAAAGAGCCGTGAGGGCAAGGCCCAAGTGGAACTGGCCCAGCTGGAATACCTGCTCCCCAGGCTCCGCGGCTGGGGTGACTCCATGTCCCGCCAGGCCGGTGGGCAGGTGGGTGGCGCAGGCGCCGGCATGGGTTCCCGTGGTCCCGGTGAAACCAAGATCGAACTCGACCGCCGCCGCATCCGTACCCGGATGGCCAAGCTGCGTCGGGAGATCGCCGCGATGAAGCCGGCGCGCGAGACCAAGCGGGCCAACCGCCGTCGTCATGCCGTTCCTTCCGTCGCGATCGCCGGCTACACCAACGCCGGCAAGTCCTCACTGCTCAACCGCCTGACGGATGCCGGTGTCCTGGTGGAGAACGCGCTGTTCGCCACGTTGGATCCCACGGTCCGCAAGGCCCAAACGCCTGACGGTATCGGTTACACCTTGGCCGACACCGTGGGGTTCGTCCGCTCACTGCCCACACAGTTGGTTGAGGCATTCCGTTCAACGCTCGAGGAAGTGGCGGATTCGGACCTGATCCTGCACGTCGTCGATGCCTCGCACCCTGATCCCGAAGGTCAGATTGCGGCTGTGCGGACAGTCTTCAGCGAAGTCGATGCCCGGAAGGTTCCGGAAATCATCGTCTTGAACAAGGTGGACGTGGCGGATCCGTTCGTCGTTGAGCGCCTCAGGCAGAAGGAACCGCGCCACGCCGTCGTTTCGACCCGCACGGGGGAGGGAATTGCCGAACTCCTGGAGACCATCAGCCAGTCGATCCCGCGGCCGGGCGTCCGGCTGGAGGTGCTCATTCCCTACAACCGCGGCGAGCTGATCAACAAGCTGCATAACTCCGACGCCGAAATCCTTAGCCTTGAGCACGAGGAAGACGGCACGCGCGTGGTGGCGATGGTCCGCGAGGGCCTGGCCGCCGAGCTGGAGTCGTTCGTCAGCAATGGTTGAGAAGGTGGCGGCGGAACCCGCTGCGTCGGTGGGGGAGAAGTTCACCCTCGAGCTGTTGGACAAGGCTGTTGCAGGCATGGGCGGCCAAAGCCGCACTGGCCAGCATGAAATGGCCAAGCACGTTGCCCGGGCCATCGAGTCCGGGGAACACCTGCTGGTCCAGGCGGGAACGGGAACGGGTAAGTCGTTGGCTTACCTGATCCCGTTGATCGCCCATTCCATGGACAGCAACAAGCCCACGCTGGTGTCCACCGCCACCCTGGCCCTCCAGACGCAGATCGTGGGGAGGGACCTTCCCCGTCTGCTGGAGACCATCAACCCGGCCCTGGAACGGCCAGTGAATGTGGCGCTCGTCAAGGGCCGGGCCAACTACGTGTGCCTGCAAAAGCTCGAGGGCGGGTTTCCCAGCGAAGAACCCTCCGAGGGACAGCTTTTCTCCCTCGGAGAGGACACCAGCGTGCCGCACTTCGCCGCATCGCTGGGCGGGCCGTCGTCGCAACTGGGCAAGGAAGTAGTGCGGCTGCGCGAGTGGGCGGAGAAGACCGCCACGGGCGACCGCGACGAACTGATGCCGGGTGTGACAGACCGTGCATGGCGCCAGGTTTCAGTTACCTCGATGGAATGCCTGGGGGCGCAGAAGTGTCCCCTGGCGGAGGAGTGCTTCAGCGAGCAGGCACGCGCCCGGGCGGCGGAAGCCGATGTGGTGGTCACCAACCACGCGATGCTCGCCGTGAGCGCCTTTGAGGGACTGGCAGTCCTTCCGGAGTATGACGTGGTGGTGGTGGACGAAGCCCACGAACTCCAGGACCGGGTCACGGGAGCCGTGTCCGGCCAGTTGTCCGTGGCCATGATCCATGCTGCGGCCTCAAGCGCACGCAAGCACACGGCCATCACCGTCGATGCCCTGAACGCGGCCGCGGACAGGTTGGACATGGCCCTTGTTGGTGTTCCAAGCGGCTTGGTGCCCAACGGCCTCAACGACGAACAACTTGATTGCCTGGACCAGCTCCGGGACGCCACCAGGGCCGCCCTGTCCGATTCGAAAACGGATTCGTCGAACGCCGTGGACGGTGGACGCCAGTTGGCCCGTTCGCGGCTCATGCTCATTCTGGAACTATCGGAGCGGTTGCTGGCCGCGAAGGAAAATCGTGAAGTGGTGTGGTTCTCCAGGAACAGCACTTTCGATCCCCAGCAGGGCTACTCGCCGCCTGACGAAACAGCTCCCGCACTCATTAATATTGCTCCCCTGAGCGTGGCCGGACGCCTCCGGGAAGGGCTGTTTGCGGGCCACACGGTGGTTCTGACGTCCGCCACGCTGGCCATCGGGTCGGCGTTCGAGCCGGCCGCGGGCGGGCTGGGCCTGCTGGGGGACGGAGCTCCCAGCTGGACAGGCTTGGACGTGGGATCGCCCTTTGACTATCCGAAGCAGGGCGTCCTCTACGTGGCGAAGCACTTGCCCAAGCCCGGACGCGGCACCTCGCCCGAAGCCCTCGACGAGCTTGAGGACCTCATCCGTGCCTCCGGCGGCGGAGCGTTGTGCCTGTTTTCGTCCCGGCGGGCAGCCGAGGAAGCCGCGGAAGCCATGCGGCTGCGGCTCGATGTGGACATCCTGTGCCAAGGAGAATCCACCATGGCAGCGCTGGTGAAACAGTTCGCTGACGAACCCGATACGTGCCTTTTCGGCACCATGTCCCTGTGGCAGGGGGTGGACGTGCCGGGTGGCTCGTGCCGCCTGGTGGTCATTGACAGGATCCCCTTCCCACGGCCCGATGATCCCCTGATGACGGCAAGGTCGCGTGCTGTGGCTCAGTCCGGTGGAAACGGGTTCATGGCCGTCTCGGCGACCCATGCCGCAATCCGCCTGGCGCAGGGAGCAGGCCGGTTGATCCGGTCTACGGGAGACAAGGGCGTGGTGGCGATACTCGACTCGAGGCTTTCCACCGAAAGGTACGGCGGCTTCCTGCGGGCTGCCTTGCCGCCCTTCTGGGCCACGACCGACCGGAAGACCGTCCAGGGCGCCTTGCAAAGGCTGGCCCGGAGCGGGCGATAAGACGATTCTTCAGGGGTGCCCGCCACCGCTGGCGCGGGCACCCCTGAAGCAGTGTGTGCCGACGCGGGTCTTCGAACAGACCTTCTGGAGGATGGCCCTTAAAGGGAGCGCAACACCGACACGACTTTGCCCATGATGGTGGCTTGATCGCCGAGGATGGGCTCGTACTGGGTGTTCTGGGGGAGGAGCCAAGTGTGGCCGTCGCGTTGGCGGAATGTCTTGACCGTGGCCTCGTCGTCCAGGAGGGCTGCCACGATATCGCCGTTGATGGCGTCATTCTGCCGGCGGACAACAACCCAGTCGCCATCGCAGATGGCGGCGTCGATCATGGAATCACCGGCGACCTTCAGCATGAAGAGTTCGCCATGGCCCACCAATTGCCGCGGGAGGGGCAGGACGTCCTCCACGGTCTGGTCGGCCAGGATCGGGCCACCGGCAGCGATGCGGCCCACCAGGGGAACCATCGCGGTGTCGCTGGCACTTGCCAGCTCGGTGACGGCGAGGCCGCCGGTACTGCGCAACGTTGCGGGGGCTTCCACTCCCGGGATGGTGGCACCACCGTCAAGGGTCAGTGGCATGAGGACTTCCATGGCGCGAGGACGCTTGGGGTCCCTCCTGAGGTAGCCGAGTTTTTCCAGCTGGGACAACTGGTGGGTGACGCTCGAGAGGCTGGCCAATCCCACCGTATCCCCGATTTCGCGCATGCTGGGCGGGTAGCCGTTGTCATTGACGGAGCGCTGGATGGTCTCGAGGATCTTCTTCTGACGGACAGTCAGGCTTTTGGGACTTTTGGTGGGCTGTTGGCTCCGCAGGGGTGCCCCGCCGCCTGTGGCCTTCGCTGCCATGTTCGCCATTGCCCTTCCGTTCCGCCCGGCGGCGTTCTGAGTGCTGCCGGGATGTGGGTCAAAAATGTCAGACCCTCCTGATGCACTGCTTTTGTGCCTGTTTCTTCCCTCAAACGTAGGCCAGGCACCAGCGTTTATCAAACATTTGTTCTAGCGAGTCTCGACACCGTTCGTTGATAAGTGCTAAAAATGTCATAGCAAGGTTCGAATATGTGTTCTAGTAATCCGGATCGAAGCCGAGATGTTCGAAGGAAGTGTTCGAATATCGCGGCGAGACCAACGAACACAAGGTATTGGCAGCAGGGTCCTGGTTCCCCGGGACCAGGCAATCGCTCAGAAGGGCTCAGCTCATGTCCGCAGTCACAACGTTCCACGAGTTCCGCAACGCGCCGGTACCCACCCGCATCCGGCTCACCCGGCGCGGGCGGATCGTTTTCTTTGGCATCCCGGCCATGTTGCTCGTGGCCGCGCTGCTCACGTTTGCGGGCTTCCTGAACTCGCCGGCCAAGGCCTCGGATTCCCCGTCGCAACTGCAACCGCCAGTCGCCGTCAGTGTCACCGTGCAGCCCGGTCAGTCCCTGTGGGGCATTGCAGGGGCTGCCGCACCCGAGCGTGACCCGCGGGACGTCATCACGGAGATCATCCAGCTGAATGATCTCCGTGGCGGACGCATCACCCCCGGTCAGCAATTGTTTGTTCCTGCCAAGTAGTCCATACGGACGGTGGCGCGGATCCTCTCCGGCGTCACAGTTACAGGGCACTCACCGGCGCACCTTAAACTGGTGGGGTGACTGACCAGCTTGAGCGACTCGACCGACTTCCCCTCCGGACCAACCTGCGTGGACTGAGCCCCTACGGCGCACCGCAGCTTGACGTTCCGATTCTGCTCAACGTCAACGAGAACACCCATGGAGTGCCCGCCGATGTCCAGGCCGCGATCACCGAAGCCGTGGCCGCAGCGGCCACCGGACTGAACCGTTACCCCGACCGCGAGTTCACTGAATTGCGGGAGGCGTTGGCGGAATTCCTGGGCCACGGCCTCAGTCCTGCGAACATCTGGGCTGCCAACGGATCCAACGAGGTTATCCAGCAGATCCTCCAGGCTTTCGGTGGTCCCGGCCGCAAGGCCCTTGGGTTCCCTCCCACGTATTCCATGTACCCCCTCCTGGCCAGCGGCACGGACACTGAGTACGTCCGTGGTGTTCGTGGCGGGGATTTCAGTTTGGACGCCGCGTCTGCCGCCGCGCAGGTGGCTGAGGCGGGCGCAAATATCGTCTTCCTGTGCTCGCCCAACAACCCCACCGGAACGGGTCTTGGCTTGGACGTCGTGGAGGCTGTCTATGAAGCAGGAGAGGCCAGCCAGGCGATCGTGATCGTGGACGAGGCTTACCACGAATTCGCCCACGACAACACTCCCAGTGCCCTGACCTTGCTGCCGGGCCGGGAACGGCTCATTGTTTCCCGCACCATGAGCAAGGCTTTCGCACTTGCCGGTGCGCGGTTGGGCTACATGGCTGCGGCGCCCGAGGTCACCGATGCCATCCGCCTGGTCCGGCTGCCGTACCACCTCTCGGCGGTAACGCAGGCGACCGCCCTGGCAGCCCTGCAGCACCGCGAGGCCCTGATGGCCGACGTCGAGGACATCAAGGTCCAGCGTGACCGCATCGTCACTGAATTGCTGCGGATGGGCCTCAAGCCGGCGGCCTCGGACTCCAATTACGTGTTCTTTGGTGGCTTGGAGAACCCGCAAGTCATCTGGCAGGGCCTGCTGGATGCTGGAGTACTGATCCGCGATGTTGGGATCCCCGGGCACTTGCGTGTCACTGCCGGTACCGAACAGGAGACCACAGCGTTCCTGGAAGCTCTTGAAGCGCTGCTGGCCGGCGAGGCCGGTGTTGCTCCACGGCTCGGTTAAGAAGCCACCCACTTAGACTTGTCCCTAGATCCATTTCCCTTTTCGTGTTAAGGACGTTCCCCAGATGAGCGAAACCGGCGCCACGCCGTCCGCTGCCCGTACCGCGCGCATGGAGCGCACCACCAGTGAGTCTTCTGTCCTGGTGGAGATCAACCTGGACGGTTCGGGTGTCTCGGACATCAGCACCTCGGTCCCGTTCTACGACCACATGCTGACTGCGCTGTGCAAGCACTCCTTGATCGACATGACGGTCAAGGCCACGGGGGACACCCACATCGACGCCCACCACACCGTTGAAGACGTGGCCATCACCTTCGGCGAGGTCCTGCGGACGGCGTTGGGAAACAAAGCCGGTATCCGTCGCTTCGGCGAGGCCACCGTTCCCCTGGATGAGGCTTTGGCCCACGCAGTTGTGGACGTTTCCGGCCGCCCCTACCTGGTGCACGGCGGGGAGCCCGCCGGACAGGAGTACCACCTGATCGGGGGACACTTCACTGGTTCACTGACGCGGCACGTCTTCGAAGCCATCACGCTGCACGCAGGTATCTGCCTGCACATGAATGTTCTGGCAGGACGCGACCCCCACCACATTGTGGAGGCACAGTTCAAGGCATTCGCCCGGGCGCTCCGCGCGGCCGTTGAATCCGATCCCCGCGTGGAGGGTATTCCGTCCACCAAGGGAGCACTATGAGCAACCAGATCCTCAAAGACGGTGCGGTGACTGACGCATCGGCTTCCGCAAAGCCCGAATCGCCCGAGGGCAAGCCCACGGTTACGGTGCTGGATTACGGCTCGGGAAATGTGCGTTCGGCGGTGCGGGCACTGGAGCGCGCAGGCGCCCACGTCGTGTTGAGCGCCAAGCCGGAAGACGTGCTGAACGCTGACGGACTGGTGGTTCCCGGGGTCGGTGCGTTCGAGACTGTCATGAAGGAGCTCAAGGCCGTTGATGGCATCCGCATGATCGGGCGCCGCGTTGCCGGAGGCCGGCCGGTCCTCGCCATTTGTGTTGGCCTTCAGGTGATGTTCGAGGCCGGAGTGGAGCACGGTACCGAATCCGAAGGAATGGCCGAATGGCCAGGCAAGGTAGAGCTCCTGCCCGCTCCCGTGGTTCCGCACATGGGGTGGAACACCGTGGACGTTCCGGAGGGGTCCAAGCTCTTCGCCGGAGTGGAGGACGAGCGTTTCTACTTTGTGCACTCCTACGGCGTTCAGGAATGGAACTTCGACGTTGTCCAGCCCCGGATGGCTCCGCCCATGGTGACGTGGTCCGAGCACGGAGCCCGTTTCATCGCCGCGGTGGAAAACGGCCCGCTGTGCGCTACGCAATTCCACCCGGAGAAATCGGGTGATGCCGGTGCCAGGCTGCTGCGCAACTGGGTGGACGGCCTCCGGAAACCTGAAGGCGCCGCCTGAATGTGGTCCGTAGTGCTCATGGGGCTCGCCGGCCTCCTGGTAGGTGGGGGCATCTCCTTCCACCAGCAGAAAAAGCCCCTCTGGGTTTCCATTTCCTTCTACGTGCTGGCCGGGATGTCCCTCCTGGCCGCCTACCTCCTGACGCTTCCGGGCAAGTAACCCGGCGTTCCCATCAACTGCAAGGACACACATGACCACGCCCGCACAGTCCGTTCTGGAACTCCTTCCCGCCGTCGACATTGTTGACGGCCAGGCGGTCCGCCTCCTCCAAGGAGAGGCGGGCTCGGAAACGAGCTATGGCACGCCCCTTGAAGCAGCCCTGAACTGGCAGGAAGCCGGCGCTGAGTGGGTGCACATGGTGGACCTCGACGCCGCCTTCGGCCGGGGCAACAACGCAGACCTGATCAGCGACGTGGTTTCCCAGCTCAACGTGAAGGTGGAGCTGTCCGGCGGGCTTCGCGACGATGAGTCGCTGGAACGCGCCCTGGCCCTCGGCGTAGCCCGGGTGAACCTCGGTACGGCTGCGTTGGAAAACCCGGAATGGACCCGCCGTGCCATCGAGCGCTTCGGCGACAAGATCGCCGTCGGTCTTGACGTCCGCGGAACCACGCTGGCCGGCCGCGGCTGGACCAAGGAGGGCGGCGATCTCTGGGAGGTCCTGGCCCGTCTTGAGGACGCCGGCTGCGCCCGTTACGTGGTCACCGACGTGACCAAGGATGGCACGCTGCAGGGACCCAACGTCGAACTGCTCCGCCAGATGGTGGAGAAGACCGGTAAGCCCGTGGTGGCGTCGGGTGGTATTTCCAGCCTTGAGGACCTCCGCGTGCTCCGTGAGTTGGTTCCGCTGGGCGTCGAGGGTGCGATCGTGGGCAAGGCGCTGTACGCCGGTGCCTTCACGCTCCCCGAAGCGCTGGACGTCGCCGGCCGCCGCTGATGGCAGGGCACCAGGAACACCGCCGGGAGCTTCCCGGGCACATTGCCGCCGCCCTGGCGGGTGCCGGCGGGCCCACCGATTCCGCCGGGCAGCCGTGGGCGGGGCGCAGCCTGGACGGCGACGCCGCCAAAATCCACAACTTCGAGGACGACGACGGTTCGGCCGATTCGGGATACCTCGCCGCAGTAGCGGCCTTGCTGGACGGCAATGGCAGCGAAGCCGATGTGGTGTCGGCGCTCGCCACGGCCAGGGTCTTCGTGCCCGTGGTTGCGACGCTCGCCGAAGAGGCCGAAGGCGTGGACGGGCTCCATGCCGACAAGCAGGCTGATATGGCGTTGGTCACTCTCAAGGCTCCTGACGGAAGGACGGCCATGCCCGTCTTCACTTCCGCGGATGCCCTGGAGCGATGGCATCCGGGGGCCCGGCCTGTTGCTGTTTACGCGGCCAGGGCGGCACTTTCCGCCGTATCCGAGGGTGCACAACTGCTGGTCCTGGACCCGGGTTCGGATTACACGTTCGTGGTGCGCCGCCCGGCCATGTGGGCTCTTGCCCAGCAGAAGGACTGGACGCCGTCCTACCTTGATGATCAACTGGAGGCTGCTCTCGCTTCCACGGTTTCTGGTTTCCGCACGGTCCGCAGGCTTGAGACGCAGCCCGGTGCGGGCGTTGCGTCCCTGACGGCCGATGGCCGCCAGGTACCTGGCGGCGGAGCGGGGCCGGAGTTGCGGGTAGTGCTGTTCCTTGAGGACGGGCTGGACGCCGTAGCGGTCCAAGCGCTCGTGGCCCAATTGAACGAGGCCTGGGCAAGGATGGATTCCTTTGCCGAGGGCGTTGATTCCATTGAAGTAAAACTGCAGCGTGCAGCACAGGAGCCCGCGCAGCATTAACGGCAGCACCCGTTCCCCGGGGCTGCCTTGGGGAACAAGAGGAAACTGGCTGTGAATTTCGCTCTCTATAAGGAGATGCTGTCCATCCGCCCTGTGCGGCGGTTGCTGTTGGTGGGCATGGTGGCCCGCATCCCGCATTCGGCGGCCGGCGTCCTGTTGACGCTGCACATAGTCCTGACTTTGGGGGAGGGGTACGCCGCAGCGGGGGCTGCTGCGGCAGTCATGACCATCGGGATCGCGCTGGGAGCTCCTTGGCGCGGACGCCGGGTAGACATGGTGGGCTTGCGTAGGGCCCTTATTCCTTCCGTCGTGTCCGAGACCGTGATCTGGTCGATCGTGCCGCACGTTTCCTATCAATGGCTCCTGCCCCTGGTGTTCGTGGGCGGCCTGTTCACGCTGCCCATCTTCAGCGTGGTCCGGCAGTCGCTGGGTGTGATGGTGGATGGTGAACAGCGTCGCGGCGCCTTCGCCCTGGATTCGATTGCCACCGAGCTCGTGTTCATGATCGGACCGGCCATTGGTGCCATTGTCGCCACGAGCGGTTTCTCGGCGCTGGGCTTGACTGCCGTGGGAGTGTCGGTTTCCGTGGCGGGCCTGTTCCTGATCTGGTTCAATCCTCCAACGAGGAGCGAGGATCCCTGCTCGGCCGAGGAGTCCGCGGAACGTGCCGCGGCCGATCTTTCAGCCGCCGAGGCTGCCATGGTTGCTTCCGCACCCGGCCATGTCCAGGAGGCTGCCTCCGAAATGGCGCCTTCGGCGTCCAAGGGTGGCCTGCGGAGCCGCGTTGCCCGCAATTTCACGTGGTTCACCGTCTCAGTAGCTGCGCTGTTCGCCGTTGCGGCGGGCTCCGGAATGGTGCTCAGTGGTTCGGACGTGAGCATCGTTGGCTTGCTGGAACGGGGAGGCCACCAGAACCAGATCGGCATAGTCTTCTTCTTCTGGTGTGCTGCCTCGGTGGTCGGTGGACTTGTTTACGGCGCCATGAACCGCCCGGTCTCGCCCATGCTTCTCCTGTTGGGCATGGCCGCGCTGACTATTCCCATGGGCTTTGCACGGGACACATGGACGCTGGCCTTCCTGTCGATCCTCCCCGGCCTGCTGTGTGCGCCCGTGCTGTCCGCGTCCTCGGAGAAGGTTGCCGACCTTGTGGACGAGGAACGTCGTGGTGAAGCGATGGGCTGGTACGGTTCGGCGCTGACGGCCGGTGTGGCCCTTGGTGCGCCGCTGGCGGGGGTGTTCATCGACAACGTGGGACCGTCCGGGGGCTTCGCTGCGGTGGGTTCTGCCGGCGTCGTCCTGTGCGTTGCAGGTTTCGTCCTGATGTCCTTGCGCCGCCGCGCCGCCCGCGTCTGAGGCGCCTTGGGCCTTAACAACGATGGCGACCCGAACCGAAAGGTTGGGTCGCCGTCGTCGTTTGCTGCTTGGGCTTGCCGCTAGTTCACCGGGCCGGTGAACTTTTCGCCCGGACCCTTGCCCGGTGCGTCCGGGATGAGGGAAGCCTCGCGGAATGCCAGCTGAAGGGACCGCAGGCCATCGCGCAAAGGACCGGCATGCTGGGAGCCGATCTCCGGGGCGGCCGCCGTGACCAGGCCGGCCAGGGCGGTGATGAGCTTGCGGGCCTCGTCAAGGTCCTTGAGGTCTTCCGCGTGGGGATCGTCGGCCAGGCCAACCTTGACCGCTGCGGCGCTCATGAGGTGCACGGCGCCGGTGGTAATAACCTCGACGGCGGGAACTTCGGCGATGTCGCGGATCTGCTGGGAGACTCCGGTGTCTGCCGCGTCTCCGCCGAAGGAGTTACGGTGATTGCTGTCTTCAGTGCTCATACTGGTAAGCTTGTCACAGACCGACTGGAAGTCGTTATTTCTACGTTTAGTGGAACTGCAGTCTGTGCCCGCCGTGTGAATGTGCGCTTGGCGGGTTATTTCTGTAGACTTGATTTTCAGTTTGCAAGCGGAGTTCTCTCCCACCCGCGTCAGCCGCTTCCCTCACGGGACTTGAAGGTTGCCGGGTAACCTGGTCGGACGCTTCACGGCATTGCCGGAAGTGCAGTTGGCTCCCTTCGTGGGGCTGCGCCGATCTTCGAGGCCTTCGATTGCACCAGCAATTGGAGGCCTTCTCTTTTTGCCGGTGAAACTCACCACAACCACAGGAGCTTTAACATTAGCGAGCCAAGAATCAATGAGCGTATCCGCGTCCCCGAGGTGCGGCTGGTCGGCCCTGCCGGCGAACAGGTAGGAATTGTCCGCATTGAGGACGCCCTGCGTCTTGCTGCCGAGTCCGATCTCGATCTCGTTGAAGTTGCCCCGCAGGCTAAGCCTCCTGTTTGCAAGTTGATGGACTTCGGCAAGTACAAGTACGAGGCCGCAGTCAAGGCGCGCGAAGCCCGCAAGAACCAGACCAACACGGTTCTGAAGGAAATCCGCTTCCGCCTGAAGATCGACAAGCACGACTACGAAACCAAGCGTGGACACGCCCTCCGCTTCCTCGGTGCCGGTGACAAGGTCAAGGCCATGATCCAGTTCCGTGGCCGCGAGCAGCAGCGTCCCGAAATGGGCATCCGCCTCTTGCAGCGCTTTGCCGAAGACGTTGCCGAGGTTGGCGTTGTCGAGTCCAGCCCGCGCATCGATGGCCGCAACATGGTCATGGTGATCGGTCCGCTCAAGAACAAGGCCGAGGCCAAGGCCGAAGCCCGCCGCGCAGCACAGCGTGCCGAAGCCAAGGCCCAGAACGAGGCCAAGGCGGCAGCACGTGTGGACACCTCGGGCGACCAGGGGCCCATGACCCAGTCCCTCGCGGATCTCCTTCCTGCCGGCCTCACGGCTGCCGGGGAAGAGGCCACTCAGGAAACCGAAGCTCCCGTAGTCGAGGAAGCCACGCAGGCGGCAGCCGAGGAAGCTCCCGCCAGCGAAGCACCCGCGGTTGCGGAGGCTCCGGAGGAAACGCCGGTTGCCGAGGAAGCCCCGGCTGCCGAGGAAGCCGCTGTTGCTGAGGAAGCTCCGGCTCCCGCTCCCGTGGCGGCACCTGCACCGGAAGCGCCGAAGCCTGCTGTCCCGTCCGCTCCGAAGCCTGCCGTTCCGGCGGTTCCGAAGCCGATGGCCAAGCCTGCAGCTCCCAAGCCGGGCGCACGGCCCGCGGCCCCCAAGGCCGCGCCGAAGCCTGCATCACGCAAGACCAACTAGTTCGACGCCCAAGGAGCTCCGCTCCGAACGGCAAGCAACCAGCACGCCGGCCCTTGGAGGCAGGCTGCACGAAAGAACTGCGGACATTGTCCGTGGATACGTAAGGAGATCGGTTCCCATGCCGAAGATGAAGACCCACAGCGGTGCTAAGAAGCGCTTCAAGCTGACCGGCACCGGCAAGCTGAAGCGCCAGCAGGCCAACCGCCGCCACTACCTGGAGCACAAGCCCACCACCCTGACCCGTCGCCTCGCCGGCGACAAGATCGTCTTCAAGGGCGACGCCAAGGTCATCAAGAAGATGCTGGGCGTCTAAGTTCCAAGCTCTAAGGTTGCCGCCGTCCGGCGGGGACCGACTACACCAAAAGCCTTCTCAGGCCGGCCGGAGATCCGGCAGTAGCAGCTTGGGATAAAGATTTCTGAAGGAGTACGCACGTGGCACGTGTGAAGCGGGCGGTCAACGCCCACAAGAAGCGCCGGGTTGTCCTCGAACGCGCAAAGGGTTACCGCGGTCAGCGTTCGCGCCTTTACCGCAAGGCAAAAGAGCAGCTGCTGCACTCGTTTGTGTACAGCTACGGCGACCGCCGCAAGCGCAAGGGTGACTTCCGTCGCCTCTGGATCCAGCGCATCAACGCTGCATCCCGCGCCAACGGCCTCACCTACAACCGTCTCATCCAGGGCCTGAAGGCTGCTGAGGTTGAGGTTGACCGCCGCATGCTCGCCGAACTGGCTGTTTCCGACGCCAACGCTTTCACCGCCCTGGTGAACGTTGCCAAGGCTGCCCTCCCGGCTGACACGTCTGCTCCGGCCAAGGCCGAAGCTGCTCCGAAGGCTGCCAAGGTTGCTTCCGCTGCTGCCACGGCCACCGCTGTCAAGGCTGTCGTTTCCGACAAGCCCGCCATCGACGGTGCCATCGCAGCCGTCGAGGGTGAGGGTGCTCCCGAAGGCCACGCCATCAAGGGCAACGCCGAGTCCAAGAAGTACCACGTTCCGGGTTCCACCTGGTACGAGAACACTGCTGCTGAGTACTGGTTCTCCACCGTTGAGGCTGCCAAGGCCGCAGGCTTCGAGCCCGCAGGTGGCGAAGCCCGCCAGCAGATCAAGAACTAGTCGCAACTGCCACTAAAGTTCTTTATATGAACGAAACCGGGCGCCCGCAAGAAATAACGATGACCAACCCCCGAGCTGATCGGGTGAGGGATGTCGCCAAACTTGCCGGGCGCCCGGCGCGTTTAAAGCGCGGCCGGTTCGTCGCTGAAGGACCGCAGGCCGTGCGGGAGGCGCTGACCCTCCACCGTGAGCGGCTCGCGGCCGGAGGTGCCGCCGTCGTCCATGAAGTCTTTGCCAGCGAAGCGTGCCTGGACAGGCTTCCCGAACTTGCGGACCTGGCCCGTGGCACGCAGCTCCGGCTGGCCAGCGATGATGTGTTGGCCGCCATGGCGGACACCGTCAACCCGCAGGGCGTCGTGGCCGTGTGCAGCTTTGTGGACGTCAGCCTTGAGAGCGTGCTCGACGCCGGTCCCCGCCTTCTTGCCGTGATGTGCCAAGTGCGCGACCCCGGTAACGCGGGAACCGTACTGCGGGCCGCCGACGCAGCGGGCGCGGACGCTGTGGTCCTGACCGGCAGCAGCGTGGACATCTACAATCCGAAGGCCGTACGCTCCACGGCTGGCTCCCTCTTCCACCTTCCTGTTGTCCTTGGGGCTGATGTCGAGGAACTCGTGGCGCTCTGTAAGGCGCGTGGGATTGGCGTCCTTGCAGCGGACGGCTACGGCACCGTGAACCTGGACAAGCTGCAGGACGAGAACGCCGCCCGGCGGCTCGGCAACGGGGATGTTGCTTCGGACTACGCGCTGGAAGCGCCCACGGCCTGGCTCTTCGGCAATGAGGCGCAGGGTCTCT
Source organism: Paenarthrobacter sp. NPDC089714 (assembly GCF_044748905.1). Taxonomy (NCBI): domain Bacteria; kingdom Bacillati; phylum Actinomycetota; class Actinomycetes; order Micrococcales; family Micrococcaceae; genus Paenarthrobacter; species Paenarthrobacter sp. NPDC089714. The sequence goes on from NZ_JBIVGX010000002.1 coordinate 438,134, forward strand.
CCGATGCGGAACTCGGCCTGGCCGACCATCGGGTGGCTGTGCCGGTCTACGGTTCAGCCGAAAGCCTCAACCTGGGAACGGCGGCCACGGTGTGCCTGTACGCCAGTGCCCGCTCCCAGCAAGGAGCGGTATTCACCAGCGCTCAGGCCGGCGGAGATGCATAAGTAAGTAGTTACGTTCCGGGTGCGGTGTTGCTGGTGGCCTCGAAGATCACCATGGGTGCCGCGTACCGGCCAGGACAAAGCAAAAGCGATCGGCTCCGCACTGCGGAGCCGATCGCTTTTCGGTTCTGGCAACTGTCAGGCCAGGGGCTTCCTGCGTTCCACCAAGCCACTGACCACAGCGACGCCCAAGCCGAGGACGGCAAGGACAGCGCCTACCAGCGCCGGAGCAACGTAACCCCAACCCCAGGCGATCACGGTGCCGCCGAGGAATGCTCCGAGGGCGTTGGCTATGTTGAGGGCCGAATGGTTCAGCGACGAGGCCAGGGAAGCGGCACCGGGTGCTGCGTCGAGCAGTCGTGTCTGGAGGGCCGGCGTCAGCATGGAGCCGATTCCGCCGACGACGAAAGCCATGAGGAAGGCGGACCAGGCCCAGTGCGCAGCAATCGCATACACCACCAGGGCTACGGCGATGCCGGGCATCACCAGGTAGATGGTGCCCATGACGGAACGGTCCGCGATCCTGCCACCGATGATGTTGCCCACCACCATGCCAACGCCGTACAGGGCCACGACTGCCGGGATGAGGCTCTCCGGGATACCGGCCACGCTGGTCATGGTGTGGGCGATGTAGGTGTAGACGGCAAAGAAGCCGCCAAAGCCAATGATGCCGATCAAGAGTGCAAGCCAAACCTGGAGGCGCTTGAGGGCGCCCAGTTCGCGCCTGATGCTCGCCTCCGGATGGACAGGCTCGAAGGGTACGAACTTCCAGACCATTAACACCGTGACCAGGCCGATCGCACCGACGATCACGAAGAGGAGCCGCCATCCGAACGTTTGTCCCACCCAGGTGGCCAGGGGGACGCCGATGACGTTGGATACGGTGAGTCCGGCCATGACCATGGAAATGGCCCAGCCGCGTTTGGTGGGTGCCACGAGGCTGGCGGCGATGACCGCGGCAACACCGAAGTAGGCGCCGTGGGGGAGGCCTGATGCGAACCGGGACAACAGCATGAGTCCGTAATCAGGTGCGATGAAAGAGGTCAGGTTGGCGATGGACAGGAAGAGCATCAGTCCCAGCGCCAGGTGCTTGCGGGGGAGCTTGGCACCGAAGGCCGCGAAGACCGGCGCGCCGATGACCACGCCCAGTGCATAGGCCGAAATCAGGTTCCCGGCCTCGGGCGTGCTGATGCGAAGCCCGTCCTCTACCTCTTTCAGAAGCCCCATCATGGCGAACTCGGTGGTGCCGATCGCAAACCCACCCATGGCCAGCGACAGGATGGCCAAACCAAGGTGGCGCCGCGTGGGACGGGAGGTGGGTGGGGACATGGTGGTAGTCATAAGCCTGCTTCGTGAGGGTGTCCCCGGGGCCGGGGTAGGAAGAAAAACCGAGATCAAGTTTAGTGGCCAGCGGCCTGCGGGGCTTTGTTTTGTGATGATGCCCATGGTCCCGACACCCCTAGACTTATCCAGTGACTGCATTGATCAACGTGGTGGGCGCGGCTGTGGTCGATTCCCTTTCAGCTCCTGCCCTCCTTCTGGCCGCACGCCGTACCGCGCCTCCCCAGTTCGCGGGGATGTGGGAGTTCCCTGGTGGGAAGGTGGAAGCCGGGGAGTCGGCGGAATCGGCACTCCAACGGGAACTCATGGAGGAACTGGGCGTCACTGTCCGCCTGGGCGAGGAACTGCAGTCCGGCAGCACCTCCGGCTGGACCCTGAATGAGCGGGCCGCGATGCGGGTGTGGTTCGCTGAACTGACCGGCGGAGAGCCCCGTCCCTTGGAAGACCACGACGAACTGCGGTGGGTATCCCTCGACGGGAACGAAGTCCTGGAGCTCGAATGGATCCCCGCCGACTTTCCCATCGTGCGGGCGTTGCTGGAGCGCGTGGCCACCTCCGCGCTGTAGGGGCCTGTCTTAGAACAAGGTCTCCTGGCCCGCCTCGGTGGCCCCCGCAGGATGGGCGGCGTCGTGCGCCGGTTCCGTAGTCCGGGGCCGGGCGTTTCTATGGCTGAACCCGTGCGTACCCGCGAAGCCATATTTGGCCTTGAAGTGATTGACCCGCCCCGCCAGCCATGTCCGGTATTCCTTGGGCGCGTAGGAGCCCTTCCCGTAGAGCCGACGGTACCTGCCCACGAGTTCCGGATGGTTATGGGCCAGCCATTCCATGTACCACTCGCGGGTTCCGGGCTTGAGGTAGAGCGCCCCGGCGGTGACCCCCGTGGTGCCTGCCGCGGCGAGTTCGGAGAACAACGAGTCCAAGGCCTCATCCGAGTCAGTGAGCCACGGCAGGATGGGCATGGCCATGACGCCGCAGCCGAGCCCTGCGTCGCGAAGCCTGGCAATCAACTTCAACCGGGCTTTGGGGGAGGGCGTCCCTGGCTCCATGAGCTCCGCGAGGTCCTGGTTGGTCATGGCCAACGAGATTCCAAGGTCTACGGGAACCACGGTGGCTGCGTGCTTGAGTAAGGGGATGTCCCGGGACAACAGGGTGCCTTTGGTCAGGATGGAAAACGGGGTTCCGGAGTCTGCCAGGGCGCGGATGATTCCCGGCATGAGGGAATAGCGGCCCTCGGCGCGTTGGTAGGGGTCCGTATTGGTGCCAAGCGCCACGGGGTGGTGTTGCCACGAAGGTTTGGCCAGTTCTTTGCGCAGGACCTCGGCCGCGTTGATCTTGACCACCACTTGGGAGTCGAAATCGCGGCCGGAATCAAAGTCCAGATAGGTGTGGGTTTTCCGGGCGAAGCAATAGACACACGCATGGCTGCAGCCGCGATAAGGATTCACGGTCCACTCGAACGGCATCTGGGAACCGGCAGCCACCTTATTGAGCACTGACTTGGCGGTGACCTCATGGAAGGTAACTCCGGAGAATTCGGGTGTTGAGATGGAACGCACCAACCCGGAGAGCGGCAGCAGGGCATCCACAACCGGGGCAGGGCCGGGAGCTGTGCCGGCACCGGATCCGGGTACGCGATCACGGCTTGGTGAAAGTGCTTGTGCGTCCCATCTCATGACTTCCATTCGAAGGTATGTTCGAATTTAAGTCAAGTGCTTCGAAGCCGGTTCCGGGCGTTGCTAAGGTTGGCCCATGATCCTGCTGACTGGATTCGAACCCTTTGGCGGCGATGCCACCAATCCGTCGTGGACCGCTGTACTGCAGGCCGCCCGGATACTCCGCGCCGAGGGCCTGACGGTGGAGTCGGTCGAGCTGCCCTGTGTCTTTGGCGAATCGGTTGATGTGTTACTGCAGGCCATTGAGGCCCACCAACCGGAACTGGTCCTCAGTGTTGGCCTGGCCGGTGGCCGCAACAGGATTTCCTTGGAGCGCGTGGCCATCAATTGCGACGACGCCCGCATCCCCGACAACAAGGGCAATCGTCCCATCGACCAGGAAGTAGTGCCCCGGGGTCCTGCCGCCTACTTCACCACCCTGCCCATCAAGGCGGCCTTGCGGAGCCTGCAGATTGAAGGCATCAAAGGAGAAGTCTCCCAATCCGCCGGAACCTACGTTTGCAACCATGTTTTCTACGCGCTGATGCACGCTTTGAACGACCGGTCCGGGGCCAGGGGTGGATTTGTCCACGTGCCGTACGCCACTGAGGATCTCGTTCAGGGCAGCACGGCACCGTCCATGCCCCTCGAATCAATGGCGAGGGGCATCGCCGTCGTTATTCGTACCGCGGCCCAAACCGGCACCGATGCCAAGCTGTCCGCAGGCGCCATCCACTGACCAGGGCTTAGCCGGCCAGGAGCTCCCACTCCACCGTGACGCTTGCCGTCACCGATGACTCTCCCGCTTCAACGGGCATGGCTTCGGCCGCGTAGGCCCTGGCCATGCCGCCCACCGGGACCGGCGCGCCCGGCGTCGGCTGCTGGGAAACGGTCACCACGCTGCCCAGCCGGGCTCCCGCCAACTGGGCATACTGCTGTGCCCTGCGCTCGGCGTCGGCCCACGCCGCCTCCTGTGCGGCGGCGGTCACGCGGGAAGCGTCGGAGAATCCCTGCCCAATGCCATTGATCCGGATGTCGTCTCCACCGGCGGCCACCGCCGCGGCTAGGGCGGCAGGCGCGTCGGCTTGCGAGCGGATGGCCACCAGCAGGATCGTGGATGCGATGTACCCCGAGACCTTTTGTCCCTGGCCCTCCACCCACACCAGGTCGGCGCGCAGGCTCAAGCCGCTGGTCTGCAGGTCGACGTCCGCCACGCCGGCTTGGCGCAGGCTGGCCGCTACAGCACCCGCGGCGTGTCCGGCGTCGGAATAAGCCTGCGCTGCCGAGTCCCGGCGGGTTTCGACACCCAGCGTCAGCGTCACCAGGTCCGGCGCAGCCTTGGCGCTCGCCGTACCTGTGACTGTGATGGTTCGCTTCATACCGCCTCGCTTCGCTTGCCGGCCGGCACGCCCGGCCTTTGTTGGTCAATGTAACCGCCGGCTTCCAATCCGGCATGGCGCTCGAAGATGTTGGCCAAGCCGGGGCTCCCGGTCCGCAGCATGGACCACGCTGCGGCCACTCCGTACAGGGGAAGGAACGGGAGCCCCAGGCACCAGGCGTACTGTGTGCTGTGCCGTTCCTCGTGGGCCAGCAACCTCTCATTGGCGCCCGCAACACCGTGGGGCGACCGGTACACAATGACGTTCCCCAGCGTGAACGCCCCGGCATGCGGGATCTTCCAGTGGTAGCCGGCCGCGATGAGCAGGCCGCGCGGTCCTTTCGACAACCGGGACCGTGAGGCCGCCGCAACCAGCAAGCCCAACGGCGTACTGAGGTTGACGGCGTTGGCGATCTGTCGCAGGCGCTGCCCGGGAGTCATGAAGCCATGCTAGCCCGGCGTACCCCGCGCCGCGCCGGCCGCGGGTTACGCTGATCCAGCACCCACCCAGTCCACGTCACCATTTGGGGGAAGAAGAAATGAAAGTGAAGCGCGCTGCAGGCGTCCTTGCCGTACTGGTCGCCGTCATGCTGGCCCTGACCGGCTGCGTCAAGCTCAACATGTCCGTCAAGGTCAACAGCGAGAAGAGCGTCGACTATGAAGTGGTCTACGCAATCCAGAAGTCCGTTCTGGGAGAGAAGTCCTTTGACGAGTTCATGAAGTCCAACGGCACGGGCAGCCAGGAGATGGATATCCCCGAGGGATCCACAGTGGTGGACTACGAGGACGAAAAGTACAAGGGCAAGAAGATCACCGCCACCAACCTTGATCCGGCGAAGCTTGCGGAGTCCTCCAGTTCAGAGAACCCCTTCGAGCTCAAGAAGGAAGGCGACTTCTACGTCCTCTCCATGGGCGGCGTCACGGGGACCGACTCCAGCGACCCGTCCTCGGCCGGCATGGCCAGGTCGATGTTCGACGAAGCCTCGGTCCGCTTCACTTTCCCCGGCAAGGTAGTCGAGGCCAAGGGAGCCACTGTCGATGGGAACACCGCAACGTTCGACATGCTGTCCATCAGTGAATCCACCGTCCAGGTCAAAGCCGAGGCCAACGCCGGGTTCCCGCTGTGGATCATCTGGTTGGTCGTGGGTGTCGCCGTGGTGGCTGCTGCCGTTGTGCTGCTGTTCGTACTCCTGAGGCGTCGTGCGCCGAAGCCCGTTCCGGCCTCCGCTCCGGCCGCACAGTACGGGCAGGCGCAGTATGGACCTGGACAGAACGGACCCGCGGGATACGCGCCACAGCAGGATTGGGCGGGCCAGGGCTACACTCCCGGCCAGGCTCCGCAGCCAAGGAACGACGGCGGACCCACACCGCCGCCGCCCGCCGCACCTCCGGCCCCCTGAAGACCCGGTAGGGAAGGTTCTACTAGACTGGAAGGCAGTGTTCGCCACGGCGGACACTGCCTCTTGTTTTGCAGGCCAGCCATGCCGGCCGTTCCCGACTCGTAGCTAAGAACAGTAGATGACTGACACTTTGCCAGGCGCTGCCATCCCGAATCCGCTGGATGAGGCCGCCATCACCGCCGCCGTTGAGGACGCCGTCGCCGCCATTGCGGCCGCATCCTCCCTCGAAGAACTCAAGGCCGTCCGCCTCGCCCACACCGGCGAGAAGTCGCCGCTCAGCCTCGCCAACCGTGAAATCGGTGGCCTGGCCAAGGAGCACAAAGCGGCAGCCGGCAAGCTGATGGGTTCATCGCGTGGCCGGGTCAACCAGGCGCTCGCAGCGCGCACGCAGGTTCTCGAAGCGGAGAACGACGCCCGGATCCTCGTGGAGGAAACGGTGGACGTCACGGCGGCCCCGCGTCGCCGCCGCGCCGGTGCCCGCCACCCGCTGTCCACGTTGCAGGACCGCGTTTCGGACATCTTCGTGGGCATGGGCTGGGAAATCGCCGAAGGCCCGGAGGTCGAGTCCGAGTGGTTCAACTTCGACGCCTTGAACTTCAAGCCGGACCACCCTGCGCGTGAAATGCAGGACACGTTCTTCGTGGAACCGCCCGAGGCGCACCTGTTGATGCGAACCCACACATCACCCGTGCAGGTTCGTTCCATGCTTGAGCGCGAAGTGCCCATCTATGTCCTGTGCCCGGGCAAGGTATTCCGCACGGACGAACTGGATGCCACGCACACGCCGGTGTTCCACCAGTTCGAGGGCCTGGCCATCGACAAGAACCTGAGCATGGCGGACCTCCGCGGCACGCTGGAGCACTTCGCGCGCCAGATGTTCGGCGACGAAGCGTCCATCCGCCTGCGCCCCAACTACTTCCCGTTCACCGAGCCGTCCGCCGAGCTGGACATCTGGCACCCCGGTGCCAAGGGCGGTCCGCGTTGGATCGAATGGGGTGGCTGCGGCATGGTCAACCCCAACGTCCTCAGGGCGGCCGGCATTGATCCGGATGTCTATTCAGGTTTTGCCTTCGGCATGGGCATTGAGCGCACGCTCATGTTCCGCAACGAGGTCGGCGACATGCGCGACATGATCGAGGGCGATGTACGTTTCAGCGAGCACTTCGGGATGGAGATCTAACAGTGCGTATCCCACTTTCCTGGCTGCGTGAGTTCGCGCAGGTACCGGCCGACGCAACGGCCGAAGACGTCATGGCCGATTTGGTCAAGGTCGGTTTCGAAGAAGAAGAAGTCCACCGTCCCACGGATGCCCTGAAGGGGCCCGTCGTGGTTGGCCAGGTGTTGAGCCTCGTCAAGGAGCCGCAGACCAACGGCAAGACCATCAACTGGTGCCAGGTCCGCGTCGTTCCGGAAGGACAGGAACAGACCCTCACGGGCAAGGGCATCGATCCCTCCGGCGTGCAGGGCATTATCTGTGGTGCCCACAACTTCGTGGAAGGCGACAAGGTAGTGGTGACGCTTCCTGGTGCCGTGCTCCCCGGAGACTTCCACATCTCGGCGCGCAAGACGTACGGCCACTTGTCTGCCGGCATGATTGCCTCCGTGCGGGAACTGGGCATCGGCGAGGACCACGATGGCATCCTGGTGCTGTCCAGCATTGGCCTCGACCCCGAAATTGGCACGGATGCCATGGAACTCCTGGGTCTCTATGACCAGGCTGCGGAGATCAACGTGACCCCGGACCGCGGGTACGCGTTCTCCATCCGTGGTGTCGCCCGCGAATACGCCCACGCCACAGGGACTGTCTTCACCGACCCCGCCTCCAAGGTGAGCGCGCCGGCCAGCCTGCAGGGCGGTTACGGCGTCAAGCTCAACGACGACGCACCCATTTATGGCAAGCCCGGGTGCGACCGCTTCGTGGCCCGCACGGTCCGGGGCGTCGATCCCTCGCGTCCCACCCCGCCGTGGATGTCCTCCCGGTTGCGCCTTGCGGGCATCCGGAGCATCTCGCTGCCGGTGGACATCTCCAACTACGTCATGCTGGAACTCGGACAGCCGAACCACTGCTACGACCTTGACAAGCTCTCGGGCGACGTCGTGGTGCGCCGTGCCGTGGCGGGGGAAAAGATCACCACCCTCGATGACAAAGAGCGCACGCTCGACGTCGAGGACCTCCTGATCACCGACGACTCCGGCGCCATCGGCATCGCAGGCGTCATGGGCGGTGCCCACACCGAGGTTTCGGACTCCACCACCAACATCCTGGTGGAAGCCGCGCACTTCGATGAGGTCTCGATCGCCCGTTCACGTCGTCGCCACAAGCTTCCCTCGGAGGCGTCCAAGCGCTTCGAGCGTGGCGTCGACTGGCACATCGCCAACATCGCCGCGCAGCGCGTCGTGGACCTGTTGGTGGAGCTGGCCGGTGGCACGGCTGACGAAGCCGGAACCGACGTCGGGACCGCGCCGGACGCCGTCACCATCGAACTGCCCGGTGACTTCGCGTCCAAGCGCATTGGCATCGACTTCACCGAGGAACAGATCACCACATCGCTCGCAGACCTCGGTGCCTCCGTGGAGAAGACCGCTTCCGGCTACACCGTGACGGCACCGAGCTGGCGGAACGACCTCGAAACCAAAGAAGACCTCTCCGAGGAAATCGCCCGACTTGTGGGTTACGACAACATTCCGGCCACCCTTCCGGTGGCGCCTCCGGGCCGTGGTTTGAGCCGCACGCAGCAGCAGAAGCGTCGCGTGGTGCAGGCGCTGGCGGACGCCGGCCTCACGGAAGTCCTGTCCTACCCGTTCGTCTCCAAGGCGGCCAACGACACCTTCGGCGTGGCCGCGGAAGGTGCGCAGCGCCCGGCGTTGAAGCTCGCCAACCCGATCAGCGAGGAACACGGCTACCTCCGTACGTCCATCCTGCCCGGGCTGATCGAGGTTGTCCGCCGCAACCAGTCGCGCGGTTTCCGCGACCTCGCCCTGTACGAGGCCGGCTCGGTCTTCCTGCCGGGCGACCGGTTGGGGACTGAGTCCATCCCTCCGCTGGGCATCAAGCCTTCGGATGAGGTTCTTGAGGGCCTGTTCGACGGCGTTCCGCACCAGCCGCTGCACCTCGCCGCAGTGCTCACGGGCCACGATTCACCGGCCGCTGCGACGCACACGCCGCGGGCGTGGGATTGGGCTGACGGACTGGATGTTGCACGTCTCATCGGAGACGTCGTAGGCGTCGAGCTGGTGGTAAGCCAGGGCAGCCACCAGGCGTTCCACCCCGGCCGGGCGGCCCAGCTGGCCCTCCGGAACGGTGACGTGGTGGGCTACGCGGGCGAACTCCACCCCAAGCTCCTCGCTGCGCATGACTTGCCGGCGCGGTCCGTGGCCATGGAGATCGACGTGGACGCGCTGTTCGAAGCAGCGGCCGACGTGATCGTGGCCAAGCACATTTCCGGGTTCCCCGTGGCAACCCAGGACGTAGCCTTGGTGGTTCCGCAGGATGTGCCTGCTGACCAGGTTCTGGCCGCACTCCGCGAAGGTGCCGGAGAGCTCCTCGAAGACGTCGCGCTGTTCGATGTGTACGTGGGTCCGGGCATCGAGGAAGGCAAGAAGTCGTTGGCTTTCGGCCTTCGTTTCCGGGCCGCTGACCGCACCCTGACCGCGGACGAGGCCTCCGAAGCCCGCGCTGCCGCCGTTGCCGTTGCCGCAGAGCGGTTCGGAGCAGTCCAGCGCTAGTCCAGACCGAACAACGCGGGGTCACTTGCAGCCCATTCCGAAGGGATTATTGGGCCGAAAGTGACCCCGCGTTGCTCTAAGAGGGGGAGACTTGGAGCCGGTTTTGAGGCTGCTCCAACTCGGGGAGGTGGCACTTCTTGAATCACCGCTCGCGCTGGCTTTGGGAAGAGCCGGGGAACACCGTGCGGCGCGCTTCGCGTCCGCGCGGGACCGGGATGAATTCGTCGCGGGGCGTATTGCCTTGCGTCGGTTCGCTGCGGAGCTATTGGCGGTGGATCCGTCCAGGCTCACGTCGGATTACAGCTGTCCCCAGTGCGGTCCCGGCCAGGACCACGGGCGGCCCGGGTTCATGCTCGACGGCGGTCCGGCGCCTTTGGTGCTCAGCGCCTCCCGGGCGTCGGGCTGGGTGCTGCTGGCCGGCGTCGTGCATCCAGCGGAAGGCATGCGGCTGGGAGTGGACCTTGAAGCGGTAAGCCGGGTTGGCTTCGAGGGCTTTGACGACGTTGCCCTGACCGCGGGGGAACGCAGGCTGATCGACGCGGCGCCGGAAGTGGAGCGCGACGCCCAGAGGGCACGGCTTTGGGCACGGAAGGAAGCCTGGCTCAAGATGACCGGCGACGGGCTTCGCCTGGACCCGGCTGCCGTGGATGTGCTGAACCGTCCGGGCATACAAGATGTAGGCGCCGTGGGTGGACGGCCGCTCCCGGATGGGCTCGTGGCCGCGCTGGCACTCGGCTAGCGAGCGGACGGCAGTGGGGGAAGCGCGGCGTCGTAGAGCCACGGACGCAGGACGGAACCGGCGTCCAGGCCTGGTACGAAGGCGTTGGCGGCTTCGATGAACGACTCCGTGGACACCGAACCGTGGCGGTTGGCCGCGGTCCAGTGCTGGAGGAAGCCGAAGAAGGCTTCGTCTCCCACCATGACGCGGAGGGCGTGCACGGCCAGGGCACCACGCTTGTAAACCCGGTCGTCGAACATCAGCTCCGGGCCGGGGTCGCCCACCAAAAGGTCCTGTGGACCGCCGTCGAGCTTCTTCCACGCTGCCAGCGCCCGGGCGGGAACGCCCATGGTTCCCGACTCCTCCGACCACAGCCATTCGGCGTAGCACGCGAAGCCCTCATGCAGCCAGATGTCCTTCCAGCTGCTGACCGTCAGTGAGTTCCCGAACCACTGGTGCGAGAGCTCGTGGGCGATCAGGCGTTGGGCTTCCCACGTGTCCCGCATGTGGTTGCGGCCAAAGATGGACACGGTCTGCGCCTCAAGGGGAATCTCCAGCTCGTCTTCCGTGACCACCGAGGTGTACTCGGCAAAGGGGTAGGGACCGAAACAATCCTCGAAGGTCCGCATCATGTCCGGCTGCCGGCGCAGGCCCATGCGTGCATCCTCGGCCAGGCCCGCCGGAACAGCCGCGAATTGGGGAACGCGTTGGTGGGTGTCGTTGGCGTTCAGCGGAATCAGGCCGTAACGTCCGATCTGCACGGTGGCCAAGTATGTCGCCATGGGCTGGGCATGTTCATAGACCCAGGTCTCGCGGCTCGATTTCCGGGTGCGGGACACCAACCGGCCATTGCAGACCGGACGGTAATTGTCGTCCGTGGTGACGGAAATCAGGAAGCTCGACTTGCTCCGCGGGTGGTCGTTGCAGGGAAACCAGGACGCGGCGCCGTTCGGCTGGCCCGCCACCAGGACACCATCGGTGAGTTCCTCCCAGCCGACTTCGCCCCAGAGCCCCCTCCGGGGCTGGGGGTTGCCTTCGTAGCGGATATCCAGGACGAACTGCTGGCCGGACTTAATCTGAGCCTGGGCAGCGATGACCAAGTGCTCACTGCGCTGGCTGAACTTCTGGACCTTCTTGCCGTCCAGCTGGATCTTTGATGCCCGCAGGCCTACCAAATCCAGGATGACCTGGCTCATGGATTCCAACGCGGTACACCGCAGGAAGGCCCGCCCGATCAACCTGTTGCTGCCGAGCCGAACGTCGAGGTCAAGCTCGTACCTGTCCACGCGGTAGCCCGTGCTCCCGTGGTCCAGCGTGTAGGGGTCGGCGGCGGTGTTTGTGGTCGCTGCGGTCATAAAGTGCGGTGGCCTCAATCCTGGTTTTCCTGCTGTTGCCGTGTGCCCAATCTACTTGAGTCTTGCGGACTGTGCGGCCGGACCTTCCCAGGGGCTGACGGGATTTCCCATCCAATAGGTTCCGGCCGGTACGGTCTCGCCCCGCATGACCAACGACGCCGGTCCAACGGTTCCGCCGTCGCCCACACGTGCGGCGGGGAGGATGACGCCGTGCGGACCCATGGTGGCGCCGGCGCCGAGCGTCACGGTGCCTATGCTCATGACGCGGTCGTGGAACAAGTGGGTTTGGACCACGCAGCCGCGGTTGACCGTGGAGTTCTCGCCGAGGGTCACAAGGTCAGCCTCCGGAAGCCAGTAGCTCTCGCACCAGGTTCCGCGCCCGATCTTGGCGCCCAGCCCCCGGAGCCACCACACCAAGGCCGGAGTTCCCGCCGCCGAGCGAGCGAACCAGGGTGCGCTGACCATCTCGATGAAGGTATCCACTACCTCGTTCCGCCAGATGAAGGAACTCCAGAGCGGGTGCTCGCCAACGCGGATGGTACCCACCAGCACCCACTTGGCGACGATTGCGCTCATTGCGGCTACCGCGCCCGCAGCCAACATGACGACGCCACCGAGAAGGGCGGCCGCCCAGTAACCCCAAAGTTGCGCGATCGCGTTGAAGGCCAGCATGGAGCCCGCGGCGATGGCTACGGTGAGAATGACCGGGACGAACCTGCACAGCTCCCACAGCGCACGGGCGAGCTTGAGCTTGAACGGTGGGCGGAAGGTGCGCGTCTGGTCGGCGTCCACGGCCGTCCTGCGCAAGCGGACGGGTGGGCTGCCCAGCCACGAGGTTCCGGACTTTGCTTTTGCCGGGGTCGCGGAGAGAACTGCCACCAGCGAGTTCTTGGGAACATTGCGTCCGGCAGCGGTCATCCCGGAGTTGCCGAGGAAGGAGCGCTTGCCAATTTTGGCCGGGGCGATCTTCATCCAGCCGCCGCCCAACTCATAGGAGGCCACCATGGTGTCGTCCGCCAGGAAGGCGCCGTCCCCGATGGTGGTCATCCGGGGGACCAGGAGGACCGTGGACGCTTCCACGTTCTTGCCCACTTTGGCGCCGAGCAACCGCAGCCAGATCGGTGTGAACAGGCTCGCGTAAATGGGAAAGAGAAGGTCGCGGGCCATGTCCAGGAGGCGTTCGGTGGCCCAGACCTGCCACCCGACGCGACTCCGGACGCGGTAGTAGCCTTCCTTGAGGCCCAAACCCAGGAGGCGGGCCACGACCAGGATGAGGAGGAGATTCGCAAAGAACCATGCCAACGCGGCCAGCGGGAGGGCTGCGAGGATCTGGGGAACGGCACTTTCGAGGGATTCATGGCCCCGGATGAAGGCGAGAATCACCAGTGCACCAACGAAGGCCGAGATGTAGGGGATCAGCGCAAGCAAAGCAGACGCCCCCGCAAAGGCGGAGAACCAGAGCCTGTCGCCCAGGGTCCGCTGATGCACCACGTCGGGCCATTCGTGCTTGGCCTTGCCCCGCCGCTCAGCGGGTGAGCCGGCCACGAGATGCCCGGACTTGACCTTGCCCAACACGGCCGAGCCGGCTTCGACGTGCGCGCCCGCTCCGATGGTGGCGCCCGGCATCAGGGTGCTGCGGGAGCCCACTACTGCTCCGGCCCCCACGTGGATCTGCCCGATGTGGACGGAATCGCCATCCACCCACCAGCCGGACAGGTCCACTTCGGGTTCAATGTTTGCGCCGCTGCCCAAGGACAAGAGTCCCGTCACGGGAGGCAGCGAATGCAGGTGGACGTCGCGTCCGATCTTCGCTCCGAGGGCCCTGGCATAATACGGAACGAACGGTGCGCTGGCCAGGCCGATGGCGCCGGACAGGTCCTGGATCTGCTCCGCGAGCCAAAGCCTCAGGTGGGTTTTCCCGGAGCGCGGGTAGGTGCCGGGTTGGACTCCGTGCAGGAGCAGCCGGGCAGCTGCCACGGAGATCGCCATGCGGCCCAAGGGGCTGACGAAGACCAGCCACGAAGCAGCAATCCACCACCACGAGACCACCGGTGCCGCAGCGAACCCCGCGTAATCGGCAAGGAGGCGGTTGGCCGCCATCAGGTAGGTCAGCCAGCGCATGCCCACCAGGATGTGCAGCGGGACGCCCATGAGGACCTGGAAAATCTGTGACTTCAGGGCGGTGGGACGCACGGTGCGCTCAGCAGCGGGACCGGGTGTACCGCCGTCGGGAATCGACTGCCGGGCGGCGTCGATGAGCGCCCCGACGCGCGGCGTGGCGTAGATGTCGGCCACCGTGATGGTGGGGTACCGGACGCGCAACGCGGAAACCAGCTGGGCCGCCGCGAGCGAGCCCCCGCCATAGGCGAAGAAATCTGCATCGAGGGAGCCCACGGTGCTGCCCAGCACGGATTCCCACTGCTCCACCACCCAGCGCGCGTCGTCGGGCAGGTTCAAGGGAGCATCGCCGGCCTCGGCAGCGGCAGCCGCGCCAGCCAACGGCCAGGGCAGTGCATGGCGGTCAACCTTGCCGCTGGTTTTGGTGGGCAACGTGTCGACCCTCGTGAGCAGGGGAATCAAGGCTGCGGGCAGGTTTTCGCCGAGTGCCTTCCGGGCGTCGTCCAGGTCCAGGCTGACGCCGTCGGAGGCGGCGAGGTAGCCCACCAGGATCTGGTTGCCGGCGGCCGTTGTCTGCACGGCCGCCGCTGCGCCGGCCACACCCGGCAGGGCTTGGAGGGCGGCATCGACTTCGCCAAGTTCGATCCGCCGGCCACCGAGCTTGACCTGTTCATCGGCCCTGCCCATGAAGATGAGGCCCTCGGCCTCGAAGCGGACCAGGTCTCCCGAGCGGTAAGCCCGCTCCCAGCCCAGCGTGTGCATGGGTGCGTACTTCTCCGCGTCCTTGGCGGGGTCGAGGTAGCGGGCGAGGCCGACGCCGCCGATGATCAACTCGCCGACGTCGCCTTGGGCTACCGGAACGCCTGCGGAATCCACGACGGCCAGGTCCCACCCGTCCAGGGGCAGTCCGATCCTGACCGGACCCGGACCTCCCAAGGGTGCGGCGCAGGCAACGACCGTGGCCTCCGTAGGGCCATAGGTGTTCCAGACTTCACGGCCGTCGACGGCGAGCCTTTCGGCCAGTTCGGGCGGGCAGGCTTCGCCGCCGAAGATCAGGAGGCGGACGTTTTCCAGGGCTTCGGCGGGCCAGAGGGCCGCGAGGGTTGGCACGGTGGAGACCACTGTGATGCCGTGGTTGATCAGCCATGGACCCAGGTCCATGCCCGTCCGGACCAAGGCACGGGGAGCCGGGACCAGACACGCACCATGTCTCCAGGCGAGCCACATCTCTTCGCAGGAGGCGTCGAAGGCGACGGACAATCCGGCCAGGACGCGGTCCTGGGGTCCGATCGGTTCGGGTTGCAGGAAGATGCGGGCTTCTGCGTCCACAAAGGCAGCGGAGGAGCGGTGCTTGACCGCCACGCCCTTGGGGGTGCCCGTGGAACCGGACGTAAAGATGATCCACGAGTCGTCGTCCAGGCCCGGCTTGCTTACGCCCTGGACGGGTCTGCGCGTGGAATCCGTTGCCTTGACGGACAGGCCCGCGCCGATGACTGCGCCCACCTTGGCTTCGCCAAACACCAGCTTGGCGCGTTCCTCGGGATCGTCGGCGTCGACCGGAACGTAGGCTGCGCCGGACATGAGGATGCCAAGGATGGCGATGTAGAGCTCATTGGTGCCCGACGGAATGCGGACACCCACCTTGTCCCCGCGGCCGAGCCCCGCCTCGTTCAGGGCCCGCGAGAAAGTGCGGACCGCGGCCAGCAGCTCGGTGTAGCTCAGTGACTTCTGGCCGTCGTCCAACGCTGATGCTTCGGGGAAGGACTGTGCAGTCTCCTCCAGGATGTCCACGAGGGTACGTTCGGTGGGTGCTGCTGACGCCCCCGGGAACTGGG
This sequence comes from Paenarthrobacter sp. NPDC089714, assembly GCF_044748905.1. Lineage (NCBI taxonomy): Bacteria > Bacillati > Actinomycetota > Actinomycetes > Micrococcales > Micrococcaceae > Paenarthrobacter > Paenarthrobacter sp. NPDC089714. The sequence goes on from NZ_JBIVGX010000002.1 coordinate 453,818, forward strand.
GGCGGTAGGCGGCCACGGCAGGTGAAACCGTGGCCGCGCCAGGATGATCTATGCTCACCGGCCCAGCTTTACCCAGGAAGGTGAACAATAGGTGTCTGACGTTTCCTGCTCGTCACAATGTGTTGCACAGGGGTTCGCCTGGCAGCAACCGAACGTTTCCCTGCAGCTAGGGAAGCAGCAGCACCTTACCGGTGGTCTTGCGGCCTTCCAGATCCCGATGGGCCTGGGCGGCTTCCGCGAGCGGATAGCTGGCGCCAATCCGTACCGAGAGGGTTCCGTTCGCTGCGGCTTCGAAAATTTCGGTGGACCGCCACCGGCGCTCATGGGTGTTTTGGACAAAGTGGCCCATGGTAGGGCGGGTGACGGAGAGGGATCCGCCCGCGTTCAGGCGCTGGGGATCGAACGGTGGGACCGGGCCGGAGGCTGCTCCAAAAAGCACCAGCGAACCCCGGATGCGCAGGCTCTTCAGCGAATCGTCGAACGTGTCTTTCCCGACGCCGTCGTAAACAACATTGACGCCTTCGCCGTCGGTGAGTTCGCGGACCTTTTCCGCGAACCCGTCGTAGCGCAGCACTTCGTCTGCGCCGGCCAATGTTGAGAGGTCTGCCTTTTCGTCCGAGGAAACGGTGGTGATGACCCTCGCGCCCCTGGCCTTCAGGAGCTGCGTCAGCAGCAGTCCCACGCCGCCGGCGCCTGCGTGCAGGAGGACAGTGTGCCCCGGCTCCACGCGGAAGGAGGAATTCATGAGGTAGTGGGCGGTGATGCCCTGCAGCGGTAGCGCGGCTGCCGTGTGGTCATCCACCTTGTCCGGAACGGGCAATGCCTTCGCGGCGTCCACCAAGGCGTACTCGGCGTAGGTCCGGGAGGCCTCGGCGGTTGCCACGCGGTCGCCGATGGCAAAGTCCTCCACGCCGTCGCCCACGGCTTCCACGGTTCCGGCGGCTTCTGCACCCGGGGTGAAAGGGTATTCAACTTTGTAGATGCCGCTTCGCTGGTAGGTCTCGATGAAGTTGACCCCTGCGGCGGCAACCTTGATGAGCAACTGTCCGGGACCGGGCTGCAGTGGCTCAACGGCGGTGTACTCAAGAACCTCGGGCCCTCCGGGCTGCTGGGCAACGATCGCGTGCGTCATGGTGGCTCCTTAATCCGGGACGGTCCTTCCGGTGCCCGGTTCCAGATTCCATCCTAGGGAGCAAGCCACCCATGGTGTCGAACGGCTAGCGGCGTCCGTGCGTCGAAGCAACCGGGCAGTCGAAGCCGCGCCCGGCTGCAAGGCCGACGTCGTTGAGGTAGCTGACCACGATCCCGTAGGACTGCATCAGTGATGTTTCGGTGTAGGGAATGGAGTGTTTGGCGCAGAATTCGCGCACTATTCCCGCGGCCTTGTGCAGGTGTGGCCTCGCCATGTCAGGGAACAAGTGATGCTCTACCTGCCGGTTCAGGCCACCCAGGAGGAAGTCCATGAAGCGCCCGCCCGAAATGTTGCGGGAGGTGAGGATCTGCCTGTTGAGGAAGTCCACGCGGCTGTCCTTGGGCAGGACGGGCATCCCCTTGTGGTTTGGTGCGAAGGACGCCCCCATGTAAAACCCGTAGACCATGATCTGAACTCCGAGGAAGGCAAAGGCCATGCCGATGGGAAGGAAGGTGAACGCCAGTACCGGCAGGGCCACGAGCCGGGCCACCAGGATGGGCGTCTCAACCCAACGGTGCCGCACCTTCTGCTTTCCGAAGACGAAGCGCAGGGAATCGAACTGGAGGCTCAGGCCCAGGAGCGTCAGGAGCGGGAAGAAAAACCACCCTTGCCTCCGCGTCAGGAAGGCCAGGCGCCCCTTGCGCTCGGCTGCCGCGTCCTCATGGAAGACCAGGGCATTGTTCCGGATGTCCGGGTCCTTGGAGATGACGTTGGGATGGTTGTGGTGGGCGCCGTGTTTCTGCTCCCACCAGGAGTAACTGATGCCGGCTACACCAGTGGCCAGCAGGCGCGCGGACCAGTCGTTGGCACGCCTGGACGCGAAGATCTGCTTGTGCCCGGCCTCGTGCGCAAGGAAGCTCAGCTGTGTGCAGAGAATGCCCACGGCGGCGGCGATGAGGAGTTGGTACCACGACTCGCCCAGGAGGGCGAAGCCGAGCCAGGTACCTGCCATCAGCAGAACCAGGGCCACGAACACCCAAAGGTAAAAGCCGCTGCGGCGCTCGAGGAGTCCGGCTTTCTTGACGCTCCTAAGGAGCTCTGAATAGCTCTGTACGACGGGATTCGGCTGAATTGCGCGTGGTTTGGGGCGCTCAGCGGTGGATGTGGGTGCCATGGAATGTGCCCCGTATCGATAACGGGCAACGCTGCAGCCGACGTTCGGTCTGCACGGTCTGGATCACCCTTCAACAAGCATACGGGGCTGCACCAAATGAGGTTCACCCGAAGCGTGCATAAATATCAGCAAGTATGAATAACTTTGCTGTATGCTGGGGCCATGACTATTTCTGTTGCCGTCTCCGGTGCCAGCGGCTACGCCGGGGGAGAAGTGCTGCGCCTGCTGGCGAACCATCCCAACGTCACCATCGGCGCGATCACCGCGCACAGCAACGCCGGTTCCAGACTAGGGGAGTTGCAGCCGCATCTCCATGGTTTGGCCAGCCGGATCCTCGAAGACACCACCGTAGAGAACCTGACGGGTCACGACGTCGTCTTCCTCGCCTTGCCGCACGGCGCGTCAGCGGAGATCGCTGCCCAACTGCCGGAGGGCACGGTAGTCATCGACGCCGGCGCGGACCACCGCTTGCAGGACGCCGCGGCATGGGAAAAGTTCTACGGCTCGGCCCATGCCGGCACGTGGCCTTACGGCCTGCCCGAACTGCCGGGCCAGCGCGAGGCGCTCAAGGGCGCCAAGCGCATCGCCGTACCCGGCTGCTACCCGACGTCGGCCCTGCTCGCCTTGACGCCCGGGTTCGCCAACAACCTGCTCCTCACGGACGACGTCGTCATTGTGTCAGCCTCAGGTACCTCGGGTGCCGGCAAGGCCGCCAAGGTCAACCTGATCGGTTCCGAGGTCATGGGGTCCATGAGCCCCTACGGCGTGGGTGGCGGTCATCGCCACACGCCGGAGATCGAACAGGGTCTGTCCAACGCTGCGGGGGAGTCGGTGACGGTTTCCTTCACGCCCACGTTGGCTCCCATGAGCCGGGGGATCCTCACCACGGCGACTGCCAAGGTTGGCCACGGTGTCACCGCGGTGGAGCTGCGGCAGGCCTGGGCAGATGCGTACGACGACGAGCCGTTCGTGCACCTGCTGCCCGAGGGCCAGTGGCCCACCACCAAGTCTGTCCAGGGCTCCAACCACGCAGTGATGCAGTTGGCCTTCGATGCCCATACCGGCCGCGTGATCGTCACGTGCGCCATCGACAACCTCACCAAGGGAACTGCCGGCGGCGCCGTGCAGTCCATGAACATTGCCCTCGGCCTGGATGAAACCGCCGGCCTGAACCTGCAGGGAGTTGCACCGTGACCATTACCGCCCCCAAGGGATTCCGCGCTGCAGGCATCAAGGCCGGCATCAAGGCCTCGGGAAACCCGGACCTTGCCCTCGTCGTCAACGACGGCCCGCTCACGTCAGCTGCCGCGGTGTTCACGTCCAACCGCGTCGCGGCGGCGCCCGTGCACTGGTCCCGCCAGGTAGTCAGCGATGGTCGGGTCGACGCCGTCGTCCTGAACTCCGGTGGTGCCAACGCCTGCACCGGTCCGCAGGGCTTCCAGAACACCCATGCCACGGCAGAGAAAGTGGCAGAAGTGCTGGGAGTCTCGGCTTCCGACGTCGTGGTGTGCTCCACCGGCCTGATCGGTGAGCAGCTGCCCATGGACAAGATCCTCCCCGGCGTCGAAGCAGCCTTTAAAGAGCTTTCCGAGGACGGCGGCGCGGCCGCGGCAACTGCCATCATGACCACGGACAGCGTGTCCAAGGAAGCCGTCTTCACGGGCAAGGACGCCGAAGGCAAAACCTTCACCGTTGGCGGCATCGCGAAGGGCGCCGGCATGCTGGCCCCCGGGCTGGCCACCATGTTGGTGGTCCTCACCACCGACGCCGAAGTGCCCGCGAATGAGCTCGACGTCGTCCTCCGGGATGCCACGCGTGTCACCTTCGACCGCGCCGACTCCGATGGTTGCATGTCCACCAACGACACCGTGGTGCTGCTCGCCTCGGGTGCCTCGGAAGCGCTCCCGTCGGCGGAGCAGCTGAGCGAGGCGGTCACGACGGTGTGCGCCGAACTGGCCCGCAAGCTGATCGGCGACGCCGAGGGCGCCAGCCACGACATCGCCATCCGCACCTTCAACGCCGCCAGTGAACGCGACGCCGAAATCGTGGGCCGTTCCGTAGCCCGCTCGAACCTGTTCAAGGCCGCGATCTTTGGCAAGGACCCCAACTGGGGCCGTGTGCTCTCCGCAGTCGGAACCACCGATGCTGTCTTCGAGGCCGACCAGCTCAACGTTTCCATGAACGGTGTCCAGATCTGCCGCAACGGAAGCATCGGCGACGACCGCAACCTGGTGGACCTGGAACCCCGCGAAGTGTTGGTCGAAATCGACCTGCAGGCCGGCGAGGCCGAGGCGACCATCTGGACCAACGACCTCACGCACGACTACGTGCATGAGAACAGCGCGTACTCGAGCTAAGGGGTGACCATGACCGCACACACCCGCGAGAACACCTCCATGAGTGCCGCCCAGGACAAGGCCGGAACCTTGATCGAGGCCCTGCCCTGGATCCAACGCTTTGCCGGAACCACCATGGTGATCAAGTACGGCGGCAATGCCATGGTGAATGACGATCTTCGCCGGGCCTTCGCCGAGGACATCGTGTTCCTCCACCACGTTGGCATCCATCCCGTGGTGGTCCACGGCGGCGGCCCCCAGATCAACTCCATGCTGGGCCGCCTCGGCATCGAGTCCGAATTCAAGGGCGGCCTCCGCGTCACTACGCCCGAAGCGATGGACGTAGTCCGCATGGTCCTCACCGGCCAGGTGGGCCGCGAGCTCGTTGGCCTGATCAATTCCCACGGGCCGTACGCTGTGGGGATGTCCGGCGAGGATGGCGGGCTGCTCCGCGCTGTTCGTACCGGGACTGTGGTTGACGGCGAGGAAGTGGACCTTGGCCTGGTGGGCGAGGTTGTCGGCGTCGATCCCGCAGGGATCAAGGACATCCTCGACGCCGGTCGCATCCCCGTGATTTCCACGGTCGCCCCGGAGATCACCGACGAAGGCAACGGCTACCAGACCACAGGCCAGGTGCTCAACGTCAATGCGGACACAGCCGCAGCCGCAGTGGCCTCTGCGTTGGGCGCCTCCAAGCTGGTGATCCTGACGGACGTGGAAGGCCTGTACGCCAACTGGCCGGACAAGTCCTCGCTGATCTCCTCGCTGACGGCCAGTGAGCTGCGGGACATGCTGCCGCGCCTGGAATCCGGCATGATCCCCAAAATGGCTGCGTGCCTCAAAGCCATCGACGAAGGCGTGGAACGCGCACACATCGTGGACGGGCGCCTGCCGCACTCCATGCTGTTGGAGACCTTCACGACGGCCGGCATCGGCACCCAAGTAGTACCTGACGAGGAAGTGAACGCATGAGCACCAACGAAGCAGCAGTGGTCGAAACTCCGGCCGACGCCATCACCGGGCACAGCAGCGGCGCGGACTGGCTGGCCCGCTACTCCACCTCGCTCATGGGCGTCTTTGGCACGCCGCAGCGTGTCCTCGTGCGCGGTGCCGGCTGCCTGGTCTGGGATGCCGACGGCAAGGAATACCTTGACCTCTTGGGCGGAATCGCCGTGAATGCACTGGGCCATGCCCACCCGTTCGTCACCTCGGTCATCTCAAGCCAACTGGCAACCCTTGGCCACGTCTCCAACTTCTTCACCAGTCCCACCCAGATCGCGCTCGCCGAAAAGCTGCTTGCCATCAGCAACGCACCTGCCGGTTCCAAGGTGTTCTTCGCCAACTCCGGCACGGAAGCCAACGAAGCCGCCTTCAAGCTGGCCCGCCGGAACAGCGGCGACGGCAAGCGGACCAAGATCGTTGCCCTTGAGGGCGCCTTCCACGGCCGAACCATGGGCGCCCTGGCGCTGACGGCCAAGGAAGCCTACCGGGCGCCTTTCGAGCCGTTGCCCGGTGGCGTGGTCCACGTCCCGTTCGGCGACATCGAAGCCCTTCGTGCCGCCGTCGACGATTCCACGGCGGCAGTGTTCCTGGAACCGATCCAGGGTGAAGCCGGCGTGCGTCCGCTGAGCGCCGAATACCTGCAGGCCGCCCGCGAAGCCACCACGGCTGCGGGTGCTCTCCTGATCCTCGACGAGGTCCAGACCGGCATCGGGCGGACCGGGAAGTGGCTTGCCAGCGAGGATGCGGGCATCGTTCCCGACGCCATCACCCTCGCCAAGGGACTGGGTGGCGGCTTCCCCGTGGGCGCCTTGCTCACCTTTGGAAGCACGACGTCGGCCCTGCTCACCGCCGGGCAGCACGGCACCACCTTCGGGGGAAACCCGGTAGCAACGGCCGCCGCGTTGGCTACGCTGCACGCCATCGAAAGCCAAGGCGTCCTCCAGAACGTGCAGGTCGTGGGCCAGCACCTCCGTGGACGCCTTGCCGCCGTCGAGGGCGTCACCGAAGTCCGCGGCGAAGGCCTGCTGATCGGCTTCGACGTCAACGCAGACATTGCCCCGGCGATGGTCACGGCAGCACTGGACGCCGGTTTCATCATCAACAGCCCGGGTCCGCGGACCATCCGCCTGGCCCCGCCGCTCATCCTGACCACCGAACAGGCTGACCGTTTCCTGGCTGCCCTTCCTGCCCTGATCGCTACGGCCACCGCCACTACCGCCAAGGACGCACAGTGACAACTTCCACCCGGCATTTCCTCAAGGACACTGACCTGACTCCTGCCGAGCAGGCCGAAGTACTGGAACTTGCGGCCCGCATGAAGGCCCAGCCGTACAGCGTCCAGCCGTTCGCCGCGGACGGAAACGGTCGCAAGACCGTCGCCGTCATCTTCGACAAGACGTCCACCCGGACCAGGGTCTCCTTCGCCACGGGCATCGCGGACATGGGCGGCAACGCCCTCATCATTAACCCCGGTGAGGCCCAGATCGGTCACAAGGAGTCCGTCGAGGACACCGCCAAGGTCCTGGAGCGCATGGTCTCCACCATTGTGTGGCGGACCGGAGCCCACGCCGGGTTGGTTGCCATGGCGGAAAACTCCAAGGTCCCCGTGATCAACGCCCTGTGCGACGATTACCATCCGTGCCAGCTCCTCGCCGACCTCCTGACTGTCAAGGAGCATAAGGGCGAGCTGGCAGGACTGACCATGGCCTACCTCGGCGACGCCGCCAACAACATGGCCAACTCCTACCTGCTGGCTGGTGTCACCGCAGGCATGCACGTCCGGATCTCGGGACCGGAGGGCTACCTGCCGGCCGCGGAGATCGTGGCCGCAGCGCAGGAGCGTGCTGCCGAAACCGGTGGTTCGGTGCTGATCACCAGCGATGCGGCGGAGGCCCTCAAGGGTGCCGACGTCGTTGCCACGGATACCTGGGTGTCCATGGGCCAGGAAGCCGAGAAGGAAGCCCGGATGCAGCTCTTCCGCGAGTACTCCGTGGATGAGTCCGCCATGGCTCAAGCCGCACCTGACGCCGTGGTGCTGCACTGCCTCCCGGCCTACCGCGGTTATGAGATCTCCGCGGGTGTGATCGACGGTCCGCAGTCGATCGTCTGGGACGAAGCGGAGAACCGCCTGCACGCCCAGAAAGCACTCATGGCCTGGCTCATGCACCAGTCCGGGCTCGCGTTCGTCGACGGACTTGACACCGTCGAAGGAACCGGCGAGAGCACGTTCTAGTGTCCACCAATCCTTCGGTGCCGGGCGCGAGCCCGGCCACCAAGACCGCCCGCCAGGCCCGGATCACGGCCATCCTGACAGGCGAGTCCGTCCGGTCGCAGGCAGAGCTCGCGGCCCTGCTGGCGGACGACGGCGTCCAGGTCACCCAGGCGACGCTGTCGCGCGACCTGGTGGAACTGGGCGCTGTACGGGTTCGCGGTAAGGACGGTGCGCTGGTCTATGCGGTTCCCGGCGAAGGGGGAGACCGGAACGCCAAGAGTGGCGTTACCCAGGAAATCCTGGATGCCCGGCTGACCCGGCTGTGCGGAGAACTGCTGGTGACGGCGGAGGCTTCTGGCAACATTGCGGTGCTTCGGACGCCTCCAGGAGCGGCCAACTTCCTGGCGCTGGCGATCGACCACTCCGTGATGCCGTCGGTATTGGGTACGATCGCAGGCGACGACACTGTGATGTTGGTGTCCCGGGATCCTGACGGCGGGGCGGAACTCGCTGCCCGCTTCCTGCGGTTGGCCGAAGAAGCCGGTCCGGGCAACTGACGTAATTTTTTCAAGCATTAGATACAAACAAGCAACACACAAAGGAGCACTCTCGTGACTGAGCGCATTGTTCTGGCCTACTCCGGTGGCCTTGATACGTCCGTAGCCATCGGCTGGATCGGTGAAGCCACCGGCGCCGAGGTCATCGCCGTCGCCGTTGACGTTGGACAGGGCGGCGAGTCCCTGGAGACCATTCGCCAGCGCGCCCTGGGCTGCGGCGCTGTTGAGGCCTACGTTGCGGACGCCCGCGACGAGTTTGCCAACGAATATGCCATGCCCACCCTCAAGGCCAACGCCCTCTACCAGGGCCACTACCCGCTGGTCTCGGCTATTTCCCGCCCGGTCATCGTCAAGCACCTGGTCAAGGCCGCCCGTGAATTCGGCGCAACCACCGTGGCACACGGCTGCACCGGCAAGGGCAACGACCAGGTCCGCTTCGAAGTGGGCATCCAGACCCTCGGTCCGGACTTGAAGTGCATCGCACCCGTCCGCGACCTCGCGCTGACCCGCGACAAGGCCATCGCGTTCGCCGAGGAAAAGGGCCTGCCGATCGAGACCACCAAGAAGAACCCGTACTCGATCGACCAGAACGTCTGGGGACGCGCCGTCGAGACCGGTTACCTCGAGGACATCTGGAACGCTCCCACCAAGGACATCTACGACTACACCGCTACCCCGGAATTCCCCCCGGCACCGGATGAGGTCACCATTTCCTTCCAGGCCGGTGTCCCGGTAGCGATCGACGGCGTGAAGGTCACCCCGCTGCAGGCCATCCAGGAACTGAACCGCCGTGCCGGCGCCCAGGGTGTTGGCCGCATCGACGTCGTTGAGGACCGCCTGGTGGGCATCAAGTCCCGCGAGATCTACGAAGCTCCGGGCGCCATGGCGCTGATCACGGCTCACAAGCACCTCGAAGACGTCACCATCGAGCGCGAGCAGGCCCGCTTCAAGGCAACGGTGGGCCAGCGCTGGTCAGAGCTGGTGTACGACGGACAGTGGTTCTCCCCGCTGAAGCGCTCCCTGGACGCCTTCATCGAAGACACCCAGAAGTACGTCTCCGGTGACATCCGCATGGTCCTCCACGGTGGCCAGGCGATCGTCAACGGCCGCCGCTCCGAGACCTCGCTGTACGACTTCGACCTCGCCACCTACGACACCGGCGACACCTTCGACCAGTCCATGGCCCGCGGCTTCATCGAGCTGTGGGGCATGTCCTCGAAGGTTGCCTCGGGCCGCGACCTCCGGGTTGCTGAGTGAGTCCTCAGCAGGGCCCACGAACGCCGGGGTCCCCGGCCGAGCGCAGCGAGGTTGGGGAGCGTTCGGGGACAAATGAAGGTGCACTGTGGGGCGGCCGGTTCGCCGGCGGCCCCGCGGACGCGCTGGCCGCACTGAGCAAGTCCACGCATTTCGACTGGCGGCTGGCCCGTTACGACATTGCCGGATCCAAGGCGCACGCCCGCGTGCTGGCCAAAGCCGGACTGCTGGACGACGCTGAGCTTGAGGGCATGCTTGCCGCACTCACCCAGTTGGATGAGGATGTCGCGAGCGGCGCTTACCTTCCGGCCGAGAGCGACGAGGACGTTCACGGTTCGCTGGAACGTGGCCTCATCGAGCGTGCTGGGGTCCAGCTTGGCGGCAAGCTCCGTGCCGGCCGTTCCCGCAACGACCAAGTGGCAACCCTTGGCAGGATGTTCCTGCGTGACCACGCACGGATCATCGCGCAGGGAGTCCTGGCCACCATCGATGCCCTGGTAGAGCAGGCAAAGGCGCACCCGGGCGTGGCCATGCCCGGCCGGACGCACCTGCAGCATGCCCAGCCTGTGCTGTTGAGCCACCACTTGCTGGCCCACGCCTGGGCACTGTTGCGCGATGTGCAGCGTCTCCAGGACTGGGACAAGCGTGCCGGTGTCTCGCCGTACGGTTCCGGCGCTTTGGCCGGTTCTTCCCTCGGTCTGGACCCCGAGGCTGTAGCCGCGGACCTCGGCTTCTACTCGGCAGTCCACAACTCGATTGACGGCACAGCTTCCCGCGACGTCTTCGCCGAGTTCGCCTGGGTGTCTTCCATGATCGGCGTGGACCTGTCCCGGATCTCCGAGGAAGTGATCTTCTGGGCCACCAAGGAGTTCTCCTTCGTGACCCTGCATGATTCCTACTCCACGGGGTCCTCGATCATGCCGCAGAAGAAGAACCCGGACGTCGCCGAACTGGCGCGGGGCAAGGCGGGGCGCCTCATCGGCAACCTGACCGGATTGCTGGCTACGCTCAAGGGCCTGCCGCTCGCGTATAACCGTGACCTGCAGGAGGACAAGGAGCCGGTCTTCGATGCTGCCGACACGTTGGAACTTCTCCTTCCGGCCGTCTCCGGCATGATCGCCACGCTGAAGTTCAACACCGAACGCATGGAATCCTTGGCCCCGCAGGGCTTCGCTTTGGCCACGGACATTGCCGAGTGGCTTGTCCGCCAGGGCGTGCCGTTCCGCGAAGCGCACGAACTCTCCGGCGCTGCCGTCAAGCAGGCCGAGAGCCGCAATGTGGAACTGTGGGACCTGACGGACGAAGAATATGCCGCGATCTCGGAGCACTTGACGCCCGAAGTCCGGTCTGTGTTGAGCACGGAAGGTTCGCTCAACAGCCGCAACTCGCAAGGCGGAACGGCACCAGCCGCCGTCGAACGCCAGCTTGCGGCCCTCGAAGCGGAACTGGACGCTGCACGCGCCTACGCGTCCTAGCGATTCTCCACCCGGAGCGGGATGGTGCCTCCTGGCGCCATCCCGCTCTGCGCTTAACGGTGCGTTAGCATGGCGCTATGACCCAGATCACCCCTGAAACGCTGCCCGCAGAGCTTCACAAAGCCGCCGGCACCGTCACGCGCCTCCTCGCCACAATGGACGAATCGTCCATAGCTGAGGCCTCGAAACTTCCCGGCTGGACGCGCGGCCACGTTCTTGCCCATATCAGCGGAATCGCCAAGGCCATGGCCCGGCAACTGGAGTACGCCCGGCGCGGCGAAAAGATCGAACTGTACGACGGCGGCATGGAAGGCCGTACCAAGGCGATCGACTTGGCGGCGGGACACAGCCTCGCCGAGCACACGGTGTCCGTCACCGCTGCGGTGGACTCGGCGGTTGGTGCGTTCGACGCTTTGGACCCGGACGGCTGGCAGGCGCGCATCACCTATCGGGACGGTACAGTGCTCGACGGCGGTCTGGCGCTGTGGCGCGAACTCACCATCCATGCCTCGGACCTCGGATTGGGTTACGGGCCCGAGACCTGGAGCAGGCCCTTCTGCGAACACCTTTTCGGCTTCCTTGCCGCACGGGTGCCGGAGCAGTACAAGTTTGTCCTCCAACCCACGGGACTTCCCCCGCAGACCATCGGCAACGGTGGAACCTCAATTGCCATCACCGGAATGCTGACGGACATCGCGGCGTGGCTTGCCGGCCGCGAACCGAGCCTCGGTTCGCTCCGCGCGACGGCAGCGGCGGATGGCGTGGACCTGCCCGAGCTCCTGCCCTGGCCCGCCGGCGTCCCCGCCCAACCCCAAACCCCGGCCCGTTAACCCCACCCCGTTAAGCCCAGCGCCCCGTTGCCCCCACCCACACGCCCCCAACGCTCTCTCACGTACTCGCCCTTTTCGGGGATCGCTCTCTCACCTAATCGCCCTTTTCGGGGATCCCTCTCTCCCGTAGTCGCTCTTTTCGGGGATCGCTCTCTCACCTAGTCGCTCTTTTCGGGGATCGCTCTCTCACGTAGTCGCTCTTTTCGGGGATCGCTCTCTCACGTAGTCGCTCTTTTCGGGGATCGCTCTCTCACGTAGTCGCTCTTTTCGGGGATCCTTCTCTCACGTAATCGCTCTTTTCCGGGATTTTCTCTCATCGATTGCCGGTTTGGGCGAACCCTCTCTATCACTTGCTTCAGGGAAGTGATGAAGGATCGGCGGATGGGGACGGTTTGGTGAGAGAGGATCGGCAAATAAGGGCGGTTTGGTGAGAGAGCATCCGGCGGATGAGGGCGGTTTGGTGAGAGAGGGGCAGCCGAAAAGGGCGGTTTGGCGAGAGAGGGTCGGTGGAAAAGGGCGGTTTGGTGAGAGAGCATCCGGCGGATGAGGGCGGTTTGGTGAGAGAGCATCCGGCGGATGAGGGCGGTTTGGTGAGAGAGGGTCAGCCGATAAGGGCGGGTTGGTGAGAGAGGGTCAGCCGATAAGGGCGGGTTGGTGAGAGAGGGTCAGCCGATAAGGGCGGGTGGGTGAGAGAGCGTCGGGGGTGGGGGCTAGCGTTTCGTAGCTGCGGCGCGCCACAGGTGCATGACCGCATAGGAGCGCCAAGGACTGACTTCCCGGAAGTCCGGACTCAATTCCGAACCCGCCGCACGTGAACCGGGCGGCAGCACCTTCAATCCGTTGCGCACAGCGGCGTCGTTGCCAAGGAAAACGTCAGGGGCTCCGAGCACGCGCATGGACACGTAACCAACGGTCCAAGGCCCGACGCCGGGGAGCGGCAACAGCTTCCGGGCGAGGACCGGCTCGTCATCGCCGTAGCCGAAGTCGAGGCTGCCGTCGGCCATGGCTGAAGCCGCGGAGATCACGGACTCAATGCGCCGTTGTGGTCCCCGCAGTAGTTCCCGGCCGTTTTCGGCGATCTCGGCCGCCGTCGGGAACAAGCGGTCCAGTCCCGGGCGGCCCGTGTCGGCAGGGGTTCCGGCGGCCGATAGTTGGGTAAGCGCCGTTCGTGCCGCAGCCACGGTGATCTGCTGCCCGATCATGGCCCGGATCAGCAGCTCCTGGGGATCCACGGCCCCGGGAAGCCTGATCCCCGGGACGGCCCGGACGCCCGGTTCAAGCCGCGGGTCGCCTGCGAGGGCTTCATCGATGGCGACGGGATCGGCGTCGAGATCGAACAACCGGCGGACCCGGCTCAGCAGTACCGGGAGGTCGTGGAGGTCGGCAACGGTAGCCGCAAGTTGCAGCCGGGACCTGGAGCCGGCTGCCTCGGGATCGTAGGACACCGTAAACGTGGTTTCGCCGCGGGGGAGCCGGAGGGTCCTGGCATAGTGACGGCGTCCGTCCGGCCCCACGCCGGCCGCCTCGATCCCGGGAACCGCGCGGACTGCGAGGAAGTCGAAGATCCCCGGGTCAAAGGGTTCCCGGTAGGGCAGGTTCAGGGTCAGTGTTGCCGGTGGCACGGTTTCGTCGCCGTGGCGGGGGACCAAGCGTGGCGCACTGGCGCGTAACGCCGTGGGAGTCATGGCGAAGACCTCGCCGATGGTGTCGTTGAATTGCCGCACGCTGTTGAAGCCTGCCGCAAACGCGACGTCGGCGAACAGCATGTCGGTGGAGACCAAGAGCGTCCGGGCCGTTTGAGCGCGGCTGGCCCGAGCCAGCGACAGGGGACCCGCACCGAGTTCGTGGCTCAGGATCCGGTTCAACTGACGCGCAGAATACCCCAGCCGGTGGGCCAGTCCGTCTACGCCTTCACGGCTGATGACGCCGTCGTTAATCAACCGCATGGCTCGGCCGGCTACATCGGAGCGGATATTCCAGGCCGGCGTGCCGGGGACGGCCTCGGGCAGGCAGCGCTTGCAGGCGCGGTAACCGGCTTCGTGTGCTGCTGCCGAGGTTTCGTAGAAGGTGACGTTCTCGGCTTTGGGCGTCCTGGCCGGACACGACGGCCGGCAGTAGATCCCCGTGGAACGGACCGCGGTGAAGAATTGTCCGTCAAACCGGGGGTCGCGGGCGTCGATTGCCCTGTAGCGCTGCCAGAAGTCCATGGCCCCATCCTGTCAGTCGACAGACGCCACTGCTAGCGGAAATCGGACATGACCGCGGAGCTTGATTGCTAAGGTCTGAGACATGGCAGCTACCGACGCACACGGCATCCGCGATGTCCTGTCAGGAGACCCGCGGACCCTCCCGCCGTTTGTCCTCGGAGCGGTGCTCACCCACTACTCGGAGTCCGGCCCCGTGTCTGTCCGGCTCACGGAGGTGGAGGCGTACATGGGTCCGCGCGGCTCGGCCCATCCGGACCCCGGCTCGCACACGTACGGAGGTCGGACGGCCCGGAACGCGCCCATGTTCGGGCCGCCGGGATTCCTCTACGTCTATTTCACGTATGGCATGCACTACTGCGCCAACATAGTTTGCGGGCCGGAGGGGGCTCCTTCGGCCCTGTTGCTCCGCGCCGGCGAAATCGTTGCAGGCGAAGAGTTGGCCGCGGTCCGCCGCCCTGCGTCGAAGGCGCACAAAGACCTGGCCAGCGGGCCGGGCCGGCTCGCGTCGGCGTTGGGACTGACGACGGCGGACTCAGGCCGTGACGCGCTCGCGGAACCTTTCAACCTGTGGTTGCCGGAGTCACCGGCGGCTGCCGTCGCCAGCGGACCGAGGGTGGGCGTTGCCGGTCCGGGTGGGACCACGGAATACCCGTGGCGTTTCTGGATCGAGGACGATCCCACGGTGTCCCGCTACAAAGCCGCACGGCCGCGCACCCGCCCCTCCACTGCCTGATCCAACGCCACGACGCCCCGTCGACGCGCCGGCTATCCACCAGATGGCCCGTACCCCACGCGTTTACCAAAATCGCTGTAGAATGGACGGTCTGTCTTTTGCGATAGGGGTTACGGTTTCGATGCACGACGCTGATTTGGTTCACGAGCAGGAATACGTTGCCGGGTTGTATGCCCGGCTCGATGAGCTGCGCGAAGAGAAGCGCACCCAACTGGCGCAGGTGCGCAAGGCCGGTGCCGTGGGAACCATGCAGAACGTTTCGGAACGTGACGCGTTCGCCGCGCTGTACGAGGACCGCCTTGCCCAACTCGACGCCGTCGACGATCGCTTGGTTTTCGGCCGCTTGGACCTGGATTCCGGCGAGGCCCAGTACATCGGCCGCATCGGGCTGTCCACGGCAGATCTGCAGCGGCTCATGGTGGATTGGCGTGCCCCCGAAGCCGGCCACTTCTACCAGGCCACGGCATTCGACCGCCAAGGTGTGCGCCGTCGTCGTCATCTGATCCTCCAAGGCCGCGACGTCAAGGCGATCGAAGATGACGTCCTGGACGCAGACATGCTGGCCGACGACGATTCGCTGCAGGGCGAGGGGGCCTTGCTCGCCGCCCTGAACTCCAAGCGCACCGGCCGCATGTCGGACATTGTCGGCACCATCCAGTCCGAGCAGGACAGGATCATCCGTTCGTCGATTTCCGGCGCATTGGTTGTCCAAGGTGGTCCCGGAACGGGTAAGACCGCTGTTGCCCTGCACCGTGCCGCCTATCTGCTCTACACCCACCGTGACCGCCTCAAGAGCGCGGGCGTGCTGCTCGTGGGACCGTCGTCGTCGTTCATGCATTACATCGAACGCGTCCTGCCCTCCCTCGGTGAGACCGGCGTGGTCATGGCGAGCCTCGGCCGGCTCATGCCGGGAATCCACGCAGTACCGGAAGAGAACGCGGACATTGCCGCCCTCAAGGGCAAGCTGGACATGGCAACCGTGGTGGCCAACGCCGTGGCCAACCGGCAGCGGACCCCCGGCAAGGACCGGATCCTTGAGGTCGATTCGCGCAAGCTGACCCTCACCGAGCGGCAGGTCCGGCGCGCCCGCGACAAGGCGCGCGCCACCGGCAAGCCGCACAACGAGGCCCGTCTGACGTTCATCAAGATCCTGCTCCGCGAACTCACCGAGCAACTGACGGACCAGGTTGAGGCCGCAAACATCGGCAACAACGCCGATCGCGCCTACCTCGCCGAGGACGTTCGGACCGCCCGCGACGTGCGCATCATGCTCAACCTGTGCTGGATGCCCATGACCCCGGAGAAACTCGTTTCCGAGCTCTTCAGCAAGCCGCAGATCCTGGAGGCCTGCACTCCGCATCTGACCCCGGAACAGCGCTTGCTGTTGCAGCGGCCGGCGGACGCCCCATGGACCGAAGCCGACGTTCCGCTCCTGGATGAGGCCGCCGAACTGCTGGGCGAGTTGGATCCGGCAGCCGGCAGGGGACTGGCGCAGCAGGAGGCGGACCGTGCCCGCGACCTCGCCAACGCCAAGCAGACACTGGCCAACATGGAGGCCATGGGAGTGGACGTCCTCATGACCGCCGAGGAACTGGCGGACCAGAACCAGGAGCGTGAAGGCCGTCTCACGGCAGCTGAGCGGGCAACCAGCGACCGTTCGTGGGCCTTTGGCCACATCGTGGTTGACGAGGCCCAGGAACTTTCACCCATGCAGTGGCGGCTCCTGGTGCGCCGCTGCCCCCTGAAGTCGTTCACGATCGTGGGCGATATCGCCCAAACGAGCGCCGCGGCCGGCGCCAATTCGTGGCAAAGTGCGCTGGCGCCGTCGTTCGGTGACCGCTGGACGCTCGAGGAACTTACGGTCAACTACCGCACGCCGTCCCAAATCGCAGAAGCCGCCGTGCGCATGGCCAACCGTGCAGGGCTGGTTGTCTCCGCTCCCAAGGCCGTTCGGGAGGGCAAATGGTCGCCGATCGTCGACCGTGTGGGTGCCGATGACATCGTGTCGCGCCTGGTGGATGTCCTCCCCGAGGAAATCGAAGCGATCGACGGCGGCCTGCTCGCGGTGATTGCCGATGGGCAGCTGCTTCCGCAAGCCACGACAGCCCTCCGGGAAGTCTACGGACGCCGTATCGGCACGGGTGCCGGCAGTTACGAGCAAGACATCGTGGTCATCAGTCCCAAGGAAGCCAAGGGCCTCGAATTTGACGGCGTCGTGGTGCTGGAACCTGCTGCCATGCTCAACCACGAACACGGGAAGGTGGGCGACCTCTACGTCGCCATGACCCGGCCCACCCAGCGCCTCCGTCTCATCACCGCCGCGCCCCTCCCGGCCGGCATCGAACGCTAGGAAAAACGGCGTGGGCAATCCTGCTAACTTAGAACTCGTGTCACACGTAAACAGCCTCGAGTCCCAACAGAACGATCCCGCCTTTGCCAACATCTGGCAGGAGCTTAAATGGCGCGGCCTGGTCCACGTTTCCACTGATGAAACGG
Organism: Paenarthrobacter sp. NPDC089714; assembly: GCF_044748905.1. Lineage (NCBI taxonomy): Bacteria > Bacillati > Actinomycetota > Actinomycetes > Micrococcales > Micrococcaceae > Paenarthrobacter > Paenarthrobacter sp. NPDC089714. The sequence continues at coordinate 471,226 of NZ_JBIVGX010000002.1, forward strand.
AACTGGAAAAGCTGCTCGCGGGGGACCCGATCACCTATTACTGTGGCTTCGACCCCACGGCTCCCTCACTGCACCTTGGCAACCTTGTCCAACTCCTGGTGATGCGCCGCCTGCAGTTGGCAGGCCACAAGCCGTTGGGTCTCGTGGGCGGCTCCACCGGGCTGATCGGCGATCCGCGCCCGACGGCGGAACGCACCTTGAACACCAAGGACACCGTTGCCGAGTGGGTCGGGTACCTTCAAGGCCAGGTGCGTCGCTTCCTCAGCTTCGAGGGCGACAACCAGGCCCGGATGGTCAACAACCTTGACTGGACGGCGCCGTTGAGCGCCATCGACTTCCTGCGCGAGATCGGCAAGCACTTCCGCGTGGGCACCATGCTCCGCAAGGACGCCGTGGCCTCGCGCCTGAGCTCGGACGAAGGCATCAGCTACACGGAGTTCAGCTACCAGATCCTGCAGGGCATGGACTACCTCCAGCTTTTCCGTGACTACGGTTGCGCCTTGCAGACGGGTGGTTCGGACCAGTGGGGCAACCTCACCAGCGGTACTGAGCTCATCCGCAAGGTGGAAGGCAAGAGCGTCCATGCCTTGGGCACGCCGCTCATCACCAACTCCGACGGCACCAAGTTCGGCAAGTCCGAAGGCAACGCCATCTGGCTCGATGCCGCCATGTGCAGCCCTTACACGTTCTACCAGTTCTGGCTGAACACGGCTGACGCCGACGTGGTGGACCGGCTCAAGGTCTTCACGTTCCTCACGCGTGCCGAGATCGAGGAGCTGGGTCAGTCCGTGGAAGAACGCCCGTTCGCACGCGAGGGCCAGAAGAAGCTTGCCTTTGAGGTCACGTCCTTGGTTCACGGTGTTGACGCGACGGAGAAGGTCATCGCGGCATCCGCAGCTGTTTTCGGCAACGGCGACTTGTCCGTACTCGACGAGCAAACCCTCGCAGCTGCAACCGCGGAACTCCCGTCCGCCAAGATCGGCAGCGACTCCCTGGGTATCATCGACCTGTTGGTTGCCTCCGGCCTCTCGGACAGCAAGTCCGCTGCCCGCCGCACTGTCGGAGAAGGCGGCGCCTACGTCAACAACGCCAAGATCTCTGATCCTGATGCCGTCATTGGCCAGGACCAGTTGCTTCACGGCCGGTACCTCCTGCTGCGCCGCGGCAAGAAGAACCTGGCGACGGTAGAGGTTTCCGCCTAGCCGCTCACCGTTCCGCTTCTCCTGTTTGTCCTGCTTGTTGTAAAAGGCCGGTAACCCGTGTGGTTGCCGGCCTTTTTCGTGCAAAAAGACGCGTACCTGCCGTTCCCTTCCGGACGCTCTCTCACCGAACCGCCCTTTCCGCCGGATGCTCTCTCACCGAATCGCCTGTTTTGGGTGTCGCTTTCTCGCTGGCCCCTTGTTTCGGTGTCTATCTGGGGTTCGAGGGCGGGTGTTGGGTTGGGTGCTGTGGTGGCTGGTTGGTGGTGGTTCAGTTGTGTGATGGGGTTCACGGGGTGTGGATTTGTGTGTGGGGTGGGGGGTGTGTAAAGTTATTCGAGTTGCCGCCGCTGATGCGGAAATGATGGCGACATTCTCCCTTTCAAATGGCCGGTTTTCGGTGGTGCTTTGGTGTGCTGCTGGGTGTTGGTGGGGGTTCGGGTTGGTTTGCTTTGTGCGGCTGGTTCGGGTAAGTTTGAAAAGTTGCTCCGGAGCGATCTGGTGGCCTGTGTGGTTGCTGGTGGTGCTGGTTAGTGTCTGTTGTTTGAGAACTCAATAGTGTGCCAAGTTTGTTGATACCGATTGTTTTATTGATTGGTTGAAATTATTTTGCTGGACCGCCGTGCACCCCCGTGTGTGGTGGTTTGGTTTTCAGCTGGTTTCAGATTTGCAGCTGCTTCTTGCCGTGATTTCCGGTGGGGGTGGTTGTGTTTCGTTTTTTGTTTTTGAACGGAGAGTTTGATCCTGGCTCAGGATGAACGCTGGCGGCGTGCTTAACACATGCAAGTCGAACGATGAACCCTAGCTTGCTGGGGGGATTAGTGGCGAACGGGTGAGTAACACGTGAGTAACCTGCCCTTGACTCTGGGATAAGCCTGGGAAACTGGGTCTAATACCG
>NZ_JBIVGX010000003.1:0-453127 GCF_044748905.1 Paenarthrobacter sp. NPDC089714
CACTCCGCGGTCTCTTCCGGATCACGATCAGGCAACTGGGCAGTCAACCCACTAAGGATGTGTGAGGTCTCTTCTCCTGCAGCCACGTCCAACCTTCCTTTAGGCGCATCCATCGGCGCCTCAGGTCCGGCAGGGTAACTGCCCGTCGTGAACGCGTCGTGTGCGACATCTCGGTTTCAAACAGCCCGGTCCGATGCGCCGGGCAGGTCTTGTGAGCGCATGGCTGCCCGATGGAATCCGTCGGGGCGATCGCCCTGCAGCCAATGCACTCATGGCCACTCTAGCTTTGACGGCGCTGCTATGCGTAGCCGCGGGCCCGGACGGGCGTTGTATGTCACACCGCGGCGCGTTCCGTGACGGATGCCACGCGATTGTCACAGCTTCGAAACACCCCGGGTGGTGCGGAATATGGTGGATCGCAGGGACAATGGCTTGAAGCACGCGCCCAAAGGGTGTTGGCTGTTAGTAATGGAAGTCACTTCAAAAGGAGGAAACGTGAGCGAGGCCGACGCCGCCACATCGGTAAATGTGGCGGAAAGATTGGGTTTCAAAGATGGGGATCTGATTCAGGAACGCGGCTACGACGACGACGTCGATTTCGACTTGCGTGACGACATTGAAGATGTCACGGGTTCAGAGCTGCTGGATGAAGACGACCACGATGTCGTCGACGCTGTGATCTATTGGTGGCGCGACGGCGACGGAGACCTGGTTGATGCGCTGATGGATTCGCTCACCACACTCAAGGAAGGCGGCGTGGTGTGGGTGCTGACCCCCAAGTCAGGCCGCGAGAATTATGTTTCACCGGCTGACATCCAGGACGCCGCCCCGACGTCCGGCTTGCACTTGACCACGTCGGCCGGGGTTTCCAAGGACTGGAGCGCCACCCGCCTGGTGGCTAAGAAGAACAAGTGACGGAAGTCCAGGAATCTTCCGCCCTCTCGGTCGTTCCGGAGGTTGGCCTGCCGGCACCGGACTTCGAGTTGTCCAACCAATACGGTGAGCCGATCCGGCTTTCGGATTTCAGGGGCCGCAACGTAGTAGTGGTGTTTTATCCGTTCGCTTTCTCCGGCATCTGTACAGGCGAGCTCTGCGAAATCCGCGACAACATTGCGTCCTTCGAGGACTCCGACGCGACGGTGCTGGCTGTTTCCGTGGACAGCAAATTCGCTTTGCGGGCCTACGGTGAGAAGGAAGGTTACGGATTCGACCTGCTGGCAGACTTCTGGCCTCATGGCGCCGTCGCTTCGCAGTATGGGGTTTTCGATGCCCAGAGCGGAATGGCACTGAGGGGCACCTTCATCATCGATTCCGAGGGTATCGTGCGCTACGTGGTGGTCAATCCACGTGGCCAGGCGCGGGATCTCGCGGAATATCGCACAGCCCTGTCGGCCCTTTCGAGGACATAGCGTGGCCAACGCGCGGCCAGGGGTGGGCATGACAGGGTTTGCCAGCATGGCGCCGGTGTCCGACGATGCTTTGGCCCCGGACGAGGTGGCTGCCCTGAGGGAAGCCTCCGCCGTCCTTGCCGGCAGGCGGCTGGCCATGCTCACGGGCGCCGGGCTCAGTACCGACTCCGGCATTCCTGATTACCGTGGCCCGGGCTCAGCCCCGAGGAAGCCCATGACCTATCAGGAGTTCATTGGCAGCATGGAGAACCGCCGCCGGTACTGGGCCAGGAACCATCTTGGATGGTCGCACCTCCGGCATGCCGATCCAAACGCCGGCCATGCCGCAGTCGCCTTGATGGAGCAGCGCGGTCTCTTGACCGGGCTCGTCACCCAGAACGTTGACAGGCTCCACGAGGACGCAGGAAGCGTCAATGTCGTGGACCTCCATGGGCGGTTCGACCAGGTCATCTGCCTTGACCAAGGACACACGTTTTCCCGGAAGCTGCTGGCGGCCATCCTCGAGGAACTCAATCCGGGTTTCGTGGAGGCTGCCCTCGAGGCCGGTGTTGTGGAGATGGCGCCTGACGCCGACGCAACCATCGAGGATCCGGAATTGATCACGTCCTTCGTGGTGGCAGTGTGTCCCATATGCGGTGGAACCCTGAAGCCCGATTTCGTCTACTTCGGCGAGAATGTCCCCAAGGACAGGGTGGATCGGGCTTACGCCATGGTGGACAGTGCCGACGCCTTGCTCGTTGCCGGGTCGTCCTTGACGGTGATGAGCGGACTAAGGTTCGTCCGGCATGCGTCCAAAGCGGGCAAGCCGGTGGTGATCATCAACAGGGGAACCACCCGTGGAGACGGACTGGCAACGCTCAAGCTTGACCTCGGTGTCAGCGGTGCCTTGGAGTATTTGTCCCGTGATTTGCCTGATCTGCCGGACACTGGGCGCGCGATTGGTATTTCCACCGGATGATCAGGTAGAGTCATTGTTCGTTGGTTGGGGCGGTAAGGAAAGAAAGCCGCCCAGACCAAGGCAAGGGTCTTTAGCTCAGCTGGTAGAGCGCCACGTTTACACCGTGGATGTCATCGGTTCGATCCCGGTAGGACCCACCAACAACCCCGTCATTTCACACTGAAAAGTGGAAATGGCGGGGTTCTTTTTGTTTCGGCCGTCTTTGCCGCCTTGTCCTGGTGAGGAAGCCCATCCACCAAGAATGTCAGAGCTTTCGCTTAGCGTTCCCTGTCATGGAGCACGTCTTTATTCGTAACAACCCCGACGGCACTCCGGCGGCCGTCGTCAGGGGTACCAGGGAGTGGCAGATAGCGGTTGATCCCGTGAGGTGGTTTGAGAGGGTTCCGTGGTGGGAGGACGCTCGTCGGATGCCAAGGGGACATGGGCGCGTGGACATCGAAGTGTGGCAGGTCCAGGTTCGCCTGGGAAGCAACGCCAAGTCGATGCTCGCCACCTGGGAGCTTGTGAGGGACGGAGCCGGCGGGGGATGGCGCCTGAGGGGCGGGGAACTGGCCGTCGCCTGACCTTCCCGGGAAATGGATGAGCTCTCCACCGCGACTATTGGGGGATGCCGCGGTGGAGAGCTCGAAAATGAATATACATTGAACTTTTGGGTTTGGAAAGCTGCGCAGTGGCAACTCTGTCTCTGTGACGAGAGCTGCCTGCCACCGCCACGATCGACCCGCTCATCTTGCCACTATGATGGGAATTGTTCAGCAGACTGGACAGCCGGTTGAGATCGACAAAGGAGAATCATGGCCGATTCCCGTACCACCCGCCCGGATGGGCTGGGTTCGTCATCCCCGGCGCCGGCGGTAACCCGCGCGGCAGCAGTACTGGAGGCCCTGGCGGAGTCGCCATCGGGTCGCCTGACGCTCAGTGACTTGTCCCGGGAGCTTGGCATCCCCAAGTCGTCAACGTCCAACCTTCTGCTCGCGCTTGAGGAGGCCCGGCTGATCACCCGTCAAGGTGCCGATTTCGCGTTGGGACGCAAGCTGGTGGAGTTGGGCGCCGCCTATCTCAGCCGCCTCGATGAGGTGCAGGAGTTCTATAAGTACTGTGAGCAGGCGCCAACCCTTTCGGGCGAAACGGTCCGGGTGGCCATGCTTGATGGCGACCACGTGATCTACCTGGCACGTTATGAGGGGCACCCCGCCGTCCGATTAACCTCGAACATCGGCGACAAGATGCCTGTTTCACTGTGCGGGGTTGGCAAGGCGCTCATCGCCCAACTGCACGATCACGACATTGAAGCGATGTTCCCCGATGGCTCGGAGCTCCCGGTCATGACGGCGAACTCCCTGCGAACGGCCGAGGAACTCAAGGCCCAGATTTCCACCATCCGCAAACAGGGCTTCGCCTTCGAGGATGAAGAGTCCACCGTGGGAGTCGTCTGCCTGGCCGTGCCGGTACCCACCCATGGTGCGCACGGCCCAAGCCTGGGCCTCTCCGTCACGGCGCTGAAGGCGACCTATTCGGATGAGCAGGGTGCGCTCATGGTCAAGGAACTCAAGGAGCTGGCGCGTTCGCTGGGCAACCCCATGGGCTAGCGCTCGAATACTTGCATTAAATCTGATTACAACCTTGGCATGTGATCCAACTCGCTGTACGCTGTTCAGCATAGTGACCTTGGCGGTTGATGCCATCACTATCTCGCCGGGCCAACGGGGGCCTGGCGTGATGTTGAGGGAGTGCTTGTGATTACTCGAACCAATGCAAAGCTCGCAGCAGAAGCTGACGACGCTGTTGTTGAACCGGAGCAGCTGCGCAGGGCGACGCTGGCCAGTTCCGTAGGCTCCGCCCTGGAGTACTACGACTTCTATATTTATGGCCTGGCTTCTGCTTTGATCTTCGGGCCGTTGTTCTTCTCTCCTCTGGGACCCGACGGGGCATTGATTGCCTCCTTTGCCACCTACGGCGTCGGGTTTGCGGCGCGTCCGTTCGGTGGCTTGTTCTTTGGCTACATTGGAGACCGCTTCGGCCGGAAAATGGTCCTCATCCTGACCATCGCCCTGATGGGTACGGCAAGCTTTGCCATCGGCCTCCTGCCCACGTTCGAGCAGGCCGGAATGCTCGGGGCTGTCCTCCTGGTTACCTTGCGGATCATCCAGGGCCTGGGGGCGGGCGCTGAGCAGGCCGGCGCCACCACGCTCATCTCGGAAGTCGCGCCGCGCCGCCGTCGTGGTTTCTTTGCTTCCCTGCCTTTCGTCGGAATCCAGTTGGGCACCCTGCTCGGAGCCGGAACTTTTGCGCTCATCGCCATGGCAGACAAGTCGGTGTTGCAAGGTTGGCTGTGGCGCGTACCCTTCCTCGCCAGCTTCATCCTCATCGCTGTCGCCATCTTCATTCGCCTCAAGTTGAAGGAAACGCCGGCGTTCCAGGAACTCGAGAAGCACAAGAATGTCGTCAAGAACCCCATCGGCGCACTGTGGAAGCACTCGAAGAAGAACGTCCTGGTGGGAATCGGACTCCGGATGGGGGAGAACGGAAACTCTTCCATCTACTCCGCATTGCTGGTCTCGTTCATGAGCATGCCGGCGGGTGTCTTCGCCGGCAACAACTCCATCGGGCCTGTCGGCCTGCTCATTGCCGCGGGTTTCGCGGCGATCCTGGTGGTAACTTTCGGTGCTTTGTCGGACCGTTTCGGCCGAGTGCCCGTTTACCGCTACGGGGCCCTGTTCCAAGCCATCATTGCCGTTCCCGCCTTTTACCTGGTCACCCTTGGCAACGTCACCTTGGTGTGGGTGGTCATGGCGGTTGGCATTGCGATCGGCGTCCAGTCGATGCTCGGTCCCCAGTGCCCGCTGCTTCCTGAACTGTTCGGATCCCAATACCGCTTCACGGGTGTTGCCATGAGCCGTGAGATCTCGGCTGTCATCGCCGGTGGTGTGGCTCCACTGCTGGGCGCCGTACTGCTTGCGGCAACCAATCATTCCTGGCTGGTCCTCGCTGTGTATTCGTTGGTCCTTGCCCTGATTTCCTTTGTCACCACGTTCTTCACACCGGAAACGGTTGGCCGTGACCTGGTCAGCACGGAAGACGCCAAGTAGCAGCCGAAGCAGTGCAAAAGGCCCCCGCCCCGTGAGGGAGCGGGGGCCTTTTGGCTGTCCTGCTGGCTTAGTAGAAGTGCACCGGGTCCACGAGGTGGGGCAGTTCGCCGCCGTCGATGAACGTGCGCAGGTTGCTGCAGAAGCGCTCGGCGATGAGCCGGTTTTCCGCGGTGCTGAGCGCCGAGGTGTGCGGGGAGACGAGCACCTTCGGGTGGTTCCAGAGCGGGCTGTCCTGGGGAAGCGGCTCGACGGCGAAGACGTCCAGGCAGGCGTAGGAGACCTGTCCGTTGTTGAGGGCTTCGAGGAGCGCGTCCTCGTCCACCACGGTGCCGCGGCCGACATTGACGAAGACGGCTCCAGGCTTCATGGCCGAGAAAATCTCCGTGCTGAACAGCTTTTCCGTGTAGGGGGTGCCGGGCAGCGTGTTCACCACGGCATCGGCGTCGGCCAGCAGCCCGGCGAGGCCTTCGTTGGTGGTCACTTGGTCAATGCCCTCGATGGCTTCGACGGTGCGCTTGGTGCCACTGACCCGCATGCCCAGGGCCCGGGAGATACGGGCTGTTTCCATGCCGATTTCGCCGAGGCCGGCGATGACCACCTTGGAACCGTTGGCAAGCTTGGTAGGCGTACGCAGGGCGGGCCAGACCTTGGCGGCCTGGTCCTGTGCCATTTCGCCGCTGCGCTTGAAGCCATTGAGGATGCCGAAGGCGGAGAATTCTGCGAGGGGCAGTGCGTGGACGCCGGCGGAGGTGGTGACGTGGAACTTACGGAGCGTCTCAGTGTTGAGTCCTGACGCCTTGACGGCTCCACCGGCGCCGGCTGCCATGGCATGGATCCACTGCAGGTGCGGGTTGCTTTCCGCGATGCGGGCAAGGCCGGCGGGGCTTTCGTTGGGGAAGCCGTAGAGGACCTGTGCTTTGTTGAGCATGGCCCAGTAGCGTTCCTCCTGCTCAGGGGTGCGCTCGAAGTCCGGGTCGCCGGCGTGGTCGGCGGGGAAACGCTCCGGAGGCAGCAGGTCCGGCTCGTACAGAACCGTCACGGAGGGGTCTATGGCACGGATCTGCTCTACGTACTCAGCCTCGAGGGGTACAGCGATCGCGATGGTAAGTTCATCAGTCGTCATAGTGTTCATCATACTGAATGGAGGCTAGGATATTGAACAGAGTTCCATCATTTGGGCACATCAGCCGAGGCACCAGTGCCTGTTGCACAAGGAAGTGAGGATCGGCTCCATGACGAGTAAGAGCGTGGGATTTGTAGGTTTGGGTCTCATGGGTGGCCCCATGGCCGCCAACATCGCTGCGGCCGGCTGGGACGTGACCGCATGGAACCGCTCGAGCGCAGCGTTCGAGGATCTGGACGGCATCGCACGCGCAGAAAGCGTCGCCGATCTGCGTGGCCAGCCCACCCTGATCTTCATGCTCCCCGACTTGCCCTTCATCGAGGCTGCCGCCTCCGGCTTGCTCGACTCCTGGCGGGCGGAGCCACCCAAGCCGGGGACCGCCGTCGTCGTCATGAGCAGCGTCTCCCCAACGGAAGTGCAGCGTTTCGGCGAAACCGTGGAAGCGGCCACCGGCGGCAATGCCGTGGTGGTCGACGCCCCCGTCAGCGGTGGCACGGTGGGTGCCCTCAAAGGAACCCTCGCCATCATGGTGGGTGCCTCCGAGGCGGATTTCCAACGGCTCCAGCCACTCTTCGCCACCATGGGCACCACTGTTCGACGGATGGGTCCCCTGGGGTCGGGCTCGCTCGCCAAGGCGTGCAACCAGCTGATCGTCGGAAGCACGACGGCGGCACTCGCCGAGGCGGCGGAACTCGCCGAACGTTCGGGCATGGATGTGGCAGCCCTCTACGACGTGTTGTCCGGAGGCCTGGCGGGCAGCCGTGTCCTGGAGGTCGTGGGCCCCCGGCTCGCGGCCAAGAACTACACGCCCACAGGCCCGGCCAAGTTCATGCACAAGGACCTCGGATTCCTGCTGGACAGTGCCAAGGCAGCAGGTTCCGCGGTTCCCATGGCCACGGCGGCCATTGAACTTTACGCCGAACTGAAGCGGCAGGGCCTGGGGGACCAGGACCTCGCCGTCGTGCGGCAGGCAATAGCCAACCTGGGCGTGGCATCTCCCGCGTCGCAGGCCTCCAACTAAACCGGCACCAACCAAGAAGGAAAACAACGAACCATGAGTGGATTATTCGACCTGACCGGGCGCGTCGCGTTGGTCACAGGCTCCAGCCGCGGCATCGGCAACGCGCTGGCCCGTGGCTTGGCGGATGCCGGGGCGACGGTGGTGCTCAACGGCATCAGCACGGAGCGCCTGGAATCTGCGCACCAGGCCATGGCCGCTGAGTACCCGGAAGGGCGCGTACACAGCCGTGCCTTCGACGTCACCGATGCCGCTTCCGCCGCCGAAGGCGTGGAGTGGATCGAGAAGAACGTCGGTCCCCTTGACATCCTGGTGAACAACGCCGGAATCCAACACCGCGTCCCGATGCTGGACCTGGACGTCAAGGACTGGGACCGGGTCATCACCACGGACCTCACCAGCGCCTTCCTGGTGGGCCGCGAGGCTGCCCGCCACATGATTCCCCGTGGCCAGGGCAAGATCATCAACATTTGCTCCGTCCAGACGGACCTGGCCCGTCCCACCATTGCACCGTACGTCGCTGCCAAGGGTGGCTTGCGCAACCTCACCCGTGCCATGACGGCTGAATGGGCGGCTTCCGGCCTTCAGATCAACGGCATCGCCCCGGGGTACATCCACACGGAAATGACGCAGAACCTGGTTGACGATTCCGACTTCAACTCCTGGATCCTCGGCCGCACGCCGGCCAACCGCTGGGGTACCGTTGCCGACCTGGCGGGCCCCACGGTATGGCTCGCCTCGCAGGCTTCGAACTTCGTCAACGGCCAAACCATCTTTGTCGATGGCGGAATGACGGTGGTGGTCTGATGGGCATCGCACTTCCTTCCTCCGGACCGGCAGTGGTTGCCCACGGCAAGGGCGACCTCCGCATCGAAGACATCCCGCTGGCGACTCCGGCAGCTGACGAGTCGGTCGTGGAGATCGCCTACGGCGGCATCTGCGGATCAGACCTCCACTACTGGCTGCACGGGGCTGCCGGTGAGTCCATCCTCAAGGCACCCATGGTGCTGGGACACGAAATCGTTGGCGTGGTTGTGCAGCAGGCAGCCGACGGAAGCGGTCCGGGCGTCGGTACGCCCGTTGCTGTCCACCCCGCCACTCCGGCACCGGGCGATGTCAGGTACCCCGAGGACCGGCCCAACCTCTCCCCGGGATGTACCTACCTGGGCAGTGCGGCTCGTTACCCCCACACCGATGGCGCCTTCAGCCGCTACGCCAACCTTCCGTCCCGCATGCTGCGCGAATTGCCGGCGTCCCTGGACCTGCGGACAGCCGCCCTGGTGGAGCCGGCGAGCGTCGCGTGGCACGCCGTCGCCCGCGCCGGTGATGTGGCGGGCAAGAGCGCCCTGGTGATCGGCAGCGGTCCGATCGGTGCCTTGACGGTCGCCGTCCTGAAGCGGGCCGGAGCGTCCCGGATTGTCGCCGTCGACATGCATGACAAGCCACTGGAAATCGCCCGGGCCGTGGGCGCCGATGCTGTCCTGAAGGGTGACGACGCCGAGGCGATCGCGGCAGTGGACGCGGACATCGTCGTCGAATCCTCGGGCAGCCACTTCGGTCTCGCGTCAGCCATCAAGGGTGCCACCCGCGGCGGCAAGGTAGTGATGGTGGGTCTCTTGCCATCCGGCCCGCAGCCCGTGTTCATTTCGCTGGCCATCACCCGCGAGCTGGAATTGCTGGGCTCGTTCCGCTTCAACGACGAAATCGACCAGGTCATCGCCGCGTTGGCTGACGGTTCATTGTCGGTGGATCCGGTGGTCACGCACGAGTTCGACCTCGCGCACGGACTGGAAGCGTTCGAAGTCGCCAGGAACTCCGCCGAATCCGGGAAGGTTCTCCTGAACTTCCAGGACTAGGTCCGGGCTACCGGCACGAAGACGCGGGGCTGGCCGTCCCAGCTGGGGGCCAGCTCCGCGATGGTCTGCTTCATGATCCTGCCCGAGGCTTCGCGGGCGCCCTTGCCGTCCCCGGAGTTGATGGCATGGGCAACGTCGATGTGCCACTGCAGTGCTTGCTGCTGCGGGTGCTCGGGCATCAAACCGTGGACTGTCCGGCCCGTCAAGGTCTCCGTCACCTGGCCTATCAGGTTGGCGAACATCTCGTTGCCGGATCCGGAAAGGACCAGGGCGTGGAACCGGATATCCAGGTCCAGGAACGTGGCCATGTCTCCGGCATCGCCGGACTTCTTCATGGCCAGGGAGATGTCCACGAGCTCCTGCCGGAGCATTGCCGGGGCGTTGCCGGCGGCAAGTTCGGCAGCCACGGGCTCGACGGCGGAACGCAACTCTGCGAGCGACCTCAACTGCGCGCCGCGTCCTTCGCCGGCAAGGCGCCAGCGGATCACCAACGGGTCGAAAGGGTTCCAGCGGTGGGCGGGCAGGACCCGGATGCCTACGCGCTTGATGGTCTCGACAAGGCCGAGGGATTGAAGGACCCGAACGGCTTCGCGCACCACCGAGCGCGATACGTTCAATTCGTCTTCCAAGTGTTCCGCCAACATGACGTGCCCTGTCGGCAGGGTACCGCCGACGATCCGGGTACCCAAGTGCTCGACGGCGCGGTGGTGGAGGCTGGTTGACATAGAGGTAAGCATAGTGGCGGGCGAAGGTCCTGCGCGCGCAGCGTGCGTGGGTGGCGCCCGGGATCCGATGCCCGGACGGAACGGCCGCAACCTAGACTGTTTATGACGCGGCAGTGTCCCACAACGTGGGCGATGCTTCCGGCCCACGGCTTAAATACGTATGGTTTATTACAGCCCCTGTTTATCAAAATCGCTTCCTGCATGCCCGCAGGACTGACTGCACACGATCGAATTGGAGTTTTGATGTCAGCACACATCGGTGTCACCGGCCTAGCGGTGATGGGCGCCAACCTGGCCCGTAACCTTGCCCGCAACGGCTTCACCGTGGCACTTCACAACCGCTCCGTGGAAAAGACCGACGCCCTGCTGGAGAAGCACGGATCCGAAGGCGACTTCATCCGCACGGAAACGCTGCAGGAACTCGTCGACTCACTGGAGAAGCCCCGCCGCGTCCTCATCATGGTCAAGGCCGGCGCTCCGGTCGACAACGTGATCGAGCAGCTTGAGCCTTTGCTCGAAGCCGGGGACATCATCATCGACGCCGGCAACTCGCACTACGAGGACACCCGCCGCCGCGAAGCTGCCCTGGCCAAGAAGGACCTGCACTTCGTGGGCGTTGGCGTCTCCGGTGGTGAGGAAGGTGCCCTGAACGGCCCGTCCATCATGCCTGGCGGTTCCCGCGAGTCCTACGACGCCCTTGGCCCGCTGCTGGAGAAGATCTCCGCCAAGGTCGACGGCGAACCGTGCTGCGCGTGGGTGGGCACCGATGGTGCCGGCCACTTCGTGAAGATGGTCCACAACGGCATCGAGTACGCCGACATGCAGGTCATCGGCGAAGCTTTCGACCTCCTGCGTTCCGGTGCTGGCATTGAGCCGGCCGAGCAGTCCAAGATCTTCGCTGAGTGGAACAAGGGCGATCTGTCCTCCTTCCTGATCGAAATCTCCGCCGAGGTCCTGGGCCACGTCGATGCCAAGACCGGCAAGCCGTTCGTTGACGTCGTGGTGGACGCTGCCGGCCAGAAGGGCACCGGCCGCTGGACGGTCATTTCCGCCCTGGAACTCGGTTCGCCGGTTTCGGGCATTGCCGAGTCCGTGTTCGCCCGGGCCCTGTCGTCCCAGGCAGAACAGCGCAAGCTGGGCCAGGAACTGCTCGCCGGTGAGGAAGCCGCCGTCGAAATCCCCGAGACGTTCGTTGAGGACGTCCGCCAGGCGCTGTACGCCTCCAAGCTGGTCTCCTACGCCCAGGGCCTGGACATGCTGACCTCCGCCGCGAAGGAATACGGCTGGGACCTCAAGCTGGACGAGATCGCCTCCCTGTGGCGTGCAGGCTGCATCATCCGTGCGGAACTGCTCAAGGACATCACCAAGGCCTACGCAGCCGAAGAGAAGCCGGCCAACCTGCTGTTCGCTCCGGCGTTCACCAAGGCCATCGCCGAAGTCCTTCCGGCCTGGCGCCGCGTGGTGGCCACCGCTGTCCAGTTGGGCATTCCGGTACCGGTGTTCTCCTCCTCGCTCGCGTACTACGACGGCCTGCGCCGCAAGCGCGTTGCCGCTGCCCTGATCCAGGGCCAGCGCGACCTCTTCGGTGCACACACCTACGGCCGCGTAGACGCCGAAGGCACGTTCCACACCCTGTGGGGCGAAGACAAGTCCGAAATCTCGGCCGTCGACACCCACTGATTGCAAAACCGCCGAAGGCCGGTTTCTCCCTTATAGGCTGGGAGGAACCGGCCTTTGCCGTATTCAGGGTTGAGGAGTACCAGATGAGCGAACCCACCGCCTTTGTCACGGGCGCTTCCACCGGAATCGGCTACGCAGCTGCCTTGGCCTTGCGAACGGCCGGTTTCACCGTCTACGCAGGGGCCCGACGAGTGGAGAAGATGGAGCCGCTGAAGATTCAGGGCATCCACGTCCTTTCACTGGACGTCACCGACGACGCATCGATGGTGTCCGCAGTCCGTCACGTGGAAAATGCGCAAGGACAGGTGGATGTCCTGGTGAACAATGCCGGCTACGGGTCCTACGGCTCCTTGGAAGAAGTCCCGCTCTCCGAGGGGCGGCGGCAGTTCGAGGTCAACGTCGTGGGCCTGGCACGGATGTCCCAGCTGGTCATTCCGGGTATGCGGCGAAAGGGCGCCGGCCGGATCATCAATATCTCATCCATCGGCGGGAAGATGTACGAGCCACTCGGCGCCTGGTATCACGGGACCAAGTTCGCCGTGGAGGGCATGAGCGATTCATTGCGCCTGGAACTTGGACCGCACGGCATCGATGTGGTGATCATCGAACCGTCCGGAACGGACACGGAGTGGGGAACCATCGCCGGTGAAGGCCTCATGCTGGCTTCCGGCAGCGGACCCTACAAGGACCAGGCGCACGTCATGGCTGCCGCGCTGGCTTCCACCTCGGGGCAGGTGCTGTCCACGCCGCCGGACGATGTGGCCAGGGCCGTCGCCAGGGCGGCAACGGCAAAACGCCCCAAGACCCGATACCCGGTGGGCAGGGGAGCCTGGAGCGTCCTGGCGTTGCGAAGGATACTCCCGGACCGTGTGTTCGACACGGTGCTGTGGAATTCCTATCAGAGGTTTGTCCGCTAGATCCGGTACTCGATGTAGTACTCGGCCGGGTCGACGGCGGGCTTGGTTTCGGACTTGGCGTCGCGGTGCCGCCACGTGGCCGGGACGCCGGTGATGATGGACTCCGGCGGAGCGTTCTTGACCACCACTGCATTGGCACCCACGGCGCTGTCCGCGCCGATGGTGATGGGTCCCAGGACCTTGGCGCCTGCGCCGATGGTCACGCGGTCGCCGATGGTGGGGTGGCGCTTGACCTTGGCCAGGGACCGTCCGCCGAGGGTTACCCCGTGGTAGATCATCACGTCGTCGCCGATTTCGGAAGTCTCGCCGATCACCACACCCATGCCGTGGTCAATGAAGAAGCGGCGGCCGATGGTGGCTCCGGGGTGGATCTCGATACCGGTGAGGAAGCGTGCAAGCTGCGAAATCAGGCGGGCCGGGAAGCGGAGGGCCGGGTTCTGCCACAGCTTGTGGGTTAAGCGGTGTGCCCAGATGGCGTGGAGGCCGGAATAGGCAAAAAAGTTCTCAAAAGAGCCTCGAGCCGCCGGGTCGTGTGACCGGGCGGCGTCGAGGTCTTCCTTAAGCCTTGCGAAGAAACTCACAAAGACCTTTCTACAGGAATGAATATTGGCGGGCGAAGAATCAGCCGCGGATATCGTCAAACAGGACAGTGGAGATGTAACGTTCGCCGAAGTCGCAGACCACGGCAACGATCAGCTTGCCTGCGTTTTCCGGGCGCTTGGCCAGTTCCAGTGCGCCCCAGACGATGGCTCCGGAGGAGATACCGCCCAGGATGCCTTCGCGGGCACCGAGTTCGCGCGCAACGCGGACAGAGTCTTCCAAGGTGGCGTCAAGCACTTCGTCGTAGACGTTGGTGTCCAGGATTTCGGGGACGAAGTTTGCTCCGAGGCCTTGGATCTTGTGCGGACCGGGTGCGCCACCGTTGAGGATGGGGGAGTCCTTGGGCTCCACGGCCACGATCTGGACGCCCGGCTTGCGTTCCTTAAGGACCTGCCCGACGCCGGTAATGGTTCCGCCGGTGCCCACGCCGGAGACGAAGATGTCCACTTCGCCGTCGGTGTCGGCCCAGACTTCTTCGGCAGTGGTTTCGCGGTGGACCTGCGGGTTGGCCTCGTTGGCGAACTGGCGTGCCCAAATGGAGTTCTCGGTGTTGGCCACGATTTCCTGGGCCTTTTCCACGGCGCCACGCATGCCTTCGGAACCCGGGGTCAGCACGATCTCGGCGCCGTAGGCGCGAAGCATGACACGGCGCTCGGTGGACATGGTCTCCGGCATGGTCAGGATGACCTTGTAACCACGGGCGGCACCAACCAGGGCCAAAGCGATGCCGGTGTTGCCGGACGTACCTTCAACGATGGTTCCGCCAGGCTTCAGGGCGCCGGACTTTTCGGCGGCGTCGATGATGGCTACGCCGATGCGGTCCTTGACGCTGTTGGCCGGGTTGTAGAACTCGAGCTTGACTGCGACAGTGGCGCCAAGTCCTTCGGTAAGGCGGTTCAAGCGGACAAGCGGGGTGCGTCCAACCAACTGGGTGACGTCGTCGTAGATCCTTGCCATGAAAATGTATGCCTATCTCTCAAGAGGGAATGCTGAGGTCAGCCTAACCAGCAGCGCCGAAACCCTGCTAAGCAATTAGCCATGCAGAGTAATATTTCCGGGCTTTTGCCAGCTTCGGGTTAATAATCACCTGGCAATAGCCCTGGTTGGGGAACTTTGCGTAGTAGTTCTGGTGAATATCCTCGGCTTCGTAGAAGTCGCCCAAGCGGCTGACCTCCGTGACGATCGGATGCTGCCACAGGGACTGCGCACGTTCGATCGCTTCTTCGAAGAGGATCTTCTCCTCGGTGGTGGTGTAGAACATGGACGAGCGGTACTGGGTGCCGACGTCGTATCCCTGGCGGTTCAAGGTGGTGGGGTCGTGCAGGGCGAAGAACATGTCCAGGATGACTTCGGCGGGCACCACGGATTCGTCGAAGGTCACTGCCACCACCTCGGCATGGCCGGTGGTTCCGGAGCAGACCTCGTAGTAGTCGGGATTGCGGAGATGGCCCCCGGTGTAGCCGGAAACGACAGACTGTACGCCGCGGGTTTTCTGGTAGACGGCATCGAGGCACCAGAAGCAGCCGCCGCCAAGTACGAAAGTTTTCATGGTCTCTTCAATGGATCGGACGGACTGATCATTCCCGCAATACCTTACGGGACGGTGACGGAGATCGACAGGATGCTGGGGTTGGCGGCAGGTCACACCCTGACCGATCCGTTGCGGTAGGTAAGAATAAGAGTATGGAAGCAGTAGACACCGCCCATTCCGATGCGGACTCCAGCGACGACGCCGGAACAGTTGAAGACAACGGTGAACCGACACTGGGCCAGGTGCTCCTGGCAGTGGAGGAACTCTGGCCGGAGTCCCTGGCCGAAGACTGGGATGAGGTTGGCTTGGTTGTAGGGCGGCCTGACTCCCCGGTAACCAAGGTCCTCTTCGCTGTGGATCCGACGCTTGAAGTGATCGACGAGGCCATTGAGTGGGGTGCCGAACTCCTGATTACCCACCATCCCTTGCTGCTCAGGGGCGTGAACTCGGTAGCCGCCACCACTGCCAAGGGCCTGGCCGTCCATCGCCTGATCGAGGCCGGAACCGGGTTGCTGACGGTCCATACCAATGGTGACTCAGCCGTCGGGGGAGTCTCCGATGTGCTGGCGCATGCCTTCGGCCTGGACAACGTCAGCCCGCTGACCACGGCCGCTAACGGCCTGCCCGAGGAAGGCATCGGCAGGGTTGGCGATCTGCCCGAACTCATGACCCTCGGAGATTTTGCCGCCCGGGTCTTCGGCGTGCTGCCGGCCGTTGCAGGGGGCGTGCGCGTGGCGGGTGACAAGGACGGATTGGTGCGGCGCGTTGCGGTGTGCGGCGGCGCCGGTGACTGCCTGTTCGATGCCGTTCGGGCCAACCAGGCCGACGTTTACGTGACTGCCGACATGCGGCACCACCCGGCCTCGGAAGCCCGCGAGGCGGCTGTGAACGACCGGCCATACCTTATTGACGTTTCGCACTTTGCCAGCGAATGGCTGTGGCTGCCGGTGGCCGCCGAAGCGTTGTCGAACGTACTTAAGGATCAAGGACACGATGTGGAGATCCGGGTCAGCAGCGCCAACAGCGATCCCTGGGACTTCATCCTGACTCCCGGCGGGGACTAGCATCAACAAGACAGCGGCCGGCACTGACCAGCGGTGCCGGCAACAGACAGGTGGAGGTAAGCGTGGCGAAGGCAGCACCGGCAGAACAACTCAAATTGCTTGAACTGCAGGGCCTTGATGCCAAGCTGAAGTCGCTGGCGGGCCAGCGGAAGGTACTGGAAAACGATCCCCGCATCACCG
This sequence comes from Paenarthrobacter sp. NPDC089714, assembly GCF_044748905.1. Lineage (NCBI taxonomy): Bacteria > Bacillati > Actinomycetota > Actinomycetes > Micrococcales > Micrococcaceae > Paenarthrobacter > Paenarthrobacter sp. NPDC089714. The sequence goes on from NZ_JBIVGX010000003.1 coordinate 16,151, forward strand.
ACCTGCAGGACGCCCTGAATGTGGCGAACGGCGAACTCGGTGCGGCGAAGCTCGCCGTCCACGATTCCGAGGCGGAGTTGCGGCGTTCGGAAGCGGATGTGGAGCAGGTGGTCAGCCGCATCGAGCGCGACGAAGCCCGGCTCAACAGCGGCACCGGACTGTCCAAGGACCTGGTGGCGCTGCAGAACGACATCGCTTCCCTGAACAAGCGCCGGTCGGACCTGGAAGATGTGGAGTTGGAGATTCTTGAGCGCCTCGACGGGCTCCGCGAACGCCAAGCTGCCCAGCAGGCGATCGTGGATGACATCCAGGGTTCCTTTGGGAGCATCCGGGCCGAACTGGACCAGGAGATTGCCCGCATCGCGTCGGAGGAAGCAGTCGTCCGTGGCGAACGGGCTGCCTTCGCGGAGGCCTTGGACCAGGGCATGGTGGCCATTTATGAGAAGACCATTGCCAAGCGCGGCGTGGGTGCTGCCCGCCTTTTCCATGGAAAGTCTGAAGGCTCGGGGATGACGCTCAGCCCCGGCGACCTCGCCGAAGTCAAGGCCGCGGCCGAGGACGACATCGTGTTCTGCCCCGATTCCGGCTGCATCCTGGTCCGCTCGGCGGAGTGGAACTAGCCCGCCAGGATGATGTTGAGGGCATGCGTCTTGCGGGCCGTGCCCTCAACAAGTTCGCTGGTCCACACCTCGCTGGCTGCCTTCAGGAGTTGGGCGGGGGTGGCGGGAGCTTTTCCGCGCCTGGTCAGCAGGTGCCGGGCCAATTCACCGCGGGTGTGCTTGGCGAAGTGGCTCACCACCGTGCGCTTGCCCTTGGTTTCAGTGAACACATTGACGGTCACCGTTTGATCTGCCGGCGGTGTCCAAGCGGCCGCATAGGTACTGGACCGGCAGTCAACCAGCAGCTCGCCTTCGGAGCGCTTGGCGAGGGCGGCGGCCAGCTGCGGCTTCCAGTACGAGGCGAGGCGTCCGACGTCGGGCAGTGCGGTTCCCATGGACAGCCGGTAGGCGGGCACATGGTCGCCAAAGCCGATGGCGCCCCACAGGGCGGAAATCACCAGGATTGATTCGGCAGCCTTGCGGCGCTGCGTGGGGGTCAGGCTGTTGTACCCGAGGGCGTCGTACAGGACGCCGGAGTAGACCTGGTGGGCTGGGGCGGCCGGTTCCGAGTGCAGCCTGGTGTTGCGTTCGACGTCGTCACGCAGCGAGGCGCCGACGCCGAGTAACGCGAGGGCGTCTTCATGCGCGCTGACGGTCCCCAGCGCCTCCAGGACCCTGGCCCGGGAGGTGTTCAAGTCCGGGAAGCTCAGCGCCTCCCAGTCGATGGAGGGTCCTTTGGCAGCGGGTGTCTTGCCTTCGGAAGGCGGCAGGAGAATCAGCACCAGTCGATATTACCGGTGTCCGGGCGTGGCTCCCGACGCCGGTAGACTGTACGGCGGATGGGTTGACCAGGCGGCCGCGCGCCACGAAAGTGGCTCGAGGAACGTCCGGGCTCCACAGGGCAGGGTGGTGGGTAACGCCCACTCGGGGTAACCCGCAGGCAAGTGCCACAGAAAACAGACCGCCTGCGCCGATCGGTGCCTGCACCGGTTGGTTGGCAGGTAAGGGTGAAACGGCGGTGTAAGAGACCACCAGCTCCCTGGGTGACCGGGGAGGCTAGGTAAACCCCACCCGGAGCAAGGCCAGACAGGACACGTTCGAGGGCTGCCCGCCCGAGTGTCCGGGTAGGCTGCTGGAGGGCGTCGGCAACGGCGTTCGTAGATGGATGGCCGCCACTCCCTTGCCGGTAACGGCTCGGGATGACAGAACCCGGCGTATCGGTCAACCCATCCACATACCCCCTGTCAGTGGTGGTCGTGCCAGCCGCTGAGTTCTTCGAAGATGGGGACGTCCTCCGCGGTCAGGTTCCAGTACTCCTCGCTCTTGGCCACGGATGCGGCATCCGGCTTGTACGGGGGACTGGTGAAGGAAAGGTGCGGCCTTTCCCATGCCACGTCGCGCCGGACCACGCGGGCGGGTGACCCCACGGCGATGACGTTGTTGGGGATGGTTCCGGTCACGATGCTGCGGAACCCAATCACTGAACCGTCGCCCACGCGTGCGCCGCCCAGGGCCACAGCCTGGGCCCCAAACCACACGTGGTTGCCAATGACAACGTCCCTGGCGGGGTTGACGCGACGGCCCGTGGCGACGTCGAAGATGGGATGCCCATCGTCGGTCCGGAATTGGGTGCTGCTGGCGATCATGACGTCGTCACCGAACATGACGGCGGCTCCCTCCACTGCGCTGACCACGGCGACGCTGGTTGTGGTGAAGTCTGCGCCTGTGCGTACCGTTGAATCCTGGCCGACTCGGACGTTCATGCTGAACGGCGACTTGTTGCTGGGACCGATGACGAGCGTGCCGTTGTCGCAGTCGAAAACGGCCTGCAGCTTGGCAATACGGGCGCCATCCGCGACGATGATGCGGTTGTTCCTGCCTCGAAAGGTCACCGCGATGCCGGTTTCAATGGCCCGGGAACACTCGATGCTGTTCCCGGACCCATCGCTGTGGTCAGCCAGTACTGAGAGTTTGTTCACCTTGGCAGCGTACCGGGAGCTTTTTGTGCCCTCAGACGCAGCGTTGCCTAGACCGCGACGAGCCTGACGTCGCGACTGCCAGCATTGATGGTGACCTCCAAGGACTTCACATCAAGGGGGACGGTGGCCAAGTGGCGCAGGTGCAAGGTGCCCCCAACAGGGACCACGTGGTGGCGTGTCGACTCACCGATCACTGATGCTACGGCTGTACCTGCGGGCGCGGAGACCGTAGCCGTCAGCTCACGTGTGGAGCCGGGAATGTTCTGCCGGTACTGCGGATAGGGGATGGCTTCCGCGAAAGGGTTACCCGAATCTGTGACCAGGATGTTGTCGCGATGGGTGCTTGAAGCGTCGGCCGCGCCCAGCCCCGATGCCGTCAAAACCAACAGCGAACCCTGGTCCCTTTGTTCCACGAGATAGTCCAGTATGGCGGTGAACGCCTCCATGGACTGCCGGTCTTTGACGCCCAGGTTGTTGGCGTGCCACATCATGACGATGCCGGCCCTCCACTCCCGGGCCCGGTCCACCAAAGCCGTTGCCCGTCCTGGCTCCGTGTAGAGGTCCAGGCTGTAATGGTTCTGCCCATCCCGCAGCACGCCATCCAGGGGACGGTAATAACTGTCCGGGAGATACCCGGAGGCCAAGGCGTGGAAGTCGTGGATCAGCCTGCCAGCAGCTGTTCCAGCCCAGGCTGCCACCGTCCTGGATGGCATATGGCCGTCATAGCGGATGCTGGCACCGCCCGGGGGAGCGAAGCAGTCGATCGGAATGCGGGGCAGGAAGCGGCCGAGATCCTGCAGTGCCCCCACGATTTCCTGGTGCAAGGCGTCGTCCCCGGACGCGTCCCTGTGGGTGGCGCCATGGTTCCACACCTCGCCGCCGTGCTGCAGGCAGTAGTGCTGGATGTTTTGCCAGGTATCGCTTTCGGTGCGTACGCTTCCGATCCGTTGGGTGGTGGTGACCCGCGTGAACGGCAGGTTGCGCTCAACCAGGAGCGGCAGCACTTTGTCCCTGAAGTCGCGTGCGCCGTCGTCGAAGCGCAGGGCCACGGCACCCCGGCCGCCTGTGCCGATCCGGCCGCCCTTCCGGGCCAGGAGCGCTTGGCGGAGCAGCTCGCGCCGCACTGGATGAGTCACACCCGGGAGTCTACGGGACACCCGTGTGAGTGATTTCACGCATCCGGGCGGCCACTGCGCCGGGATCCAGCCCTAGAATGGTTACTGAACGTAGAAGTTCTGCCGCCGGGTCTGCGTTCGCAGCCGGCGGATTTTCTTTGCTCTCGTTCAAGGCGCCGTGGGTGGACCGAAGCCCGCAGCGCATGTGCCGCAGGACTACTCCGGGCGGCCGACGCCATCTGCATACGAAGACGTATGTGGTTGACCCAAGGAAGGTAGTTCTGTGAGCCAGACGTCAGATTCTTGTCTTGATAAGTGGATGGGCCGGGAGGCCCTCGCCGAGGCCATGATTCCGGTGATCGGCCGGCTGTACCGGGAAAACAACGTGGTCACCAGCATCCACGGCCGGAGCCTGATCAACAAGTCCACCATGAACATCCTGAAGGCCCACCGCTTCGCCCGCCGGATGAGCAATACAGAGCTGCTGCTCGAAGAGACCGCGCCCCTGCTGAATGCCTTGGCTGAGCTGGAGCTCGGCGCTGCCGCGATCGACATCGCCCGGCTGACCGAAAAGTACCGTGCAGAAAACGGCGCTGTCTCCCTGGATGAGTTCCTTCGCGCGGAGTTGGCTGACGTTGTGGGCAAGCGCGGCGCGGACGACCGCACCAGCACCGACGTCGTCCTCTATGGCTTTGGCCGCATCGGACGTCTGCTCGCCCGCCTCCTGATCGAAAAGGCAGGCGGCGGACACGGGCTGCGCCTCCGTGCGATCGTTGTGCGCAAGGGCGCCGAGAACGACCTCGTCAAGCGCGCCAGCCTGCTGCGCCGCGACTCCGTCCACGGTTCCTTCGAAGGCACCATCCGGGTGGACGAGGAAGCCAACACCATCACGGCCAACGGCGTCCAGATCCAGGTGATCTACTCCGACAACCCCGCCACGGTGGACTACACCGCCTTCGGCATCAAGGACGCACTGGTGGTGGACAACACCGGCCGCTGGCGCGACGCAGATGGCCTCTCCCAGCACTTGCAGAGCAAGGGTGTTGCCCGCGTCCTGCTGACCGCCCCCGGCAAGGGCGACCTCAAGAACATCGTGCACGGCATCAACCAGGCCGACATCACCGACGAAGACAAGATCGTCACCGCAGCCTCCTGCACCACCAACGCCATCACCCCCGTGCTGAAGGCCCTGAACGACAAGTTCGGGATTATCCACGGGCACGTGGAGACCGTGCACTCGTTCACGAACGACCAGAACCTGATCGACAACTTCCACAAGGGCGACCGCCGGGGACGCTCCGCTGCCCTGAACATGGTGATCACGGAAACGGGCGCCGCCAAGGCCGTAGCCAAGGCCCTCCCGGAGTTGCAGGGGAAGCTCACCGGCAACGCCATCCGCGTTCCCACGCCGGATGTGTCCATGGCCATCCTCAACCTCAACCTCGCCAACGGCACCACGCGCGATGAAGTGAACGACTACCTCCGCGAGATGTCCCTGCACTCGCAGCTGCGCAAGCAGATCGATTACATCGATTCGCCGGACGTTGTTTCCACTGACTTCGTAGGGTCCCGCCGGGCCGGCATCGTGGACGGGCTCGCTACGATTTCCAACGACAAGAACCTGGTTGTCTACGTCTGGTACGACAACGAGTTCGGCTACTCCTGCCAGGTTGTCCGCGTGATGGAGGAGATGGCCGGCGTCAACCCGCCGTCGTTCCCCGCCCGCGACATCGTGGCCCCCATCGCGGTGCTTGAGGCAGCCAACGCCTAAGCCAAAGTGTTACCTGGGTTTCCCGGCTGGGTTACTGGAATCAGCCGGGAAACCTGCTCACAATGGGGTCATGGAAAATGAATCTACGTTGGAGCACGAAACCACGCTTGAACACGCCTTGGACGTGGCCAAGGCCAACCACAAGCAGGCACAGAAACTGCTGGACCAGGCCGTCGCGGCCAATGCTGCCGGCGATGTCACGGACGAGCGCGTTGAGCAATTGCGGGGACTCCTGGCAGTGGCAGCCGAGGACCTGCAGCGGGTGATGCGCGAGCAATAGGCCAGCTATCCTCGATCCACCGTGTGACTCTCCCTGCACACTGTGGACAGCGGCTTCGTTGTCGGTGTTTTGTCCTACGCTCGAAGGGCAACGTCACCCCGATAGAACGGAGCCCCTTGAGTATCACGTGGTCTGCCTACAAGCGTGCCCGACGCCGGTCCCGGCAAGCCTGGGCCATCCTGGGGCTGCTGGCCGCCACCGTGGTGGGTGGACTGACGTGGTTTTTCACCGCCGGGCAGTTCGATGCTGTGGGCCCGTGGGTCGCAGGCCCAACGGAGGCGCCCGTCTTTGACGCCGCCTGGATGAAGCCGCTCCCGGGCGCCGTCCGCGTCCAGGCCCAGAAAGCGTCTGAGGCCCTGGACCAGCTCGAGGTGAAGGGCAGGTCGTCGAAGAGCGACTATGACCGCACCGCTTTCGGCCAGGCCTGGCTGGATGTTGACCGCAACGGCTGCGACACCAGGAACGATATCCTCCGCCGCGATCTCGCAGGCGTCGAGTTCACCACTGGTTCCACCTGCAAAATCGCCGCGGGAGAAATCCAGGAGCCCTACACTGGCGCGTTTGTGTCGTTCCGGAGGGGCCAGGACACCAGTTCACTCCTCCAGATCGACCACGTGGTGGCGCTGGCCGACGCCTGGCAGAAGGGGGCCAAGGAGTTGTCTGCCCAGCAACGCCAGATGCTGGCCAACGATCCGCTGAACCTGATTGCCGCTGACGGACCCGCAAACGTCAAGAAGGGCGCAGGGGACGCCGCAACCTGGCTGCCGCCCAACAAGAACTTCCGTTGCCATTATGTGGCCCGGCAAATATCGGTGAAAACGGCTTACAAGCTGTGGGTCACACAGGCCGAGAAGGACGCGATGAAGCGTGTCCTGGCCTCGTGTCCGGAGCAGCAGGCCATTTACAACGAAAGGTGACCATGCCCCAGTTGCCAGGTGCCGCCGTCGTCGATCCTCTCCAGAACCAAGCGCTGCAGTGAGGTTTCGCGTGGCAGTGCGTCCAAGCCTTCGAGCCCACGGTGCCGGAACGTGAAGTAGACGGCATCGGTGGGTGCGTCCGTGCAGCGGTCCAAGGTGAAACGCCTGGCGAAGGACGCGATGTTGCTCTCCGGAAGGTGGTTCGCCAGGTAGGGATCAAGCATCCATGACTCGCAAGTGGCTGTTGCAATGGGCTTGTCGGGAAAATGGCCGGCGAAGAACAATTTCGCGTCCCTGAAACTGGCGTCAACGGCGGCTGGCGCGAGAGCCCCGGCCTCGGGAATGTGGACGCCCAGCACCCAAGACCTTTCCTGCCCGTCTTCAGCCTCGGGTGACTGCCGTCGGACCAAGTGAAACTGCAGCCTTCCCAGCCGGAAGAGATTCCCCGCCATGTGCAGGGTCAACCAGGCCCAGGTGTCCAGCCCAAACCGGCCGTGGACACGCCTGTTGATGCGCAGTTGGAGTCCCACGTCCGCCAGGGACGCGGCTGACACCTCAGGAGTAATGGCCAAGCCGAGATGATAGGAATGCACCAAAGGCGCGAACCGGAGCAACGCAGTAATCCATTCGGACTCCGTGGGTCCGTTGGAGATGACGCTGTCCGAGGGGAAGGTTCCCAGCCTGGCCTGCAGCGCCTCGAGAGCCTGCTGGACGCCGGGGCCCGGAGTTGCCGCAAGCAGGTCCGCGCATTCCCGCGCATCCTCGCCTGTGATGTCGAGGAGTTGGAACAGCTCCGCGCGGTCTCCGGTTGCCATGGGTTAGTGCCCGAACGGATCGGGGTCGACCCCGGGCATCCAGGTCAGCCCCGGGACTCCCCAGCCGCTCTTCTTCGCCTGCTTCATGGCTTTCTTCGCATAGCGGTCCACGAGGCGGTTGACGTACAGCTTGCCGTCCAGATGGTCGAACTCGTGTTGCATGACGCGGGCGAACCAGCCCGTTGCCTCGAACTCAACAGGTTTTCCGTCGCCGTCGAAGCCCTGGACGCGGGCCCACTCGGCCCTCTGGAGAGGGTAGTGCTCACCGGGAAAGGACAAGCACCCTTCAACATGCTCCTCGGGATCCGGAAGGGCGCCCGACACCTTGGACAGGGTCAGGACAGGGTTGACCAGGACGCCTTGGTCCGGCGCGTCGTCATCGTTGGCGTACTTGTAGACGAAGATCCGCTTGCCCACTCCGACCTGGGGTGCTGCCAGGCCAACCCCGTTTGCGGCGTCATTCGTTTCGAACATGTCCGAGATCAGCTGGCGGAGTTCGTCGTCAAAGACGTCCACTTCGCTGGCCCGGCGGTGGAGGACAGGCTCGCCCCAGATGGTGATTGGCAGGACCGTCATGTCTGTACTTCCTTAGTCAGTGGCTGCGACCCCTGGTGACTCCGGCAGGAACCACCAGCGGACCAACAAACAAAGGCCGCACCGGATATCCGGTGCGGCCTTTGGGAACCGGCTTTCCAGCCAATCCCGGTGGGGTGAGCGACGGGGGTTGAACCCGCGACCTCCTGGACCACAACCAGGCGCTCTGCCAACTGAGCTACGCCCACCATGCGCCTCTTGGTCTGACCGTTTGACCGGCTTTCCGTGAAGGCAACGACAAACAGCTTACCTGCTGTTTGGGGGTTCAAAGTCCACTTTTGCCGGTTTCACCGAAAAAACCCCAAAAAATGACGCAGATCACACGTCGTCGGCGGCCTTGAGGGTCTCTGCCGAGGCTGTCGTCTCCTTGGAAATGCGCTGCGCGGTAGCGGTGTCCGGTCCGGGGGCAGGCACAAAGACAGCTTCGCGGTAGTACCGGAGTTCGTCGATGGAGTCCTTGATGTCACCGAGGGCCCGGTGGCCACCATGCTTCGCCGGTGCTTGGAAGTAGGCGCGTGGGAACCAGCGGCGGGAGAGTTCCTTGATGGTGCTGACATCGATGACGCGGTAATGCAGGTGTTCAATCACGTTGGGCATGTCGCGCGCGAGGAACATGCGGTCGGTGCCCACGGAGTTGCCGCCAAGCGGCGCCTTGCGGGGATCCGGAACCCATTTCTCGATGTACTCCAACACCAGGGCTTCGGCCTCGGCCATCGTTTTGCCATGGGGGAGTTCGTCAAGGAGCTTGGAGCGTGTATGCATGTCGCGGACGAAGTCGTTCATCTGTTCCAGCGCTGCGTCGTCAGGTTTGATGACGACATCCACGCCATCGCCAAGAATGTTGAGCTCGGAGTCGGTCACGAGCGCCGCTACTTCGATCAAGGCGTCGTTGACGAGGTCCAGTCCGGTCATTTCGCAGTCGATCCAGACGATGCGTTCATTAGTAATAGGCACGCGCCCAGCCTATCGGTCAGGTTCCTGCCAGTGCTCCGATGGTACGATTTTTGGGCACGGCAGTGTCATTTCTTCCTGCTGTGACCCACCTCCAGAGATTCGTAATTCCGTCCCGAAACATCAACGGGCAAACGATTGGATGAAACCACATGACGGTGCCCGTACCCGCCGCCCAGAAGGCCGGGAGAGCTGCGGCGCCCGTGGGGACCGCAGCAGCCGAGGTGGATAACCCCCGTTCCCCGCTCATCGCCGGTTTCATCGGATCCATGTTCCTCGTCTTCGGTTCCCTGGGAGTCGGTTGGCTCGCGCCGGTATCGGAATTGAGGCGGCTGCCGCTGTTTATTTGGATGCGGACCGAGGGCCTTGGTGTTGGGCTGTCAATCGTCCTTCTGGCCATCGGTGGAATGTTGTTGGTCAGGGCATGGCTAAGGCTTGGCCAGCGCGTCAGGGTGTGGGGGTTGGAAGCCCGCAAGGCTACCCTGAAGGCCGTGGTGGCCTGGGGCCTGCCCATGATGTTCACGGTTCCCCTCTTCAGCAGGGATGTGTATGCCTACATTGGCCAGGGCCGCCTCATGGTCGAGGGGATCAACCCCTATGAGAATGGCATCTCCGCCCTGCCCAACTACTTCCAACTGGGCGCCGACAAAATGTGGACCGAGGCGCCCGTTCCGTACGGGCAGTTGTTCCTGTGGATCGAACAATTCGTTGTCTGGGTGACGAATGTCCAACCTGAAGCCTGCATTATGCTGTTCCGGCTCGTGGCGGTGGCAGGCGTCATTCTTTGCATCATCTACGTCCCCAAACTGGCTGAACTCCACGGAGTGAACCCGCACCGCGCACTGTGGCTGACTGCGGCAAACCCCTTGTTCCTGACCAACTTCATTGCGAGCGTCCACAACGATGCCCTGATGATCGGATTGGCACTTGCCGGATTGTATTACTGCGCAACCCGCAGAGTGGTCCTCGGTATCGCGCTGGTGGCCCTTTCCATCTCGGTCAAGCCGATCACCGTCGTGTTCCTGCCGTTCATTGGATTGTTGTGGGCGGGCAAGGGAGCATCCTGGCCCCGGAAGTTCCTGTTCTGGTTCCTGACGGCGGCCCTGACCCTGGGCATCCTTTACGCCATGGGCCTCGTGAACGGCTACGGCTTCGGTTGGATCAAGGGCCTGTCCGCCCCGGGCAGCGTGTGGATCTGGTATGCCCCCATCGGCCTGATCGGATTGATTGTGGCTTCCATCTTCAACGTCTTCGGACTTGATGGCTGGGGCATGGCCAAGTGGGTTTACGACGCCGGAAAGCTCCTGATGCTTGTTGCTGTGGGGTGGCTGGTGTTCCGCGGCGATTACGACCGGCTGATGCGCCGTCTCACTTTGGCCTTCGCTGCCATCGTGCTGCTGGCACCCATGATCCAGTCCTGGTACGTCGTGTGGCTGATTCCGCTGTTTGCCGTGACCGGGATCCGCAACGACTGGCAGGTCAAGGCGGTGTATTTTGTGGTTTCCTTCTTCATGGTCTACGCCATCTCCGACCAATTGGACGTCTTCCCGTACCTGCAGAGCGAAGATCTTGGCTTGGCGTTGACCCTGGCCCGGAACGCCGCAGCCATCATCGCGTTGCTCTTTGCCGTCTACCTGATCTTTGTGGACCCCAAGACCAAGAGCCTGTTCCGCAAGCGTGACGAGCCGGGGCTCCGCCCCATCATTTGAGGCCGTCCTGGCCCCTTGGCCGTGCGGACAGCAGCCGCAGTGCTTCCCGGGTGGAAAGGGGACTGAGCGCGGGAGCGTTTTCGGCCGCGAAAGCCCTCACCCAGGCGGGGTCCGTTTTGCTGAACTCCCGCAGCGCCCAGCCGATGGCCTTGCGGATAAAGAATTCCTTATCCGCAAGATTGGCCTGGATGACCACGGACAGCAACGCGGTGTCAGTCTTCGCTTTGGCGCCAAGTTGCGCCGTGATGGAAGAGCGTCGAATCCACATGTCCTGGTCTGCGGACCACTTGACCAGCAGCGGCCTCATGATCTCCGGATGCGCCAACAACAGGGCTCCAAGACGGTGGGCAACGCCGTCCACCAGGTCCCACCAAGCCCCGGTCCTGATGATTTCCTCATACACGGGCAACATGCCGAGATCTTCCTTCACCAGCGGAAGACCCGTCAGGTCGATGGCGGCGTATCGTTCCTCCCGGGCCTCCGCGTTGCGCCACAATTCCAGCACTGCCCGACGGACATCTTCCGGTGACGCGAGCGGAAACTGTTTGGCGGCTTCTTTGGTGATCCGGCGGACTTCGGGGACCCTCACCCCCAGCGATGGCATCTCGGACTTCATGTACGCCTGGGCGCCCCGTCCACGATCGGCGTCCGCCGCCGACCGGAGGGCTGAACGGATCGCCTCAAGGAGTTCGGTGTTGTGCATGCCTCAACTGTAGGACGGGACACCACACATGTTCCTTGGGCGTAGCCCGGCCAGGCATCAAGCCACGGCGTCCGCCAGCTCACCGGTCTCCGTGTTCACCAGCATCCTGTCCGGATCCTCGGATCCTTCCCTGCCAACGGCGTCTTCGCTGTCTGCAGGGGGAGTGGGTCCGTCCATGGCGGATTCCCAGTCCTCGCTGGAGCCATCGGGCCGAGGAGCCGTTGCCCCGGCTGCGAGGTCCAGACGGGTATCCGTTGGGGCCATCTCCGGTGCCGGGGAAGTTGCGCTCATCCGCGTAAAGTTCGCCGAGCCCCACATGAGGTCGTGCCCCACGGCCTCGGCATCCACCTCGGCCACGTGGTAGATCTTGCCCTCGTGCTCCCATTGCCTGAGCCGCAGCCGGCCCACCACAATGACGCGCTGGCCCTTTTTGAGGCTGCAGCCCACGTGCCCGGCCAAGTAGCGGAAGGACTGTACCGTGTACCAATTGGTATTGCCATCCACCCAGGCGTTGTTTGCCCGGTCGTAGCGCCGCTCTGTCGTCCCCAGCCGGAACGAAGCGGTGGATGTGCCGCGGATGGTGGTGGAACTCTTGACTTCCGAAGCTACAAAGCCGCGGAGGGTGATGACGTCGTTCATTTGCGGTCCTTCCCGAAGTGGAGATTGCCTTTCCGGCTCCTTCAGCTTCGGGCAGCCGCAAGCGTCGAGGCACTCCCTCGGGCCCCTATGTGCATAACCGGACCCAAACCGACGTCTGTGGAGGGCCAGTGCCGGCTGGGGCGCGCGTCTGGCGGCCAGGGGAAGGAATGCACTGTAAACTCTTTGTGGCGCCAAACAGCCCATGCTGTCCGGCGATCCCGTACGCCCCAGTAGCTCAGGGGATAGAGCAGCGGCCTTCTAATCCGCCGGTCGGGGGTTCGATTCCCTCCTGGGGCGCAAGCATCCCCCGGAACTCACCACGAGTTCCGGGGGATCGTTGCTTATTGACCCGGCTTCCCCGCCTCAAGAAGCTCTTTGAGGTTCCGCAGCACCATGCTCCATGTGGCGGTGGACTGCTGCACTTCCTCTGTGCTCCTGTTGTTTCCCTGCACGATGGTTACCGACGTTCCCTGACCCGCGTCCGCCAGTCGATACTCAACGGTGTGGTAGTTTTCCGGAGCGTCGGGCAATCCCGCTGAAGGGCTGAAGTGTGTCGTTTTCACGCGTTCCATGGGCTCGAACTCCAGGACGGCGCCTTTGTCCTCGTAGGAGTTGCCGTTGTATTCACCCGAGTAGGTGATGGGATCGCCCACCTTCCAGGTGGTCTCCACGTTGGTGCCAAGGAAGTACTTCCTGATGATGGCGGGGTCGGTCAGGGCCTTCCATACGTCCCCGCGCTCCGCCGCGACCGTCACTGTGGCTTCCGCATCCGGAATCTGTGCGTTCACGGTGCGCCTCCTTCGTCCATAGATGCGTCCGTTTGGTCCAAACCCGTAGGTCAGGGCAACGCTACGCCCGAAGGGGCGTCCGCGGAATGGCAGAATGGCTGTGTGATGAATGGGGGAGCACAGTGAACCGGCAAAGCGACACGTCCAAACGGCTGGGCGGGGTCTTGCTGTCCTCGCTGGTGGTTGCTGCGGCACTGACCTCCTGCGCGCCGGCACAGCCGGCCGGCACTGTCGCGCAGCAGACCATCAACCCAGCGCAGCCTGCCACCGCCCAGGCCGTATCGCCAACCGTCCCGCAGGCATCAACGGCCGCGGGGACAACTGCCGATCCTGCTGTGACGGCAACCGCCCAAACCGTGGAAACTACGCTCAAGAACCTCGTTTCCACCACCCCCAAGCCCAGCCAGGAAGCGGTACGGGCCGCCTTGGTGGCCGCGGGTATCCCAAAGAACAACGTTGAGGTGTCCGCCGGCCGGACTCCCACGGGCCTCGATGTCGATGCCATGGAGGCGGCGGCGCTTGCCGGGAGCAGTTGCGTCATGGGACAGATCCGTGATGGTGCCGTCGTGGTGACGGTACTTCCTGTCCTGGCCACTGGAAAATGCTTCATCGGAGACGCCAGATAGCTTCACCCGCTTCGACCGAATGTGAGTTCTGCCCGCCAAGCCACTAGATTTAACGGCATGGCGGAATTCATTTACACGATGACCAAGGCCCGCAAGGCCGTTGGCGACAAACTTATTCTGGACGATGTCAGCATGTCGTTCTTCCCCGGTGCCAAGATCGGCGTCGTTGGCCCGAACGGTGCTGGTAAGTCCACCATTCTCAAGATCATGGCCGGACTGGACACTCCCTCCAACGGTGAGGCCCGCCTGAGCCCCGGTTACACCGTGGGTATCCTCTTGCAGGAACCGCCGCTGAATGAGGAAAAGACGGTCCTGGGCAACGTCCAGGAAGGCGTAGGCGAAATCTACGGCAAGATCCAGCGCTTCAACGAGATCTCCGAAGAAATGGCCAACCCGGACGCCGATTACGACACCCTCCTTGAGGAAATGGGCAAACTCCAGGAAGCCATCGACGCCGCCGACGCCTGGGACATCGATTCCCAGCTCGAGCAGGCGATGGACGCACTGCGCTGCCCGCCGGCCGACTCGGACGTCACCGTCCTGTCCGGTGGTGAGCGTCGTCGCGTGGCGCTGTGCAAGCTCCTCCTCCAGAAGCCGGACCTGCTGCTCCTGGATGAACCCACCAACCACCTCGACGCCGAAAGCGTGCTGTGGCTGGAACAGCACCTGTCCAAGTACCCCGGGGCCGTCCTGGCCGTCACCCACGACCGCTACTTCCTTGACCATGTGGCTGAGTGGATCGCCGAGGTCGACCGCGGACACCTGTACCCCTACGAGGGCAACTACTCCACTTACCTGGAGAAGAAGAAGGCCCGCCTCGAGGTCCAGGGCAAGAAGGACGCCAAGCTCGCCAAGCGCCTCACCGAGGAACTGGAATGGGTCCGCTCCAACGCCAAGGGCCGCCAGACCAAGTCCAAGGCCCGTCTTGCCCGCTACGAGGAGATGGCAGCCGAGGCAGAGCGCACCCGCAAGCTCGATTTCGAAGAAATCCAGATTCCGCCGGGACCCCGCCTGGGCAACCTGGTGATCGAAGCCAAGGACCTGAAGAAGGGCTTCGACGACCGCGTCTTGATCGAAGACCTGTCCTTCTCCCTGCCCCGGAACGGCATCGTGGGCGTCATCGGTCCCAACGGTGTGGGCAAGTCCACGCTGTTCAAGACCATTGTGGGGATGGAACCGCTCGACGGCGGCGACCTCAAGATCGGCGACTCGGTCAAGATTTCCTACGTTGACCAGTCCCGTGGCGGCATCGACCCCAACAAGACCCTGTGGGAAGTTGTTTCCGATGGCCTGGACCACATCCAGGTGGGCCAAGTGGAAATGCCTTCGCGTGCCTACGTTTCTGCCTTTGGCTTCAAGGGTCCGGACCAGCAGAAAAAGGCCGGTGTCCTCTCCGGTGGTGAGCGCAACCGCCTCAACCTGGCCTTGACGTTGAAGCAGGGCGGAAACCTCCTGCTCCTTGACGAACCCACCAACGACCTCGACGTGGAAACGCTGAGCAGCCTTGAGAATGCCTTGCTCGACTTCCCCGGTTGCGCTGTGGTGGTCTCCCACGACCGGTGGTTCCTCGACAGGGTGGCGACGCACATCCTGGCCTACGAAGGCGACGACGAGAACCCCTCCAAGTGGTACTGGTTCGAGGGCAACTTCGAGTCCTACGAGGAGAACAAGGTTGAGCGCCTCGGCCCCGACGCCGCGAAGCCGCACCGTGTGACCCACCGTCGCCTGACCCGCGACTAGAACGCCGGTAGCAAAAACGGCCGTCCCGGAAGGGGCGGCCGTTTTGTTGTTCCGGGGAAGACGGAAACCAGCGTCTCAGGGAATCCTGACCATGCCTTCCTGCGCCACGGTGGCTACGTGCACGCCGTCGCGGTTGAAGATCCGGCCCGTGGAAAGTCCGCGGGCTCCCTGGGCGCTGGGGGACTCCTGGACGTAGAGCATCCATTCGTCCACCCGGACCGGGCGGTGCCACCACATGGCGTGGTCCAGGCTGGCCACACTCATGCCCGGTGTCATCCACGCCAGGCCGTGCTTCCGCAGGATCGGTTCCAGCAGGGTGTAGTCGCTCGCGTAGGCCAACGCAGCAACGTGCAGCTGTGGATCGTCCGGCAGGGGTCCCATGGTCTTCATCCACACAGCGTTGGTGGCCACGTGATCCGTGGGCGGTGAGACGTACAGTGCGGGGTCGACGTGCCGTACATCGAAGGGGCGTTCGGAGGACATGTGGCGGGCCAGGGGATGGTCATAGCGGGAGAGCAACTCTGCGGTGCTCGGAAGCGATTCAGGATCCGGGATCCCTTCCGGCATGACGGCTTGGTGGTCCAGGCCGTCGTCCTGGACCTGGAAGGACGCGATCATCGAGAGAATCGGCACGCCGTCCTGGTAGGCGTGCACCCGGCGGGCGGAGAAGGACCGGCCGTCCCGAAGCCGCTCCACGCCAAAAGTGATGGGTTTGTTGGCGTCTCCGGGGCGCAGGAAATAGCCGTGCATGGAGTGGGCAACGCGCCCGGGGTCCACGGTCCGCATCCCCGCCATCATGGACTGGGCCAGTACCTGTCCACCAAAGACGCGGTGCCGGGGTTGCTTCTGGGACGGGCCCAGGAAGATGTCCTCGGTGGTGCGGGCTCCGTCGAAGTCGCCCAAATCCAGCAGATCGATCAGCACTTCCATGGGATCTCCGGAGGGGGCCTCAGCTTCAAGGCCCGCGTTCGTCTCAGTCATGGTTCGACTCTAGACGGCCCCCTGACCCCTCTCAACCGCGGACATGCCGGTAGAGTCGTTGATGTGACAGACGTCTTGACCCAGTCCTTCCGCTTTGCCGACCCCCGCGATCTCAGCGATCTGCGCACCTACGTGACGCGTGCCAAGAGCATCGACGACGGCGCCATCCGGCTGCAGGCAGCAGGCCAGGTGCTGGCCGCCTATGTTTGCGTCCTGCGGCCCCGGATCCTCGGTGAGGCGACGCCAACCATTTTGGGCCTGCGAACCATGGCATTGGCCGAGCAGGCGCAGGCGGATGTCACGGTGACGCTCGCGTCCGTCCTGGACCGGCTTGCCCGTTCCAGCGCAGTCGACGTGGACCTGCCCATCCCACCGTCCACCGTTTCCGAGTCGTGGGCAGGTGTCGGTGCCCCAAGGAGCGGCTGGGAGGCGCAAGGCCCGGTTTCGGATGCAGAATTGAAGGCCGCCGCTGAGGCCGGAATCGCGGAAGTGGCCGGTGTTGTGCCCGCCATGGCGGGTGCCGCCGTCGTCAATTCTGCGCGTGCGGCGGTTTGGAGCCGCAGCCTGCCCGGCCGGGAAGGCATCCCTGCCGGCGCTGCCTTTGCGGCTTTCGCCCTGGGGTTCCTGGGCGACGGGGAACAGCAACTGTTCCGCAACGGCAGGTGGTTCCGCCTCAGTGGCCCGCGCGGTCACGTGCTGGTCCGCACTGGCGCGGGCCTGGGTTTCCAGAACCAGGGCTAGACGGCTGAGGGACTGTTCACCATGGTGAGCGCTGCCCGCTCCATGTAATCCCACAACGTGCCTTCGTGCAGTGGGGACAAGCCGAGCGAATCCACAGCCGCACGCATGTGGAACAGCCAGCGGTCCTTCGCTTCCGGGGTGACCCTGAACGGCATGTGGCGCATCCGGAGGCGGGGGTGGCCACGCTCCTCGCTGTAGGTGGTTGGCCCACCCCAGTACTGCTCGAGGAACATGAGGAAGCGCCGTTTGGCAGGTTCCAGGTCGTCCTCAGGATACATGGGCCGCAGCAAGGGATCCCCGGCAACGCCGTCGTAAAACACATCGATGAGCTTCACGAACGTCTGGTGTCCACCCACGGCGTCGTAGAAACTGTCCGTGTAGGCAGGCTGGCTGAAGGGATCGTTGCGCATCAACTGGGGGCGTTCACCGGCCTGCGGGGATGCTGGCGTCGATGCCGGTTCGCGTCCGGCGGTCATGTCATTCACTGGCCTTCTCCTCAGGCTTCTGGGCGGAACCCGTTGCTGCTCCGGCAGGTACTTTGGCGTCTTGGTTGTCATCATCGGGCGTGGGTGCATCCAACGGGACGTAGTCGCCCTGGGACCGGTTGCCTACCCGCAGGATTTCGCCGTTGCGCAGATACCAGATGGCTCCGTCTTCGGCCCGTACACGGGTGATGCGCAGACCCACCGACTCGACCGTGCCGATCACTTCGCTGGTCACGATCACATCGCCGATCCCGTACTGGTCCTCAATGGTGATGAAAATGCCCGCGAGGAAGTCACGGATCAACTGCTGGGCACCGAAACCGATGGCCACGCCCAGGATGCCCACGCTGGTCAGCAGGGGAGCGACATCCACGTTCATGTATTTCAGGACGTAGATGATCACGATGACCACCACAATGACGCTCACCAGGCTGGTCAGCAGCGAACCAATGGTTTGCGCACGTTGGGACCGCCGTTCGTGGTCAAGCGCCCGGATGGCGGGTTGGACCCACTTGAAGTGCGGCTTCTTGAAGAGCGAGCTGCCGGCGGCAACCCTTCGGGTGATCCGCAGGATGATGAAGCGCGCCACGGTCCACACCAGCAGGCCAACGCCCACTGTAATGAGGATCGAGACGTAGTCGATCTTTTCCGGCTCGATGGTGAGGGTTTCCATGGGGGGAATGAAGGTCAAGGTCCAATAGCTCCTTGTGGTCGGCCCGTGTTCGCCTGGCGCAGAACACTGTGTCCACTACCAACACTAGCGTCGTAGCGTGGCCGCATGCGCATCCTGGTTCTGGGCGGTACCGCCTTCCTCTCCGCCGAAATCGCCCGTCAGGCCGCGGCCTCCGGGAACCACGTCACCTGCCTGGCACGGGGCACGTCGGCAGCAGCGCCCGACGGCGTCAGCTGGGTGCGGGCCGATCGCTCCAAGGGCGCGGCAGCTTTTGCGGACGTCTCCGGGCAGTGGGACGCGGTGATTGACGTTTCACGCGACCCCGTCCAGGCGAAGACGGCGCTGGAGGCGTTGGGGCCGGACGCCGGCCACTGGACCTTCGTTTCGAGTTGTTCGGTATATGCAGACCATTCTGTTCCGGGGGCCGATGAGAGCGCTCCACTGCTTGAACCCCTTCCGGCGGGCCAATCCGGCAGCCCGGAAACGTACGGAGAGTCCAAGTCGGCGATTGAGCACATGACCCGTGCCTTGGCAGGGGAGAAAGCCCACATCGTCCGGGCCGGCCTCATCGGCGGACCCGGGGACCCCTCGGACAGGTACGGATATTGGCCCGCGAGGTTGGCGGCAAACACCCAACCCGTCCTGGTTCCGGACATCCCAGCCGCCGCTACACAGATCATCGATGTGCGGGACCTGGCGGCCTGGATCCTGCAGTCGGCAGGACGCGGGCTGGCCGGAACGTACAACGCCATGGGTGACGTGGTGCCGTTTGGTCACTACGTCACGGAATCACAACGTGTGGCCGGCAACCCGGCGGAACTGGAATCAGTGCCGGAGCAATGGCTCGTGGACCACGGCGTAGCCTACTGGGCCGGCCCCGACTCACTTCCACTCTGGCTTCCGCCTGGCCACGAAGGATTCCAGGCCCGGAGCAACGCGGCGGCCATCGCCCAAGGAATGATCCTCCGGCCGTGGCAGGAGACGCTCGGTGACACGCTCTCGGACGAACGCGCCAGGGGCCTGGACCGCGACCGCAGGGCCGGACTCACACCGGACACCGAACGCAGTCTCGTGTCACTCTGGCGGGCCGAAGCGCCTTAGTCCACTGCCGGCGTCGTGGTTGGCCGGTGCAGCACCGGGAAGTTGACGCTGCGGGCGATGAAGCAGACCTGGTTGGCCTCATGGTGCAGTTGCGGCATCAGCTCTTCGTGGGCCGGATCGGCCAGGGTGACACGTGGCTTCAGCGTCACGTTCTCAAATTGGCCGCTGCCATCGCGGTTGAGCTTCATGAGCCCTTCGGCGTTGTCCTCGTAGGCGGTCACCACCACGCCGTGCTTGACGGCCACGTGCAGGAAGGACAGCATGTGGCACTGCGAAAGTGCAGCCAGGAGAAGTTGTTCCGGGTTGTAGCGTGTCCGGTCTCCGTGGAAGGTGGGGTCCGACGAGCCGCGGAGCGTGGGCAAACCAGGGATCTCCACATCATGGTCCCGTGAGTACCCGCGGTAGGTGGACGTGCCGTCCCCGAGGTTTCCGGTCCACCGGACGGTCAGCGCGTAGTGGTGTTCATTGAGGGCCATGCGGACAGTCTAGCCAGCGGCCGGAGACTGTCCGCACGGACCGTGGCGGACCTTAGCCGACGTCGGCAGCCCGGGCACGCAGTGCCCGCGCCACGGCGTCGCGGTTCTCCAGCATCATGCGGCGCAAGGCGGCGCTGTCCTCGGGGAGTTCGGCAAGAAACGCGTCCGTCCGGTCGACCGTGGCCTGGGTGGTCAACTGGGCAGGATAGAGGCCCACCACGATCTGCTGTGCCAGCGCGTGTGTACGTTCCTTGACGATTCCAGGGACCGCCTCGAAGTACTTCTCCGCGAAGGGTTCAAGGAGGGCCGTGTCAGGTACCCGCATGAAGCCGGCCACCGCCGAAGCCTGCAGGGCGTTGGAGAGCTCTCCCTTGACCACGATCGAGTCCCAAGCGGCTTCCTTGGCCTCCGGGGTGGGAATGGCTGCTTTGGCTTGTGCGGCGGCGTTCTGGCCGTTGGACGTGTTGTCCCGTGTCAGCTCTTCGTCGATGCGTTCCTGTCCCTGGCGGCCACCGGCAACCAAAGCCGTCAGCAGTTCCCACCGCATGTCCTGGTCGATGGTGAGTCCCGCCAACGTTTCCGTTCCCTCCAGGAGGGCCTGGATACGGTCCAACTGGGTGTCGCTGCGGGAGATCTGGGCAAACGACTTGGCGAACTGCAGTTGCGCGTCGGATCCCGGTTCCACGACGGAGGCGAGCTCCCAGAGCTTGTCTGCAGCGGCAATGGCCGTTTCCTGCTTGTGCCCGGCGGCCACGAAGTACGTCAGCGTCGTGGCGAGCTGGCGGAGCTGGACCAGGATCACGGAGGAATCCGTTTCGTGGGCGATATTGGCCAGGATGAGGTCCACGTAGCCGCGGGCAGGAGTTTCGCCGTCCCGTGCAGCGTCCCAGGCCGAACCCCACACGAGCGTCCGTGGCAGGCTCGAGGCGAAGTCCTTGAGGTGTGCCTTGGCTGTTGCGAGGGATTCGGGATCCAGTCGGACCTTTGCGTAAGCGAGGTCGTCGTCGTTGAGGAGCACCAGGTCCGGGCGGGTGCGTCCCACCAGGCCAGGAACTTCCGTGCGCGCACCGTCGACGTCCAGCTCTTCACGGTGGATCCGCTCCAGCTTTCCGTCCACAAGGTTGTAGAAACCCACGGCCAGGCGGTGCGGACGCAGCGTTGGCTGCTCGGTGATGGCTGTTTGCAGGATGGCAAAGCCCGTGATGGTTCCGTCCGCGTCGACTGTGAGCTCGGGCGCCAAGGTGTTGACGCCTGCCGTCTCCAGCCACAACCGGCCCCACTGGTCCAGGTCCCGGCCGCTCGCGGCCTCGAGTTCCACCATGAGGTCCTGGAGCTCCGTGTTGGACCACGCGTGCTTGGCAAAGTACGCCCGCACACCGGCCATGAACTGTCCGGGTCCCACCCACGCCACCAGTTGGCGGAGCACGGAGGCGCCCTTGGCGTAGGTAATGCCGTCGAAGTTGACCTCCACGTCCTGCAGGCTGTTGATCTCGGCGAAGATCGGGTGCGTGGTGGGAAGCTGGTCCTGCCGGTAGGCCCAGGACTTCTCCACCGAGGCGAAGGTGGTCCATGCACGGTCAAACTCAGTGTTTTCCACGGCCGCAAGGTGGGACATGTATTCGGCAAACGACTCATTCAGCCAGAGATCGTTCCACCAGCGCATGGTCACCAGGTCGCCGAACCACATGTGCGCCAGTTCGTGCAGCACCGTGATGGCGCGCCGCTCAACCTGCGCTTCGGTGACTTTGCCGCGGAAGACGTAGCCCTCCAGGATGGTCACGGCGCCGGCGTTTTCCATGGCTCCGGCGTTGAATTCGGGGACGAAGAGCTGATCGTACTTTTCGAACGGGTAGGGGCAGCCGAACTGGGCCTCGAAGAACTCGAACCCTTGCCGGGTCAGCTCGAAGATGTTCTCCGCGTCCAGGTATTGCATGAGTGACTTGCGGGCAAAGACGCCCAGCGGCACAACGCGGCCGTCGGAGCTTGTGACCTGGGAACGGACGGACTGGTAGGGTCCGGCGATCAACGCGGTGACGTAGGAGGACAACCGTGGCGTGGGGGCGAATTCCCACACCGACCGGGCCGCGCCGTCCTCGCCCGCGTCTGCCTGCACAGGCGTCGGAGTGGGGGAGTTGGACACCACGTCCCAGTGGGATGGCGCTGTAATGGTGAACGTGAAGCTTGCCTTGAGGTCCGGCTGTTCGAAAACGGCAAACATCCGCCGGGAGTCCGGAACCTCGAATTGCGTGTAGAGGTACACCTCCCCGTCAACCGGGTCAACGAACCTGTGGAGGCCCTCGCCCGTATTCATATACGGTGCGTCGGCAACGATGGTGAGTTCATTCTCTTCGCCGAGGTTGGGGAGCTGGATGCGCACTCCGTCTGAGACGTCGGATGGTTCCAGTTCGATTCCGTTCAGCGTCACGCTGTGGACTGCGTCCGTAATGGCGTCGATGAATGTTGATGATCCAGCCTGCGCGGAAAAGCGCACCACGGTGGTGGATCCGAAGACTTTGGCGCCCTTGGTCAGGTCCAGGGTGACGTTGTAGGACTCGACGTTGAGCAGTTCCGCGCGCTTCGCGGCTTCGTCGCGGGTCAGGTTAAGGCCTGGCAAGTGTGCCTCCAGAAGATTGGGGTGGCCGGCCGGGATCATGATCCGGTCGCTGGTGTGAAGCCATTCTTTCACTCTGTCGCTTGTTGGCAAGCTTGTTGGCAAGGAGGAGTCCGCACAGTGTCGCCACCACGGAGTAGCGTTTAAGCATGGGAACGTTCCGGGATTCGCTCGACACCCGCGCACTTCGGTTCGCGCTGGCCTTTCCGCTGCTGCTTGCCGTGGGATTCGTGGTGTGCGCCCAAATGTTGCGGAACAGCCTTCCGGATCCCGTCGCCGTGATGTGGAACGCCGACGGCGGCAGTTCGTTCGCGCCGTTCGGAGCCTATGTGGCGGGCGGCGCAGGACTCATCGTCCTCTGCGGTTGGGTCGCCTTCCTCCAGTCCGTTCCCATCTCGCGGCCCGTAGTCATGCGCCGCGTCATGATGGGACTGGGGCTGATGGTCAGCCTGTTCATCACCACGGTCCTGGCGGCGGGCCTTGTGGGGCAGTCCGGAGTCGGCGACGCGAGGTTGTCACATGTCGACCCGATCGTTTTGGCGATGGGCAGTGGCGCCGCGCTCGCGCTGGGTGTGGTGATGATGTTTGCCTTCAAGCCGGATCCCCGGTGGACGCAGGAGGATGACCACGCGCTCGAAGCCGAACGCCTGCGTGCTGCCGATCCCGATCTGGCCCGGGACACGCTCCGGATGTGGGTTCACGCCCGGAGTTCGGTCTTCATCATGATCATCATCTCCGCGCTCTTCCCGGCCGCTTTGATCGCAGTAGCCATTCCATGGCTGGGGGCCTTGCTGGCAGCGGCGGGACTGGTAGGCGCCGGCTTCCTGTTCGCACGCGTCCGTGCGGACAGGGGAGGGCTGCAGGTATTCGCCGGTGGCCTGGTCCCCGTACTGAACGTTCCCGCCGTCGATATTGCCGCGGCGGCTCCCACCGACGTCAAGGCTGCTGACTACGGCGGTTGGGGCTGGCGACACCACGAAGGCGCCACCGCCATGCTGGTCAGCAGCGGGCCGGCCGTCGTCGTTCGAAGGCTCAACGGTGGACGGGTGGCACTGAGCGCCGGTACATCGGTTGCCGCGGACAAACTCGCCGGTATCCTCAACCGCGCTGCCGAACGGGCACACCAGGACGGGCAGCCCCAGCAACCGGGCTCGCGGTAACCTAGGTAACGCATCCCTCCCCGCCGCGCCTTGGCCAATGCTGTGCAGTTGCCCAGTGCTGTGCCGCCCGCGCCACAAAGAACGGACTTCCTGTGACTACACCCCGCGTCCACATCGCCACGGACCACGCCGGCATGGAACTCAGCGCCCACCTGGTCAGCCACCTCACCGCCAAGGGCTATGAAGTTGTGGACCACGGACCCAAGGAATACGACGCCCTGGACGACTACCCCTCGTTCTGCATCAACGCAGGCGTAGCCGTGGTGGCGGACCAGGAAGCCGGAGTCCACGCGCTGGGGATCGTGCTGGGTGGCTCCGGAAACGGTGAGCAGATCGCGGCCAACAAGGTCAAGGGCGTGCGCGCGGCGCTCGCCTGGAACCTCTCCACGGCCAAGCTCGCCCGCGAGCACAACGATGCCAACGTGATCGCAGTCGGCGGCCGCCAGCACACGGTTGAGGAAGCAACGGAACTCATCGAGGCCTTCCTGGCGGAACCGTTCAGCAATGACGAGCGCCATGTCCGCCGCATCGGCAAAATCGCGGTCTACGAGACCACCGGCGAAATTGTCGAATAGTGCCTGAAGGGCATTCCATCCACAGGCTGGCGCGTCAGTTCCAGGATGTCTTCGGTGGCCGGCGCCTTCGCGTGAGCAGCCCGCAAGGGCGGTTCGCCGAGGGTGCGGCGCTGCTGGATGGACACGTCATGGTGGACGCGCTTGCCCACGGCAAGCAACTGTTCCTGAAGTTCGACCATGACCTGTTCCTTCATGTGCACCTCGGCCTTTACGGGGCGTGGAACTTCGGGGGAGACAGTTCCTTCGCTGGTGCGTCCAGCATCGGCGCGCCACGACGGATCGGTGAGCGTGAATCCGGGCCGGCCGGTGCTGACACGGACTATTCCGGACCGCCGGAGCCGGTGGGGGCCGTCCGCGTCCGCCTTGTCTCCGACCACGGCTGGGCGGACCTTCGCGGCGCTACGACGTGTGCCGCCATTACGTCGGATGACGCAGCCAAGGTGCTCGGCAGGCTGGGCCCGGACCCCTTGCGGAATGGGCCTGGCGACCGCGATGAGTTCATCCGGCGGCTGCGGAAGCGGAAGACCGCCGTCGCGCTCCTGATGATGGACCAGTCGGTCCTGGCTGGCGTAGGCAACATTTACCGGGCCGAAGTGTTGTTCCGGCAGGCAGTGGACCCCTGGAAGCCCGGCTCTGCCGTGGATACGGGCACCGCCGGCCGCCTGTGGGATGACGCCGTTGCGACCATGTCCGACGGCGTCCGCGACGGTCGTATTGTCACCACGCCGCCGGCACTATGGACAGATGGAGCGGAAACGGCGCCCGACGCCGATGCGCACTTCGTCTACAAACGCGAAGGACTGCCCTGCCGTGCCTGCGGGACGGTAGTGGGCATGGCGGAAATTGGTGCCCGCAAGCTCTACTGGTGCCCTGGCTGCCAGGTTTGAACTCCGGAAGTACCAAAAAGAGCCCCAATCCTGAAGGATCGGGGCTCTTTTTGTTTCCCTGGAGGGAAATTCCCTGGAGGGGACGACGGGAATCGAACCCGCGTAATCAGTTTGGAAGACTGAGGCTTTACCATTAAGCTACGTCCCCGAAAGGATCTCCTGTTCAGGACATCTTCCCGGCGGCTGTTCAAGCCGGGTACAACTAAACCTAATTCCGGCGACGGTGTCAAATGTGCATTCCTGGCCCGCTTGCCCGTAGACTGTCCTGTGCGTTCGGGGTGTAGCTCAGCTTGGCTAGAGCGCCTGCTTTGGGAGCAGGAAGTCGCAGGTTCAAATCCTGTCACCCCGACTCTGTGTTTCGTGTCCATTTCTTGGAACGCGACAGAACCCCATACCCATCAATCCAGGAGTACTTAGACTGTGAAGAGCGCTGTCGAGAACCTCACCGCCACGCGGGTCAAGCTCAATGTTGAGGTTCCCTTTGAGGAACTGAAGCCGAGCATCGATGCCGCGTACAAGACCGTTGCTTCGCAGATCCAGGTTCCCGGATTCCGCAAGGGCAAGGTTCCCTCCAAGCTCATCGACCAGCGCGTCGGTCGCGGATACGTCCTGGAGACTGCCATCAACGATGGCCTGAACGGCTGGTACCAGGCCGCTGTGCAGGAAACCGGCGTTCGCCCGCTGAGCCGCCCCGAGGTTGAGATCACCGAGGTTCCGGACCCGTCCGCAACCGACGGCGAGCTCAAGTTCCAGGTGGAGGTTGACGTCCGCCCCGAGATCGAGCTGCCGGACTACGCAGGCATCAAGGTGGAGGTCGCAGCTGCTGAGTCCTCCGACGCCGATGTCGACAAGGCCCTTGACGAGCTGCGCGGCCGCTTCGGCACGCTGAAGTCCGTCGAGCGTCCTGCCAAGAACGACGACTTCCTCACCATCGACATCACCGCCACGATCGACGGCGAAGAGATCGACTCCGCATCCGGCCTGTCCTACCAGGTTGGCGCCGGCACCATGCTCGAGGGCCTGGACGAGGCCGTAGAGGGCCTGTCCGCTGACGAAGAAGCCATCTTCGACACCACGCTGGTTGGTGGCGACCACGCCGGCGAAGCCGCCCAGGTCAAGGTTGTCGTCAAGGCCGTCAAAGAGCGCGAGCTCCCCGAGGCGAACGATGACTTCGCACAGCTGGCTTCCGAGTTCGACACTCTCGCTGAGCTCCGCGAGGACCTCGCCAAGCAGGCAGCCGACTCCAAGGTTGTCGGCCAGGGCGTCGAGGCCCGTGACAAGGTCCTGGACAAGCTCGTTGAGCTCGTTGAGGTCCCCGTTCCGGATTCGGTCGTGGAAGAGCAGCTGGAATCGCACTTCAACCCGGAGAACGCCCACGGCGAAGGTGACCACGACACCGAGGAGCACCGCGCCGAGGTCAAGGCCAACACCGAGCGTGCGTTCCAGAACGAAATCATCCTTGACGCCATTGCAGACAAGGAAGAAGTCAACGTCAGCCAGAACGAGCTGATCGACTACATCGTCACCACCGCCAGCCAGTACGGCATGGACCCGAACCAGTTCGCCCAGATCATCGATCAGAGCGGCCAGGTTCCCATGATGGTTTCCGAGGTCCGCCGCCGCAAGGCGCTGGCCGTCGTCCTTGGCCAGGCTGAAGTTGTGGACTCCGAAGGCAACAAGGTGGACCTGACCGACTTCGTGCGCCCCGCCGGCGAAGCCGTGGAAGAAGCTCCCGCAGCTGAGGCTGCTGAAGAAGCCGATACCGTTGCCAGCGATGACCCCGCAGCAGTGAAGTTCTAGTTTCAGGCACTAACCGGCCCCGGATCATTCGATCCGGGGCCGGTTTGCTTTAAGGCCGTCCAAGGCGCCGTCCACAAACGTGCGCCGTCAGCGAACAGTGCGATTCCGGCGAACAAATCACCCCTGAATACGGTTAGTGTCCATGTAGTGAAGTTCAGTGATGTCACTGGCACCAGCGAGAGGTAAGTACTTATGTCACAGCAATCAGAGGCTCCCCGGATGGCAACTGTCGATCCCGCGGCCCAGGACAACTACATCTACAACCGCCTGCTGAAAGAGCGCATCATCTGGCTCGGCTCCGAAGTCCGCGATGAGAATGCCAACGCCATTTGCTCACAGCTTCTCCTGCTCTCGGCCGAAGACCCTGAGAAGGACATCTACCTTTACATCAACTCGCCTGGTGGTTCGGTAACGGCAGGCATGGCCATCTACGACACCATGCAGTTCATTCCGAACGACGTCGTCACGGTCGCCACCGGCCTGGCCGCTTCCATGGGGCAGTTCCTGCTTTCCTCCGGCACCAAGGGCAAGCGGTACGCCACCCCCAACGCCCGCATCCTGATGCACCAGCCTTCCGGCGGTATCGGTGGAACGGCCTCGGACATCAAGATCCAGGCTGAGCTGATCCTGCACATGAAGAAGGTCATGGCGGAACTCACCGCCGAGCAGACGGGCCAGACCGTGGAAACCATCCTCAAGGACAATGACCGCGACAAGTGGTTCACGGCCGCGGAAGCACTGGAGTACGGCTTCTTCGACAAGATCTCGGCGCACGCCGGCTCGGTGGCCGGTGGCGGCGGAACTGCCAACCAGTCCGACGCGGCGTCCTCCACCGAAAACTAGCCGGCACCACGAACCACTGAAAACCCAGGAGTAAACAATGAACTACAACTTCGGATGGTCTGCCGGCAACCTCCCCTCCAGCCGCTACGTCCTGCCCCAGTTCGAGGAGCGCACCCCCTACGGTTTCAAGCGCCAGGACCCTTACACCAAGCTGTTCGAGGACCGCATCATCTTCCTCGGCGTACAGGTGGACGACGCCTCTGCTGATGACATCATGGCCCAGTTGCTGGTCCTTGAATCAACGGACCCGGACCGCGACATCACCCTCTACATCAACTCGCCGGGCGGTTCGTTCACGGCAATGACCGCCATTTACGACACCATGCAGTACATCCGTCCGGAGATCCAGACGGTCTGCCTGGGCCAGGCAGCCAGTGCTGCGGCCGTCCTTTTGGCAGCCGGCACCCCTGGCAAGCGCCTTGCCCTCCCGAACGCCCGCGTGCTGATCCACCAGCCGGCACTGTCAGGCGGCCAGGGAGGCCAGGCCTCGGACCTGGAAATCCAGGCCGCGGAGGTCATGCGCATGCGTACGTGGCTTGAGGAGACGCTCGCCCACCACTCCGGCCGCACGGCCGAGCAGGTCAACAACGACATCGAGCGCGACAAAATCCTCACGGCCGAGGAAGCCCGGAACTACGGCCTTATTGACCAGGTACTGGACTCCCGGAAGATCAAGCCCCAGGCAATCGCCCGGTAGCATCCGGAAAACGACGCCGGTGCGGTTCGCGAAATATGGACCGCACCGGCGTTCTGTTTCCACCCAAGCGGCTCATTGTGACCTAGAGTGGAAGAAGTCACGGTGATGCCAACCGCGGTCTGGCCGCACAATGGAGCAAGGCGCGGAGCCCCATCACCCGCACGCAACGAAGGGATTCACACATGGCTCGGATTGGCGAGAGCACGGATCTGCTGAAGTGTTCTTTTTGCGGAAAGAGCCAGAAGCAGGTTCGCAAGCTGATTGCCGGGCCCGGCGTGTACATCTGCGACGAGTGCATTGAACTCTGCAACGAGATCATTGAAGAGGAACTCGCCGAGGTCTCGGACCTGGGCAGCTTCGAACTTCCCAAGCCGCGCGAAATTTTCGACTTCCTGCAGGAATACGTGATCGGCCAGGAGCCGGCCAAGCGGTCGCTGGCTGTAGCTGTCTACAACCACTACAAGCGCATCCAGGCAGGCCATGCACCGAAGACCGGCAGCCTGGGCGAGGGACCGCACCACGAGGACGTGGAGATCGCCAAGTCCAACATCCTGCTGATCGGCCCCACCGGCTGCGGCAAGACCTACCTCGCGCAAACCCTGGCCCGCCGGCTCAATGTGCCCTTCGCGGTAGCCGACGCCACGGCCCTCACCGAGGCTGGCTATGTGGGCGAAGACGTCGAAAACATCCTGCTCAAGCTCATCCAGGCCGCTGACTACGACGTCAAGAAGGCCGAGCAAGGCATCATCTACATCGACGAGATCGACAAGATTTCACGCAAGAGCGAGAACCCCTCCATCACCCGTGATGTTTCGGGTGAGGGGGTGCAGCAGGCCTTGCTGAAGATCCTCGAAGGCACGGTGGCCTCGGTGCCTCCGCAGGGCGGCCGCAAGCACCCGCACCAGGAATTCATCCAGATCGACACCACCAACGTGTTGTTCATCGTGGCTGGCGCGTTCGCGGGCCTGGAAGACATCATTGGTTCCCGTTCGGGCCGGAAGGGCATCGGCTTCGGCGCCCCGCTTAACGAGGTCAAGGACAACGTGGATACCTACGGTGAGGTCATGCCGGAGGACCTGCTCAAATTCGGTCTGATCCCGGAGTTCATCGGGCGGCTCCCGGTGATCACCACGGTGTCCAACCTGGACCGTCCCGCCTTGATCCAGATTCTCTCGACGCCCAAGAACGCCCTGGTGAAGCAGTACCAGAAGATGTTCCAGCTCGACGGCGTGGAACTCCAGTTCGACGACGACGCCCTGAACGCCATCGCCGACCAGGCCCTGGAACGTGGAACAGGAGCCCGCGGCTTGCGCGCCATCATGGAAGAAGTCCTGTTGCCGGTCATGTTCGACCTCCCCAGCCGCGACGACATCGCCACCGTGGTCATCACCGAGGACGTGGTGGCCAAGAAGGCCCAGCCAACCATGATTGCCCATGACGTGGTGGCGAAGCGGCGGAATAAGTCCGCCTGACCACCCGTTGCACCAAACAGCGGCCCTGTCCGCTTTTCACGTTTAGCGTGCCCGTTGCCACCTTCCTGAGGAGATTTCCTGTGCCTGAACAGACCGAGCAACCCGTCAACAAGGCCGATTTCTGGTTCGACCCCGCGTGCCCGTTTGCATGGATCACGTCCCGCTGGATCGGCGAAGTGGAGCAAGTCCGTGGGATTGAGACCCAGTGGCATGTCATGAGCCTGTCCGTCTTGAATGAGGGCCGCGACTTGCCTGATGACTACCGCGAACTCATGGACAAGAGCTGGGGTCCGGTCAGGGTGATCATCGCGGCGCAGGAGTTGCACGGCAGCGAGTACGTCAAGCCCCTCTATGACGCCATGGGCGAGGAAATCCACCACGAGGGCAACAAGGATCGTCCGTCGGTGATCCGGAAAGCCCTGGCCGAAGTGGGCCTTCCCGCAGAACTGGCGCGCTACGCTGACTCGGACGAATTCGACGCCCAGCTGCGTGCCAGCCACGAGGAAGGAATCTCACTGGTGGGGCAGGACGTAGGAACGCCCGTGGTTGCCTTCAACGGTACGGCTTTCTTCGGCCCCGTCTTGACCCGCATTCCCCGTGGCGAAGACGCCGGTAAGATCTGGGACGCAACCGTGGCACTTGCCGGCTACCCGCATTTCTTCGAGCTCAAGCGCAGCCGCACCGAACGGCCCGAGTTCAACTAGGGTGACCCGTTCGGCCGCTATTTGAGGAAACGCGAAGTCCTGCGGTCGGCCAGGATCTTGCCGTTTGTTTGGCACGTAGCGCAGTACTGGAGGGAGGTGTCCGCGAAGGACACCTCCCTCACTGTGTCTCCACACACCGGGCACGGCTGTCCCGTCCTGGCATGGACCCTGAAATTGCTCCGTTTGGTGTCTTTCAGTTCACTGGACGGTTTGCCGGCCGCTGCCGCGACGGCGCCCACCAGCACTTCCTGCATGGCCCCATAGAGTCGGCCAACCGTCCCCTCATCCAGGGACTTGGCAATCGCGAAGGGGGAGATCCTGGCAGCGTGCAGGATCTCGTCGCTGTAGGCGTTGCCGATTCCGGCGATCACGGCTTGGCTCCGCAGCAGTCCTTTGATCTGCTGCGAGCTTGAACGGACTATTCCGGCGAACGCTTCGACATCGAAATCGGGACTCAGTGGTTCGGGGCCCAGCGTAGCGATGCCGTGGACATCCAGGGGATCGCGGACCACGTAGATGGCCAGGCTCTTCTTTGTTCCAGCTTCGGTGAGGTCCAGTCCGATGTGGGTGTCGTCGATTCCGCGGTGCAGGAGCAGGCGGGCAGCGATGTTGCTCTTACCCATGCGCAGCGTTGCCGTGGACGGGTGCTCGGTGTACCGGACCCAGCCGGCCTTCGCCAGGTGGAAGACGAAGAACAGTTCGTCGGTATCGACGCAGATGAACTTGCCAAAGCGCCGCACCCCGCGGATGGTCCGACCCTCCAGGGCCGTGTAGGGGGGATCTGCCGTCTTCAGCGCGGCAATGGAGTTGATGCGGACACTCGTCAGCACCGCTCCGTTCAGTTGCGTGTCCAGGTAGGTGCACAGGCCGTGCACTTCGGGCAGTTCCGGCATGGGAATACTCTGCCACACGCGACGGCAAAAGGTCCCGGAAACTACAGGATTGTAGTTCTTTCGGAAGCCTTGTGGATCGGCCCGGGCAGGACAACAATGGTTCTTACCCACTTCGAAAGAAGAGGGACACGGAAACCGAAGATTCAGTGATATGCAACCGACGCAGCCGTTGGCAAAGTCGGACGCAAGCTACCAGTGACGTGGTAGGAAGACCTGAAATTCCAAGGATTCCGCCAGACTGTCAAGTCGTCACCGGACAGCCGAAAAGTCGAAGCCCCACCAACGGCAAAACGCTGATGGGGCTTCCCCTTTGCCCAAAAACTCCCGGGCGATGGCTGCTACGAGGCGGGTGTCTCTTCCGGCTGCGCAAGGACGACGTCGCTGACCGTCAGATCGCCTTCAGCGGACTGCAGGGTGATCTCCTGGGCGTTTGCGGCGGCCTTCAAGTCACCCAAACCGGCCTTGAGCTGCGCCACAAGCACTTCCGTTGCCGAAATATTGGCAGAAAGCACTTCGGTCCGCTGCTTGACCTTGGCCTCGGACTTGGCCTTGCGGATGCCGCTGAGGGCCAGGCCCACCGTGCCCAGCATGGTGGTGTCGCCGTCGGCGATTTCCAGGGCGGAAGGCCACGCGGCGCGGTGCACCGAACCCGTCCGCCACCAGCTCCAGACCTCTTCGGTGGCGAAAGGCAGGAAGGGGGCGAACAGACGCAGGAGCGAGTCCAGCGTGGTGGCGAGGGCCGCAAGCACGGAGGCCTGCTCGGCTTCGCCGGCTGCACCATATGCACGGTCCTTGATCAGTTCGACGTAGTCGTCCGTGAACTGCCAGAAGAACGATTCGGTGATCTGCAGGGCCCGGGCGTAGTCGTAGTTGTCGAAGGCCTTGGTGGCCAGGGCTACGACGTCCGAGAGCTGGGCGAGCAAGGCACGGTCCAGCGGGTTGCTCAGGACAGAGAGCTGGTTGGTGACCACGGAATTCTCCGTGGCGCCGAGGTTCAGGACGAACTTGGAGGCGTTGAGCAGCTTGATGGCCAAACGCCGGCCGATCTTCATCTGTGCGATCTCGTACGCGGTGTCTGCGCCAAGCTTGGCCGATGCTGCCCAGTAACGGACGGCGTCGGAGCCGTATTCGTTCAGGACATCGGTGGGAACCACCACGTTGCCCTTGGACTTGGACATCTTCTTCCGGTCCGGGTCCAGGATCCAGCCGGAGATCGCAGCGTGCCTCCACGGAGCGCTGTTCTGCAAGGCATCGGCGCGGACGGCCGAGGAGAACAGCCAGGTCCGGATGATGTCGTGGCCCTGCGGGCGGAGGTCGAACGGGTAGACCTTGGCGAACAGCTCCTCGTCACGGCTCCAACCGCCCACGATCTGCGGCGTGAGGGAGGACGTGGCCCAGGTGTCCAGGACATCGGCGTCGCCGGTGAACCCGTTGGCCTGGTCACGCTGGGATTCCTCGTAGCCAGGAGCAGCATCGGCGGCAGGGTCCACGGGAAGCATTCCGTCGGACGGCAGGATCGGGTTGTCGTAGTCCGGGTTGCCCTGGGCATCGAGCGGGTACCAGACGGGGATCGGCACGCCGAAGAAGCGCTGGCGCGAAACGAGCCAGTCGCCGTTCAGGCCGGCGATCCAGTTTTCGTAGCGGGACCGCATGAAGGACGGGTGGAAGTCGATGTCCTGGCCGCGACCGATCAGCCGTTCGCGGCGGTCCTCGTCCCGTCCGCCGTTGCGGATGTACCACTGGCGGGAGGTGACCACTTCGAGGGGCTTGTCGCCCTTCTCGAAGAAGTTCACGGGGTGGGTGATCTTCTTCGGTTCGCCGTCCAGCAGATCCGCTGCGGTGAGGAGCTCAACCACGGCTTCCTTGGCCGAGAAAGCCGTCTTCCCGGCGATCGCCGCGTAGGCTTCCTTGCCTGCCTCCGTGGTGATCCATTCGGGAGTCTCGGCAATGATGCGTCCGTCGCGGCCCATGATGGCGCGCGTCGGCAGTTGCAGTTCGCGCCACCAGGTGACGTCGGTGAGGTCACCGAAGGTACACACCATGGCAATGCCCGAACCCTTGTCCGCCTTGGCCAGGGGATGGGCTTTGACTTCGAGTTCGACGTCGAACAGCGGAGACTTCACAGTCTTGCCGAAGAACGGCTGGTACCGCTCGTCGTCGGGGTTTGCCACCAGGGCGGCACACGCGGCAAGCAGTTCGGGACGGGTGGTCTCGATGAAGATCTTCTGGCCGTCTTCGGTGAAGAAGGGGTAGCGGTAGTAGGCGCCCGGGACCTCGCGGTCCTCAAGCTCAGCCTGCGCCACGGCGGTGCGGAAAGTAACATCCCAGAGGGTGGGGGCTTCGGCCATGTAGGCGTCACCCGCAGCGAGGTTTGCGAGGAAGGCACGCTGGGACACCGCACGGGAGGTGTCGTCGATGGTGCGGTACGTCAGGTTCCAGTCCACGGACAGTCCAAGGGTCTGGAAAAGGTTTTCGAAGACTTTCTCGTCTTCAACGGCGAGTTCTTCGCACAGTTCGATGAAGTTCTGGCGCGAAACGACGTCGAAATCGCGCTGGTTCTTGGCCGGCTGCGCAGGCGGACGGTAGTCGGCGTTGTACGGAATGGCAGGATCGCAACGCACGCCGTAGTAGTTCTGGACGCGGCGCTCGGTGGGCAGGCCATTGTCATCCCAGCCCATGGGATAGAAGACGTTCTTGCCGGTCATGCGCATGTAGCGCGCCTGGACGTCTGTCTGGGTGAAGGAGAACATGTGGCCGACATGGAGCGAACCCGAGGCGGTCGGCGGGGGAGTGTCGATCGAGTAGACCTGTTCCCGGGTGGTGTCCGGGTTGAACTTGTAGGTTCCTTCCGCGAGCCAGCGCTGCGTCAAGGCAGCTTCAAGGCCTTCAAGGGCCGGCTTGTCGGGAACGTTAATGGGGGCGGTGGCGGGCGTGTCTGTACCCTGCGTTGATTCAGCCATGGACCAATTGTTTCATGGCCCGGAGTTACAGGGCGCCTTCAGCGGCTGGCCCTGCCCTCGATAGGGTGGTGCCATGACTTTGGGAGCACAGACACAGAACAAGACGGCAGTCGTCACCGGCGCCAGCACCGGCATCGGCGAGGCCACGGTCCGGGCGCTGAGCGGCGCGGGATGGAAGGTCTACGCCGTGGCGCGCCGGGCAGACCGTCTGGAGGCCCTGGGAGCCGCGACCGGCGCCGTTCCCGTCCCCGCCGATGTGACCAACGACGACGACGTCGCGGCGCTGCTTGCCGCCGTCACCAAAGGCGGGGGAGCCGATACCCTCATCAACATTGCCGGTGGAGCCCGCGGCGCTGACACGATCGGGAATGCGGACACCGAGGACTGGGACTGGATGTATCAGGTCAACGTGGTGGGCACCATGAAAATCACCCGCGCCTTCCTGCCCATGCTTCGGGAGAACGGCGAAGGCACGGTCCTGAACCTGACCTCCACAGCAGGTCTGGCAGCCTATGAAGGCGGGGCAGGTTACAACGCAGCCAAGTTCGCCCAGCATGCAGTGACCAACGCACTCCGGCTGGAGGAAGTGGGGAACAACATCCGGGTCATCGAGGTAGCCCCGGGCCTGGTCCAGACCGAGGAGTTCGCGCTGAACCGTTTGGGTGACAAGGACGCGGCGGCCAAGGTGTATGCCGGGGTGGAGAAGCCGTTGACGGCAGACGACGTTGCGGACGTGGTCCGGTACGCCGTCTCCCTGCCGCACCACATCAACCTGGACGAGATCGTGATCCGCCCCGTGGCGCA
This sequence comes from Paenarthrobacter sp. NPDC089714, assembly GCF_044748905.1. Taxonomy (NCBI): domain Bacteria; kingdom Bacillati; phylum Actinomycetota; class Actinomycetes; order Micrococcales; family Micrococcaceae; genus Paenarthrobacter; species Paenarthrobacter sp. NPDC089714. The sequence continues at coordinate 51,240 of NZ_JBIVGX010000003.1, forward strand.
GGCCGCCAACCACAAGCTCATCCGCAAGCAGGACTGATGGCCTAGCCGGCAGGAATACTGAGCTGGGCAATGAGGGCGGCATGGTCCGTGCCCGGAACGGTGTGCACTGAGTAGGCGCTGTTGCCGATCCGGGGAGAGGTGACCACATGGTCGATGACCACGCCCGGCAGCGGCGGGCCTTCCATGGGCCACGTGGGGGACAACCTTCCCCACGTGGCCGTGCCGACGTCCACCAGTTTGTTGCCGTCCCTGCCCCCGTCCAACAGGGCTCTGAACTCGGCGTGGTCATACGTGGCGTTGTAGTCGCCCATCAGCACCTGGTTGCCTTGGCTCCCGGCCTGGCGGGAAACCTTGAGAAGGTCGCTCCTCCACTGCCCGATGCGCTCATCCACGGGCGGGAGGGTGTGGACGTTGGTCAGGGTCAGGGCCGCCTTGGCTCCGGAACCTTCCGCCACAACCCGGGTCGCCGCCATGCGGAAGGGAGTGTCGGGCAGAAGGCCCTCCGACGCCAAGGGGAAGACCGAATACACAGCGGCACCGGATCCGTCGTCATTGGCGGTGCTGATCCTGTTGGACAGCACGGTATCGAGGCCCTCGGCGCTGAGCCGGTCCTGTAACGCCGGGGAAAACTCCTGGAGTGCCAGCAGTTGGACACCGTGGTCACGGACCAGTTGCACGATTGTGGCCGCTTCGGCTTCACCAAATTCGGTATTGAGGCTCATCACCTTCAGCGGGACGGTGGCCGTCCCCTCTTTCAGTACCACCGGGCGGCCGTAGTCCAGCGGGAACAGCCAGAAGAGCTGCGCAGCCAGCAGGGCCGCCGTCGTGATCGTCGTCCACCGACGCCGACCCAGGAGGGCCAGCACCAGCGCAACAGCGGCCGGAACCACCAGCCACGGCGTGAAGGCCAGTGCCTGTACCACCAGCAACGGCCACTCAACCTCGACAGCCCGGAACAAGGACAAGCTGGCCACCGGAAGGGCAACAAGGGCGGCGGCAACAGACCAGGCAATCGAGGCCGTGCGGCGCCGGCGGCGGACAGCCGGGAGGGCGGCGGCAGGTTCAGTCATGTGGCCGAGTCTATGCAGCCATGCACCCTGGACCCGTCCACCCAGGGGATGACTTGGAAAGTAGTCGATGGTGCCCCGCTGCCGCTAGACTTTGATAACCAGCGTTGACCCGGCCATCACCGGTGAGCTTCCGGAAGAACAGTACTGGCCCGCAGTTGCGGACAGTTCCCAGTAGAACCGGACGGGTAAGCCCGTCACAGCAGTAATGAGAGGCCGGGACGCCGTGTTCCGGTAAGTGAGGTGGTACCGCGGTGCCTGGACTGTTGCGAAACAGGCCTGGAGCCGTCCTCGCATCCTGACAGTCAACCAGCTATCACCAGGATTCGAGATGACCCACTACCCCAAGGCCTCAGCATCGCCTTCCGGCGCCCAAGGCGTATCCGCCTCCGTGAAGTTCCCGGAGATCGAAGAGCGCATCCTCAAGTACTGGGACCAGGACGGCACCTTCCAGGCGAGCATCGACCAGCGCGACGCGGGACAAGACGGCAGCAACGAGTTCGTCTTCTACGATGGCCCGCCTTTCGCCAACGGCCTGCCCCACTACGGCCACCTGCTCACCGGCTACGCCAAGGACCTGGTGGGCCGGTACCAGACCCAGCGCGGCAGGCGCGTGGAGCGCCGCTTCGGCTGGGACACCCACGGCCTCCCCGCCGAGCTCGAAGCCATGAAGCAACTGGGCATGACTGACAAGACCCAGATCGAAGCCATGGGCATCGATAAATTCAACGACGCCTGCCGTGCCTCGGTGATGAAGTACGCCAACGAGTGGAAGGCCTACGTCACCCGCCAGGCCCGCTGGGTGGACTTCGACAACGACTACAAGACGCTCAACGTCGAATATATGGAGTCCGTGCTCTGGGCCTTCAAGCAACTGCACGAGAAGGGCCTCACCTACAACGGCTACAGGGTCCTGCCGTACTGCTGGAAGGACGAGACCCCGCTCTCCAACCACGAGCTGCGCATGGACGACGATGTCTACAAGAACCGCCAGGACCAGACCGTCACCGTGACGTTCCCCATCAAGGGCGGCGAGTCCGAGGTTTCGCAGGCGCTCGCAGGCGTGCAGGCGCTCGCCTGGACCACCACGCCCTGGACGCTGCCCACCAACCTTGCGCTCGCCGTCGGGCATGATATCTCCTACGTTGTGGTCCCCGCTGGCCCCAACGGCGTGAAGGCCGCTTCACCGGAGGCTCCGGTGACGGGCAGCTTCCTTCTCGCGGCTGACCTTTTGGGTTCCTACGCCAAGGACCTTGGGTACGACGACGCTGCTGCCGCAACTGCCGCCGTAACGGCCACCTACGCAGGCTCCCAGTTGGAAGGGCTCGACTACGAGCCGCTGTGGAACGACTTCGCCGATACCGAAAAGTATGGGACGCAGAACGCGTGGCGGATCCTCGTGGCCGACTACGTCACCACCACCGACGGTACGGGCATCGTCCACCAGGCCCCGGCCTACGGTGAAGACGACCAGAAGGTCTGTGAAGACGCCGGCATCCCCGTGGTCCTCTCCGTGGACGAGGGTGCGAAGTTCCTGCCGCTGTTCGGCCATGGCCGGCTTGCCGGCATCGTTGGCCTGCAGGTCTTCGAGGCCAACAAGCCCATCACCCAGGTGCTGCGAGCCGACGGCCGCCTGGTCCGCCAAGCCAGCTACGAGCACAGCTACCCGCACTGCTGGCGCTGCCGCAACCCCCTGATCTACCGCGCGGTTTCCTCCTGGTACGTGGAGGTCACCAAGTTCAAGGACCGCATGTCCGAGCTGAACCAGGAGATCAACTGGATCCCGGGCAACGTCAAGGATGGCCAGTTCGGCAAATGGCTTGAGAACGCCCGTGACTGGTCCATCAGCCGCAACCGGTACTGGGGTTCGCCCATCCCGGTGTGGCAGTCCGATGATCCCGAGTACCCGCGCACGGATGTGTACGGGTCCCTCGCCGACCTCGAAGCGGACTTCGGCCGCCTGCCTGTCAACAACGAGGGCCAGGTGGACCTGCACCGTCCCTTCATCGACGAACTGACGCGCCCCAACCCGGACGACCCCACGGGCAAGTCCACCATGCGCCGCGTCGAGGACGTACTGGATGTTTGGTTCGATTCCGGCTCGATGCCGTACGGACAGGTCCACTACCCGTTCCAGAACGAGGAGTGGTTCGACACCCACAATCCCGCGGACTTCATTGTGGAGTACATCGGCCAGACACGTGGCTGGTTCTACATGCTCCACATCCTGTCCACGGCGCTGTTTGACCGCCCGGCGTTCCGCAACGTCATCAGCCACGGCATCGTGCTGGGCTCCGACGGCCAGAAGATGTCCAAGAGCCTGCGCAACTACCCGGATGTGTCCGAGGTGCTGGATCGCGACGGTTCCGACGCCATGCGCTGGTTCCTGATGTCCAGCCCGATCCTGCGCGGTGGCAACCTGATCGTCACGGAGCAGGGCATCCGTGACGGTGTCCGGCAGGTCATCCTTCCGCTGTGGAATGTGTACAGCTTCTTCACGCTGTACACGAACGCCGCGAACGGGGGCGCGGGCTACGAAGCCAAACTGCGGTACGACGGCTACGCGGACACCCTTGACCAGTACCTCTTGGCAAACACCGGCGACTTGGTCCGCAAGGTGACAGAAAGCCTGGACACCTACGACATCTCCGGTGCCTGTGACGAGCTGCGCAGTTACCTGGACATGCTCACCAACTGGTACGTACGCCGCAGCCGCCAGCGCTTCTTCGACGAGAACGTGGATGCGTTCGACGCCCTGTACACGGCGTTGGAAGCTGTGTGCCGGGTTTCGGCATCCCTGTTGCCGCTTGTCAGCGAGGAGATCTGGCGTGGCCTGACCGGTGGCCGTTCCGTGCACCTTGCGGACTGGCCCGAGGCTTCGCTGTTACCGGCCAATCAGGAACTCGTGGAGGCCATGGACCGCATCCAGCAGATCTGCTCCACCGGCTCCAGCCTGCGTAAGGCAGCCAACCTCCGTGTCCGCCTTCCGCTGCAGGAACTGACTGTCGTGGCACCCGGTGCGGACGCGCTGGAAGGTTTTGCCGCCGTCGTCGCCGATGAACTGAACCTGCGGTCCGTGCGGCTGCTGGACGCAGCCTCCGCCTCGCCCGAGGAATTCGGCATCGAGCAAAAACTCGTGGTCAATGCCCGCGCCGCCGGCCCCCGCTTGGGCAAGAACGTCCAGCAGGCCATCAAGGGTTCCAAGTCCGGCGACTGGTCCGTGAACGACGCTGGAGTGGTGGTTGCCGGTGGACTCGAGCTCGAGCCGCAGGAATACACCCTGGAAACCGTGGTGGCGGCAACGGCCGACGGCGGTGCTGCCGCAGCAGCCGTACTGCCCGGCGGCGGGTTTGTTGTCCTGAATACCGAGGTGACGCCGGAGTTGGCTGCCGAAGGGCTTGCCCGTGACATGGTCCGTGCCATCCAGCAGGCACGCAAGGATGCAGGACTGAACGTGAGCGACCGCATCCGCACCTCCGTGGAAGCGCAGCAGGACGTCGTGGAGGCCCTGCATGCCAACGCTGAACTGGTCAAGACCGAAACGCTGACGTTGGAACTGGAGGTTCTCCTTTCCAGCGCCGACGAACCGCAGATCACCGTAGCGAAAGCAGGGGCCTGATCCGATGACCGACGAATTCTCAGTTGAGAGCGTCTACGCCGAGCTCCTTGGCAGGGCGCCGGAGAACAAGATGGAGCCGCGCCTGGCACCGTTGTTCCGCGCCATGGATGTGCTGGGCGAGCCCAATAAGGCCTACCCGATCATCCACATCACCGGCACCAACGGCAAGACGTCCACGGCGCGGATGATCGAGGCCGGACTGCGCGCCCACGGCCTCAGTACTGGCCGTTACACGAGCCCGCACCTGTCCAAGGTCACCGAGCGCATCAGCATCAACGGCGAACCTGTTCCGGATGAGACCTTCGTCCGGATCTGGGACGAGATCCGGCCGTACCTGGAGATCGTGGACAACGAACTGATTGCCGAAGGCCAGCCGCGGCTCACGTATTTCGAGTGCGTCACCATCCTCGGCTTCGCAATCTTCGCGGATCAGCCGGTTGATGTTGCGGTCTTCGAGGTCGGTTTGGGCGGTATCACCGATGCCACCAACGTCGGCGACGGCCAGGTATCGGTCATTACTCCCATTTCCCTCGACCACACGGATCTCTTGGGCGACACCACTGAGGATATTGCCTACGAGAAGGCAGGCATCATCAAGCCTGGCGGTTTCCTCGTGAGCGCGGCGCAGCCGGTTGATGCCGCCCAGGTCCTGCTGGACAAGGCCCGTGAGGTGGACGTTCCGTTCCGTTTCGAGGGCGTGGAATTCGGGGTGGAGTCCCGCAGCGTCGCCGTCGGCGGCCAAGTGCTCACCATCCAGGGCCTGGCCGGGCGCTACGAGGACGTGCTGCTGCCGTTGCATGGCGCCCACCAGGCGGAGAACGCGGCCGTGGCTGTTGCCGCGCTTGAAGCGTTCTTTGGTGGGGGAGAGAAGGAACTCGACGCCGACGTGCTGCGGGAGGCCTTCGGCAACGTGAGCTCGCCTGGCCGTTTGGAAGTGGTCCGGACCGCTCCCACCATCGTGGTGGACGCAGCCCACAACCCCGATGGCATCCGGGTCTCGGCTGAGGCCATCCATGAGGCCTTCAGCTTCAGCAAGCTGGTTGTGGTAGTGGGAATCCTGCAGGAGAAGGACGCAGAGGAGATCCTCAAGACGCTCAAGGAGCAGTTGGGCGACCTGGCCGAGGAATTCTGCTTTACCCAGTCCAACTCGCCCCGGGCCATCCCCGCGGCAGAACTGGCCGAAATCGCCGTGGACCTGGGGTTCGGCGAAGAGAACGTGCACATTGCGGAGAAACTGGACGACGCCCTCGAATGGGCCGTTGAGCGCTCCGAATCCAACGACGACTTTGCCGGTGGCGTCTTGGTCACGGGGTCCATCACCCTGGTGGCGGAGGCACGCATCCTCCTCGGAAAGGCAGGTGCCTAAGCATGGCGAAGCTGACCAAAGCACAGCGGGAATGGCGTCCCGGGATGCCCAAGAAGCGCCGCTCCACCAAGGTGATGTTCGGCTCCACGGTCTTGCTCCTCGAGGCCTTCGTGGCCTTCTTCGGCACGCTGGTGGTCTTCGGGTTGAAGCGCGGCGAGGTGGCTCCCGGAGTCATCCTCGGCGTTGGCATCGCCCTGAGCGTCATCCTGGTGCTGACCTGCGCCGTGCTGTCGAAGCCGTGGGGCGTGGGCCTCGGCTGGGCACTGCAGATCGTCCTGATCCTTACCGGCCTGGCCGAGCCCACCATGTTCATTGTCGGCATCCTGTTCGCGGTCTGCTGGTGGTACGGGATCCGCACAGGCATGAGGATCGACCGTGAACTGGTGCAACGCGACCGCGAGCAAGCGGAATGGGACGCGGCACACCGTGACGGGACAGAGCCGGAAACCCCGTAAACTGGCTGGGAAACCCACCAAGCAACCACATTGGAGCAACTGTGAGCATTGAACGGACACTCGTCCTGGTCAAGCCCGACGGCGTCGCCCGCAACCTCAGCGGCAGCATCCTGGCCCGTATCGAAGCCAAGGGCTACACGCTGGCTGAGCTTAAGAAGGTCAACGCCACCCGCGAACTCCTTGAACTGCACTACGAAGAGCACGTGGGCAAGCCGTTCTATGAGCCGCTGGTTGAGTTCATGCTCAGCGGCCCCGTAGTGGCGGCAGTCTTCGAAGGCCACCGTGTGATCGAAGGGTTCCGTTCGCTGGCCGGCACCACCGATCCCACGACGGCAGCCCCGGGCACCATCCGTGGCGACTTTGGCCGCGACTGGGGCCTGGCTGTCCAGCAGAACCTCGTTCACGGCTCTGACTCCGTTGAGTCTGCCGAACGCGAAATCAAGATCTGGTTCGAGTAAAGCCAGGAAGTACGACGCAGAAGGTCCCGTGTCCAAAGGAACACGGGACCTTCTGCGTTTCTACAGCTGAATCCTAGTAGCCGGAGGTCCCGGCGAAGACGTGGAGGAAAGCGAAGAAGATCGTTGCAATGACGGCCACGTAGAGCAAAGCGACGATGATCCAGCCCGAATCGGCCACGAGCTTGACCAGCGCTGCAGGAGCCTTGATGACTCCGGTGCTCAGGTTGCGGATGGTCACCCAGACGAACATGGGAATCATGACAGCCCACACCACCATGCAGAACGGGCAAAGGACGTTGATTGCGTACAAGGCCTGCGACCACAGCCAGATGACGAAGACGAAGCCCAGCGTTACGCCGGCCTGCAGTCCGATCCAGTAACCACGGGCGAACCTGGCTCCGGAGAGGAGCCCCATGGCCGTGGTGATGATGATGGCAAAGGCAACGATGCCAATGAACATGTTGGGGAAACCAAACAGGGAACTCTGCCAGGTCTTCATGACGGTGCCGCAGGAGATCCATGGGTTCACGTCGCACGCGGTGATGTGGTTGGGGTCCTGAAGCACCTGGAGCTTTTCCAGGACCAGTGCCCCGGAGGCCAGCCATCCAATGACGCCGGTGACCAGCAGCAGCCAGCCAAAGGGCCGGTTGCGAACCATCGCCGGCAGCGTGTCCGGTTGGGGGTCCCGCGCCTCGACGGGGACGGAAGTCTGGTGGTCCAGGTTTCCCTTGGCGGTGCTTGGCATCGCGGATGTGATCCTTTTCGGCAGATGGCCCGGCGTCGCCGGGAAGGGCTCTTGGGAGGATTCTAACCCCGCATGCTGAAGGTGGCGCCCAGCTTCCGGGCGGCGGGCAAGGGGAGATCGACACACCTTCCTACCACTCGAATGTGTAGGGGTATGAGAGAATGAACATGGCCGGGAGTCGATCCACATTCGTCCTCCGGTCCGGTGACTTGTTCCCAAGACCGCCAGCGTGAGCAGGGCATGCCTGGATCAGCCGATCCTTGGTAGGCCCGCCATGACAATGGACGGCACCTGGTTGTGGCAGCAGAACAACGGGTTCCAGAACTGAGACACTGGCCTTCCAGGGCTGCCGCACCCCAATGATGGTGCGAACCGGAAGGAATACTACCGACTTCTGTCAACGCCTGCGGGTTTTGACAATATTTGCCCCACTGGGCGCTGGATGTGGCGGCGTCGCTGGGGCAGGAGTGTTGCCACATATGGATAATGACCAGGTTGTAGCCGTTAATGATCAGGCAGCTTCTACGGAAGCAGCGGAGGTGCCCAAGAAGGCCACCCGCGCCAGAACCACGCGCGCGCCGCGCAAAGCCACGGCAAAGCCCGTAGCAGCGGTAGCGGAGGAAGCCCCGCACGCCGCCGCCGAACCAGCCGCCGCCCCTGAGGCCGGAAGCGCCGCCGCCCCTGAAGAAGCCCCCAAAGCCCCGGCCCGACGCAGCCGCGCACGCAAGAAGGCCGATCCGGCCGAAACCCTCCCCGGCCTCGGCGACGCCGCCGAACCCGGGGACCAGCCGGCAGCAGAAGCCGGCTCCGAAGCATCAGTGCCCGAGGCAGAAGCCGAACCCGCCCCGGAAAAGCCGGTCCGCCGTCGTCGGACTGCGAAACCCAAGGCCACCACCGAGGAAGCCGGCGCGGAAGCAACGCCGACCACCACCCAGGAAGCCGCCACGGAGGCAGGCGGCGCAGAAGCAACGCCGACCACTACCCCGGAAGACGGCGCAGAAGCAACGCCGACCACTACCCCGGAAGACGGCGCAGAAGCAACGCCGACCACCATCCCGGCAGGCGGCGCAGCCGCCGAACCGGCCACGGAACCGAAAGCCGCGACGGAACCCCCCACCACCCCGGCCGGCGGCGCAGAAGCAACGCCGACTACCACCCCGGCAGGCGGCGCAGCCGCCGAACCGGAAGCCAGGGCAGAAGTCCCCACAGAGTCCTCAGAATCCGAGGCAGACGCCGCCCCCGGTTCCTCGGCGCTCTTCCTGGAGCCCGTTTCCATCACGTCCATGATTTTCCAGGCGCCCGACCTTAGCACAGTGGTCCGTCCGGCAGTCGAGGAAAAGACTGAAGAGACCGCTGAGGATTCTGAGGACACCGGTGACGGCGAGCTGGAGGAGGCGGGAAGCCGCCGCCGGCGCCGGAGCCGTGGCCGCCGTGGCCGCCGCGCAACGGACCGTGAGGATAACGGGGCCGAGGAGTCCGGCGAGGAAGCGGACGATGACGAGTCGCCGGCCGCCGAGCCCCTTGAAGACGGCGTCACCTCGCGTCGCCGTCGTCGCCGCCGCCGTGGCGACCAGGACCTTGAACTGACCGGCGGATCGGACGATGATCCGCCCAACACGGTGACCCGTGTCCGCGCACCGCGGCCCATCTCGGAATCCACAAGTTCCAACCGCGTGGCCAGCGTCAAGGGTTCCACGCGGCTTGAGGCCAAGAAGCAGCGCCGCCGCGAGTCCCGCGAGACGGGCCGCCGTCGCCAGGTCATCACCGAGGCCGAGTTCCTTGCCCGCCGCGAATCAGTGGACCGGCAGATGATCGTGCGCCAGCGCGACGACAGGATCCAGATCGGTGTCCTGGAGGACGGCGTCCTTGCCGAGCACTTCGTTTCCAAGACCCAGCAGGATTCGCTGATCGGCAACGTGTACCTGGGCAAGGTACAGAACGTGCTGCCTTCCATGGAAGCAGCGTTCGTTGACATCGGACGTGGCCGCAACGCGGTCCTCTATGCCGGCGAGGTGAACTGGGATGCCGTCAACCTTGAGGGCCAGCCGCGCCGGATCGAAAACGCCCTGAAATCGGGTGATTCCGTCCTTGTGCAGGTAACCAAGGATCCCGTCGGGCATAAGGGTGCACGCCTGACCAGCCAGATTTCCCTTCCGGGCCGCTACCTGGTGTACGTTCCCGGCGGTTCCATGACGGGCATCTCACGCAAGTTGCCCGACGTCGAGCGCAACCGCCTCAAGCGGATCCTCAAGGACCGTTTGCCGGAGAACGCCGGGGTCATTGTCCGTACGGCAGCCGAAGGGGCCTCGGAAGAGGAACTGACCCACGACATCAACCGCCTCCGCGCCCAGTGGGAGGGGATTGAGGGCCAGGCGTCCTCCACGAAGGTCCTGGCACCCGAGCTGCTTTACGGCGAGCCCGATTTGACCATCAAGGTGGTCCGTGACGTCTTCAACGAGGACTTCTCCAAGCTCATCGTTTCCGGCGACGATGCCTGGGACACCATTGAGGCTTATGTCACCTATGTTGCGCCGGACCTGGTGGGCCGGCTCGAGAAGTGGACCAAGGACCAGGACATTTTCTCGGCATGGCGCATCGACGAGCAGATCCACAAGGCCCTGGAACGCAAGGTCTTCCTGCCGTCGGGTGGATCCTTGGTGATCGACCGTACCGAGGCCATGACTGTGGTGGACGTCAACACCGGCAAGTTCACCGGCAGCGGTGGAAACCTGGAGGAGACCGTCACCAAGAACAACCTTGAGGCCGCCGAGGAAGTAGTCCGCCAGCTTCGCCTGCGCGATATCGGTGGCATCATCGTCATCGACTTCATCGACATGGTGCTCGAATCCAACCGGGACCTGGTGCTGCGCCGCCTGGTGGAATGCCTGGGCCGGGACCGTACCAAGCACCAAGTGGCGGAGGTGACCTCCCTTGGCCTGGTGCAGATGACGCGCAAGCGCATGGGCACAGGCCTGCTCGAGGTCTTTGGTGAGCAGTGCGAGCACTGTGCCGGACGCGGCGTGGTGACTCACGACGAACCTGTTGAGCACCGTCGTGCAAACGCTGTTGCCGCCGAGCAGCACCGGCCGCACACGGAAACCCAGCAGCAGCCTTCCAGCCGGACTGAGCGGAAGCGCCGCCGCGGCAAGGGCGGGGGACAGCCGGCAGAGAGCTCGACGCCGGTCCACACCGCAGCTTCGCCTGCGCCTTCGACGCCGGCTCCGGAGCCGGTGGATCCGGCACGGCAGGCCAAGGCCCAGGCCACCAGGGCTGCCCTGGCCACGATCGCCGCCGCAGCGCACGCTGCCCACCTGCACGACGACGAGGTTCACCGGGCCGAGGAAGAAGCACGTGCCGCGGCCGCCGCCGCAACCGGGGCTGGCGCAGAGCATTCTGACGAGGTGCCCGATTCGGGCGCCGTTGAGGGCGCCCCGCGTGCCACGCCGGTGCTCCGGTTTGGCGGTGAAGAGGTTGCCCTGCCCTTCGTGGAACACCACGAGGAGCCCGCTTCGGAGAAGCCTGCCATGACTCTGGACCTGTTGGCTGAGGCTTTCTCCCACCTGGGTGGGGATCCCGTGGCTGTCGAAAGCCAGGCTGGGCCCGCTGCCACTGTTGCTGCTCCCGCGGAAACCGTCCCCTCCCGGCAGGATCCTGCGGAGGAAAGCGATCCGTCCAGTCGTGCCCGCGGCCGGCGTGGGCGCCGGAACCGCAGCGCCAGCCGGGCGCAGGGTGCCGCCAACGAGACCACGGTAGAGCACCATGAGGTGTCCGCGTCCACCGGTGGGGGAGCGGCCCATGAAGCCAAGGCGCCGCAGGAGCAGGCCAAGAGGGAGTCCGCTGCTTCTGAGCCGATTATCCTCGGCGTGGGGGTTCCGGCCTCGGAACTCTAGGCATTGCCAACGTCATGTAACCGACGAAGGGTCCGGCAGTAACTAATGCCGGACCCTTCGTCCGTTAGGCTTGGTCACTGACACGGGGTGCCAGGCGTTGGGCCGGGCTGAGATCCAGACCCGTTGAACCTGTCCGGTTAGCACCGGCGAAGGGATGTCCCTCATGACTTCATCGTTGAAATCAGCCGTCTACGCCGTGGCAAACACCGGCCGGCGGGCCCCGCGCGTCCTTAGCATCGCGGGCTCCGACCCCTCTGGCGGCGCTGGAATCCAGGCAGACCTGAAGAGCATTGCCGCCCACGGCGGCTACGGAATGGCCGTGGTCACGGCACTCACGGCGCAAAACACCTTGGGCGTCACCGCCGTCCATGTTCCGCCCGTGGACTTTCTGCGGCAGCAGCTTGAGGCGATCAGCAGCGATGTAACCATCGACGCCGTCAAGATCGGGATGCTGGGCGACGCCGAGGTGATTGGCGAGGTGCGTCGCTGGCTGGAGGAGGTGCGTCCCGCCGTCGTGGTCCTTGACCCGGTGATGGTAGCTACCAGTGGTGACCGCCTCCTCCGGGAATCCGCCGAAGCAGCCCTGCGCGGCCTCTTGCCGGTGGCGGACCTCATCACCCCCAACATTCCTGAACTCGCCATGCTGCTGGGCGAGCCGGAAGCGACGGATTGGTCCACTGCCCTCGAACAAGGCAAGCGGCTCGCGGCCGAATGTGGAAACACCGTGCTGGTGAAGGGCGGACACTTGGCGGGAGCCGAGTGTCCCGATGCGCTCGTCAATACCAGTGGCTTGCTGCGGCAGGACCTTGTCTCGGTGGCGGGGCCACGGGTGGAGACGAAGAACAGCCATGGAACGGGCTGCTCGTTGTCCTCGGCCCTGGCTACGGTCCAGGCGCGGACGGGAGACTGGGAAGCGTCGCTGCGGGAGGTCAAACCCTGGCTCCTGCAGGCCCTGGCCACCGCGGATGTGCTGGAGGTGGGCCATGGCAGTGGCCCCATCAACCACTTCCACCATGCACAGCAGGCCGAAGGCCCGGGGGCTTTCGCCGCCCGCCTGTGGGAGGAAGCGGCACCTGAGCTGGACGCCATCCATGGCCTCGAATTCATCCAGGGGCTGGAGTCGGGCAGCCTTCCCGAGCCACAGTTCAACTATTACCTCGCGCAGGATGCCCTTTACCTGAACGGCTACTCGCGGGTGCTGGCACGGGCAGGTGCCCTCGCTCCCACCGAGGAAGAGCAGCTGTTCTGGGCCAGGTCCTCGCAGCTCTGCCTCGAAGTCGAATCCGAACTGCACCGCAATTGGCTGAGCACGCGGGAGGCCGCAACCCACACCGGACCTGTCACCAAGGCCTACGTGGACCACCTTCTGGCGGCGTCGGCCTCTGGAAGTTACGGCGTGCTGCTCGCGGCCATCCTGCCCTGTTACTGGCTCTACGCCGAGGTGGGACACCGGCTCCACGCAAGTTACGTCACAGCAGGTTCCCCGTCGGAGCACGCGTATGCGGACTGGTTGAAGACCTACGCCGATGAAGACTTTGCCGAGGCCACCCGCAAGGCCATCGGCTTTACGGACGCGGCCGCGGTCGTCGCCTCCAGCCACGACCGGGCCGCCATGGTGGAGGCTTTCGCCCATTCGTGCCGCTACGAGACGGCCTTCTTTGACGCCCCGCGGTTGCACGCGTAAAGGCCGCCCGCGCGTCGAAGTGGTGAATTCCCGGCAAAGTGTCCCGGAGCCTGTAGGCTGTATGGGCACGGTGCCGGGAAAGTCCGTTCCTACTGGTGACTAGCGTCACGCGGTGGCTTCCGGACCCGGCCTCATTTGCAGCCGAGGGTCGAACTAGCGTAATCTTGATCTTCGGTGCTTACGCCAACACTTGGGTTATGCCCCCTGGAATTATTCACGGGATGACTCGCGGGCTTCGATCTGGAGTCCACGGCGTTGAGGCACAGCGTGAACCAGGCCTGATTCCGGTTCGAGTTCCGCACGCAAATTTAGTAAGAAACGTCGAGAGAAGTGAGTACCCCAGTGGTGTACGCGATTGTCCGCGCAGGCGGCCGCCAAGAAAAGGTTTCCGTTGGAGACTACGTAACGCTGAACCGCGTCCCCGGTGGAGCCGGCAGCACGCTTGAGCTGCCCGCCTTGCTCCTGGTTGACGGCGACAAGGTCACCTCCGCTGCTGCGGACCTGGCCAAGGTGAAGGTCACGGCCGAGATCCTGGAGGACCTCCGTGGTCCCAAGATCGTCATCCAGAAGTTCAAGAACAAGACCGGCTACAAGAAGCGCCAGGGTCACCGTCAGGAACTGACCAAGATCAAGATCACGAGCATCGCGTAACTTTCCTTACGCAGTTCAGATTTTCAGTTTCCCCACATATTTAGAGGCAGGCATTTCACATGGCACACAAAAAAGGCGCGAGCTCCACTCGCAACGGTCGTGACTCCAACGCACAGCGCCTCGGCGTCAAGCGTTTCGGTGGCCAGGTAGTTTCCGCAGGCGAAATCATCGTTCGCCAGCGTGGAACCCACTTCCACCCCGGTGCAGGCGTGGGTCGCGGTGGCGACGACACCCTGTTCGCACTCCAGGCTGGTGCGGTTGAGTTCGGTACTCGCCGCGGCCGTCGCGTAGTGAACATCGTTGCTGCTGCAGCTGCAGAGTAACAACACGTTCTGAACCGGTGGAGCGGGCCCAAAAGGCCCGCTCCACCGTTCTTTTAACCGCATTACAATCGTTCGGGGCGCCCGGTGTGCGCCGGACATGGCATTCGCGCTGTTTACAGCGACAGAGGAGATAGACGTGGCGAGCTTTGTAGACCGGGTAGTCCTGCACGTTTCAGGCGGTACCGGCGGCCACGGCTGTGTTTCCGTCAAGCGTGAAAAATTCAAGCCACTCGGCGGACCCGACGGCGGCAACGGCGGCAATGGTGGCGACGTCATCCTCCGTGTGTCGTCGCAAACCACCACGTTGCTGGACTACCACCACGCTCCGCACCGCCACGCTACCAACGGTGGCCCCGGCATGGGGGACTGGCGCGGCGGCAAGAACGGCGAAACCCTGGTCCTTCCCGTACCCGACGGTACGGTGGTGAAAACCAAGGATGGCGACGTACTGGCTGACCTCGTGGGGGAGGGCACGGAGTACATCGCGGCCGCGGGTGGACAGGGTGGCCTGGGCAACGCCGCCCTTTCGTCGCAGAAGCGGCGTGCCCCCGGTTTTGCCTTGCTGGGCATCGAAGGCGATTCCAGCGACATCGTCCTGGAACTGAAGTCCATTGCAGATATTGCCCTGGTTGGATTCCCGTCTGCCGGCAAGTCCAGCCTGATCGCGGCCATGTCCGCTGCGCGCCCCAAGATTGCCGACTACCCGTTCACCACCCTGATCCCCAACCTGGGAGTGGTCCAGGCCGGTGAGGTCCGGTTCACCATTGCAGATGTTCCCGGACTGATTGAAGGGGCGAGCGAGGGCAAGGGCCTCGGCCATAACTTCCTGCGCCACGTTGAGCGCTGTGCTGCCCTGGTGCATGTCCTCGACTGCGGCACCCTGGAGTCCGACCGCGATCCGCTGTCCGACCTGGCCATCATCGAGGCCGAACTCGACAAGTATGCCGTGGACATGAGCTACGCCGGAGTCGACGGGGAGGTCGTTCCCCTTAATGAGCGTCCCAAGCTGGTAGTCCTGAACAAGGTGGACCTGCCGGACGGCAAGGACATGGCCGAGTTCGTCCGCCCGGACCTGGAAGCCCGCGGCTACCGTGTCTTCGAAGTTTCAGCCACCAGCCACGAAGGCCTGCGCCCGCTCAGCTTTGCCATGGCTGAAATCGTCAAGGCTGCCCGCGATGCCGTGGAGATCGCGCCACCGAAGGTAGCGGCACCGGTGCTGCGGCCCCGCGCGGTCAACGAATCCGGCTTCCGGATCCGCCGCGAGGAAAAGAACCTCGAGCCACTCTTCCGCGTGCTGGGCGAAAAGCCGGTGCGCTGGGTCAAGCAGACCGACTTCACCAACGAGGAAGCGATCGGCTTCCTTGCCGACCGCCTTGCCAAATTGGGCGTGGAGACCGAACTCTTCAAGGTCGGTGCCAAGCCCGGCGATACTGTGGTGATCGGCGAAGACGACGGCGTGGTCTTCGACTGGGAGCCAACCATGATGGCTGGCGCGGAACTCCTCGCCACGCCCCGTGGTACGGATATCCGGGTGGCCGACATCGGCGACCGTCCCACGCGGGCCCAGAAGCGCGAAGAACAGGTGGAGCGCCGCGAAGCGAAGGCCGCCGCGCGCGCCGAACTGGAAGCCGAGCGAAAGGCGGGCATCTGGACGGAGTCGGCCAGCCGCCGTCGTGCGCAGCCCATCAAGGAAAGCAACCTGGACAACGGTGATGACGACTAAAACCGTCGAAACCCCCCAACCGGACATCCACGAACGCCACGCACTGGCCTCCGCCAAGCGGATCGTGGTGAAGGTCGGTTCGTCGTCCCTGACCAGCATCAAGGGCGGTATTTCCGAAAAGTCGCTGACCGGCCTGGTCAACGCGCTGGCGGAGAAACGGAACGCAGGTGCCGAGATCATCCTGGTTTCCTCCGGTGCCATCGCTGCCGGCCTTGCCCCCTTGGGCCTGGCGAAGCGTCCCAAGGACCTCGCCACCCAGCAGGCAGCGGCCAGCGTGGGACAGGGCCTGCTCATGGCCCGCTACACCCAGGCCTTCAACGCCCACGGCGTCACTGTCAGCCAGGTCCTGCTCACCGCCGATGACCTCATGCGCCGCACCCAGCACACCAATGCATTCAGGGCTTTGGACCGTTTGCTGAACCTCGGGGTGGTGCCTGTGGTCAATGAGAACGACACCGTGGCCACCCACGAAATCCGTTTCGGCGACAATGACCGCCTTGCGGCCCTTGTGGCCCACCTGGTCCGCGCGGACGCGCTGGTGCTGCTTTCCGACGTCGACGCCCTCTACGACGGTCCTCCATCCCAGGGCGCGCAACGCATCCCGTTGGTCCGGGGACCGCAGGACCTCGAAGGCGTCACCATTGGCAAGGCCGGAAAGGCCGGCGTCGGTACCGGCGGCATGATGACCAAGGTTGAGGCGGCGTCCATTGCGGCAGGCTCGGGTATCCATGCCTTGGTCACCTCCACCGCCAACGCCGCCGCGGCGCTGAACGGCGGGAATGTGGGAACCTGGTTCGCCGTCAACGGCAACCGCAAGCCTGTCCGCCTTCTGTGGCTGGCGCATCTGGCCACGGTCCGTGGCCGGTTGGTGCTCGACGACGGCGCAGTGAAGGCCGTGCGCGAACGGCACAGGTCACTCCTGCCCGCAGGAATTTCCGAGGTTTCGGGGGAATTCGAAGCCGGCGACCCGGTGGAGATGGTTGGGCTGGACGGCGCCGTGGTGGCGCGAGGGCTGGTGAACTACTCCTCGGACGAACTGCCGAAGATGTTGGGGCGGTCCACCCAGGAACTTGGCCAGGCCATGGGCCGCGGCTATGATCGCGAAGTTGTTCATGTTGATGACCTGGTGCTCCTCCGGGCGCCCCGCTCATCTAAACTTGGAGCATGACTGAAGCGCTGACTCCTGACGCCCCCGTGATTTCCGACGTTTCCGGTGCCGCCGGCCAAACGCCGGGGAACCCTGCGGCGGGCACCGTTCCAGTCTCTGCCGGAGATGTCCAGTCTGCCGTTTACGGGATCGCAGACCGTTCCCGCAAGGCTGCCCGGCGCATGGGCCAGGCCAACCGTTCCTGGAAGGACAGCGCACTGCGGGCCATCGGCGCCGCCCTGCTGGACCAGCAGAAGCAGGTACTCGAAGCCAACGCCAAGGACGTGGCGGCGGGGCGGGCGAACGGTACATCTGCCGCCCTTTTGGACCGGCTGACCCTGACCCCGGCCCGGATTGACGGCCTGGTTGCCGCTCTGGAGAACCTTGCCGGGCTGCCCGATCCCGTGGGCAACGTGGTCCGCGGACAAACCCTGCCCAACGGCCTGCGCCTGCGCCAGGTCAACGTCCCGATGGGCGTGGTGGCCGCCATTTACGAGGCCCGCCCCAACGTCACCGTGGACATCGCAGGGCTTGCCCTCAAGAGCGGCAATGCCGTGATCCTGCGTGGCGGCTCGGCAGCGGCCAACACCAATGAGGCGTTGGTCCGTATCCTCCGCGAAGCCCTGGATTCCGTGGGCCTGCCTGCAGACGCAGTGCAGACCGTCGACCAGTTCGGCCGGGAGGGCGCCAACGTGCTCATGCGTGCCCGCGGCAAGGTGGATGTGCTCATTCCCCGCGGCGGGCGTGACCTGATCCAGACCGTAGTCACCAACTCTTCCGTTCCCGTCATTGAGACGGGCGAGGGCAACGTCCATATCTTCATCGACGAGTCCGCGGGCGAAGAGATGGCCGTGGACATCCTGCTCAACGCCAAGACCCAGCGTCCCAGTGTTTGCAACACCGTGGAAACGCTCCTGGTGCACTCCGGTTCCACGGTGCTTCCCGCTGTGGCCAAGGCCCTTCGTTCCGCTGGAGTCACCCTCCACGTGGATGACAGGATCGCCGCCGCCTTGGGTGCGAACGTCGAAACGGTACCGGCTGACGACGACGATTGGGCCACCGAGTACATGGACCTGGACCTCGCCGTCGCCATGGTGGACACCCTCGATGATGCGGTCAAGCACATCCGTACCTGGACCACCGGCCACACCGAAGCGATCCTGACCAACAACCTGGCCAATGCGGAAAGGTTCATTGCCGAGGTGGATTCCGCTGCCGTCATCGTCAATGCCTCCACGCGCTTTACCGACGGCGGCGAGCTTGGCTTGGGTGCCGAGGTAGGCATCTCCACGCAGAAGCTCCATGCGCGCGGCCCCATGGGCCTGACGGAACTGACCACCACCAAGTGGATCGTCCAGGGCGAAGGCCAAGTCCGCGGCTAGCAACGCTGTAACATAGAACAGAAGTCCGAAGCGGCGGGAAGGCCCGCCGTCGTCATCCTTTGAGAACCAACTAGGGGAGAAGATGCTGTTTCAGCAGATCGCCATATCCATTGCCGCGCAAACCGAGGGCGGTCACGAGGAAGCTGCGCCGCTGTGGGCAGAACCGTGGGTCTTTGGCATCGTCATGTTCGCCCTCCTCCTGGTCCTCATGTTCGTGACCCTCTCCTACACCAACCTCGGCAACCGCCACGAGGCCGTGGAAGAGCACAGTGACCCGCACCGCCAGCACCCGAACAAGCACACGCACAAGCCGGGCCACTGACATCATCGCTGCAACACCGCGTGGGGATTCGGGGCGCAGGCTCCGTTTGGGCGTGATGGGTGGAACGTTTGATCCCATCCACCACGGCCACCTTGTGGCTGCGAGCGAAGTTGCTGCCAAGTTCGACCTGGATGAAGTTGTCTTCGTGCCCACGGGACAACCATGGCAAAAGTCCAGTAAGAAAGTCAGCAAGCCCGAGCACCGCTATTTGATGACGGTCATTGCCACCGCTTCCAATCCCCGCTTCACTGTGAGCCGGGTGGATGTGGACCGTCCAGGCCCCACGTACACCATCGACACCCTGCGCGATCTCCGCCATCAGCGTCCGGATGCCGATCTGTTCTTCATCACGGGCGCTGATGCCTTGGCGCAAATCCTGTCCTGGAAGGACGTTGACGAGCTGTGGTCGCTGGCCCATTTTGTGGGTGTGACCCGGCCCGGACACGAACTCCACAACCTTGGCCGGGACGACGTCAGCCTGCTTGAGGTTCCAGCCATGGCCATCTCGTCAACGGACTGCCGCAACCGGGTGAATGAAGGAAATCCTGTCTGGTACCTCGTGCCGGATGGTGTGGTGCAGTACATCGCAAAGTATGGACTGTACGCGCCAGGAAGCAGCGCAGGGGAGTTGGCACCAGCGCTTGCCGGATCAGACGACCAAGCACGTACTGAATGAGTTTTCAATGAGCAGCCAGGAACAGCGACCCATCCGCAGCAGGCGTGAGCTTCGCCGCGCCCGCGAAGAGCAGGAGCAAGCCCAGGCCACCGCGACCACACCGGATGCAGCACAGCCCGCATCCCCACCGGAAGCACCCCAGCCGGCGCAGGCCGAGGACAACGGCCGGAACCGTCGCGCCGCTGACGCCCCCCTGGACGCGGTGGCGCCTGCGACAGAGCGCTCCTCACAGATCCGCGCCCGCGACCGTGCCGCCCTCCGGACCATCAAAGAGCTCGCCGACAAGGAAGAGCAGCTTTCCGGTGGTGGCCCGCCCACCCGGCGCCAGCTCCGCCTGCAGCAGCTCCAGGCAGAGGTGGCTACCTCCGCCAATCCGATTGTGCCGGCGCCCGGTGCCAAGGCTCCGGAGCCGGCTGCGCCTCCAGACGAGGCAAAGGACGCCCCCATCTCTGCCGTGCCGGGAGCGAAGGCCGCCGGACCGACAGACGCTCAGTCCGCAGCGGACGGTTCCGAAATGTCAGTGGAGCAGGCCCTTGCGGTCCGTGAGCTGATTGCGGCCCAAGTGCAAAACCAGACTGCCAAGCTGGAACATATCGCCGAGCAGGATCCCCTCGCGGTGGATCCCGAGGTCCTTGCCCAGCAGATTGCGTTGGCTGAGCGTGCGGCCGTCCTGAACAAGAGGGCAGCGGCCAAGCAGAAGCTGGCCGAGAAGGCCGCGCCAGAGAAAGCCTCTGGAGAAAAGACCGAGTCGAAGGCGCCCGGCACGGCCTCGGGACCGTCCACTGCAAACAACCTTGCCATGGTCACCCCGCTTGAATTCGTCAAGGTGCCTGGCGTTGAGCGTCCGGTCATGAAGCGGCCCAGCACCACCTTTGTCCCCGTTGTAACGTCGGCCAACGCCAAGGCCGCGCCCGCCGCAGGTAACGGACGGCCCTCCCGGGGGCGTGCCGGGGTCCTTGCCCGTGCCGAAGCGGTGGCGAGGAACGCGCGGAAGCGCAATGCCGTCGTCGTTGATCCGGGGCAGGAAGCCGAGCATCCGCCGGTTTCGGCACGTACCGCTTACGGGCTGGATCCCCTCGACGCCAATACCGCGGGCCTGGCCAGGGCGCAGCGCAGCCGCCTGCTGCAATACGGGGTCCTCGCGTTGGGCCTCGTTGCACTTATTGTCGGCATCATCATGATCACGAGCGGTTAGTTCCGCTGGAAATACGGCTTTCGCCACCCAAAGGCCCTCCGGCCACTACAAGGAGTCCCTGTGTCTGCACACGAACAATCCATTACCCTCGCCCGCCACGCAGCGCGTGCCGCGGCAGAGAAACTTGCCGAGGACATTGTCGCCCTGGACGTCAGTGAGCGCCTGGCGCTGACCGACGTCTTCCTGATCGCTTCGGCTCCCACAGAACGCCAGGTCAACGCGATCGTGGACGGCATCGAGGAAGAGCTCCTGAAGCAGGACCTGCGTCCCGTACGCCGCGAAGGCCGGTCTGAAGGCCGCTGGGTACTCCTGGACTACGCCGACATCGTTATCCACGTCCAGCACGCTGAGGATCGCGTGTTCTACGCGCTTGAGCGTCTGTGGAAGGACTGCCCTGTGGTGGACCTCGAGCTCGGCGACGATGCTTCGGCGAAGGCTGTGGCCGGCGAGGATTCCGACGGCCAGTAGGCTTTTCACCTCGGAATATGCCCGATTTGGAATTATCGGAAATGCTGTTCTAAGATATTTGAGTTGCTTCGGCAGGAAGGGCTGGAAAGCCTGGAAGCGAAACAACAAGAATATGGGGCTGTGGCGCAGCTGGTAGCGCACCTGCATGGCATGCAGGGGGTCAGGGGTTCGAGTCCCCTCAGCTCCACCCTAACGATCTCCCTCTTCGCAAAGGCGAAGGGGGAGATTTTTGTTTCCCGGAAGCGGCCACATCATGTGATCTACATCATTCCGGCTCGATTTCGCATCTCGATACTTTGTGGGTAGTATTGACGAGTTGCTTCGGCAGGAAGGGAAGACTTCCGCTGAAAACAACACGTCCGGGGCTGTGGCGCAGCTGGTAGCGCACCTGCATGGCATGCAGGGGGTCAGGGGTTCGAGTCCCCTCAGCTCCACTTCGGACAAAAGGCCCCGCTCGTCAGAGCGGGGCCTTTTTCGTGGAACCGGGCTACTCCTGTGGCCGGGCAAATTCCGCGGCGCTCAGGAACTCGACGCCTTGGAACGGTTCGTCGCCTACCACCCGGGCGTTGTGGCCCGGCGGGATGGTGTAGGAGTCTCCGGCGGAAATACTGATGCGGTTGCCGTCGTCGGTTTCCACTTCCAGGGCTCCGGAGACGCAGAAGCCGACGTGGTTCAGCTGGCACGTATCGGTGCCCACCACCGGCTTGATGCAGTCTGCCCACGTCCAACCTGGTTGGAAGGTATTTCGCCCAATGGTGTAGTCGCCCACGGTGACGATGTCCACCACGGTCTTGTCCGGTCGGCGGGTTTCGTCCGGAGAGTTATGTGACTTCACTTGCAGTTGCGTGACAACATTGACAGTCATGGTTTTGCTCGCAGGGGAGGGGGAGCCGGATCGCTGATGGTCCCGGCGCCGGGCTCACGGGGAAGCCGGGATCAGTGCCCTGAACGGGTGTTTGTGCTGTGTGCACCAACCACGTTCCTCCCAAGCGACCGTGAAGTCGAGACACTTTGGCGTACGAATTTCTTACATCTGCAAAGAGGAAAAGCACCGTGATGTTATCTGGGTTGGATGCTCTGTTCGGCACCTTGGGGCGCTTTCCCGATGTTGAGGCGGACAACCTGCACGCCTACGATGCGACGGACAGGCTCCTGCTGGACACCGCTGCCGAACTGCTGGCAGCGGATACCCGCGTAGTGGTGATCGGCGACCGCTACGGAGCCCTCACCCTCGGTTCCCTGGTGGGCTTGGGCGTCGACCATGTCAGTGTCCACCAGGACCTCTTTACCGGCCGCATGGCCCTGCGGCACAACGCCCGCGCAGCGGGCCTTGAGGACCGGTACGCGGCCCACGAACTCGGCGCGGAGCTGCTGTCAGGCGCGAACCTGGTGCTTCTGCAGTTGCCCAAGTCGCTGGCGGAACTGGAGGAAATTGCCGACGCCGTGGCCCGCTTCGCTGCGCCCGGCGCGGTGCTGCTGGCCGGTGGCCGCGTGAAGCACATGAGCCTGGGCATGAATACCGTGCTGGAGAAGTCGTTTTCGACGGTGCAACCCCAACATGCCCGCCAAAAATCCAGGGTGCTGAAGGCCAGCGGACCCACAGCCACAGCTGGCAAGGCGCCTTACCCGGTCCTGGAGCACCTGGCCGAACTGGATCTGGATGTTTGCGCCCACGGAGCTGCGTTCTCCGGGGCCCGGCTGGATATCGGCACGCGTTTCCTCCTGACTTTCCTGGACCGCATGCCGGCCGCCGGCACAGTGGTGGACCTTGGGTGTGGTACCGGGATCCTGGCCACGATGTATGCGCGCCGCTTTCCAGCGTCCAGGGTGCTGGCGACGGACCAGTCCGCCGCTGCCGTTGCCTCGGCCCGCGGAACAGCTGCTGCCAATGGCCTGGACGGACGGGTGACGGTGGTTCACGACGATGCGATGTCCTCGTTCGACTCCGGCAGTGCGGAACTTATCCTGCTGAACCCTCCCTTCCATCTGGGTGCCAGCGTCCACGCCGGCGCCGCCCTCAAGATGTTCGACGCAGCAGCCCGCGTGCTAGCCCCGGGCGGGGAACTCTGGACGGTTTACAACAGCCACCTGCAGTATCGTCCGGTTTTGGGACGCCTCGTCGGACCAACAACGGTGGAGGGCCGCAACCCGAAGTTCACGGTGACGCGGAGCCGGAAGGCCTGACCCCGGCACGCCCGGCGTGTCATGAAACACGTCAGTGCCGCAGGCGTCACATAGAATTCAGTGTCGTCGGTATCTGCCCCTGGCTCCGGTTGTTGTGTGCACATACCCGTCTGAGCGGGGGTGACGTACGATTCTGACACAGATGAAGTTCAAGGAATTTGTTTCTCAAGACAAGGGGAATCCGTGACTGAGATCCGGACGCCGGCACCAAGGCGCGGAACGAACCTACCCCGTATGGGCGACTTCAATCTGACGGTGATCCTGGAAGCTATCCGGCGGTCTTCCGGAGGGCTCAGCCGTGTTGAACTCGCACACATCGTGGGGTTGTCGCCGCAGACCATTTCCAACATCTCCCGCCGCCTCCTGGACCAGGAACTCATTGTCGAGGCAGGTAAGGAAGGCACCGGTCCAGGCAAGCCCCGCACCATCCTTCGCTTGAATCCATCCGGCATGTACGCCGTGGGTGTCCACCTGGACCCGGCCGTCATTACCTTCGTGGTCCTGGACCTGCTGGGGGATGTGGTCAGGCATTCGCGTATGGCCACCCCGGGTGGCGACCCGGCAGCAGTCATTACGAGCATCGCCGGGCAGATCCAGGTGCTCATCGAGGAATCGGGCGTGGACCAGTCAAAGATTGCCGGGCTGGGCGTCGCCGTGCCGGGTCCGATCGACCTTGACGAAGGTTCCGTTGTTGAGCCGCCGTTGCTGACCCGGTGGAACCGGGTGCGCATCCGTGAAGCCCTCACCGAAGCCACGGGCCTTGAGACGCTGGTGGACAAGGATGTCACCAGCGCCGCCGTTGCGGAGACGTGGGCTGGTGGAGCGAGCGGGGCCGGCAGTTTTGTCTTCATGTACATGGGAACCGGCATCGGCTGCGGCCTTGTCCTCAACGACGAGGTGGTCCGGGGTACGTCGGGCAACGCTGGCGAGATTGGGCACATCATTGTGGACCCGGACGGCCCTCCCTGCGATTGCGGGCTGCGGGGTTGCGTGAAATCCTCGTGCATCCCGCAGGTCCTGGTGGCCGAAGCAGAGGCTGCCGGTGTCCTGGATGGTCATGGCCAGGAGGATGGCCCGGCCGTGCAGGAGCGCTATGCCATGCTGTGTGACAAGGCGGACGCCGGGGACGAAAAGGCGATCGCCATCCTGGAGAAGTCCGCCGTCCTGGTTGCCCGCGCGGTTTCCGTGGTAACGAACACCCTCGATGTTGAACGCGTGGTGTTCGGCGGTCCGTTCTGGGGCCGGATGTCCAAGTACTTCCTGGGCAGCGTACCCCAGCTCATTGCGCAGAACAGTGCCGCCCGGATGATCCACGGCATCGATGTGGTTGGCTCGGGCGTAGGCGAGGACGTGGGCGCCATTGGGGCAGCATGCCTCGTCCTGGAACACACCCTGGCTCCCCGGGCGCAAAGGCTCCTGCTGGAAGGCTGAGGCTCTGTCTCGGGGATCAGTCGATGTCTTTGGGGGTCAGTCGATGTCTTCGACGATCTCCCCGTACGGAATGGACTCATCCACATGGGCCTGATGACCGGTAGGTCCGTGGTTGTAGGTGATCCGTACCCCGTGGCGCTGGTCCGCGGCAGACTGGAGTAATACGGGCCGGACGGCGTCATTGACGTGTTGGGTCTGGCTGTCGAGGTACTGCTGGTAGGCGGCTGGTAGCTGATGCATGGCAAAAGGATAGACCTCCGAAGTCCGCATGGGGAGGGGTACCCATTGCGGGCCAAGGTGGTTGCGGCTTGGATAGAGTGGCCGGAAGCAGGACCGCGCCGTACACCTGGTGCGGCAAACTGAAAACTGAACGCCACCGAGGGGATAACGAGTGCTTCAAAACACCGCCACAGCCGGGATCGATGCACCGGATATGGCCCGTGCGCAGCAACTCGTCGGCGGTATCGTCCGTAGTTTCGAAGCCAAGGTAGTGGGCCAGGAACGGTTGCGGGAAACCCTGGTGATCGGTCTCCTGACGAGCGGCCACGTCCTTTTGGAAAGCGTTCCGGGATTGGCCAAGACCACTGCTGCCCATGCCTTGGCCGAGGCTGTCAGCGCCGATTTCCGCCGGATCCAATGTACGCCCGACCTGCTTCCCAGCGACATCGCTGGAACCCAGATCTTCGATGCCGCCAAGGGCACCTTCGTCACGCAGCTGGGCCCTGTCCACGCCAACATCGTGCTGCTCGACGAAATCAACCGGTCCAGCGCCAAGACCCAGAGCGCCATGCTGGAAGCCATGCAGGAACGGCAGACTTCGATCGGGGGCGAGTCCTATCCGCTGCCACAGCCCTTCCTGGTGCTGGCCACGCAGAACCCCATAGAGCAGGAGGGCACCTACAGGTTGCCCGAGGCGCAGATGGACCGCTTCATGCTCAAGGATGTGCTTGATTACCCGAGCCCGGCGGAGGAAGCCGAAGTCATCCGCAGGATTGACGCCGGCGTGTTCGACTCCGGGCAGAAACCTCCCGCTGCAGCGTCGCTGGACGCGGTGCTCCAGGTCCAGGAACTGGTGCGGCGCGTCTACATTGATCCGGCGATTGTCCGGTACATCGTGGGCCTGGCTTACGTCACCCGGAATGCCGCGCAGTACCTTGAGCCGCAGCTGGCCTCGCTGATCGAGTTCGGCGCAAGTCCACGGGCGAGTATCGCCTTCAGCCAGGCTGCCCGGGCACTCGCGCTGCTCAGCGGACGCGACCACGTCATACCGGAAGACGTCAAGGGCCTGGCGCACAGGGTCCTTCGGCACAGGATCGTGCTTGGCTTTGATGCGGTAGTGGAAGGCGTTGCCGTGGAGACAGTCATTGACGCAGTCCTGGCGTCGGTGCAGACACCCTAGGGGCGTCAGTGCCCAGCCTGCTACAACGCGTCAAGGCGAAGATGTTCATCTTTGCCCATCGGAAAACAACCGCATTGCTTGACGGTGAATACGGTTCGGTCTTCAAGGGACGCAGCCTTGATTTCGATGACCTCCGTTCCTATGTTCCCGGGGATGAGGTTCGCGACATCGACTGGAAAGCCACCGCCCGGCACGGTTCGCCCCTGGTGAAGCGTTACACGGCAGTCCGGCGCCACTCCGTCCTCTTGCTGGTGGACACCGGGCGCACCATGGCCGCCGAAGCGGCTTCCGGGGAAGCCAAAGTGGACCTCGCCATCCAGGCCGCAGGAGTTGTGGGCTACCTCGCCTGCCGCCACGGTGACGACGTCGGCCTCCTCCATGGTTCGGCCGAAGCCACCCGCTACCTCCCGCCGCGTTCCGGCGAACACCATCTCGAACGGCTGTTGCGCGAGGTGCAGGAAGCCGTGCGCCCCGAAGGGCCTGCGAGCGCACTGGCAGGGCAGCTCGACTACGCGTTGAGGTACCTGAAGGGGCGGCTCCTTGTGGTGGGGGTGGCCGATGAGTTCCTGCCGGACGCACGGACTGAGGAGTTGCTCCGCCGGTTGAGGGTGCGCCATGAGGTTCTTTGGCTCACCATCAGGGACGCCTACCTGGCGGGGGAGGAAGGCGGAGGGTCAAGCCGGGATGTTGGGCAGGGATTCGTGATTCCGGGTGCGCTGGCGGACAGCAGAGAAGTCCGGCAGGCCTATGCGGCGGCCATGGACCGGCGTGATTCGCAACGCAGGGATGTTTTCCGTCGGCTGGGGATCGCGGAGGAGCAGGTGGGCAGCAGCGGCGAGATGGTGTCCGCGGTGTTCGCGTTGTTGGAGAGGCACAAGTCCGGGAAGGCCAAGCGTGCAGGATAACTCCGGTTTCTACGGTCCTCTTGCGTACAGCCAGGCGTGGTTCTGGCTGGGTGTGCTGGTCTTGCTGGTGGTGGCCGCCTGGTATGCCTTTCTCTTGTGGCCCCGCCGCAAGAGGGCACACCGGACCCATCCGGTGGTTCCCCGGGACCTGGCGGGCTTGCGGCTCTCCTGCCTGCAGGCGATCGATTCGGTCGTGGCCGATGCCGACGCCGGACGGTTGCCCGAGCGCGCCGCACACCAACGGTTGAGCTTCCTGGTGCGGGAATTCGCCGGGCACGTGACGGGAAAGCCTGCCACGTCCATGACGCTGGAGGAGTTGCGCAGGTACGCCCTGGAACCGTTCGTCGACGGGATAGCAGGCATCTATCCTGCAGAGTTTGAACCCGTTAGTGGCCGCACGGTCCAGGACTCCGCGGCAGCCGCACGGGAGGCGGTGCGCGCATGGAATTGACGTCCTGGTGGGTTGTCCCGGCAGCGGCGGCTGTCGTCGTTGTCGTTTGGTTCCTCTACCGCAGGCACCGGCAAGAGGTTTCCCGGCTGGTGGCCCATGGAGACCGTCTGACGGCCTTGCCGGAGTACCAACGGGCCCTCGGCAGGCACCGCACATCCTTGATCGTGGCGCTGGTGCTCGCCTCGGTCTTCCTCGGCGCCACGGTGACGGCAGCGGCCCGGCCCGCCCAACGCAGCACGGAGCAACCCGAAGCGAGGAACCGCGACATCGTCCTTTGCCTTGACGTCTCCGGTTCCATGACCAGTACCGACGCTGCCCTGGCTGCAGTCTTCGAGCAGCTTGCGCGGGAATTCGACGGCGAGCGCATCGGCATGGTGATTTTCGACAGCAGCAGCGTTCACCTGTTCCCGCTGACGGATGACTACGACTACGTGGCCGGGCAACTTGCCGAGGCCAGGAAAGCCTTGGACAGCGGTGCTGGGTCCTTCTTCGATGGCACCTGGAGCCGGGGAGGATCGTCGCTGATCGGTGACGGCCTGGCATCCTGCGTACAGGCCTTTCCTGATACCTCGCCAGGCACAGGAGACGCCCGGCGCTCGCGGTCGGTGATCTTTGCCACGGACAATTTCCTGTCCGGGGACCCGATTTTCACGCTGGAGCAGGCCAGTGAGCTGGCCAAAGGCAAGGACGTGAAAGTGTATGCCCTGAATCCGGGGGACCTGGATTACGGCGGGGCCGAAGACCAGCCCGGGGCACAGTTGCGGGCGGCCGCCGAAGCAACCGGTGGGAGCTATTACACGCTGGACAGCCCGGACGCCGTCCCAGGGATCGTTGCAACGGTGGAGGAGACTGAGGCCGCGGGTTACCTCAAGGCGCCGCAGGCCGTGATTGCCGACTCGCCTGCGTGGCCTTTGGGCCTTGCCTTGGTGTCCGGCGCGGGTCTGCTGCTGCTTGGTTGGCGGTCGCGCCTATGACGCTGGCCCCTATCATTCCCTGGCCGTTCATTGCGCTTGCCGGAGTTGCCGTGGTTGCGTTCGTCGCCTGGACCGTGTTTACCCGGAAGCAGCCCCAACCTCTGGTGCGCCGGACAGCGCTCCGGGCGGCCGCCGTCGTGCTTTTGCTTGTCGCCGCCCTCCGCCCGGGCTGGCCCGGTGACGGCGGCCGGACCGCAGTGACCGACCTGGATGTTTTCTTCGTGGTGGATACCAGCACCAGCATGGCAGCGGAGGACTATCGCGGAAGCGGGATGCGCCTTGCGGGCGTCCAAGAGGATGTGCTGGGCGTGGCCAAGGAACTCGCCGGCGCCAAGTTCTCCCTGATCACCTTTGACAGCGGGGCGACCGTTCGCATGCCGTTGAGCCAGGACGCCACAGCGCTCCAGACGGCTGTGGCCACCCTGCAACCGCAGAACCCCCGCTACGCCGCAGGCAGCAGTATCACCGAAGCCGGTGCGCTGCTGAAGAAACAGCTCGCCGCGGCGAAGGAAAAGCACCCCGGGCGTCCTGCGGTGGTGTTCTATGCCGGGGACGGTGAGAACACGGCAGCATCCTCGCCTGAACGCCTGCCGCTTGAACCCTCGGCAGTCAGCGGGGGAGCGGTGCTAGGCTATGGCACCACTGACGGTGGCAGGATGAAGGACCCCTCGGACCCGAAGGGCGGATACGTCAAGGACAAGAACGCTGAGGTAGCCGTCTCGAAGATCGACGAGGACGCCTTGAGGACCATCGCCACCCAACTCGGCGTCCCGTACGTGCACCGTACGGGAAGCGGGGGAACCGAAGAGATGCTCGGCAAAGCCAAACCTGGCGTGCTTGTCGCGGTTTCCGACGACGGATCCGGCCGCTTGGAACTGTACTGGCTGTTGGCACTGGCGGCTTTCCTGATCCTGGTGCAGGAGCCGTTCCGGCACGCGACAGCCCTGAGGGCCCTGCGGGCGTCCGGAACGCGGGAAAGGGGGCTCGTCCGGTGACTCGTCAAGGTACGGAAGCAAGCAGCGCTCGACGCCGGAAGCGTCGCCTGGCGTGGTGGTCGGCCCCGGCTGCCCTCGCTGCGCTCGCCGTCGCTGCGAAGCTGCTGAGCGTCGGAGCCCTGGGTGGCGCAGCGGCGGAAGCATTCGCAGCGGGAAACCAACACGGGCTTTCGGATGCTGCAGGCGGGCTCTTGTTCGCCAATGTCCTGGAGCCGCATAAAGCCTTGGTTGCCTCCGGAGATGCGCACGTACTGGCCGGTGACTTCATCTCGGCCCGCAGCGATTTCACGAAAGCGCTCCAGGCCGGGCCGGGGGACGACGAATGCAGGATCCGGGTCAACCTTGCCCTGAGCATCGAGAAGCTGGGAGACTCCGCCGCGTCTTCCCGGGATCCCCAAGCAGCCGCCCTGTATGCGGAGGCCTTGGAGGTGGTGCAGGAAGCTCCGGGGTCCTGCCACGAGGACGGGCCGGGCAACAGGGAGGGTGAAGGCCAGCGGCTGGATGCGGCGGGGGAGCGCCTCGAAGCCAAGAAAACGTCCCACTCCGGCGAATCGCCATCGAAAGACCAAGGATCCGGGCAGCCTTCTGTCCAGCAACAGGACCAACTCCAGCAGTTGCAGGAGAGCGCCCGGAAGGCACAGAGTGAGCGGACCGAAGGCCAGGACCGTGATCGGTACCTCCGTGGCCCCGACGACCCAGGCGTGGATCGGCCCTGGTAAAAACCTGGTAAGACCCTGGTGAAAAAGGTAACCGGCCGCCGTCGGGCGTTAAGGCCTACTCCCAGACGATCTCGTCGTCCACCACGCCGTCTTCATCGGCGGAGACCACCAAGGTTTCGTCCGTGAAATGCGAGCCCAACGTGAAGTCGAGCACAAAGTAGCGTTCAGGCTGGCCCGGATAGATCGCTACGTGGCCGAGCCTGAGGGCTTTGAGGAAGACGTCGTTGGTGAGTTGCGTCTTGTCCCTGACTCCGAAGACCGATTCCAGCTGCTCCTCCTTGAGCTGGGTGCTGTGGAAGTGCAGGAACTGTTGGGGGTTGGTACCGTCCTGGTCCAGTTCGTCGGCGATCATCTCCCGGACCTGGTCCACCAGCTCCGGGAGGAACCTGAGGCGGTAGTCCACCTTGTGCAGTGCTGCCTCGTCGAAATGGTCGTGCGCCGTGACATTAAGGTCCAGCTCCAGGGCGTTCCCGGCTATTTCGTGTTTGGCCACGAAGCAGTGTTCACGCCCGTGATTGAGCTCGATTTCCCCGAAATGCTTGCTCGCTACCTTGCCCATGTGATCAATCTAACCCCATCAACCAGAGGGTTCCAGCACTTGCGGATATTTCACCGCCGCCGCTGCGGAGCCTTCGACGGTGCTGGTTTGAGCGGCGGCAGTCCCGCCTTTCCGGACGTTCCCTTCAAGGTGTCCGCAAGGAGCTGGGTAAAGAGCTGAACCTGCGCTGTGCGCTTCTCGTTGATGAGCAGTGCGAACACGTTGCGCGCCAGCCGGATGTCCGGCACGTCAAGGACCACGACGCCGGATGGCCGGTTCCGCAGCGCCAGTTCCGGAACCAGCGAGGCACCCAGTCCGGCTGCCGTCATCTCGAGGCTCGCGTGGAAGTCGTCACTGTAGGCCACTACCCGGGGGTGCAGATTGCAACTGGCGAAGAGACGCTCGATCACCAGGGCGTCGCTGGTGCCTGGGTGGTGCACGATCCACGGCATGTCCGAAAGGTGCGCCGCTTCGATCTCCGCGTCTTCGCGGATCTTCCAGGAAGCAGGGAGCACCACGCGGAAGTTGTCATCGCCGATCCACTGGCGTTCCAGGGAGTGCGGCCAGGCCAGGCCGGACTGGCCCACCTGGTAGACGAGGGCAACGTCGAGTTCACCTCCGGTCCGCAGTCCCTGGATGGTCTGGGCAGGCTCGGCGACAGAGACTTTGAGCTCGATCCCCAGGCCGTTCCAGCGATCGTTCCGCAGGATGTCCGGCAGGACATAGGTTGCCAGGCTGGGGAAGATGCCAAGCCGGAGCTCCTGTGCCGGCGCATCGTTGGTCCTGGACGCAGCAGCCATGAGCGCTTCCACATCCGTGAGGACCTTGGAAGCATGGCGGGTCATGGTGACTGCCGCCTCGGTCGGCACCACGCTCCGGGCTGAGCGTTGGAACAGTTCCACGCCCGTGTCCCGTTCCAAAGCGGCCATTTGCTGGGAGACGGCAGAAGCCGTGTAGCCAAGCTGGGTGGCGGCGGCCGCGAAGGATCCCAGCCGGGTGACCTCCAGCAGGGTCCGGAGGTGGAGAAGATTGACCATCAGAGGATTTTAGCTGTTCGCCACGCCACATTTTTCAAACTGTCACGACACGCCGGGAGCCGGCGACACGCGGGAGATTTAATGTGGCTAAGTAGTCCACAGGGTGTGGATTTCATCTCTCACTTTGGCGGAATTACGGACATTTTGAGGCCGCCTGCCTGTGGACGACCGGTGGATTGAATGACATACTTGTAATACATCATCTTGGGGTTCCGGCGAGGCGCTTGCACTACATGTAGTATCGATTTACGGATTGAGCGGGAAACCAGCACAAGACCAAACAGAGCGTGTTGGCTGTCACGGCAGCCCGCGGGTCGTCATCGGATGCAGTACATGGTTCCGGTTGAGCCCGCCAGATACGAAGAGCAACAGACTTCAACTAAGGGGACAGGGATCATGACCGTAACGGTTTACACGAAGCCGGCCTGTGTTCAGTGCAACGCAACCTACCGGGCGCTCGACAAGAAGGGCATCGCCTACCAGAGTGTCGACATCTCCCAGGATGCCGAGGCCCTTGAGCGTCTGAAGGCACTGGGTTACATGCAGGCACCGGTCGTGGTAACCGAGCAGGACCACTGGTCCGGATTCCGCCCGGACAAGATCGAGGAGCTGGCGCAGACCGTTTCCTCCTCCGTGGCCTAAGGTTCGTCAACTACGACGCCACAACAGACAAAGAATTCCTATGTAGTCGAGGTGACTCCCATGGCACCGCTGGCAGCGGCCACCGTACGCAACACCACGGAAGCTGTCACCACCAGGAGTCACCTCATCTACTTTTCCTCCACCTCCGAAAACACCAAGCGCTTTGTCCAGAAACTGGGCCGGGATGCCGCGCGCATTCCGCTTTATGCCCAGGATGCGCCGCTTCAGGCCCTTGAACCCTTCGTCCTCGTCCTGCCCACGTATGGCGGCACCAACGGCGAAGGCTCCGTGCCCAAGCAGGTCATCAAGTTTCTGAACAACCCGCGGAACAGGGAACTGATCCGCGGTGTTATCGGGGCGGGGAACACCAACTTCGCGGACAACTATTGCGCAGCCGGGGACATCATCGCCGCCAAGTGCAAGGTGCCGCATCTCTACAGGTTTGAACTCATGGGGACGCCCGAAGACGTCGACCGGGTCAATCAAGGATTGGAAAAGTTTTGGACACGACTGTCGCAGAAACAGAAGTAACCGGGGGCACTGTGGACACGGCCAAGAAGCCACTGCCGGAGGCCTATAAAGGCCTTGGCTATCACGAGCTCAACGCGATGCTGAACCTGTATGGCGCCAATGGCGAGATCCAGTTCGAGGCAGACCGCGAAGCTGCTCACCAGTACTTCCTGCAGCACGTGAACAACAACACGGTGTTCTTCCATGACCTGGAAGAGAAGCTCGACTACCTGGTGAAGAACCAGTACTACGAGCGCGAAACGCTGGACCAGTACACCATGAACTTCATCCGCGACCTCTTCAACCGGGCGTACAAGAAGAAGTTCCGCTTCGAGACCTTCCTCGGCGCCTTCAAGTTCTACACCTCCTACACCTTGAAGACTTTCGACGGCAAGCGCTTCCTTGAGCGCTACGAAGACCGCGTCTGCATGGTGGCCCTCCACCTTGGCCGCGGCAACGAAGAACTCGCCACCCGCCTGGTGGACGAGATCATCGACGGACGCTTCCAGCCGGCTACCCCCACGTTCCTTAATGCCGGCAAGGCGCAGCGCGGCGAGCTCGTTTCCTGCTTCCTCCTCCGTATCGAGGACAACATGGAGTCGATCGCCCGTGGCATCAACTCGGCTCTGCAGCTTTCCAAGCGCGGTGGCGGCGTTGCCCTCTCGCTGACCAACATCCGCGAGCACGGTGCCCCGATCAAGCAGATCGAAAACCAGTCCTCCGGCGTGATCCCCGTGATGAAGCTCCTCGAAGACAGCTTCTCCTACGCCAACCAGCTCGGTGCCCGCCAGGGTGCAGGTGCCGTGTACCTGCACGCCCACCACCCGGACATCTACCGCTTCCTGGACACCAAGCGCGAGAACGCCGACGAGAAGATCCGCATCAAGACCCTCTCCTTGGGCGTGGTGATTCCGGACATCACGTTCGAGCTCGCCAAGAAGAACGAGGACATGTACCTCTTCTCGCCGTACGACGTTGAGCGCGTTTACGGTGTGCCCTTCTCCGACATCTCCGTGACGGAGAAGTACTACGAGATGGTGGACGATTCCCGGATCAAGAAGTCCAAGATCAACGCCCGCGAGTTCTTCCAGACGCTCGCCGAGATCCAGTTCGAGTCCGGCTACCCGTACATCATGTTCGAGGACACGGTGAACCGGGCCAACCCGATCGACGGCAAGATCACCATGAGCAACCTGTGCTCGGAGATCCTGCAGGTTTCCACGCCGTCCATTTACAGCGAGGACCTGAACTACGAAACCGTGGGCAAGGACATCTCCTGCAACCTCGGTTCCATGAACATCGCCAAGACCATGGACTCGCCGGACTTCGGCCTGTCGATCGAGACGTCCATCCGTGCGCTCAGCGCGGTCTCGGACATGTCCTACATCAACTCGGTGCCCTCGATTGCCCAGGGCAACGCCCAGAGCCACGCAATCGGCCTTGGCCAGATGAACCTGCACGGCTACCTTGCCCGTGAGCACGTCCACTACGGTTCCGAAGAGGGGTTGGACTTCACCAACATCTACTTCTACACGGTGCTGTTCCACGCCCTGCGTGCCTCCAACAAGCTGGCCATCGAAACGGGCCAGACCTTCGGCGGCTTCGAAAACTCCAAGTACGCAAGCGGCGAGTTCTTCGACAAGTACACCGAGCAGGAATGGGCTCCGGAAACCGAGCGTGTCCGTGAACTGTTCGCTGGCCACCAGATTCCTACCCAGGACGACTGGCGCGAACTCAAGGCCTCGGTCATGGAGCACGGCATCTACAACCAGAACCTCCAGGCTGTTCCGCCTACCGGTTCCATCAGCTACATCAACAACTCCACCTCGTCGATCCACCCGGTGGCCGCCAAGATCGAAATCCGCAAGGAAGGTAAGATCGGCCGCGTCTACTACCCGGCTCCGTACCTGACCAACGACAACCTGGAGTACTACCAGGACGCGTACGAGATCGGCTACGAGAAGATCATCGACACCTACGCCGCTGCCACGCAGCACGTCGACCAGGGCTTGTCCCTGACGCTGTTCTTCAAGGACACCGCCACCACGCGGGACATCAACAAGGCCCAGATCTACGCATGGCGCAAGGGCATCAAGACGCTCTACTACATCCGTCTCCGCCAGATGGCTCTTGAGGGCACCGAGGTGGAGGGCTGTGTTTCATGTGCCCTATGACGGTGGTGCTTTGAGATGAAAGGGATTACGACGGCGACAGGCGGCTTGGTCTATGGCATCAGGCTTCGACGCGAGGTCGAGTACCGCTATGTCGGAATTACGACCAAGACCGCCAGCCGTCGGTTCCACCAACATCTCAGGGTTGCGGCTCAAGGCCGCAAAACTCCGTTCTACGACTGGGTCAGAAAACAGAATCCCGCAGACCTGATAGCCGATGAACTCGATTGGCTCGAAGGACTGGATCAGCTTGGACGGGCCGAAGTTGACTGGATCGCATATTTGAGAAGCCAAGGTGATCGTCTCCTGAATCTCTCAGATGGTGGGCTGGGCCCGACCGGAGTGGTCTGGACGGACGAAATGCGTGATGCTGCTCGTCTTCGATCCAAAGGGCGCAAAGGTCTGAGCCGATTCGGTGAGGAAAATCCATTCTTTGGCATGTCACATTCGACGGAGCAGCGTCAGAAGTGGGCAGAGGAGCGCAAGGGCACGTTTGTGGGACCGGACAATCCTAATTTTGGGAGGTACGGTCGGGATCATCCAGGCTTCGGGCACACCATGTCGGCAGAGGCACGTCAGGCGCTTTCCGAAGCCTTCACGGGTGAAGGCAACCCAAACTACGGAAAGACGGCCAGCGCCGAGACGCGAGCCAAGATGTCAGCGGCACGTAGAGGCGTATCAAAGCCATCCAGCCGCCGAAGCGCCCACACCCGCCATCACACTAACAAGGGCATCGTGAAGCCCACCTGTCAGCATTGCATCGACGATGCAGCACAAGCCAAGCTCATGCGAGAAAGTGAAAACGACAAATGACTGAGAAAGTGAAGCTCCTGAGCCACGTCGAAGCCATCAACTGGAACAAGATCCAGGATGACAAGGACGTGGAAGTCTGGAACCGCCTGGTCAACAACTTCTGGCTGCCGGAGAAAGTGCCGCTGTCCAACGACGTCCAGTCGTGG
Organism: Paenarthrobacter sp. NPDC089714; assembly: GCF_044748905.1. Lineage (NCBI taxonomy): Bacteria > Bacillati > Actinomycetota > Actinomycetes > Micrococcales > Micrococcaceae > Paenarthrobacter > Paenarthrobacter sp. NPDC089714. The sequence goes on from NZ_JBIVGX010000003.1 coordinate 87,326, forward strand.
CACACGCTGACGCCGCAGGAGCAGCAGCTCACCATGCGTGTCTTCACCGGCCTCACCCTGCTGGACACCATCCAGGGCACCGTCGGTGCGGTTTCCTTGATCCCGGATGCGCTGACCCCGCACGAAGAAGCTGTGTACACCAACATCGCCTTCATGGAGTCGGTGCACGCCAAGTCGTACTCGTCCATTTTCTCCACCCTGTGCTCCACCAAGGAGATTGACGACGCTTTCCGCTGGTCGCTCGAGAATGAGAACCTGCAGAAGAAGGCGCAGATCGTCATGGATTACTACCAGGGCGACGACCCCTTGAAGCGCAAGGTCGCTTCCACCCTGCTGGAAAGCTTCCTCTTCTACTCGGGCTTCTATCTGCCCATGTACTGGTCTTCCCGCGCCAAGCTCACGAACACAGCCGACCTCATTCGCCTCATCATCCGCGACGAGGCCGTGCACGGTTATTACATCGGCTACAAGTTCCAGAAGGGCCTTGAGAAGGTTTCCGAGGCGCGCAAGCAAGAGATCAAGGACTACACGTTCGAGCTCCTCTTCGAACTGTACGAAAACGAAGTCCAGTACACGCACGACCTCTACGACGGCGTTGGCCTGGCCGAGGACGTCAAGAAGTTCCTGCACTACAACGCCAACAAGGCCCTCATGAACCTGGGCTACGAAGCCATGTTCCCGGCATCCGTCACCGACGTGAACCCGGCCATCCTTTCCGCCCTGTCCCCGAACGCCGACGAGAACCACGACTTCTTCTCCGGCTCGGGCTCCTCCTACGTCATCGGCAAGGCCGTGAACACGGAGGACGAGGACTGGGAGTTCTAGTCTCGGTCCACTGCCGAGCCGTGCGTTTCTTCGTCTCGTGGTGGTGCCAGACTTCTTGTACGACTTCTTGTGGGATGAGAATAAAGACGGAGTCTGTAATTGCATTTCTTTTACATCTATAACTGTGGTCTACAAGGTGATGCTTGAATGCCGGTAGATGTTGGGGTTCGCGAATTGCGGGCGAGTTCAAGAAACCATGCTCTGGAGGCGAGTAAACTCGGAGCCAGTTCGTCCTCGTCGTTGCTTCTCGTTTATGCGGCAGAATGCGGCCTAAAAGCGGCATTGATGCGGCGTTCTAGTTTGCGGGACACTGCGGAATTACCTGAAGAGCTTCGAACTCATAGCCTACGCAAGTTAGCGAAAGAACTTCGGCTTCCAGGTTCTATCGATGTTGCATTGCTTCGATGTGCGCCAAGGAATCAACGTGCAGGGTATGTCGAGGATCACGAGTTGCATCAAGCTTGGCGTTACGGACGTGATCTGAAGGAGGACCACGAAGTGCAAGCTAACACAGTGTTGGAGAGTCTTTTGAACTGGTGCGCAAAGGAAGAGGGGGCTGCGAAGTGAACATGAACGCCGACCTCACTCTCCCCGCTCGCATTTATACATGGGTCGATGTCGAGACCAGGATGCTTTGGCTTTTGGGTCGAGGTGCTTGGCCCGAGTGGCTCAAAGAGTGTGATGCATACTGGGACTCGGTCGAACTAACTGTGGCTGATGCGACTTCAACCTCCGATATTGTCATGTGGTTTACGGAAAATTTCGGACCGAATTCAATGTCTGACAGCGAAAACGAACTCGGACTTATCCTTGAGGCAGGTCCACGTTCGCTTGAAACAAGGATTCTTCCAATATCGCTCGTCTACGGTGATTCCCATGAAGTTCGCCGTGAGCCTCGCTGGCGGGAGCGCAGAGTCGTAGCCGACATGGCGCGACCAATGAGCCCGCCAGAAGTACATCTCGATACCTCGATCAACGTCATCGCCCTTCACTCGTACAAAGGAGGCGTAGGGAGAACGCTCCACGGAATAGCACTAGCTCTTTCTGTTGCAGAGAGTCAGAAGGTGTTGCTGGTGGATGGTGACTTGGAAGCTCCGGGTATCTCCTGGTTGTATGCGAACGAGGGGAAGCGAACGGACTTCGCCTACGAAGATTTCTTAGCATTGCTTCACGGATCTGCTGAAAGTTATCCAGACGATGCCGTCCGAATTGCCTCGTCTTATCTTCCAAATCAAACCTTGGGAAATATAGTGGTGATGCCGGCGCGTCGAGATCTGCATCGGATTACACCGCCTCGAATTGAACCGGTAGATCTCTTGACGCCTACGCGGAGCCCGTACTTCCTTACAGAGTCACTCGTCAGCCTCGCTCAAGCCGTTGGGGCGAGAACTGTCGTGATCGACCTTCGTGCCGGAATGAGTGAACTTTCGGCGTCCTTACTTCTCGATCCACGAATACAGCGCGTATTCGTGACGACTGTCAGTTCCCAATCTATAGAAGGAACGGTTGATACCATAAAGGTACTGGGCCAAAGAGCGCCCGGTGGAAGCGATGATCCAAGCCCACAGTTGGTGCTTACGCAATATCGAAGCCAGGGTCATGAAGAGCTCCTCACGAGTGCCGTGGCGAGGCTTCGAAACGCCCTTGGAGACGCTGCGACTTCAAAGAAACCTGAGGACTTCCAAGAAGAAAATTACGAAGTCGCATCGGCTGGAGACCTGAGTCCCATCCTCAGTGAATTCCAGGAGCCTCTTCTTGGCCTTCCTGCAGCTTGGAGTTCTGTCGTTGATCGGGTTCGTGAAGCAGGTCTGCCGAGGCTATTTTCGGAGCTCGCAAGCGATCTTCGCTTTGCTGCAGCTGAGGCTACATCATCGAAGATTTTTCCGACTTCACTAACTTCTAAGCGTCAAGCTCTGGCAGAATTTGCTAGCAAGCTTGCATTTGCCGAAAATGCAGAAGTCCAGCATCTCCTACCAACGAAATCCTTGCGCAGTCTATTGGAGTCACACCGGACTGAATCTCCAATATGCGTTGTTTCGGGGGCCAAAGGTGCAGGAAAGACTTTTACCCAGCTTCAGATGACATTTCGTCGTACTTGGAAGGCCTATGCAGAGGCTGTCCATGTCGAAGGTGTTGCTTTCGACTCTGGCTTGGTTCCTGTATTAGTGTCGAGCAGTTTAGGTAAGGATGCAGAGAAGATGGTCGACCTGATTCGCCACGAATCTTCGGCCGAGATTGGAGAGTTCGCCCCGACGCGACTTGAGCTCAAGGAGTTAATATCCGAAGGCGTTGATCAAGGACTGTCAGATAAGCAGTGGCGACTGCGTTGGCTGTGCTGCTTGGCCAAATCTATCGGATTGAATGCACATGACGACACCGTGGAAAGCGTATTGCGTGATTTCTCAAAATCTGGGCAAACTCGCATTTTCCTGATCGACGGCTTGGAAGACATCCTTCAAGAGATCGCAGTCAACGAGGAGCAGCAGAAGGCCCTGCGCGTCCTCCTAACTGACTGCTTGGATTGGCTTAGGAGTATGCCCGGAAGGCCGTTGGGTTTAATTGTGTTTGTTCGTCGCGACCTCATTCAGTCGGCCGTCAGGCAGAATTCTGCGCAACTCCTAGCGCTGTACCGTGATTACGACTTGGTCTGGGATCCGGACGAAGCTACCCGGCTAGCCCTTTGGGTTGCGTCGGGTGCCAATGCGCTGAATGAACTCAATGAGCAGCAGATTGTGGATGCTCAGGGGCCGGAGTTGGTGCAATATTTGCATGATGTCTGGGGTGAGAAGATGGGGACCACGAACTCTCGGCAGGCACGGTCCAGGGGGTGGTTCCTTGCGGCCCTATCCGATTTCAATCGTCAAATCCAGGCGCGTGACATTGTAACGTTTGTGGCGGAAGCCGCACGTGACTCGATCTCTGATGTGCGGTACGTTGATCGCCTGCTTGTGCCAAGTGCAATGCGGAGTGCTCTGCCGGTATGTAGTCTTCAGAAAATCCAAGCCATTGGCGAGGAAACTCCTCGAATTGGTAAGACTTTGACTGCCCTAAAAAATTTGCCTGCGTACAAGAAGCAACTGCCATTTGCTCAAGAAGACGTGCAATTATCTAAGGATGACGTAGAACTACTCTCCGCAAATGGCATTCTTTTCCGCGAAGATGATGTCTTCTGGATACCCGAGATATTCAGGCACGGCCTAGGATTCAAGGCTACTGGACGCCCCAGGGTTCTTGCCATCGCCGATTTGGTCCGCAAGCGAAATAACTTGAGCTAAGCAAGAAGCAGTAACATGTACTCGGCTGAATGCGAAATCGACAAATTCAGTCGCGCCGTGTATCTCAGACTTACGCTTCCTTAAAGTTGATCGATGATCCCAACGTCAATGCAGGGGAGGACAACCGTGCCGGCGAGATGTCGCACCACACCTTTACCAGGCGGGTCGCGTTCATCATGGGCAGCATGACAGCTGCCGCCGCTGCGATGACCCTGGTTGGCTGCACGCCGGAGGAGGTGCCCCGGAACGGAACTCCGATGCCAACCCCCAACGCGTCTACGGTGTCCGGCGCGAGTGCTACTGCCGTGCCGAACGCCAAGAGCCCGCTCTCCGTACCTGAAGGAGCAGCTGGACTGACCACTGAAACGGTGAAGTTCCCGGCCCAGGGGACGGACATCAGCGGCTACCTGGCCCGTCCAGAGGGTGGCAAGCCAGGCCCGGCAGTGCTGATCTGCCACGAGAACCGCGGGCTGACCCCGCACATCCAGGACGTTGCGCGCCGCTTCGCCAAGGAGGGTTACGCTGCCCTGGCCTTGGACTTGCTGAGCCGGGAGGGCGGTACGGCAACCATGGATCCGGACGCGGTTCCCGGGGCTTTGACGAACGCCGGCGCTCAGCGGCACGTGAACGACTTCAAAGCCGCGTTCGATTACCTCAACGGCCAGGACTTCGTGGATCAGGGGCGTATCGCCATGGTGGGCTTCTGCTTCGGCGGAGGCATTACGTGGCAGTCAAGTACCGAGATCCAAGGCCTGAAGGCGACCAGCGCGTTCTACGGACCCGCCCCGGACCTTGCGAAGGTCCCGGGCATCAAGCCTGCGGTGTACGGAGTGTACGCGGAGAAGGACGCCCGGATCACCGGCCCCATGCCGCAACTCAAGGAAGCGTTGGACAAGTCCACCGTCAAGCACCAGCTCAAGGTCTACCCGGGCGTGGACCATGCCTTCCATAACGACACCAGCGACCGCTATGTAGAGGCACAGGCCATCGCGGCCTGGAACGATACCTTGCAGTGGTTCAAGGACAACGTCTGATCCTAGCCACCAAGCCGTTCAGCCTCGCTGGCCAACTCCGCTTCCAACGTCTCGATGCTCGGCAGGCTGGAAACCAGGTCATCGGGCAGGGAATCGGCCAAGGAGGTCCGCCACTCGGCGATGCCGATGGGAGTGTTGAAGCCGCGCAGCGCGTACTCGGCCACCACGCTGTTTTTCTCCTTGCACAGCAGCAGGCCGATGGTGGGCTTGTCGTCCGGGTGCGCCATGAGGTCGTCCACGGCTGCCATGTACATGCCCAGCTGGCCGAGGAAACCGGGCTCGAACTTCACGGCTTTCAGCTCGATCACCATGTAGCAGCGCAGTTTCAGATGGTAGAAAAGCAGGTCGGCAAAGAATTCGTCCCCGCTGATCTCCAGCCGCACCTGCTCGCCCACGAACGCGAATCCCTGCCCCAGTTCCAGCAGGAACTTTTCCACGTGCTTCACCAATTGCAGCTCGAGGTCCCGTTCGGTGTGCCGTTCGGTCATGGAGAGGAAATCGAAGACGTAGGGATCCTTGGTGGCCTGCTGCGCGAGGTCCGAATCAGCCGGAACCATGGTTGAGGCGAAGTTGGTGATGGCCTGGCCGGAGCGCTCGTGCAGGCGTGTGGCGATCTGGTGCACCATCACGTTGCGTGACCAGCCATGGGCAGCAGCTGCCGCGGCGTACCAAAGCCGCGTGGCGCCGTCGTCGAGCTTTTCCAGGAGAGCGATCTGGTGGTACCACGGCAATGTTGCAAGCGGCGCTTGCAACATTGGGTAGTCCGGCCAGGCCTGGGCGAAGCTCTTCATGTAGCGGAGGTTCCTGGGGGAGAAGCCCTTGGCTTCCGGGAACCGGGTGCGGATGTCCGCCGACAAGCGCGTGACCACCTTGGCGCCCCACCCTTGTTCGGATTCGCGCTCGGCAAGGTGCTTCCCGATGCTCCAGTAGGAAGCCAGCAACTCACCGTTGGCCGCAGCCTGGGCCCGCGTCCGCCCGGCGCGGACCTCCTTGGCAACGGTGTTCAACAGCGCTGGGTACCAGTCGGGCATGGTGGAAGCAGCAGGCACCCCCGGGAAGGAGGCGGCATCGGTAACGAGGTCTTGCGACGGCATGGTGTCTCCTGTCGATGGGCTGGCGGGAACCACGCTAGGAGGAGGCACTGACAGAATAGGGGCGTGAGCGATGCCGGCGAATTCGTGGACTACACCCTGCAACGGGAGTCCTCGTGGGAGAAGGCCTACGAAAACCGTGAGCGCGCCGGGGACGGCGTGGAAGTGTACGGTGCCTCGGTGGGGGCGGTCCGCGGGACGGTCCGGGACGCGCTCAAGCGCTACAAGGACCTGGGCCATGACGACATCACGGCCCTCAGCTCAGAGTTGTGGTCCACGCCCGTCTTCGAACGGAGGCTGGCGGCGGTGGTCCTCCTGCAAACCAAGGTGGGCGTACTGGTCAACACTGACCTCACCCGTATTGAAGGCTTCCTCAGGCAGGCCGGAACCGGGAATCTGGCCGATCCCCTCGCCCTTGATGTGGTCCGTCCTCTGGTTGAGCGGCTCCAGGGCCAAGCCAAGGAGAGGGCCGGGAAGGTATTGGAGCGGTGGGCGCAGGACCCGGATCCGGCGCTGCGCCGGGCGTCGGCGCTTGCCTCAGGCCGGCAGCCGCCCCTTGATTAGCCCCCAGGACCGGCCTAGCGTTTTCCCCAACACATGCCAGATGTCAATTTTCATGGATTGAGAGGCAGGTTGTTTGATGAAATCGCTGTGGCTGGACCGCGAAGCCGGCATGACCTCCGATCCGCTCCCCGACGGGAAACACTTTGACACGATAGTTGCCGGTGCAGGATTGACGGGCCTGGTGGCTGCGCTGTTGCTTTCCCGTTCCGGGCAGCGGGTGGCGGTCTTCGAAGCCCGGACGGTGGGTGCCGTGACCACGGGAAACACCACCGGCAAACTGAGCCTCCTGCAAGGGGGAGTCCTGTCCAGCCTGCGTGCCCAGTACTCGCTGAAGATGGTGCAGGCGTACGTCGAAGCCAACAAGAGCGGACAAGCTTGGCTGACCCAGTACATGGACCAGCAGGGTATTGCACACCAACGGCGCACCGCCGTTACTTTCGCAACCAGCGACGACGGCGGCCAGCGGCTTCGGAAGGAAGCTGCGGTATCGCGAGACGCGGGTTTGGATGTCCACTTCAGCAGGGATGCGGGCCTGCCGTTCCATGTGGTGGAAGCCCTGGAACTGGAGAACCAGGTCCAGGTCAACCCGATGGACGTGCTGGAGGTCCTGGTCCGTGACATCCGGGATCATGGCGGCCTGGTGGTCGAGGGTGTCCAGGTGCAGAACGTCGGTTCCGGCCAGCCCCTGGAGGTCACCACGCGGAAGGGCTCCTTCACGGCTGACACCGTCGTGCTGGCCACAGGAACCCCCATACTGGACCGCGGCCTCTACTTCGCCAAGCTTGAGCCGAACCGGTCCTATGCGGCTGCCCTGAGGTTTCCCGCTGACAGCAAAATTCCCGGCGGAATGTACTTGTCCATTGACCCGCCCACGCGCTCGCAGCGGACCTTTCCCACGGACCAGGGCGAGTTGCTCCTGGTGGGTGGCTATGGCCACCCGGGAGGCCGGGCAAAGTCCCCCAAGTCCCACGTGGAGGCCTTGCTGGCGTGGGCGCATCAGCACTATCCCGGCGGTGAAGTCACGCACACGTGGTCTGCCCAGGACTACCGGGCTACCAACCTGATGCCGTTCTTCGGCAAGCTGCCCCGGGGGCACGGCCGGATCCTGTTCGCCACGGGCTACAACAAGTGGGGCATGAGCAATGGTGTGGCCGCGGCGCTGTCCGTTACCGCAGACATCCTGGGCGGTCATTCGGACTGGGCAACCACCATCCACCACAGGGTCACCCATCCGCAGGGCGCCGCGGAGGCCATCCGCCTGAACGCCTCAACGGCAAAGCGGATGATCGATGACCGGGCGCGGGTGAAAAGGAACCCTGAAATCACCGGGGAGACCAGGCCGCCGGAGGGCAAGGGAGTGGTGGGGCTGTACAAGGGCGAACCCGCGGCAGTATCCACGGTGGATGGCAACGTGTGCATGGTGTCTGCCAGTTGCGCCCACTTGGGTGGGCTGTTGACCTGGAACGATGCCGAGAAATCGTGGGATTGCCCGCTGCACGGCTCCCGGTTCACTCCCGAGGGAAAGTACTTGGAAGGACCCGCCACGCACAATCTGCAAAAACCTCCGGCCAAAGAGAAGGACTAACCCAGCCGTTCAAGCCGGCGCTTTGCCTGATCGGCTGCGCGCCGCTTTTGCGTTGCGGTTCGGACTGCCTGTTTGTTGGTTGATTCCGCGGCTTCGGCATCCCTGGTGATGCCGATCAGTTCGGCTTCAAGCGATGCCAGGCGCTTCTTGGCATCCTCAAGGTTTGACCGAACTTCCTTGCGTCGGCGCTCCAGCGCCTTGACTGCCTCCCAGGTCCCGTTGGCCGTTTCTTCGGCTCCGCGCGCTTCTTTGTCGGCGGTTTCGTAGTCGGCTGTTGCTTCGGTGAGGGCGGCTTGCCGTTTGGCGGCACGGCGCTCGGCCAGCGACGTCGCGGCCTCCTCGGGGGCCTTGGCCTTCGCCTTCTCCGGGGTTTGCCGCGCGGACTTCCTTGCGGGCTGCGGACGCGGGTCCGGTTCGGGTTGGCGGGGAACCGTATCTTCGGGACTGCCCGCGGCGATCGCGCCGCTGAGGTCCACCGCTTCGAAACCGCTGCTGCTGAGCCCGCGAACCAGCCGTCCAGTAACAACGGCCGCGGCAGCCCCGGCGTCGGACATCGCCGCGCGGATGGTCTGCTCGACGTCGGCAGCGGCCGCCGCGCTCAGCCCGGCTCCCAACTCACCGGCCAGGTCCTTCGCGGCTTTCACCGCCGTGGCCAGTTCGGCCTGGCGCCGCTGTCCCAGTTCACGGAAAGCTTCGGCGTCGCCCTCCTCCTGCGCATGGCGCAGCGCAACACCAAAGCGTACGACGCCGTCAATCACCTCGGGCTTGTTGACCGCCAGTATGTTGATGGCCCAGGCACCGGCGGCCGGCTTTGGCAAGGCAGTGATCTCTTTGGCCAGGTCCTTGTTCCCTGAGTCCTTGGCTTCCCGGGCCAAGGCCGTTCGCCTGGCGGTGAAGTCGCGCGGCAGCACGGCATACAACTCCTGGGCGGCATCGCTGAGGTCCATGCCCTTATCCTAGGGTCCTTGTCCTGGGTAGCCGGCTGGATACCAGCTACGCGGCGTCGGGTCGGCGGCCCACCTCGGCTTAGGGTAGCCTAAGTCACGTGGACCAGATCATGAGCTTGCCCTTCGGCGTCGCGCTCGCGGCGCTCTTCGCCATTGTCATGATCCGTGTCAATGCCACCTACTGGCTGGGCCGGGGAGCCGTGGCAGGGTTTGCCCACACCCGCTTCGGGGCCTCGTTGGAAAACCCCAAAGCAGCCCGTGCCCAGGCGCTGATCCGGCGCTGGGGACCCTACGCCGTCGTGGTTTCCTTCCTCACCATCGGCCTCCAAACGGCCGTGAACCTCGCAGCAGGTGCCGCGCGGATGCCGCTTCGGCGATACGTGCCGGCGGCCATTGTTGGTTCGGTGCTGTGGGCGGTGCTCTACGCGACCATCGGGCTGGCCGCCTTGGAAGCGTGGTTGGCGGTAGCCGCTGCGTCGCCGGTGGGAGCGGCAGTGGCCATCGCCGTCGTCGCAATCCTCGTGGTAGTCATCGTCATGGCCCGGCGGCGTCGGGCAGCGGCCAAATCTGCGGATACAGTGGTCTGAGTTCTACTGCTGCATCGGCGAAAGGTTCGGCTTGACTACTGCATTACCGGAACTGGCGGAAGGCGATTTCTACTACGAATCGTTGGGTGATGGCCGGTACCGCTCAACCATCCATGCCCAGGGCGCCTGGAACCCCCACGAGCAGCACATGGCCCCGGCCTCGGGCATCATCGCCGACGCCCTGGTCCGCCACGAACCACGAAGCGATGTCCGGATGGCGCGGATCAGCTACGAAATCCTTGGCCTGATCCCCGGCGGTGAGTTTCAGGTAACCACCTCCACCCTGCGGCCGGGCCGCACCATCGAACTGATCCAGGCCGAACTGGTGGCCGCGGGCCGCCCGGCCATCCGTGCAACGGCCTGGCGCATGGTGACCAGTGATACCAGTGCCGTCGCGGCTGTCGAGGATGAGGGCATGCCCTCCCCGGACGAATGCAAGCCGTGGGACGGTGCCAGTGTTTGGCCAGGCGGGTATATCCGCTCCTTGGAGATGCGCATGGCCGAGGGGCACCGGCCGGGCTCGGGAAGGGTCTGGATCCGCACCATGCATCCGTTGACTGACCAGGAAGACAGCAGCGACCTGGCACGCCTGATGGGTCTGGTGGATACGGCCAACGGTATCGCAGCCAGGGTGCCGCCAGGGGAGAACAGCTACATCTTTCCCAACGTCGACCTGCAGGTCCATATGTACAGGGAACCGGCCGGCGAGTGGCTTGGACTGGACAACAAAGTGTCCTTCGGCGCCGACGGCATCGGCCTGACCTCCACCGTGCTCCATGACCTGGACGGGCCGTTCGGCAGGGCCGAACAGATCCTGACCCTGAGGAAGAGCTGATGGCCGCCCTCACTGTCTACCGGCAACCCCAAACCTTGGGCGCGGCCAAGGACCTGGACTTTGCGCTGGAATTGCTGCAACGCGCACGAAGGGGTGAACTCACACCTTCCTTGCGTCTTTACCGCCCGGAGCCCACGGTGGCCTTTGGGCAACGGGACGCGAATCTTCCCGGTTTCAAGGCTGCGGAGGAAGCGTGCCGGAACCTGGGTTTTGAGCCGCTGGTCCGCAAGGCCGGCGGACGCGCCGCCGCCTACCACCAAGGAACACTCGTGGTGGACCATGTTGAGCCGCACCCTGATGCGATCGTCAAAGCCAAAGCCCGTTTCTCGGAATTCGGCGAGTTGTTGGCCGGTGCGCTGCGCAGCGTGGGCGTCCATGCCGCCGTCGGCGAAATCCCCGGCGAGTACTGCCCGGGCGAGTTCAGCGTGCACGGCGAAGATCCGGTATTCCCGGCGCACCGCATCAAGCTGATTGGCACGGCGCAGCGCGTCGTCTCCGGGGGATGGTTGTTCAGTTCGGTCATTGTGGTGGAGAATTCCGCCCCCATCCGTGAAGTCCTCACGGCTAGCTACGAGGCCCTGGGCCTGGAATGGGATCCGGCCACGGCCGGGGCCGCCAATGACCTCCTTCCGCACCTCGATGTAGCCACCGTGGAGGATGCGGTGGTGCAGGCGTACGGCACCTATGCTGACGTCGTCGAAGGGGACTTCGGGGCACTTATCGCCTGAAACGGGCTCCGGGCACGATATGCCGCCTGGAACCGGCCGCCGCCCGGCATTCGGGCAGGCGGCCGGTCCCGGAGGGTGATCCCCAGGGATAATGACGGGTCAGTGCCCGCGCGCGATCCACTCGTCCAGGTGCGGTGATTCCGCGCCGATGCTGGTGGACTCTCCGTGGCCGGTCAGGACCACAGTGTCTTCCGGGAGCGTCAAAAGGCGTGTCCGGATGGATTCGATGATGGTGGGGAAATCGCTGTAGGACCGGCCGGTAGCTCCCGGGCCGCCTTGGAACAGGGTGTCTCCGCTGAACACGGTGGCGACGCCCGTTTGGTCCGCCGCTTCGGGGGAGCCGGCAGGCAGCAGGAAGGACACCGATCCGGGGGAGTGGCCGGGGGTGTGGAGCGCCTTCAGCGTGGCACCACCCACGGTGAACTCGTCGCCATCCTCGATTCCCTGGTCCGGGTCCGCGTCCGGGAACACTGCGTGCCACAGCATCCAGTCTTCCTTGTGCAGGTGGACGGGGGCCTTGACGAGGTCGCGGAATTCGCCCGCGTACCGGATGTGATCGTCGTGCCCGTGGGTCAGGAGGATCGCCGTGACGGTCCGGCCGCTGACGGCGTCGGCGATCGCCTGGGGGTCATGGGCAGGGTCGATGACGATGCACTCGGTGTCATCGCCGATGATCCAGACGTTGTTGTCCACGTCCCAGGTTCCGCCGTCCAGGGAGAAAGTCCCTGAGGTGACGACGCGGTCAATGCGTGCGTTGTTGGACTGGCTCACAGTTCCACCACCGATCGGAGGACGGCACCTTGGTGCATTTTGTCGAAGGCTTCTTCCACCTGGTTGATGGTGATGCGTTCAGTGACGAAGGCATCGAGGTCCAGCTTGCCCTGCTTGTAGAGGTCCACGAGCATGGGGAAGTCCCTGGAGGGCAAGCAGTCGCCGTACCACGAGGACTTGAGGGATCCGCCGCGCCCGAAGACGTCCAGCAGCGGAAGATCGAGCGTCATCTCAGGGGTGGGGACGCCAACCAGGACAACCGTTCCGGCAAGGTCGCGCGCGTAGAAGGCTTGCTTGTAGGTTTCCGGGCGTCCGACGGCGTCAATCACCACGTCAGCGCCGAAGCCGCCGGTCAGGGCACGGATCTCTTCGACAGGATCGCCGGCGGAGGAGTCCACCGTGTGCGTTGCACCCAGTTCCTTGGCCCGTTCGAGCTTCTTGGCGTCAATGTCGACGGCAATGATGGTGGTGGCTCCGGCCAAAGCGGCACCGGCGATGGCGGCCACGCCCACTCCGCCGCAGCCAATGACGGCCACCGAGTCGCCACGCTTAACGCCGCCCGTGTTCAGTGCGGCACCCAAACCTGCCATGACGCCGCAGCCCAGCAGCCCTACGGCGGCGGGATCGGCTTCGGGATCCACCTTGGTGCACTGTCCGGCGGCCACGAGCGTCTTCTCGATGAATGCGCCGATGCCCAAGGCGGGGGACAGTTCCGTGCCGTCTTCGAGGGTCATCTTCTGGGTGGCGTTATGGGTGTTGAAGCAGTACTGCGCCTGGCCGCGGTTGCATGCGCGGCAGTTCCCGCATACTGCACGCCAGTTCAGGACCACGCGGTCGCCCGGAGCGATGTCCGTGACGTCGGGTCCCACGGCGTTAACCACACCGGTGGCCTCGTGGCCAAGGAGGAACGGGAAATCGTCGCTGATTCCGCCGAGTTTGTAGTGGAGGTCTGTGTGGCAGACGCCGCTGGTGAGGATGTCCACCAGGGCTTCGCCGGGGCCTGGTTCGGGGACCAGGACGGTTTCGAGTGTTGCGGGGGCGCCTTTGGAGCGTACGACGACGCCCTTGACTGCATGGACCATGGAGGTGTTCCCTTCGGGCTCGCTGACAGCGGGTTCCGTTGCAGGCACCAGGCCTGCAACGGATTCCCACTCTGTCTATCACACGAGGCAGACGGTCCGCGGGGATGAAGGGAGTACCTCCGGGCGGAGCTGTTGGGCTTGCCTAGGCCGCCAGCCGGCTCTCCACCTCGGAGGCCGAGGGGTTGGTGGCCGCGGTGCCGTCCGGGAACAGGACGGTGGGCACCGTGCGGTTGCCGCCGTTGAGCTTCTCGACGAGCTCGGCTGTGCCTTCGACTTCCTCGATGTTGATCTCCTGGTACCCGATGCCCTTGGCGTCGAGCTGCTTCTTCAAGCGGTTGCAGTAGCCGCACCAGGTGGTCGAGAACATGGTGATGGTGCCGGAGTCGGGGGTGAAATCCACAGAGCTCTCCTGAGTATGGGGTCTTTCGACGGGTTGCTTTCGTTGCTATCAACGGTAACGCGGGGACCAAAAATTCCCGTCCGGCAGCGAAGCAGGATTACGTCACATACCCCTTGCTGGTGGGTTGGCCGGGGACAGGGCAGACTGTTCGCATGTGTGGACGTTATGTGATGGCCCGTGCGGTGGGAGACCTCCTGGCGCAGTTCGACGCCGAACTTGAGGAGGAGATTGCGCTGGAGAAGTCGTGGAACGTAGCCCCGACCGACGCCGTGCCGATCGTCCTGGAGCGGCTCGTTGACGAGGCTCCAAGGCGGCAGCTCCATATCGCAAAATGGGGTTTGGTCCCGTCGTGGGCCAAAGACTCCAAGGGTGGTGCCCGGCTGATCAATGCCCGCAGCGAGACCCTGCTCGAGAAGCCGTCCTTCAGGAAAGCCGCGGTTGCCAGGCGTTGTGCTGTCCCTGCGGATGGCTACTACGAGTGGAAGAAGGGCGAAGGAAAGAACAAGCAGCCCTATTACGTCCACCCGGGTGGCGGTCACGGCTTGGTGTTCGCGGGACTGTATGAGTGGTGGAAGGATCAGAGCCTGCCGGATGACGATCCCGCGCGGTGGCTGTTGTCGATGTCCATCCTCACCGCCGACACACCGACGGCCGAATCTGCCCGGACCAGGCGCAGTGCGTCCGTGTTCGATGAACTGACGGCGCTGCATGACCGTGTTCCACTGCCCATGGACCCCGAAACCATGGAGGCCTGGCTGAATCCGCGCGAGAAGGACGCAGAGGGGCTGGTGGACATGGTCCGGTCCAGGGCGCACGATGCCGCGGCTGATTGGACCCTTGATGCCGTTGGCGCGGCCGTGGGCAACGTCCGCAACAACTCACCGGAACTGATTGAACCGGTGGAAGGCCTTTTCTAGCTAGAGGGATTCGCTGACGGGCACACCGGATTGGAACTCTCTGCCATCGGCTTCGCTGAAGGCAGTCATGAGGTGACCTTTGGCCAGGCCGTGGATGGCGGAAACGGGAAAGTTGCCGGTGATGACGTTGCCGTCGTGTTCGACGCCCTTGATGTCGTAGTTTTCCTCGGTGCTCAACGAATGGTTGAACGAATAGAAGGATATGGCTTCGCCGTTCATGAATTCGATGCCGAGCCTGCGCTGGGATGAGTAGTCTTCGCTGGCAGCTACCAGGCCAACCACATAGGCGCCGGACCCGGGGATGTTGCCGTCGATTTCGAAACGCGCCACGAGGTTGTCGTCCGTGGCCGTGATGCTGACCTGCTTCAGGAGTGCGTCATGGGTGCTCATGCCACAATCCTGCTCTGTGGACCCGCCCGCGTCCACCCCCGGGAATCATCCTTCGAGGAGTTGGCGGACGTTTGCTGCGACCGTCGAGTGTGCGATGTCCTGCCCCTGGCGCGCGGTCAACAGGTGCAGGGCAAGCCCGTCGCTGTAATCGGCAACGGCCTCGGCCCGCACCCGTGAATCGGGGACGCCGAGTGCCTCCAGGATCTGCGCCAGTCCGGTCAACATGCGCTCGTGCCCCGCGGAAACCGATTCCGGCCGGTCCAAGGCAAAGGCGAACCTTGCCCGGGTGAGGTCGGCATGTTCCCGTGCCAGGGCCAGCACTGCGCCGGTGAGTTGCTCAGCGAGCTCCGAGACCGACGTCGGAAATTGTCCTCTTGCTTGCTGCCGCAGCAGGCGGGAGTCCAACTCTTCAACACGGTCCAAGGCGGCAGTTACCAAGGCCTCCCGATTGCGGAAATAGTTGGAGGTGGTACCGACGGCGGCGCCCGCTTCCGCGTCCACGGCGCGGTGCGTGAGGCCCTTGAGGCCTTTCGCTGCCACGACTGCGAGGGCAGCGTCGGCAAGTTCGGTTCGGCGGTCCGGCATGGGGAAAGCTTAGCCTCAACCACTGTTGCCACTACAAATGTAGTTGTACTGTGGAGGAATGGAAAAAGTCGACATCATTGGTGGCGGAATCGCGGGGCTCGCTCTCGCAGCAGTCCTGGACCCGGCCAGGTTCGATGTCACCATCCATGAGCAGCGGCCCGAACTCCCCACCGTAGGGACAACCTTGGCCATGTGGCCGGGCGCCCGCAAGGCCTTGGCTGAACTCGGACTCCTTGAAGCCATCAAAGCCGCGGGCGCAGTCCTTGAGTCCGGAGCGCTCAGGGAACCCTCCGGCCACCCCATGCTCGCCATGGAAGGTGGAGGACTGGTGGGTGTCACCAGGCCCACGTTGCTGCGGTTGCTGGACTCAGCCGTCCCATCATCAGTCCGCCGCGAACGGCATCGGGTGGCGGACCTCCCGCCAGCAGCGGGGCTGGTGGTAGGAGCGGACGGGGTCCACAGCGTGGTGCGAAGGGCCGCGTGGGGCGCGAAGAGTTCTGCCAGGCCGACGCCATTCATTGCAGTCCGGGGGGTGGTGCCCGGGCGTCCGTCCACCCAAGACGTAGGGGAGTACTGGGGCCGGGGGGACATCTTCGGCGTCGCACCGGCGGAAGGGGGCACTAATTGGTATGCCTCCTTCCGCTCCGACCTTGGCCCTGAACGCGTGGATGTTGCAGAAGCCTTGGAAGTCACGCGGCAGCATTATTCCAGCCACTCAACGGCGGTGCAGGGCGTTCTTGCCCTGGCGACGCCGGACATAAGCCTCGCCCAGCGGATTTGGACCGCACCGCCACTGTCCGGTTATGCCAGGGGCAATGTGGTGCTGCTGGGCGACGCTGCCCACGCCATGACGCCCAACCTGGGCCGGGGAGCCTGCGAAACACTGGTTGATGCCGTCACCCTGGGAAGCCTGCTCAACGTGCTGCCCCGCGAAGAAGCGCTCCGTGAATACAACAAAGCACGTGTCCTCAAAACCCAGCGGCTCCGTCTCGCTTCCTCGCTGATGGGCAGGGTAGCCCTTGCGCAAACCATGCAACCAGTGCGGGACGGCTTGCTCAAGCAAGTGGGCAAGCTCGTCTCCAGCAGGCGGGGCAGGGCAAAAACTCCAGAGTAGGATTTGTGGCTCCGTCGCCGTAAACTGGAACTATTCGAACATATCTTCGAATACAAAAGTGGTACGAGGAGCGTGGAAATGGGGCTGTTCAGCGAGTCAGTCACTGTCACCTGTGCAGAAACCGGACAACCCCAGCGCATTCAATGGCAAAGCCGGGACTACTGCGTATGCGCCGAACCTGTCCGGTGGTTCGAACGGCGCCAATGGTGGATTGAAGAAAGCCGCGCGCCGCTGGGTACTGGAGCGGGACTGGTTGATCACGAAATCTGGCGCGTCCAGCTCCAGGAAGACACCGCAGGGCCAACAGCAAAAACCATCACCCTGGACCTCGTCCGGCATCTGGGAAGCGGCCGATGGAGGCTGCTTCGCATCCACGATGCCGCACCAAGCCAGGCCGTGGAACCAGACGAAGCCGCCTGAACCTTGAGCTTCACACACCTGCACGTCTCCACCGCCTTCAGCGCCCATTACGGGGTCTCCTGGCCGGACGAACTCGCACAAACTGCCGCAGCAGACGGAGCCACAGCGCTCGCCTGCACTGACCGCGACGGACTGTACGGCACCGTCAAACACCTCAAAGCCTGCATGGACGCCGGCCTCGACCCCATCGTCGGCGTGGACCTCGCCGTCTTCGACGATGACGGCGACCACCGAACCCAGCTCGCGGGCCGAGTCGTCGTACTTGCCCACGGAAACACCAACGGAGCCGGTTACCGTGCCCTCTGCCGCCTCGTCTCCGACGCCCATGCCCGCACCTCGGGAAAAGCCGGAGGTGTGGTACCCGTCGCCGTGACCAGGGCAGAGCTCGCCTCAAGGACGCTCGACCCCGCAACCCTGAAACCGGTCCTTACCGTCTTGATCGGACCCGACTCCGACGTAGGCCGTGCCATGGGAGGAAGGAAATACCTCCGGCCAAGGACCCTCTTCAAGGAATGGATCGACGCCATGCCGCCCGGCACCATCGTGGCGGAGATCGTCTCCCACCTCAGCCCACCAGGCCAACCCCTCAGCACCGCCCACGCCATCCGCATGCTCAAACTCGCCCTGGAATGCAACGTCCCGGCAATCCTCAGCAACGCCGTCCGCTACTGTGCACAAGACGGCGCCGCCACCGCCGATGTCCTGGACGCCGCCAGGTCCTTGAAGTCACTTCCTGAGCTCTCGGAAGCCCCGCTGCTGCAACCCACCGGACAAGGGTGGCTCAAGAGCAAAGAACACATGCACCAGCTCGGCAGGGAAATCATGGGAGCCGCGGGGCACAGCGCGGCCGAGCTTAACAAACTCCTGCACAACACCGAAGCGCTCGCCGACAAGTGCCGGATGAACCCCGTGCTGGACATGGGATGGAAAAAGCCCGTGGTTCCCGAAGCCTCCATCATCGGCATTACCCAGGACCCCATGATGGAACTGACCCAACGCTGCGAAGCAGGAATCACCAGGCGATTTCCCGGGATTGGTGGCAAGGCCTTCGAAACCATGCGCTCGCGGTTGGACCATGAGTTGGAGATCATTGGCGGATTGGGCTTTGCTTCCTATTTCCTGACCGTGGCAGAGGTCTCCAGGATGATCCTTGAGATGGGCGTGCGGGTGGCAGCCCGTGGGTCGGGAGCCTCCAGCCTGGTCAATTACCTGATCGACATCAGCCAAGTGGATCCCCTTCGCCACGACCTCATCTTCGAGCGGTTCTTGTCAGGTCGCCGTTCCACGCTGCCGGATATCGACATTGACGTGGAAAGCGCTGAAAGGCATAACGTCTACCGGAAGATATTTGACCGCTTCGGCGCCGAACGGGTCACCCTCATGAGCATGCAGAACGGTTACCGGGCCAGGGGAGCTGTCCGCGATGCCGGGATGGCCCTTGGCATGGACCAAGGCGAGATCGGCGAAATAGCCAAGCAGCTGTGGCGGTTTTCTGCCCGGAAGTTCCGGGAAGCCATGGTGGAGAAACCCGAACTCCGGGAGTTCGCCGAACGGGTGGAATCAGGACGTGGGCGGGGGACGCCCGAAGACCATCAGCAACTGGACCTGCTGGTGGACCTTACCGAACGGCTGGACCGTTTGCCACGCCACATCTCCATGCATCCCTGCGGTGTGATCCTGGGGGACGCCACCCTCCTGGACCGGACACCTGTCCAGCCCAGCGGCCTGGGCCTGCCCATGAGCCAGTTCGACAAACACGACATGGATCCCATGGGGATGCTCAAGCTCGATGTCCTTGGCGTCCGCATGCAAAGTGCCATGGCTTTCGCCGTCCGTGAAGTCATCCGGCTCCACCCAGGTAAAGCGGCGGTTGTGGAGGCGGGCAACCACCCTGTCGGTCCGGGGGGAGAGGGGCCGGCCTACATCGCCGAGGACGGCAGGATCGACCTCAATGCCGTGCCTTTCGACGACGAGCCCACCTACGAGCTCATCCGCAGTACGCATACCCTGGGCTGCTTCCAGATCGAATCTCCAGGCCAGCGCGAGCTCATCGGCAAGATGGCACCGCGCGAATTCAACGACCTCATCATCGATATCTCCCTCTTCCGGCCGGGACCCATGAAATCGGACATGGTCCGTCCCTTCCTTGAACACCGCCATGGGTTCGCACCCGAGATCTATCCCCACGCCGACCTGAAACCCGTATTGCAGGAAACCCATGGCGTCACGGTCTTCCACGAGCAGATCCTGAAGACCTTTGATGTGATGACAGGATGCGGGCTGGCCCGCGCAGACGAATTCCGGCGCGCACTGGGAGATGAGGTCCAGGAACCCGGCGTGGAAACCTACTTCAGGAAACATGCCATCAGGAAATATCCGCCGGACGTGGTTGACAGGGTGTGGGGAACCCTCAAGGCCTTTGGCAGTTTCGGTTTCTGCAAAGCGCACGGCGCCGCCTTCGCTGTGCCCACCTACCAGTCGGCCTGGTTGAAGGCGCACCATCCCGAGGCTTTCCTGGCCGGGTTGTGGGAACACGATCCCGGGATGTATCCCAAGCGCCTGTTGGTTGCCGAGGCGCGCCGACTGGGCATTCCCATCCTCCCGTTGGACATCAACCGGAGCCAGGCTGAGTACCGCGTGGAACGGATCCAGGAAGGCGCGGACGCCGGCAAACTGGGCATCCGGCTCAGCCTGACCGGAATTTATGGATTGTCCGGGGCGGAACTGAAGAGGATCGTTGCCGGACAACCCTTCGACTCCCTCGCCGATCTTCGGGCGCGGGCAAGGGTCAGCAAGCCCAACATCAAGAGGCTTGCCCAGTTGGGCGCGTTTGACCATCTCCACAAGGATTCGGGCAGCACGGCAAACCGCGCCGACCTGGTGCAGCACCTCCAGTCGCTGCAGGCGGCTCCCGCCAGGAAGACCGTGGATGTCATTGACGGCCAGTTGTCCCTCCCGATCGGAGACGTGGAACTACGCAACCTGGTGCCGGAACACCCTGAACCTTCCACTGTTGATATGGTGCGGGCGGAACTGGACCTGATGGCGGTGGACGTCAGCGAGCACCTCATGGAAAGCCACCGGCCCTTGCTGGACAAACTGGGGGTTACCACAGCAGATAAGCTCCTGGGCCTCCGCAACGGATCCGAAGTCCTGGTTGCCGGGGTGCGGGTTGCTACCCAAACCCCGCCCATGCGGGGTGGGCGAAGGGTGGTCTTCATCAGCATCGACGACGGCACGGGGTGTGTGGACAGTGTCTTCTTCCACGAAGCCCAGGAAGAATCGGGTCCGCTCCTGTTCGGCACCAGGCTCTTGCTGATCCGGGGGACAACGCGGAGGACGGGACCCAAGGGCATCAGCCTCAGTGCCAGCAAGGCCTGGGACCTCAGCCGCCCCGAAACATTGCCCTACCCCGAAATCCTGCCTGCCGGCGTCGTCATTCCGTCCGAATTGGTGCATGCAGGTCCCCTGGACGGCATCAGCCGGAACCTTGCCATTACGGGACTTGGGAGCTGATCCGCAGCCACATCCAGACCCGGCGCGCTGCTTTGGCCGCCTCCATGCGTTGCGGATACGATTGACGGTGGCTGGCTGTGGTCCCCGTACGCCACAAGCTATGAAGCCTTCACTATGAATAGGAGACACCCGTGTCAGATGCCCAACAGATCACCCTCATCGTCGATGGCGAAGAGACCAAGGTGACGGAGGGGACTACCGGCGCGGAACTCTTCTTCGAGCGCCGCGATGTTGTTGTTGCCCGTGTTGACGGTGTGCTCAAGGACCTTGACCAGCCCCTCGCAGACGGTGCGAACGTCGAGGGCGTCACCATCGAATCGCCGGACGGACTCAACGTCCTCCGCCACTCCACCGCCCACGTCATGGCACAGGCCGTACAGCAGCTGCGCCCGGACGCCAAGCTTGGCATTGGTCCTTACATCACCGACGGTTTCTACTTCGATTTCGACGTCGCTGAGCCGTTTACCCCGGAAGACCTGCGCCAGCTGGAAAAGATGATGCAGAAGATCATCAACCAGAACCAGAAGTTCGTCCGCCGCGTCGTCACAGAAGAAGAAGCCCGCGAAGCCATGTCCAACGAGCCCTACAAGCTCGAACTGCTGGGCAAGAAGAACGACGCCGCAGACTCCGCCGAAGGAGTCAACGTGGAGGTCGGCGCCGGCGACATCACCATCTACGACAATGTGGACCGCAAGAGCGGCGACAGCGTGTGGTGCGATCTTTGCCGCGGCCCACACCTGCCGAACACCAAGATCATCTCCAACGCCTTTGCGCTGACCCGTTCGTCCTCCGCCTACTGGCTGGGCAACCAGAACAACCAGCAGCTCCAGCGGATCTATGGAACGGCCTGGCCCACCAAGGAAGCCCTCAAGGCGTACCAGGAACGCATCGCCGAGGCTGAGCGACGCGACCACCGCAAGCTGGGCGTTGAGCTGGACCTGTTCTCCTTCCCGGACGAACTCGGTTCGGGCCTTCCGGTCTTCCATCCCAAGGGCGGCATCATCCGCAAGGCCATGGAGGACTACTCCCGCCAGCGCCACGTGGACGCCGGCTATGAGTTCGTCTACACCCCGCACATCACCAAGGGACACCTCTACGAAGTTTCCGGCCACCTTGACTGGTACAAGGACGGCATGTTCCCGGCGATGCAGATCGACGCCGAACTCAACGAGGACGGCAGCGTGCGCAAGCCGGCGCAGGACTACTACCTGAAGCCGATGAACTGCCCCATGCACAACCTGATCTTCCGCTCGCGTGGACGCTCGTACCGCGAACTGCCGCTCCGGTTGTTCGAATTCGGTTCCGTGTACCGCTACGAGAAGTCGGGTGTGGTCCACGGACTCACCCGTGTCCGGGGCATGACACAGGACGATGCCCACATCTACTGCACCCGTGAGCAGATGAAGGACGAGCTGACCACCACGCTGAACTTCGTGCTGGGCCTCCTCAAGGACTACGGCTTGGACGACTTCTACCTGGAACTCTCCACCAAGAATGAGGAAAAGTTCGTAGGGGACGACGCCACCTGGGAAGAAGCGACCCGCACCCTGGCCGAGGTGGCTGAAGCCTCCGGCCTGGAACTGGTTCCGGATCCGGGTGGAGCTGCCTTCTATGGCCCCAAGATCTCCGTGCAGGCCAAGGATGCCTTGGGCCGGACCTGGCAGATGTCCACCATCCAGTTGGACTTCAACCTGCCCGAGCGTTTCGAGCTTGAATACCAGGCCGCAGACGGCACCCGCCAGCGCCCCGTGATGATCCACCGCGCCCTCTTCGGTTCCGTGGAGCGTTTCATGGGCGTGCTGACGGAGCACTACGCCGGTGCCTTCCCGGCCTGGCTCGCTCCTGTGCAGGTGGTGGGCATCCCGGTGGCCGAGGCTTTCAACGACTACATGTTCGACGTCGTTGACCAGCTGAAAGCGGCGGGCATCCGCGCCGAAGTGGATATTTCCTCGGACCGTTTCCCCAAGAAGATCCGTACGGCCAGCAAGGACAAGATTCCCTTCGTCCTGATTGCCGGCGGGGAAGACGCCGAGGCCGGTGCTGTCTCCTTCCGCTTCCGCGATGGCAGCCAGGACAACGGCGTGCCCGTGGCCGAGGCGGTCCGCAGGATCGTTGACGCCGTCAAGAACCGCGAGAACTGACGGAACGGATAAGAAACGGTGCAGGAGAACACAGGCGCTGGAGCTGATTATCCGGGCGACGCCGAGGTAACCGACGACTTCGGCCTGGCTGGTGTCCCGGATGCCTTCCAGCGCCTGTGGACTCCTCACCGCATGGCTTACATCAAGGGCGGGCAGGACCAGTTCAAGAACAAGGACGACTGCCCGTTCTGTGTGGGGCCATCGCGCACCGACGAAGAGTCGCTCATCGTCCATCGTGGCAGGACCTGCTACGTGGTGCTCAACCTTTTCCCCTACAACCCGGGCCACCTGTTGATCTGCCCCTACCGCCACGTGCCGGACTACACCGACATCACCGTGGAAGAGACGGCAGAATTCGCGGACCTCACCCAGACCGCCATGCGCGTGTTGCGGAAGGTCTCCAACCCCAGCGGCTTCAACCTCGGCATGAACCAAGGTGTCACCGGCGGCGCAGGAATTGCCGCGCACCTGCACCAGCACGTGGTTCCGCGCTGGGGCGGGGACGGGAACTTCTTCCCCATCATCGCCCAGACCAAGGCCATTACCCAGACACTGGACGAGGTCCGGAAACTGGTGGCCGAAGCCTGGCCGGGGGAGTCGAATGCTTAACCGGCATGCACGCGGCTTCTTTACCTCCCTCTTCACACCCGTTGCCCGCTGGCTCCTTAGGATGGGCGTTTCACCGGACGCGGTAACGATTGTTGGCACCGCCGGAGTCATCCTGGGTGGCCTGGTCCTGTATCCGCTCGGGTACCTCTGGTGGGGTTCGGTGGTGGTTGCCATCTTTGCCTTTTCCGACGTGGTGGACGGCATCATGGCAAGGCTTCAGGGCCGAAGCGGTGGCTGGGGCAATTTCCTCGATTCCACCCTTGACCGGCTGGCCGACGGGGCGATCTTCGCCGGCATCACCATCTGGTTCTTCACGAAGGGCGCAGACCCCGCCATTGCCACGGCCGCCGTTGTTTGCCTGGTCCTGGGCATGGTGGTTTCCTATGCCCGGGCAAAGGCCGAGTCCTTGGGGTACCACGCCAGCGTAGGCCTGGCTGAGCGGGCTGAGAGGCTGGCCTCCGTTCTGCTGGTGACGGGACTGACGGGGCTTGGGCTGCCACCGGTGGTTCTGTTCGCAACGCTGGTCCTGCTTGCCATTGCGAGCGTCATCACCATCGTCCAAAGGATGGCCACGGTCCACCGGCAAGCCCTGTCGGAGGCCAAGGGAACTGGCATCTGACCAGAGTCGGGACGGGCGGATTGTGCAGGTGTCCTGCCGGACCCGGCCAAATGGGGATTTGGGGCAGTAATACAAGTACAGCCACCCCATCCACTGCGACTAGTATTACTAGTACTTGGTCACCTTGACCTGAACTCCGGTGTGCGCTGAATGCGGTCCTGTGCTGTGCGTGCCGCCGGTCAAAAGGTCGTTTATCTACCCATAGGGGTTTTTGTGTCTACTCCAGATGTAAGCAACGAAGCCGGTTCGTCCGCGAACAGCGTCACGGGCAGCAACCGCGTCAAGCGGGGCATGGCGGAGATGCTCAAGGGCGGCGTCATCATGGACGTCGTCAACGTCGAGCAGGCCCGCATCGCCGAAGATGCCGGTGCCGTGGCCGTGATGGCGCTCGAGCGCGTCCCGGCCGATATCCGCGCCCAGGGCGGCGTGTCCCGCATGTCCGATCCGGACATGATCGACCAGATCATCGCCGCGGTGTCCATCCCGGTGATGGCCAAGGCCCGTATCGGCCACTTCGTCGAAGCCCAGGTCCTGCAGTCCCTCGGTGTGGATTACATCGACGAGTCCGAGGTCCTGACCCCGGCGGACTACATCAACCACATCGACAAGTGGAACTTCACCGTTCCCTTCGTCTGTGGTGCCACCAACCTCGGTGAGGCGCTGCGCCGCATCAACGAGGGTGCTGCGATGATCCGTTCCAAGGGCGAGGCCGGCACCGGCGATGTGTCCAACGCGACCGGGCACATGCGCAAGATCCGTGCCGAGATCGCCAAGCTCTCCTCCTTGCCCGAGGACGAACTGTACGTGGCTGCGAAGGAACTGCAGGCCCCGTACGAACTGGTCAAGGAAGTTGCCGCCACGGGCAAGCTCCCGGTGGTGCTGTTCACCGCCGGTGGCATCGCGACCCCGGCTGACGCTGCGATGATGATGCAGCTCGGCGCCGACGGCGTGTTCGTGGGTTCGGGCATCTTCAAGTCCGGCAACCCGGCCCAGCGTGCTGCCGCCGTGGTCAAGGCCACCACCTTCCACGACGACCCCGACGTGATCGCCAAGGTCTCCCGCGGCCTCGGCGAAGCCATGGTCGGCATCAACGTCGACGAAATCCCCGAGCCCCACCGCCTCGCCGAGCGCGGCTGGTAAAAGCAGCTCAACGACGCCGGACGGTCACCTCCCGAGGTAACCGTCCGGCGTCGTTGTTTAGTCCAGCCCCCGACGCTTCAGCAGCGGTTCCAGTTCTGCGTCGCGGCCGCGGAAGGCACGGAAGGATTCCAGCGGGTCCCTGCTGTTCCCGCGGGACAAGAGTTCGGACCTGAAAACGTCTCCATTGGTGCGGGTGAGGCCGCCGTTTTCCTTGAACCATTCCACTGTGTCGGCGTCCAGGATCTCGCTCCAGATGTAGGAGTAGTAGCCGGCGGCATAGCCCGCGCCCGCGAAGATGTGCTGGAAATAGCCGCTGCGGTATCTGGGCGGGATGAGCGGGTGCGCCAAGCCGGCATCGGCCAGTGCCTTCGCTTCGAAAGCGACTACGTCAGTCGGGATATCCGCAGCCTGGAGCACATGCCAGGCGAGATCCAGCAAAGAGGCGCCGAGATACTCGCTGGTGGCGAATCCCTCGCCCCAAAGCTGGGAATCCAGGAGGCGTTGAACTGTCTCCTGCGGCAAGGGTTCCCCGGTTGAGAAGTGCCGCGCGTAGTTGGCCAGGATCTCGGGCCACAAGATCCACATTTCATTGACTTGTGACGGATACTCCACAAAGTCGCGCGGCACTGAAGTGCCGGAAAACCGTGGATACGAGACATCCGAGAACAGCCCGTGCAGCGCGTGGCCGAACTCGTGGAACACGGTACGGACTTCGTCCAGGCTCAGGAAGGTGGGTTCACCTGCGGCAGGCTTGGTGATGTTGAGGTTGTTGACGACCACTGCTTTGGTTCCCAGGAGCCTGGACTGCTCAACAAGGGAATTCATCCATGCACCGCCCCTTTTGGACTCCCTGGCGTAATAGTCGCCAAGGAACAGGCCCACGGCGCTGCCGTCGTCATTCCGGACTTCCCAGACGCGCACGTCGGGGTGGTAGCCGTCCAGGTCCGGCCTTTCGTGGAAGGTGATGCCGTAAAGGGCGGTTGCGGCATGAAAGACGCCTCCGGAGAGAACCGATTCCAACGTGAAGTAGGGCCGGATGGCCTGCTCATCAACGTGGTACTTCTCCTTCCGCACACGCGTTGAGTAGTATGCCCAATCCCAAGCTTCAAGCGCGTGGCCCGCTGTCTCAGCGAGTAGTTCGGCCTCGGCCCCGGCATTCCGCACGGCTGCCGGCGCCAAGCGGCCCAGCATGGCGTGAACCGCTTCGAAGGACGGGGCGGTCTGCTGGTCAACCACCAGCTCCGCAAAGTTCTTATAGCCCAGGAGTGAAGCTTTCTCGGCCCGCAAAAGGACAGTTTCGACGATCAGTTTCCGGACGTCCAGAGGTCCTTCGGCAATGCCTCGCCCCAGCGATGCTTCATAAAGCCGACGGCGGACGTCCCTGACTTCCAGCGCGGCCAGCGCAGGTTGGTTGCTTGGCTGTATGAGCGTCAAGAGGTATTTGCCGTCGTGGCCCGCGGTCTTGGCCGCTTCCGCCGCGCCCGCGACCTCCTCGGAGGTCAGGCCGGCCAGCTCAGCCGGGTCATCGATGAGAAGGGCGGCGGCTTTCATGGCTTCCTTGACGCGCTGTCCGAATTCCGTTCCCAAACGGGAAAGATCGGCGTTGACTTCGCGAAGCCTTGTACGGCCGGGCACGTCGAGTTGAATGCCGGACTGACGGAACTCCTTGAGATATTCCTCTACCAAGCGGGCGGATTGTGCGTCGAGTCCGGAAACATCGATGGCCGCGAATCGTTCAAAGAGCGCTTGATTCAGGTAGATGGCATCCTGGTGCGCCGAAAGTTGCGGGGAGAGCTCGGTTTCCAAAGCCTTGATGGCATCGGAGGCATCCGCTGAGACCAAGGTGAAGAACGCTGCAGTCGCCCTGGAGAGGAGGACGCCGGACTGTTCCATGGCCAAGGCGGTGTTCACGAACGTGGCGGGCTCGGGATTCTGGACGATGTCGGAGATCTCCCGCAAATGCTCGGTGAGCCCGGATTCGACAGCTTCTGCGTAGTGTTCGTCGGTGATCGCCGCGAAGGGTGGCAAGCCGAACGGCAGCGGGCTGGGGGTCAAGAGGGGATTGGTCATGAAATGACACTTTCACGTAAGAATCGTGTCCTCAAGGGCGGCGCGCTCAGATCGGCGCAGGGGCGCGCCTAGGATTTCCTTATGGGGAAAGTCACATTCATTCCAGGGGCCACCACGCTTGCGTCGCTGATGGCGGCAGGAGCGCTGCTCTTGTCCCTGACCGGTTGCGGGGTCATTGCCGAAAACGACGCCAACAACAGCACGTCTGCCGCCCCACCGGCTACAGCCGTTCCTACCCAGACGCCCACGCCCGTGCCGACCCCCGGCAAGGGGCCAGTGTGCCCCACGCTCCGGTGCACGTCCATCACCATCACCGGCGACATGCTGGTCCATACCCAGCTCTGGCAGCAGGCACGGGCAGATGCCGCGGCTGCCGGCCAGCCCGGTTACACCTTTGTTCCACTCCTCGAGGGGCAACGGAAATATGTAGCCGCCAGCGATCTCGCCATCTGCCACCAGGAGACTCCCGTGGCCAACCCGGAAGGCCCCTTCTCGGCCTACCCGTCCTTCAACGTGCCACCCCAGATCATCGCCGCGTCCAAGGACATCGGCTACCAGGCATGCACCACGGCCAGCAACCACACCATCGACCGCGGCACGGATGGCCTGCTCCGTACCCTGGATGCCCTCGACGCCGCCGGGCTGAAGCACACCGGGTCCTACCGCACGGAGGCGGCGTCCAAGGAAATCCTCATGCTCAAGACGCCGGCGGCAACCATTGCCGTGATCGCCGGGACGTACGGCCATAACGGACAGATTCCGGAGTATCCCTGGTTGGTGGACGAACTGGACCCGGCCGTCATGATCGCCAAAGCCACCCAGGCGCGCGCCCAAGGGGCGGATATTGTCCTGGGCGTCATGCACGCGGGCGACGAGTACGCGAGCGAGCCCAATGCCCAGCAGCAGGATGTGGCCCATGCGTTGGTGGACAGCGGCCAGTTCACCATGGTCTACGGCCATCACACCCATTCGGTGCTGCCCATTGAAAACTACAAGGGCACCTGGATCGTCTATGGGCTGGGTAACGGTATTACGGAATTGTCGCCGTGGTACGTCGTCAACAACGAGGGCCTGCTGGTGCGCGCACAATTCAGCCAGAATGACGCCGGCGCATGGAGTGTCTCGGACCTTGCCTGGGCGCCATCAGTGATTGTCCGCGATCCCTACCGCTGGTGCTCCGTGGCCAGTGACGCTCCGCAGGGTGTTTGCGCCTCACCAGTGGCAGACGCGGAGACGCATCAGCGAACGCAAGCAGTGGTGGAGTCCATGGGCGCGGCAACGGCCGGCGCCCACGAACTCCTCATCACCAAGGAGAAGTAACCGCTACCGCGGCCGGCGTGCGGCGTGTTCGCGCGCGAGGCGGGCGTAGTCGTCGTCGGGCATTCCCGGAACAAAACTGCCGAACTTCCGCTCCGCGGCCGTCTTGATCAGGAAGTCCGCAATCGCCGGGTTCTTCGGCAGCAGCGAGCCGTGGAGGTAGCTGGCCACGACGTTGCGGTAGCGGGCGCCCTCATGGCCGTCCTTACTGTTGTTGCCGGCGCCTTTCGTCACGGTGCCCAACGGGTCGACGCCGGGACCCAGCGTGGTCTGTCCACTGTGGTTCTCGTAACCCAGGACCTCGCCGAACTCCGCGGATTTCAGGGCGACGTTGCCGATCAGACGCTCATTGGTGCCGTGTGTTTCGACATCCAGGATGCCGATGCCGGGAATCACCGGGCCTGCGCTGGTTTTGAAGAACTTCCCGAACAGTTGGTAAAGGCCGCAGATCACCAGCATGGGGGCGCCGTCGTCAGCCAGTCCCCGCAGGACGTCGGCCCGTGCCTGGAGGTCATCCTGGATGACCACCTGGCCGCTGTCCTGGCCTCCGCCGCCCACAATGATGTCGATATCCTCCGGGAAGTCATCGCCCACGTTGTACTCCAGCAGTTCCGGCGTGTAACCGTGCCACTTGATGCGCTGCTGGAGCACCAGGGCGTTTCCCCAGTCCCCGTAGATGTTCATCTCCTTGGGATACAGCTGCAGGACCCGCAACGTGCCCTTGCCCGGTTGGCTTTCCTGGGACTCTTTGGTTTCCGACGTCATGAGACCACCTCAACAATGGTGATTTTGGCCAGTTCGCGGCGGATGGCGAGCATGGCGGTGTAAGTGCAGAAGATGCGCTTGGGCTTGCCGCGCGATCCGTCGATGAACGTCCGCAGCGCGGCCGTGATATCGGTTTCGACGGCGCCGAAAGGCACCTCGTCGTACTGCAGGCGAAGGGCCATGTCGTAGGCCCGGACACCCGTGAGGACTTCCACGCCGTTCCCGCGCAAGGATTCGAACTCCACGTCCCAGAGCCAGGACATGTCCCTGCCGTCGGCGTAGTTGTCATTGATGGCGATCATGGTGGCGTAGCCGCCCGCGGGGAACGACTTGAGCCCGAGGCGGAAGCCGCTGGGGTTCTTGACGAGCACCAGTTCCAGGGGCTGGCCGTCCACCGTGAGGCTTTCGCCGCGGCCGAAGGCGGGAGCCACCTCGCCGAGGGCCTTGACGAGCTTCGGGGTGTCCACGTCGCCCGCGCCAAGGATGGCCCGGGCAAGGGACAGCGCCGCGGCGGCGTTGAAGATGTTGTACACGCCTCGTAGCTTCATCCGGGTGGTGACGGTCTCGCTGTCGAACTCAAAGTCAGCGTCGTCGGCACCTACCCGGCGGAGTACGACGTCGGCCGCCGGGGCGGCGGGAGCGTCACCTGCGGCTGACGTCCCCGGGGAAGTGGTGCCGGTGGCGGTCCGCATGTCGTCATCGTTGGGAAAGGTGCTTCGGAGGGACTCGTCCAGGCCGAAATAGCGGATGGCCGGGTGGAGGACCGCGTCGGGGCTGTGGATGGCTTGGGCGATGCGTGCCACGCGTGGGTCTTCGCGGTTCAGGACGACTGTATCCGTGGTCTTGAGGGCGATGTGTTCCAAGAGCCGGGCAGTCTTGTCGATCTCGCCAAAGCGGTCCAACTGGTCACGGAGGACATTGAGCAGGAGGCTGAAGCGCGGCGAGACCTTGTTCACGAAATGGACAGCATGTGCCTCATCCAGTTCCAGGACGGCCACGTCGGCGTCGAGCTTTCCGCGCCAATCGACGTCACCCAGCAGCGACGCGGCCACGCCGCGGGTGAAGTTGCTTCCGCTGCGGTTGGTGAAGACCTTCAGGCCCTGGCTTTCAAGGAGTTCCACCACCATCTTGGTGGTGGTTGTCTTGCCGTTGGTCCCGCTGACCACGGCAACGCCGTGCGGCAAGGAAGCCAAGGTCCGCTGCATGAAACCGGGGTCGATTTTCTCGACCACCAGGCCGGGAAAAGCTGAGCCTCCGCCGCGAAGCCGGGACAGTCCACGGACCACTTTGCCGAGGGGGACGCTGAAGGAAAACATGCTCTGTAATATATCCCAGTTGGTGCATGAAGCCCGGTCCCTGGACGTGGTCCCGGTGTCCGGGCCACTATGATGGTCGAATGACCAATTCCCTTTCCGACGCTTCATCACGCGTGGGTGCAGGACTCCGGATCGGCGTGCTGGCTCTCCAAGGCGACTTCCGTGAACACATCCATGCGGTGGAAGCCGCGGGTGCTACGGGCATCGGCGTCCGCCGTCCGGCCGAACTCGATGACATCGACGGCCTCATCATTCCCGGTGGGGAGTCCACGGCGATCGACAAGCTGGCCCGGATCTTCGAGGTCGCGGATCCGCTGCGCAAACGCATTGCCGACGGACTTCCCGTCTATGGGTCCTGTGCCGGAATGATCCTGTTGGCCGACGAGATCGCAGATCCGGCCACCGACATGGAGGGGAACCCGCAGCAGACCTTCGGTGGCCTGGACATTACCGTGCGCCGCAATGCCTTCGGCAGGCAGCGGGAGTCCTTCGAAACGGACCTCGACTTCAAGGGGCTCGACTTCAGCGCTGGGGAGTCCGGCGTCGATCCTGTCCATGCCGTCTTCATCCGCGGACCGTGGGTTGAGCGCGTGGGTCCGGAGGTCGAAGTACTGGCCCAAGTGGACCCCGACCACGCAAGCCACACGGCCACTTTGCATGGATTGGCTAGAATTGTTGCAGTGCGCTCCGGCCACCTGTTGGCAACCTCCTTCCATCCGGAAGTGACGGGCGAGAAGCGCGTGCATGAACTCTTTATTCGAATGATCAGAGGAGAAGCGTAAAGCATGTCAGGCCACTCCAAATGGGCGACCACCAAGCACAAGAAAGCCGTCATTGACGCGCGGCGTGCAAAGTCGTTCGCCAAGCTGATCAAGAACATCGAAGTTGCTGCCCGCATGGGCGGACCGGACCTCGCCGGCAACCCCGGCCTGGAACTTGCCGTTACCAAGGCGAAGAAGACCTCCGTTCCCAACGACAACATCGACCGCGCCATCAAGCGCGGTGCCGGCCTCACCGGTGAAGTGGTTGACTACACCGAGATCATGTACGAGGCACGCGGACCGCAGGGTTCTGCCGTGCTCATCGAATGTCTGACCGACAACAAGAACCGCGCCGCTTCCGAGGTCCGGCTCGCGATCTCCCGCAACGGCGGCACCATTGCCGACCCCGGATCCGTCAGCTACCTCTTCACCCGCAAGGGCGTCGTGGTCCTGCCGAAGAATGGCCTGAGCGAAGACGACATCCTCATGGCGGTCCTTGAAGCAGGCGCCGAAGAGGTCAAGGACAGCGGTGAGAACTGGGAAATCCACTCCGAGCCCTCGGACCTCCAGGCCATCCGTGATGCCTTGAAGGATGCCGGGATCGATTACGACTCGGACGAAGCCGAGTTTGTCCCGTCCATGCAGGTGGACCTGGACATCGACGGCGCCAAGAAGTTCATGAAGCTGGTTGACGCGCTCGAGGACCTGGACGATGTCCAGAACGTCTACAGCAACGCCGACTTCAGCGAGGAAGTGCAGGCAGCCCTCGACGCCGACTAGGCCGGGGTAAAGCAACACATCCACCACTGACAGGAAGGCCCGGACTTGACTCTTCGCGTATTGGGAGTCGATCCGGGCCTTACCCGTTGCGGCATCGGCGTGGTGGACATCGAGCGGAACCGCCGGGCAACCATGGTGGCAGTGGGGGTGGTAGGAACCTCGGCCGAACTGACGCTCGACCGGCGTTTACTGGTGATCGCCCAGGCCATCGATGAGTGGTTGGACCTGCATGAACCCGATGTGGTGGCGGTGGAGCGGGTGTTCTCACAGATGAACGTCAGCACGGTCATGGGCGTGGCGCAGGCGTCAGGCGTCGTCATTGCCGCCGCAGCCCGGCGGGACATTCCGGTGGCCCTGCATACGCCGTCGGAAGTGAAAGCGGCCGTCACCGGCAGTGGCAGCGCCAACAAAGAGGCCGTGACGAAGCTGGTCACCAAGATCCTTCGCTTGGATGCCCCACCCAAGCCCGCGGACGCCGCCGATGCTTTGGCCCTCGCCCTGACCCACGCCTGGCGGGCAGGTGGGACCATGGGGACGGCTTCCGCCAAGGGCCGGTCGTCGCTGACTCCTGCCCAGCGGGCGTGGGCGGAAGCCGAAGCCAAGGCGCGGCGTGGTCGGTAAAAGCCGGCGGCGCTTGCTAGGCTATTCGTAGATATGTTCGGATAATTACAGGAGCCGGGTCTTGATCAGTTTTCTTCGTGGAACGGTTGCCCACGTTGGCTTGTCCACCGCAGTGATCGACCTCAACGGTGCCGGCATGAGCGTCTACGCCACGCCCCAGACGTTGAGCCACCTCAAGGTGGGCGATGAAGCCAAGCTCTTCACGTCCATGATCGTCAGGGAGGACTCCCTGACCCTGTTCGGATTCGCTGACGAAGATGAACGTGAGGTTTTCGATGTCCTCCTGGGCGTCAGCGGCATCGGTCCCCGGCTGGCGCTGGCCGTGCTGGCCGTCCACGAGCCCGAAGCCATCCTGGTAGCCGCCCACACCGGTGACACCAAGGCCTTCACCAAGGTGCCGGGCATCGGCCCGAAGGTTGCCGGCCGCCTGGTCCTGGAGTTGGCAGGAAAGCTCGTCCCGCACGGAACAGGAACGTCAAGCACCCCCGCCGTGCAAATCAGTGCCGAATGGAAGCCCCAGGTGGTTGCAGCCATGACCAGCCTGGGCTGGTCGGAGAAGGACGCCACAGGAAGCATCGACAAAGCCATGGCCGACTCTCCCGAATTGGTGGACTCCGGCAACGTTGCCCAGATCCTCCGCGCCACGCTGCGTTGGCTGGGGCAGGACGGCGCCCGTGCGGGCAACCGCGTAGGCAGCCGTGGCTGAGCAATCCCTCGTAGCCGGGGGAGAGGAACCGGAGGAGCGGGTTATTGAAGCCGCGCTCCGGCCCAAGAACCTGCACGATTTCGTGGGCCAGCACCGGGTCCGGAAGCAGTTGTCGCTGGTGCTGGAAGCTTCCCGCATGCGTGGGAGGAGCGCTGACCACGTGCTGCTCTCCGGCCCTCCTGGCCTCGGCAAAACCACCCTGGCCATGATCATTGCCGCAGAAATGAATGCACCCCTTCGCATCAGCAGCGGCCCGGCCATCCAGCACGCCGGTGACCTTGCGGCCATCCTCTCCTCGTTGTCCGAGGGGGAAGTGTTGTTCCTCGACGAAATCCACCGCATGTCCCGGCCTGCCGAGGAAATGCTTTATATGGCCATGGAAGACTTCCGCGTGGACATCGTGGTGGGCAAGGGAGCGGGTGCCACAGCCATCCCGCTGGAATTGCCGCCGTTCACCCTGGTGGGTGCCACTACCCGTGCGGGCCTATTGCCCGGCCCGCTCCGCGACCGGTTTGGTTTTACCGGACACCTGGAGTTCTATTCGGTGTCCGAGCTTGAGCTGGTCCTGCGACGTTCGGCCGGCTTGCTGGATTTGAAGGTCAACTCTGCAGGGTTCACCGAGATTGCCGGCCGGTCCCGGGGAACGCCCCGTATTGCCAACCGCCTGCTCCGGCGTGTCCGGGACTGGGCGCTGGTACACGGCATTGAGCAGATCGACGCCCGCTCGGCCGCGGCGGCCCTGGACATGTACGAGGTAGACGTGCGAGGTCTGGACCGGTTGGACCGCTCGGTCCTGGAAGCCCTGATCACCAAATTCAACGGTGGGCCCGTGGGGTTGTCCACACTGGCCATCGCCGTCGGAGAAGAGCCGGAGACGGTGGAAACCGTTGCCGAGCCGTACCTGGTCAGGGAAGGGCTGATGGGCCGCACGCCGCGTGGCCGCATCGCCATGGCAGCGGCCTGGACGCACTTGGGATATGCGGTGCCTGCCGGGGTCTTCGGCCAGGAACAGCTGGCACTGTTTGACGAGGACGAAAACAACGCTGAGAGCGTAGACACCCTCGGTTAACACGCCGCGTTCAGAATTTCCCTCTAGACTGGTATGACGCTCGGCACAGGACGTTGCCGTGAACAAAACGTAAGTACAGAACGGAACTTCCCTGTGGATCCAATGACCATATTGCTGTTCGTCATGCTTGGCCTCTTTGTCTTCATGATGTTCCGCCGCAACAAGAAGACCCAGCAGCAGCAGGCTGAGATGCAGTCGAAGTTTGCGCCGGGTGTTGACGTCATGACCAGCTTTGGCCTGTTTGGCCGCATCGTGTCCATCGACGAGGCCGAGAACAAAGTTGTCATCGAGCTCTCCCCGGGCAACGAGGCCACGGTCCACCGCCAGGCTGTCACCAAGGTGGTGGACAAGCCCGAAGAGGAAGCTCCGGTTGTGCCGGACGACGCTTCTTCCCTCACTGTCGCCGAGACTGAAGGCGCGGCTGCAACTGAGACGCCCGAAGAAACCATCGCGCGCCTCAACAAAGAGGACAAGAAGGACAATTAGCACTGTCAGTCGCGGTAACACCGCGCACGTTAACTTCTAAGGCAGCGGAAAGCCGCCGGCGGACGCTTACCAGCGTCGGCCGGCGGCTGTCCGGCGATAACAGGAAGATCGATTAATGGCACGGACCGGCCCCAAAAACTCAGCCCGCAGGGTGCTGACCTGGCTTGGAGCAATTTTCGTTGTACTGACCGCCGTCCTCGGTGGCGGGGTCCTGACTGGCCACGCCAGCTGGGCTCCCAAACTCGCCTTGGACCTTGAGGGTGGAACCCAGATGATCCTGGCGCCCAAGGTGGAGGGTGCCAGCGATATCAATGAGGAGCAACTCAACCAGGCTGTCGCGATCATCCGCCAGCGCGTTGACGGCTCCGGTGTTGCCGAAGCCGAAATCAGTACGCAGTCAGGCCGCAACGTCGTGGTCAGCCTGCCGGGTACGCCGTCCAAGGAAACCCGCGACCTCATCCAGGCCTCGGCGGACATGAACTTCCGCCCCGTCATCACCTACGGCGATCCTGCTGCGGTCCCCGCCGAATCCCGCACTCCGGACGACCAGCTGAACAAGCCGACCGCCGAGCCGACCAACGCGAGCGATCCGAACTGGGTCACCCCCGAGGTCCAGAAGGAATTCGAGGCCCTGGACTGCGTCAATCCTTCAACGGAGAAGCGCGACCGTTCGGACCCCGCGAAGCCCCTGGTGACGTGCGAGGCCGCGACGGACAAGACGCCGGCCATCAAGTACATCCTCGGACCGGTGGAGGTCAAGGGCCAGGACATCGCCGATTCCACGTTCTCCCAGGTCCAGGGTGCACAGGGAACGGTGACCAACTCCTGGGGCGTGAACATCGTCTTCAACGGTGACGCCACGGAGAAGTTCAAGCAGGTTACCGAACGCCTCAACCAGTACTACGTTGCCGCGCAGGCCCAAGGCAGTGACGACCCCAAGTCGCAGTTCGCCATTGTCCTGGACGACAAAGTCATCTCGGCTCCACGCGCCCTGGCCGTCATCACCGATGGCCGTCCGCAGATCACCGGAAACTTCACCCAGGCCACAGCCAAGGCCCTCTCCGACCAGCTCCGCTACGGCGCACTGCCCATCAGCTTCGAGATCCAGTCGCAGGAACAGATCTCGGCCACCCTCGGTGGGGACCAGCTTCGCCTTGGCCTGTTGGCGGGCCTGATTGGCCTTGCCTTGGTGGTTGTCTACTCGCTGTTCCAGTACC
This sequence comes from Paenarthrobacter sp. NPDC089714, assembly GCF_044748905.1. Classification (NCBI taxonomy): domain Bacteria; kingdom Bacillati; phylum Actinomycetota; class Actinomycetes; order Micrococcales; family Micrococcaceae; genus Paenarthrobacter; species Paenarthrobacter sp. NPDC089714. The sequence goes on from NZ_JBIVGX010000003.1 coordinate 123,609, forward strand.
GCGCCCTTGGCCTGGTAACGGTGGCATCGTTGGTTGTGGCTGGTGCGCTGACCTACCTGGCCATCGCCATCCTGGGCTGGACCGAGAACTACCGTCTCTCCTTGGCCGGTGTGGCCGGTTTGATCGTCGCCATCGGCCAGACGGCTGACTCCTTCATCGTTTACTTCGAACGAATCCGCGACGAGCTCCGTGAAGGCCGCGGCCTGGTCTCCGCCGTCGAGAACGGTTGGAAGCGCGCCAAGCGCACCGTCCTGGCATCGAAGGCCGTCAACCTCCTCGCCGCCTTGGTCCTCTACTTCGTGGCCGTCGGCAACGTCCGTGGCTTTGCCTTTACCTTGGGCCTCACGGCCGTGGCCGACCTCATCGTGGTCTTCATGTTCACCCACCCCACGCTGCAGGCCTTGGCGCGTACCAAGTTCTTCGGAGAAGGGCACCGCTTCTCCGGCCTGTCTCCTGACCGGCTGGGAGCAGTACCCCTGTACCGTGGCGCGGGCCGTCTCCGGACGCCCGCCGACAAGCCGGTCAACGTTCGCGCCCGGAATGCGGGTGCCACAGCCGAAGCTGAACGCCGCATGACCATCGCCGAACGGCGCCTTGCCGAGAAGGGCCAGCTCACCGGCACCTCGAACGGCACCAAGGAGGAGAAGTAATGAAGACGAGCTTCGCAACCTTCGGCTATGAGCTCTACACCGGCAAACGTTCGTACAACTTTGTCGACTCCAAGAAGATCTGGTTCACCATCGCGGCTGTCGCAGTGGTCCTTTCGATCCTGATTCCCGTTCTTAAGGGAGGCTTCAACCTCGGCATCGAGTTCCGCGGCGGTTCGGAGTTCACGGTATCCAACGTGAAGACCACCGACGCCGCCCTGGGCGAGAAGGCCGTCCACGACGTCGTCGCGGGAGCCGTGCCGCGCGTGGCGAATGTCGCCGGCAACACCATGCGCATCCAGACGGACCAGTTGACTGACGACGAAACCAACCGCATCAAGGATGGCCTCACCAGTGCCTACGGCGTGACCGAGAACGAGGTCACCTCCAACTTCGTAGGTCCCACCTGGGGCCAGGATGTCACCCGGCAGGCGCTGATCGGCCTGGTGGTCTTCGTTGGACTGGCTGCCGTCCTCATGGCCCTGTACTTCAGGACCTGGAAGATGTCCCTGTCCGCCCTGGTGGGCATGCTCGTCACGATGTTCACCACAGCGGGCGTGTACGCCCTGAGCGATTTCGAAGTCACGCCGTCGGCCATCATCGGCTTCCTGACCGTCCTTAGCTACTCGCTGTATGACACGGTGGTGGTCTTCGACAAGATCCGTGAGAACACGTCGGACATCGCGACCTCTTCCCGCCGGACTTTCGCCGAAGAGGTAAACCTCGCGGTCAACCAAACCCTGGTCCGTTCCATCAACACCATGATGGTGGCCGTTCTTCCGGTTGCTGCGATCCTGTTCATCGGTGCCGGACTTCTTGGCGCGGGCACCCTACGGGACCTCTCGTTGGCCCTGTTCGTGGGTATCCTGATCGGAACTGCCGCCACGATCTTCATTGCTGCGCCTCTGTACGCGTGGCTGCGCCAAGGCGAGCCGGAGCTCGTCAAGCAAGCCAAGAAGGTCTCCCACCGCCGTACCGAGGCCGCTGTTCCCAGCGCCTAGGAACTCTTTCACCGGAAGAGCCGGGCACCTGCTTCAGTGCAGGCGCCCGGCTCTTTGACTTGCCGGTCCATCCGTCATGTGCTGCCGGGTTGCGGAAGCATTCGCTTCCGGGAATAGACTGGGAGAATTAAATCGGTCGTGAGGGGTACTTCTGTGGAAGAACGTGCGACGTCGGCACCACCGGCGGGCGGGGAAGACGGTCACAGCGGGGTGGCTGTTCCAGCAACAAGCGTGGCTGGACGGACTGCTGCTGTCCCGGTTGATGCCCCCGGGCCACGCCCAACCTTCCCTGGACGACGCGAACGCACGCGCTCCCGCCTGGCCCGCCTGACCGGCAGGGGAGTGGCACCATACTCGCCCATCCTGGAGCCGTTGCTGCGGACCGTCCGGGCCAACAACCCCAAAGAGGACTTCGACCTCATCCAGCGCGCTTTCGCCGTCGCGGAGCGCAGCCACCAAGGGCAAAAGCGCAAGAGCGGCGATCCGTACATCACCCATCCCGTAGCCGTCGCCACCATTCTGGCGGAGCTCGGCATGACCGGTACCACGCTGGCGGCAGCCCTGCTGCATGACACTGTGGAGGACACTCCGTACACGCTCGCCGATCTGACGCGGGACTTTGGGCCGGAAGTAGCCATGCTGGTGGATGGCGTCACCAAGTTGGACAAGGTCAGCTTCGGCGAGGCGGCCCAGTCCGAGACGGTCCGCAAGATGGTCGTGGCCATGGCCAAGGACATCCGTGTCCTGATGATCAAGCTGGCGGACCGGCTCCACAACGCCCGTACCTGGCGGTTCGTGTCCGCTGAATCCTCCTCCCGCAAGGCGCGCGAAACCCTGGAGATCTTTGCTCCGCTGGCCCACCGCCTGGGCATGAACACCATCAAATGGGAGCTCGAGGACTTGTCCTTCGCCGCACTGTACCCCAAGGTGTACGAGGAAATCGTGCGGATGGTGGGGGACCGGACGCCGGAGCGTGAGAAGAGCCTCAGCGTCATCCGCAACCAGATTGCCGATGACCTTCGCACCGCGCGGATCAAGGCGACCATCACCGGTCGCCCCAAGCATTACTACTCCATCTACCAGAAGATGATCGTCCGGGATAAGGACTTTGACGACATCAACGACCTCATGGGCGTCCGTGTCCTGGTGGATTCGGTCCGGGACTGTTACGCAGCCCTGGGCACCCTGCACTCGCGTTGGAACCCGCTCCCGGGGCGGTTCAAGGACTACATCGCGATGCCCAAGTTCAACATGTACCAGTCACTGCATACCACCGTGATCGGCCCTGGCGGCAAGCCCGTTGAGATCCAGATCCGGACCCACGAGATGCACCGCCGGGCGGAATACGGTGTAGCGGCGCACTGGAAGTACAAAGACCAGCCCAACCGCACGGCCGTTGGTCCGGGAAGTCCGCGTGACGGTGACATGGGTTGGCTGCGGTCATTGGTTGACTGGCAGCAGGAAACTTCCGATCCCGGCGAGTTCCTCGATTCGCTGCGTTACGAGATCAACGCCCGGGAAGTGTTCGTGTTCACGCCCAAGGGCGAAGTCATGGCCCTCCCGGCGGGATCCACGCCCGTGGACTTCGCCTACGCCGTCCACACCGAAGTGGGACACCGCACCATCGGCGCCCGGGTCAACGGCAAGCTGGTACCCCTCAACAGCGAACTGAACCATGGCGACTGGGTAGAGATCTTCACCTCCAAGGCAGAAGGTGCCGGCCCCAGCCAGGACTGGCAGCATTTCGTCAAGTCGGCGCGTGCCCGCAACAAGATCCGCCAATGGTTCAGCAAGGAACGCCGCGAAGAGGCCATTGACCGCGGCAAGGACATGCTGACGCGGGCGATGCGCAAGCAAAACCTGCCACTGCAGCGCCTCATGACCCATGACGCCTTGTCGTCCGTGGCCGAGGACTTCCATTACGTGGATATTTCCGGCCTGTACGCGGGTGTGGGCGACGGCCACACGTCTGCACAGTCGGTCATGGAAAAGCTCATGGAGCAGCTGGGTGGCCATGAGACGCCTGATGAGGACCTTGACGAGGTCAGCATTCCGACGCAGGTGGCCAAATCCAAGTTCTCCGATTCCGGCGTCATTGTGCGCGGCGTGGGCGATGTGTGGGTCAAGCTTGCCCGGTGCTGTACGCCCGTCCCGCCGGATCCGATTCTGGGCTTCGTGACCCGGGGTTCCGGAGTGTCGGTTCACAGGACCGACTGTACGAATGTCGCAGGCCTTCGGGACCAGCCGGACCGGATCGTGGAAGTGGAATGGGCTCCGACGCAGTCGAGTGTCTTCCTGGTGGAGATTCAGGTTGAGGCGTTGGACCGCAAGTCCCTGCTCTCCGATGTCACCAGGGTTCTTTCGGACAACCACGTGAACATCCTTGCGGCATCGGTCCACACGTCCAGCGACAGGGTGGCCATTTCCAAGTTTGCCTTCGAGATGGGTGATCCGAAGTATCTGCATCACGTCCTGAGTGCCGTACGCCGCATCGACGGAGTCTTTGACGTCTACCGGACCACGGGCAACCGCCGCCGAAGCTAACCATCCTGTAACCGGGCCAAGGTGGCGAGGGCGCGCTTCTTGTGCGGTACCCGCGGGGCAGCCTGCACGGCCAGGGTTACCAGGCGGAGCCGGACTCCAAGGTCCGGCTTTTCCAGGAGTGAAGACAACGCCGGAAGGGCATGCTCGGCTTCGACGTGCAAGGCGATGTCCGCTGCGGTCCGCAAAGGGCTGCTGACGAGCAACCCGCCAAGGCTGACGACGTCAAACTGGCCGAGCCGAACCTCGTGCAGGCTGCAGCCACGGGCACCGCGGATGCTGGAGATGCGGTGCTTGGCGTCAACCAGCAGCGTCAGGCTCCTGGGTGGCCTGGCACAGCCATAGATCCATGCCGCCGTCAGCCTGCCGGCCACCACTTTGGTCCGCATGCGTTCCGGAACGGCCAGCGCGGCAGCCCGGGCTCTCAGACGCGGGGTGACCGCGGATCCGGGCGCTGCGTAGCTTTTTCCGTACAGCGGCGACAGGATGCCATCCGATGCCATGCTCTGGAGTTCGGGCCAAGTGAAGATGCGTGGCGCGGAGTAGAGCTCATGAAGTACGGGTTCTTGCAGATGCGCGGTGGTGACAGCGGAGACCATCCATCGATCATTTCCCGAACCCCGAAAACGAGTACAGGCCCCGTCCCGGCTATGTGGATAACCGGGACGGGGCCTGCCTTCGTGGAAAAAATCCTAGGCGAGGTCGCTTGCCGAGCGCTGGATCTGGTCCAGCCAGGCCTGGCGGGCTTCGAGGGCTTCGCGGGCGGCCTTGATGCGTCGCTGGTCGCCTGCTTTCTCAGCTTTCTCCAGGTCATCCTTGAGGCTGGCGATGGCCGACTCAAGCTGCGAGAGTGCACTGTTGGTGCGGGCCTTGGTCTCCGGGTTGCTCCGGCGCCACTTCTCTTCTTCGGCTTCCCGGACAGCGTCCTCAACCTTCCGCAGGCCGGCCTCGATGCGTCCCATGTCCGCACGCGGCACCTTTCCGGCGTCCTCCCACCGGTCACGGATGGACTGCAGGGCCTTCTTGGCAGCGTTCAGGTCATTGATCGGCAGGAGGGCCTGGGCCTCGGCCACCAGCTCTTCCTTGACAGCCAGGTTGGCGGTGTACTCCTGGTCGATCTGGTCGTTGGCCGCCTGCCGGTTGCTGAAGAAGACGTCCTGCGCTGCACGGAACCGGGCCCAGAGCGCGTCGTCGTCTTTGCGGCTGGCGCGGGGAGTGGCCTTCCACTGGTCCATGAGCCGGCGGTATTCGCCTGCGGCATAGCCCCAGTCCGTTGACGAGGAGAGTCCCTCGGCCTCGGTGATCAGTGCCTCCTTGGCGGCCTTCGCTGCCGAGTTGTTGCTGTCCAGCTGCGAGAAGTAGGCGCGGCGGTGGCGGTCGAAGACCGTGCGTGCCGACCGGAAGCGCTTCCACAGTGCGTCTTCGTTGCTGCGTCCCAGGCGGACGCCGCTCTTCTGCGCCGCCTTCCAGGTCTCAAAGAGCTCGTTCATGCGGGCGCTCGAGGTCTTCCACTGGATCTGCGCGGGATCCTGTCCGGCGATGGACTCGGCTTCTGCGACGATCGTTTCGCGGGCTGCGAGTTCGCTGGCCCGGACGGCGTCGTGCGCCGCCTTCTCCGATTTTTCCAGCTCCACGATCTGGGTGGAGAGCGAGTCCAGGCGCGCCTCGGCGGAGCGGATATCGCCCACCATGTTCCGTTCAGCCAGTTGTTCCCGCAGATGGGCGACGGTCTTCTGCATGTCCGTGGCCGGTGCCTTGGATTCCACGCGGTGTTCCAGGAGCACCACCTGGGCGATCACGTCGTCGAACTTCCGGGCGAAGTACCCCAGGGCCTCATCAGGGCTGACGCCGGGGTATTGGCCTACGGCGAGTTCTTCACCGTCCAGGGTGAGGAACACATGGCCGTCGCCTTCGGCGCGGCCCCACTTGGCGGCTTCGGCGAGGGACGCTGCGGACACTGCCGGCGCGGCAGGTACGACGGCGGCGGGAGCCTTGGGACGCGCTGCGAAGGCAGCGGGCGAGGGAGCCGGGCGGGGTGCAACAGGCTTGGCTTCCGGCGTCGTGGTTTCGACGCCCGGCGTCTCTTCCTGGCCGCTGCCCTCGGTCGCCTCGACGGCTTCCTGGTTGGTCACTGCTGCTGTTTCGTCGGATTTCTGACTGTCTGTCACCGCTAAAAGTCTTTCGCTTGGAGGGACTGCTAAAGGTCATGCACCCCAGGCCGGGGCCGGGAGTCGGTTACTTCAGTGAAAAAGAGTCTATCGTGACAGGTGCCACAGGGGCGCCGTCGTTGTTGGCGGCACCGGCCTTCAGCCCGGCCGCCGCGATCTTGGAGACCACATCCAGGCCACTCGTCACCTTCCCCACTATGGTGTAGCCGCCGGCAGAGTCCGAAGGGATCAGGGTGTCCTTGTAGACGATGAAGAACTGGTGGCCGTTTCCGTAGGCGTTGTTACCGCTGCGTGCCACGGCGATGGTTCCCGCGGGGTATTTGTTGTCGGCCGGCGTGTTTTCCAGCGGTCCCCACCGGTAGTTGGGGTCATCGGAACCGTCCTCGGCCTTGGCGCCGCACTGCAGCAGCCCAAAAGTATCCGAGGTTGTCAACCGGTGGCAGAAGGCACCAGCGTAATAGCCGGAATCGCTAAGCGACTTGAGGACGGCAGCAGCCTGTGGAGCGGTGGTTCCATCGATCTGGACTCCCACCACGCCGCTGTTCAGGGTGAGTTCTCCCGTGAAGGTCTTCCCCGCGGCTGTGTCCGCACTGGGAACGTCCGCGCTGTTGCTGGCTGCGGGCGAGGCGGACGGTGAACTGAGCCCGGCCTGGGCCGCTGCATACTCCTCCTCAGTTGGATTGGAGCTGAACACCGTCAATTGGAGCACCACGGCCAGGACCAAGGCCACGATGGCTGCGGTGATGGCAAGGGTATTGTCCCGCTTGCGCCGCTTGCCCTGTTCCTGCCGCAGGGCACGCTTGGCTTCCATTTGCCGGATGCGTCGTCTGGCCTCGCGTTCATCGCGCGACTTCGTTGCCAAGAGTCCTCCTGTTAATGTCCGTGTACCAGGGCGGCCGAGGGGATCCGGGCATGCTGCATTAGAAGTGCACGCGAGGAAAGCATAAACTGGCTGCCGCACATAGTTTATGCATGACCGTCTGGACTCCTGCCCAATAAACGCTGATTGGATGTTTATTGTCGCTGCATTGAATTCCGGGTCGGCTTTCTTCGAGGAGACATTTCCACCATGGCACGTACCGCCTCCCTGTCCGGATTCCCCGAGTGGCTTCCCCAGGAGCGGTTGGTGGAACTCCATGTCCTGGATACCCTCCGCAAGACCTTCGAGCTGCACGGTTTCTCATCAATTGAGACCCGCGCGGTGGAAACGGTTGGCCAACTGCTGCGCAAGGGCGAAATCGACAAGGAAGTCTATGGATTGAGCCGGCTCCAGGATGACGACGGTGAACCGGCGAAAGCTGATCGCTCGGATCCGAACGCGCTTGCACTGCACTTCGACCTGACGGTGCCGTTCGCGCGGTACGTCGTGGAGAACGCCGGCTACCTTGCCTTCCCCTTCCGCCGCTACCAGATCCAAAAGGTGTGGCGCGGAGAACGCCCGCAGGAGGGGCGTGCCAGGGAATTCACGCAGGCCGATATTGACGTTGTGGGCGACGGTGAGCTGCCGTTCCGCTACGACGTGGAAATCGCCCTGGTCATTGCCGAAGCCCTGAGCGCACTTCCGATTCCGGAGTTCCGGCTCCGTGTGAACAACCGCAAGCTGGCGGAAGGTTTCTACCGCGGCATCGGCCTCACGGACACTGCGGGGGTGCTGCGCAGCATCGACAAGCTGGAGAAGATCGGTGCCGATAAGGTGGCGGAGTTGCTCAAGAGCGAGCTAGGGGCCACGGACGAGCAGGCCGGCCTGGCGTTGCAGCTTGCCACGATCCGCACCGAGGACACGTCCTTCGTGGCCCAGGTCAAGGCTCTCGGTGTCAAGGACGACCTTCTTGACGAAGGCCTGAGCGAGCTCGAGCAGGTCATTGAGGCAGCAGTGCTGCGTGCCCCCGGCAAGGTGCTCGCAGACCTCAGCATCGCCCGCGGCCTGGACTATTACACCGGCACGGTGGTGGAGACCGTCCTGGTTGGCCACGAGCAGCTGGGTTCCATTTGCTCGGGCGGACGTTACGACGCCCTGGCCAGCAAGGGCAACCGCAAGTTCCCCGGCGTTGGCCTTTCCATTGGCGTGACCCGCCTTGTCTCGCGGATCCTGAGCCAGGAGTTCGCCACGGCATCCCGTTCCGTGCCAACTGCGGTCCTGGTTGCCTTGAACCACGATGACAGCTGGTCCGCAGCACAGGACGTCGCTGCGCAGTTGCGCAGCCGCGGCATCGCCACGGAAGTCGCCGCGAAGGCCGAAAAGTTCGGCAAGCAGATCAAGTTCGCGGACCGTCGTGGCATTCCGTTCGTGTGGTTCACCGACGAGGATGGCAAGCACCAGGTCAAGGACATCCGTTCGGGCGAGCAGGTGGATGCGGATCCGGCCACCTGGACTCCGTCGGACGAGGACCTGTACGTCCGGGTCACCACCGCCTGACTTCCCCCGTAGCGGGGGCCGCAACCGGGGCGGGTAAACTCGGACGGGATCGTCCTTGCGGACATCCCTCAAAATTCATGCTGAAAGGAATGCTGTGCTGCGCACACATGACCTCGGATCACTCCGTTCCGAGCACATTGGACAAACCGTTACCCTGGCCGGCTGGGTAGGCCGCCGCCGCGATCACGGTGGCGTGGCATTCGTTGACCTGCGTGATGCCTCCGGTGTCGCCCAGGTGGTTGTCCGCGAGGAGGAGGTCTTCCACGGCCTGCGCAACGAATACGTCCTGCAGGTGACCGGTACCGTTAACAAGCGTCCCGAAGGCAACGAGAACCCCGCCCTGGCCACCGGCGACATTGAGGTCATCGCGGACAAAGTGGTGATTCTCAACACCTCCGATCCTTTGCCGTTCCAAATTGACGAGCACGTGGAAGTTGGCGAGGAGGCACGCCTCAAGCACCGCTACTTGGACCTCCGCCGCCCGGGCCCGGCCCGCAACCTCCGCCTCCGCTCTGAGGCCAACCGCGTAGCCCGTGAACTGCTGCACCAGCGTGGTTACGTCGAGATCGAAACGCCCACGCTGACGCGTTCGACGCCGGAAGGCGCCCGCGACTTCGTGGTGCCGGCACGCCTGGCCCCGGGTTCCTGGTACGCCCTGCCGCAGTCACCGCAGCTTTTCAAGCAGCTCCTCCAGGTGGGCGGCTTCGAGAAGTACTACCAGATCGCCCGTTGCTACCGCGATGAAGACTTCCGCGCGGACCGCCAGCCTGAGTTCACCCAGCTGGACATCGAAGCCAGCTTCGTGGACCAGGACGACATCATCGACCTGGGCGAAGGCATCGTCAAGGCACTCTGGCAGCTGATCGACGTCGAAGTCCCCACGCCCATCCGCCGCATGACCTACCTCGACGCCATGGCCCGGTACGGTTCGGACAAGCCGGACCTGCGCTTCGGCCTTGAGCTGACCGAGCTGACGGAATTCTTCAAGGACACCAACTTCGGTGTGTTCAAGGCTCCTTACGTGGGCGCCGTGGTCATGCCCGGTGGTGCGTCCCAAGCCCGCCGCGCCCTGGATGCCTGGCAGGAATGGGCCAAGCAGCGCGGGGCCAAGGGACTGGCTTACGTCCTCTTCAAGGAAGACAGCGAGTTGGCCGGTCCCGTTGCCAAGAACCTCACCGAGCAGGAACGCGCAGGCCTGGCGAATGCCGTGGGCGCCAAGCCGGGGGACTGCATTTTCTTCGCAGCGGGCGAGAAGTCCGCTTCGCGTGCACTGCTCGGCGCAGCCCGCGTGGAGATCGGCCACCGTACCGGCCTGATCGACCCGAACGACTGGGCGTTTGTCTGGATTGTTGACGCTCCCATGTTTGAGCCTGCTGCCGCGGCTGTGGCGTCCGGGGATGTCGCGGTTGGCGCCGGCCAGTGGACGGCTGTGCACCACGCGTTCACCTCGCCCAAGCCTGAGTTCCTGGACACCTTCGACCAGGATCCGGAATCGGCGTTGTCCTACGCCTACGACATTGTGTGCAACGGCAATGAGATCGGTGGCGGTTCCATCCGCATCCACCAGGCCGATGTCCAGGAGCGCGTGTTCAAGCTGATGGGCCTGGACAAGGAAGATGCCGAGACCAAGTTCGGCTTCCTGCTCGAGGGCTTCAAGTACGGCGCCCCTCCGCACGGCGGCATCGCCCTTGGCTGGGACCGCGTGGTGGCCCTGCTGGCCGGCGTCGAGTCCATCCGCGACGTCATCGCCTTCCCCAAGACCGGCAACGGCTTTGACCCGCTGACCGCAGCGCCTGCTCCGATCACGGCGCAGCAGCGCAAGGAAGCCGGAGTGGACTTCAAGCCGGAGGCCAAGCCCGCCGCAAAGCCGGAGACCAAGTCCGAGTAAAGTTCCCCTTCGAAGGCTCCCCGTCCGCGGGGAGCCTTTGCCGTTCCCGCCGTCAGTGAAAGGTGGCCCCCTTCATGCTGGACCAGTCCTCGATCGAAGCCCTCATGGACGAGGCCTGGCCGTCCTTGGACCGGGAAGAATCTGGTGCTTGGGTGCTGAGGGCGTCTGAGGGCGTGACGCAGCGGGCCAATTCAGTGTGGCCACGCGGATTGTCCGCTGGCGCGGACGGCGCGGCGCTGGCCGCGGCCGTCCGTGATGCCTCCGAGTGGTACCGTCGCCGCCGCCTCCCGCTGATCTTCCAGGTGTTCGACGACGCCCGCAGCGCGGGCCTCAATGACGTCCTGGATGGCTTGCGCTTCACCCGGCAGTCCGCCACGCAGATCATGGTGCGCGGCACGTCGGGCCTGCCGGCGTGCGGTGACGGCCGCGTGGAGTTGTCGCGTTGCCCATCGGAGGAATGGCTGAGGCTGTGGTGGTCGGTGGACGGCCGCGGCGGTGAACCTGAACTGGAGGTCGCGCGCAGGATCCTGACCGGCTGTCCTTCCGTCTACGCCCTCGTGAGGGACGACGCCGGCCAGCCGGCCGCCGTCGGGCGTCTTGCTTTGGCGGGTGGCTGGGGTGGCATTTATGGCATGGCGACGTCGGAAGCGCACCGCAGGCGGGGCTACGGGACGCTAGTGCTGAACGCCCTGCTGGGCCAGGGCGCGAAGGAGGACCTCAAGGGATTCTGGCTGCTGGTCACAGCGGCAAATCATGGTGCGCAGAGCCTGTACCGACTGGCAGGCTTCAGGGACTACGGCAGCTATTTGTATCGGCAGGCACCGCTGCAGCGGGGAAGGTCAGGCTGCTAGAAATCAGCCTGGCGGGTCGGTGACGGTGATGCGGATGGAACATGCATCGGAAGCAGCTTTGGGCAGGATGGCCGTCTTCGGTTCCTGAACATCGAGGAAGGCCAGCCGGGTCCGTTGGGCCCAGGCCTGCGCGACCGGGGCCTTAAGGACTTGCTCCACCAGGGCGCGGTCCCCTCCGGGGACGATGTATTCGATCAGGTGCGAACCAAAGATCCGGCCCACATGATCGGCTGCAGTCTCCACCAAAGCGTCTGCCTGGTTGGATCGCCGCCTGGCAAACCTTTGTTGTGACTGCCCTCCTGCCGATGTCCGGGACTGGACATAGCGGTTGCCGCTCTTCGACGCGAGGATCTTGCCGCCGCTGGCTGCGGCAATGGCAAAGCCGCCACGTCGCACCAGGACAAGCCCCAGCCCGCGTTCCTGGGCAGCCAGGGAGGCCAGGCGCTCCAGTTCAGTGGCGCCGCGCCCCGGCCGCCCGTCGATCGGCCATGGCGGCCTGAGCGCAGCCGTGGTGCCGTCGGTCGCGCGCAGGACCAGGGCGTCGCCGTCGAAATCCTCGGCCACCGCCCCGTGGCCCGCTGCAAAACGATCCACCCAGCCCTTGAGCCGCGCGGCAGGAACCAAGGCCGTCCGGCTGGCGGCGCGGGGTCCTTGGTGGTGCGGGCTGGTTACGGGCCGGTCCACGTCAATGTCTCCTTTGCTGGAACTATGAGTAGCCTATCCATGTGGAAGATCTCTTTGGTGCCGGTGCAGTCGACGATGACGAGTCGGAGGATGTGCCTGCGGCCGGGGGAGTCTCCGATGCGGGGTGGATGGCTTCGCAGCGCAGCCCGTTGGCGGTCCGCATGCGTCCCCGGACCCTGGATGACGTGGTGGGACAACAACACCTCCTTGGCCAAGGCTCACCACTGCGGCAGTTGGCGGCGGGGGCGGAGGCAGCCGGTCCTGCGGGGCCGAGCTCGGTAATCCTGTGGGGTCCGCCGGGTACCGGCAAGACGACTCTCGCGCATGTGATTGCCAAGGGACCGGGCCGGAAGTTCGTGGAGTTGTCCGCCATTACGGCGGGCGTGAAGGACGTGCGGCGGGTGATGGATGAGGCCCTGACTGCCCGGGACCTCTACAAGAAGACCACGGTCCTGTTCCTGGACGAGATCCACCGGTTCAACAAGGCCCAACAGGATGCCCTGCTTCCCGGTGTCGAAAACCGGTGGGTGGTGCTGGTGGCGGCCACGACGGAGAATCCCTCCTTCTCCGTGGTGTCGCCCTTGCTGTCGCGCTCGTTGCTGCTGACGCTCAAGCCACTGACCGATGAGGACATTTCGGGGCTGCTGCAGCGGGCGGTCCTGGATGCGCGTGGACTCGGCGGGCGGGTGGAGCTCAGCCAGGAAGCCTTGGAGCACCTGGTGCGCTTGTCGGGTGGGGACGCGCGGCGGGCACTGACCGCGCTGGAAGCTGCCGCAGGTGTCGCTTTCGGTGACAGCGCCGCCGTCGAAGGCGAAGAAACGCACGACGGCGAGCCGGGCCTTGCCGACGACGGCGCACCGGACGCGCCGGTACCCGTGGAATTGCGCCACACGGAACGCGCCGTGGATGCGGCAGCCGTCCGGTATGACCGGGCCGGCGACCAGCACTACGACGTGGCGAGTGCCTTCATCAAGTCCATCAGGGGTTCGGACGTGGACGCTTCCCTGCACTACCTCGCGCGGATGCTCGAGGCGGGGGAAGACCCGCGCTTCGTGGCGCGCCGCATTGTGATCTCCGCTGCCGAGGACATTGGCATGGCTGATCCCACCGCGCTCCAGACGGCCGTGGCCGCAGCACAGGCGGTCCAGCTGATCGGCATGCCGGAAGGGCGGATCATCCTCGCTGAAGCAGTGGTCCATCTTGCGACCGCGCCGAAATCCAATGCTGCCTACATGGGCATCAACAAGGCCATCGCCGACGTCCGTGCAGGATACGGCGGGGGCATACCGATGCACCTGCGTGACGCCCACTATCCCGGGGCCAAGCAGCTCGGCCACGGCCAGAGCTACACGTACGCCCACGACGAGCCGCATGGCGTGGCCACCCAGCAGTATCCCCCCGACGACCTGGTGGGCAAGGACTACTACGTGCCCACCACCAACGGCGCGGAAAGGGACATTGCCCCGAGGCTCGAACGGCTGCGCAAGATCATCCGCGGCCAGTAGCTTCCGTAGCACCACGGTGTGGGTCTGCGACCGTCCAACCGTGGCACCGTGGTAGGATTGATCTTCGTCTGGCATGACCCGACGCACAATCCCATGGAAGTTTCCTTCGATGGCACTGTGCCGTGGGCCAGTAGCAAGAGGCAGCGGTGGCCGACGCTCTCCCTGATGGAGGCCAGGAACACTGATACACCGCAGTAATTTGGAAGGACACAAGTGGCTAACAACACTCGTGCTCGCCGTACCGCACGCCTCTCGCGTGCACTCGGCATCGCTCTGACCCCCAAGGCCGCCAAGTACATGGAGCGCCGCCCGTACGGCCCCGGTGAGCATGGCCGTGCCCGCAAGAAGCAGGACTCCGACTACGCCGTTCGTCTGCGCGAAAAGCAGCGCCTGCGCGCCCAGTACGGCATCCGCGAAGCCCAGATGACCCGTGCCTTCGAAGAAGCACGCCGTACCAAGGGCCTGACCGGTGAAAACCTGGTTGAACTGCTCGAGATGCGTCTTGACGCCCTGGTCCTCCGTGCAGGCTTCGCCCGCACCATCGCCCAGGCCCGCCAGCTGGTTGTGCACCGCCACATCCTGGTTGACGGCATCCGCGTGGACCGCCCGTCCTTCCGCGTCGGCGAAGGCCAGCTCATCCACGTCCACAGCCGCTCCGAGGTCATGGCACCGTTCCAGGCTGCAGCTGCCGGTGCACACGTCCTGGCCACCACCCCGGCTTACCTGGATGTCAAGATCGACGCCCTGCAGGCAAAGCTGGTTCGCCGCCCGAAGCGCTCCGAGGTCCCCGTGATCTGCGAAGAGCAGCTCGTCGTCGAATTCTACGCTCGCTAAATTTTCCAGCAGCGCACTGAGAAGCCCGTGGCATACGCCACGGGCTTCTCTGTCTTTGCGGCTGGTGTTGGCGGTGTTGCCTCCACAGGTGAGATGAGGCTCCTTTTGTCTGTAAGGTACTTGGGGAAGCCCCAGCCAAACCGGAGACGGCCGGCGGGGCAGCGCAACGATCCTAGGAGATGAGTTCTATGTCTGGTGGCGACATCGCCGGCCTGATTGCGGCAGGAGTCTTCGCGCTCCTGGTTCTGTTGCTGGCTGTGCCGATCTTGAAGCTCGGTGGAGTTTTCGACGAAGTCCGCTCGTCCATCCGTTCCATCAGCGACGGCGCCACGCCCCTCATGGACGAGGTGACGGCCACGGTCTCCACCACCAACCAGCAGTTGAAGAAGGTGGACGGCATTGCGTCGAACGTTTCCGATGCCTCCGCCAACATTTCGGCACTGTCTTCGCTCGTTGCGGCCACGGTTGGTTCACCGCTGATCAAGGTTGCCGCGTTCAGCTATGGTGTCCGCTCCGCGTTCGCCAGGAAGAGCACCCCATCGTCCGGCCGGCGCAGCCGCTGATTCCCCGGGAAGGCATCACACATGAAGAGAGTTGTCTGGATGGGCATTGGCGTCGCGATCGGCGTCATCGCCTTCAAGAAGTTCAACGAGGCGCAGGCCTCCATCGGGCCTGATGGCCTGAACCGCGCCGTTGGCCGGCTGGCCGACGGGCTGTTCGACTTTGCCGACGCGGTGCGGGCGGGCATGCACGAGCGCGAAGAGGACCTCCGGGCGGCGTTGGGCATCGACGACGCCGTCCGTCGGTAGCGGGCGGGTTCGCCCCCGCGCCCGCAACAGGGCAGAATGGAAAGCTGCGGAACGGCATCAGCCGGTACCGCGCACAACGTGTGCAGTGAATTGAGAAGGGTAAGTAATCAGCCAATGAAGTCGCAGGAGATCACCAAGCGCTGGGTGGACTTTTTTGTCAGTAAGGGCCACACAGCCGTTCCCTCCGCGTCGCTCGTTTCCAGCGACCCGTCACTTCTCTTCACTGTGGCCGGCATGGTGCCGTTCATTCCCTACCTGACTGCCCGTGAAGAGCCGCCGTACAGCCGCGCCACGAGCGTCCAGAAGTGCATCCGCACCGGCGACATCGAGGAAGTCGGAAAAACCGCTCGCCATGGCACGTTCTTCCAGATGTGCGGCAACTTCTCCTTTGGTGATTACTTCAAGGAAGACGCCATCAAGTTCGCCTTCGAACTCCTTACCAAGAGCGTGGACGACGGCGGCTACGGGCTTCCGGCGGAACGCCTCTGGGTCACCGTCTACGAAGAAGACGATGAAGCCAAGGAACTGTGGCTCAAGAACACCGCCATCCCGGCCGAGCGCATCCAACGGATGGGCAAGTCCGACAACTACTGGCACACCGGCCAGCCCGGACCCGCCGGTCCGTGCTCGGAAATCTACTATGACCGCGGCCCCGGGTACGGCATCGAGGGCGGTCCCATCGCGGACGAGACCCGCTACATCGAAATCTGGAACCTCGTGTTCATGCAGTACCAGATCGAGAACGTCCGCTCCAAGGTGGACTTCGACATTGTTGGCGAACTTCCCAACAAGAACATCGACACGGGCCTGGGCATGGAACGCCTCGCTATGATCCTGCAGGGCGTGGAGAACATGTACGAGACCGACCAGGTCCGTCCTGTCATCGACAAGGCTGCCGAGCTGTCCGGCAAGGAATACACCTCCGCCGAGACCGACGAAGATCCGCACCACACCGACGATGTCCGCATGCGTGTTGTGGCAGACCATATCCGTTCAGCCCTCATGCTCATCGCCGATGGCGTGGCACCCTCCAACGAAGGCCGAGGATACGTCCTGCGCCGCCTGATCCGCCGCGCAGTGCGGGCCATGCGCCTCCTTGGAGTCGAGAACGCCTGCCTCCCTGAGCTCCTGCCGGTTTCCCGGGACGCCATGAAGGGCGTCTACCCGGTGGTCGAGACTGATTTTGCCCGCATCAGCCGCATTGCCTATGCCGAGGAAAAGGCCTTCCTCCGGACCATCGCTTCCGGCACTGCCCGCCTGGAAGATGCTGTTGCGGAGTCCAAGGCCGCCGGTGTTCCGCTCTCCGGTGCCGACGCCTTTACCCTGCACGACACCTACGGTTTCCCGATCGACCTCACCCTTGAAATGGCCGAGGAAGCCGGCCTCAAGGTGGACGAGGCCGGATTCCGTGCACTCATGCTCGAACAGCGCCAGCGTGCCCAGGCCGACGCCAAGGGCAAGAAGGGCGGTCACGCCGACCTCACGGCTTACCAGGAACTGCTGGGCGAAGGCGACACAGTCTTCACCGGCTACGACGAGCTTGAGGGCGAGTCCAGGGTCCGTGGCATCGTCAGCGGCGGCCAGCGGGTAGCCCACGCCTCGACGGGCGACGAAATCGAACTCGTGCTCAACGAGACCCCGTTCTACGCCGAGGCCGGTGGCCAGTCGGCAGACACCGGCCTTATCACCGGCGACGGTTTCGTCGTCGAGGTCCTGGACGTCCAGCGGCCCGTCAAGGGCCTGAGCGTCCACAAGGCAATCGTCCGCGAAGGCGAGATCGCCGGCGACGCCCTGGTGCGTGCCGCCGTCGACCGCGAACGCCGCCACGCCGCAGAGCAGGCCCACACGGGAACGCACATTGTGCACGCTGCCCTGCACCAGATCCTCGGCCCGGAGGCCACCCAGCGAGGCTCCTTCAACAAGGCAGGATACCTTCGCTTCGACTTCGCCTGGGGCGAAGGCCTGAGCTCCGCCACGCGCTCGGAAATCGAGGAAGTCTCCAACATCGCCATCCGCAACAACTTCCGGGTGGACACCAAGGTGATGGGCCTGGCCGAGGCCAAGGCGCTCGGCGCCATGGCATTGTTCGGTGAAAACTATGGCAGCGAAGTGCGGGTAGTGGAGATCGACGGTGCCTGGTCGCGGGAGCTGTGCGGTGGCACGCACGTGTCCAACACCTCGCTGATCGGCAGCCTTTCGCTTCTGGGAGAACAGTCCGTTGGCTCCGGAAACCGTCGCGTGGAGGCCTTCGTGGGCCTGGACGCCTTCCGCCACCTGGCCGCCGAACGTGCGCTGGTCACCGAGCTGACCGAACTCCTGAAGGTGCCGTCCGGCCAGTTGGCCGACCGTATTTCCAGCACGTTGAACAAGCTCAAGGCCACCGAGAAGGAACTCGACCGCCTGCGGAAGGAACAGCTTGCTGCAGCCGCGGCAAGCCTGGCAGGTACCGCACGTGACGCCGCGGGCGTCCGTGTCATTGCCCATGACGCAGGCCAGGTTGGTGGCGCGGACGATCTCCGCAACCTCGCCCTTGACCTCCGGAACCGCCTGGGTTCGGAGGCATCCACGGTGGCTGTCGCAGGCGTCAGCAACGATCGCCCCGTGGTCCTGGTGGCCACCAACGAGGCCGCCCGTGACGCCGGAGTGAAGGCCGGTGCCCTGGTTCGCCTCGCAGCCGGCATCCTCGGCGGAGGCGGCGGCGGCAAGGACGATGTTGCCCAGGGCGGTGGTACTGACGCTGCGAAGGTCTCCGAGGCCCTCGCCGCGGTAGTGGACGCGATAGCCAAGCGCTGAGGTGGGTTCCAGTAGCAGCGGCGACGTCTACCCCCGGGGCATCAAGCTGGGGGTGGACGTCGGCACCGTCCGCGTAGGGCTCGCCATCTGCGACCCCGACGGGATCCTTGCCACCCCGTTCAAGACCGTCGGACGGGACGCAAAGAAGAACTCGGACATCCGCGTCGTGGTGAAGCAGGCGGCTGAGCTCGGCGCCGTCCAGATTGTGGTGGGCCTTCCGCGCACCATGAAAGGCGAGGAGCGCGCATCGGCACAAATGGCATCCGAGTATGCCGAACTGTTGGCGGAGGCCTTGCTGCGGGCGGAAATGGATGTTCCCGTCAACCTCGTGGATGAGCGCTTGACCACCGTGACGGCGCACCGCAACCTGCACGAAGCTGGCATGAGCAGCAAGAACCACCGTAAAGTGGTTGATCAGGTTGCTGCTGCTGGAATACTCCAGCACGCGATCGACATGCAAAGAGCCAGAGGAACGGACGTTGGCCGCCGCGTGCAGGCGCGGGCGCAGTCCGAAACACCCAGCAGTGCCCCAACGCTGCGGGCTGCCTCCGGCAGTGATCCAGATTCTTCTACGAGGGGACTGCAACTGTGAGCCCGGTCAACAACGACCCCTCCAACGGTACGGGGGGCGGTGGCATGCCGCTGACCCGCAAGGAGTTGCGCGCAAGGGAAAGATTCCTTGCCACGCAAAACCAGAACGTGGTGCCCGTTCCCGAAGCCACGCCAGGCGAGGCGGGCGCCTCGGCGGAAGTGGAGCCCGAACTTCCCCGTCCCGTACCTGCGGTCCCCAATGCCGCAGCTGCGCAGCGTCCCTCCGTGGCACCTCCCGCAGCCCAGCCCACTCCACCGGCTGCGGCGCCTGCCCCGCCGGCAGCCGAGCCAGCGCCGCCGGCAGCCGAGCCGGAGCCGCGTCCGTCCGCGCAAGCCCAGTCCGCGGAGCTGCTGAAACCCGTTCCGCCTGCACCCGAAGCAGCTCCGTCCATCGCGGAAGAGCCTGAGCCTCACGAGGCCACCACCCATATGCCGGTCGTGGCCCCCGTCTATGCCGGCCACTCCGCGGGCGATCCAGGCCATGGCAGCGACGCCGCCGACCAGGGACACCACGATTACGTGGACCACGAAGTCCATCACGGCGGGGACATCCATGCCGGGCACGATGCGCACTACGCCTACGACGAGCATCATGAAGCCCATCCCGATGACCACCATCCTGAAGACCACGCCCATGAGCTGATTCCGGCCATGGAAAGCCCGGTGAGCAAAGCAGCTGCCCGCAAGGCGCGCCGCCGCCGTCGTGTGCTCGCCCTGCTCATCACCCTCGGTGTCTTCGTCGCCGCCATCGTGATCGGCGCCCAGTTCCTCAAACCGCTCCTGGGCATGGACAAGGTGACCGACTATCCGGGACCGGGTTCCGGTTCAGTCACCGTCACGGTGCCCGAAGGTGCCGGTCCCAAGCAGGTTGCCGCGGATATGGTGTCGAAGAAGGTCGTGGCCGATGCCGACAGCTTCGTGAAAGCCTTCACCGCGGAAGGCGGTGTCTTGTCTCCGGGCGACTTCACCTTCAAGACGGAGATGAAGAACTCCGATGCCGTCGCAATCCTTTCCAATAAGGATTCGTCCAAGGTCATCTACTTCGCCCTGAGCGCGGGCCTCCGGATCAATGAGTCGCTCGACGCGATCTCCAAGGGTTCGGGCATCCCGCTCCAGCAACTCAATGCGTTCAACCAGGCACCCGGCCAATTCGGGCTGCCGGCCAAGGCGAAGAACCTTGAAGGCTTCCTTGCGCCGGGTGAGTACCGTTTCCCGCTGGGTACGTCCGGCAAGGACATCATCCAGGCCCTCGTTACAGCCACGTTGGACGAACTCAAGGCGCAGGGCATCACGGACCAGGCCAAGCAGTACGACGTCGTGACCATCGCGAGCATCGTCCAGGCAGAAGGTGGCCAGGCCGATTACGGAAACGTGGCCGGCGCCATCTACAACAGGCTCAAGCCGGACAACAAGGAAACCAACGGCCTCATCCAGTCCGATGCCACGGTGACCTACGGCCTCGGCAAGAAGTCCTTCCACCTGACGGACGAAGAGAAGGCCGACAAGTCCAACACCTACAACACGTATGCGAATGTTGGACTTCCTGCGGGCCCCATCGGTTCGCCGGGCAAGACCGCGATCGATGCCGCCGCCAAGCCCACTGCCAACGACTACCTGTACTGGGTGACCATCAACCTGGACACCAAGGAGACCAAGTTCTCCAAGACGTTGGCGGAGCACAGCGGCTACGTCGAGCAATACAACGCCTGGTGCGCGGCCAATCCGGGACGGTGTGTGTGAGCCGCCGGGCTGCTGTCCTTGGCCATCCGATCTCACATTCGAAGTCTCCGGCGATGCATTCCGCGGCGTACGCGAAGCTCGGTGTGGACATCGGCTATTCGGCGATCGACGTGACGGTGGAATCACTTCCGGCGTTCATGGAAACGGTCCGCGGAGATGGCTCGTGGTGCGGTCTGTCCGTGACCATGCCGTTGAAGACGGCAATGGTGGCAGAGGTGGACGACGTCCGCGGTGCGGCCGCCCACTTGGGCGTGCTCAACACCGTGGCATTTGAATTCGACGGCGGTTCCGCCGTCCGACGTGTCGGATACAACACCGACGTCGCAGGCATTATTGAAGCTGTCCGTTACGCCGGTCTGGCAACGACGCCCCACGCAGCCATCCTGGGCGGTGGCGGAACCTCCGCGGCCGCGATCGCAGCGGTGCAGGAGATGGGGGCGGGACACGTCGATGTCTTCGTCCGCGATGTCTCCCGTGCCGTCGAAGCCCAAGCGGCCGCAGCCGCCGTCGGGATTTCACTTGCGGTCCGTCCGCTCACGGAAGCCTCAACAGCGGTGGCCGCGAGCGACCTGGTGATCTCTACCTTCCCGCCGCGTGCCGCCGATGCCCTGGCGGACGAGTTGGCGGACCAGCCCGGAACCGGGGGAGGGGTGCTGCTGGACGTCGCCTACGACCCCTGGCCGAGCCGCCTTGCCGAGGTGTGGCATGGGCACGGCGGAGCCGTGGTTCCAGGGCTTGAAATGCTGATGTACCAAGCGGCAGAACAGATCCGCCTTTTCAGCGGATGCGACGTGGATGCCGCCGTCATAGATGTGATGTGCGACTCAGTCGGGCTTCCCCGGCGAGTGTTCTAGAGGCCTTACATGGCAGGATTGGTTATATGTTGCGTTGGTTGACAGCCGGTGAATCCCACGGTCCGGCTCTGGTCGGAATAGTTGAAGGCGTGCCTGCCGGTGTTGAACTCACCAGTAGGCAGATCCGCGACGCGCTGGCGCGTCGCCGCCTTGGTTATGGCCGTGGCGCCCGCATGAAGTTTGAGCAGGACGAAGTGACCATCATGGGTGGTGTCCGTCACGGTGTCACCCAAGGTGGTCCCGTTGCCATCCAGGTGGGCAACACCGAATGGCCCAAGTGGGAACAGATCATGTCCGCGGATCCGGTGGATCCGGAGCTCCTGGCGGACCAGGCACGCAATGCCCCCTTGACGCGTCCGCGTCCGGGTCACGCCGATTTCACCGGTATGCAGAAGTACGGGTTTGATGAAGCACGTCCTGTGCTTGAACGTGCGAGTGCCCGGGAAACCGCCACCCGCGTGGCACTGGGTACGGTAGCGGCGCAGTTTCTGAAGCAACTTGGCGTCGAACTGGTCAGCCACACCGTTTCCATTGCCAGCGTCTCCGTTCCTGAAGGCCGGCCCTTGCCGCTTCCGGGTGACGTACTCGCCCTGGATGCGGACCCGTTGCGGTGCTTCGACCGTGAGACCTCGGACGCCATGGTGGCTGAGGTGGATGCGGCCCACAAGGAAGGGGAAACCCTGGGCGGCGTCGTTGAAGTCCTGGCCTACGGACTCCCGCCCGGACTTGGCAGCTACGTCCACTGGGACCGTCGCCTCGATTCACGCCTGGCGGCAGCCCTCATGGGCATCCAAGCCATCAAGGGTGTGGAAGTTGGCGATGGCTTCCTGACCGCTGCGCGCCGTGGATCGGCCGCCCACGACGAAATCGTCAAGGATGAGCACGGCAAGATCATCCGGCAGACCAACCGTGCAGGCGGCATCGAAGGCGGCATGAGCATTGGTGAGGTACTCCGGGTCCGTGCGGCCATGAAGCCCATTGCCACCGTTCCGCGCGCGCTGCGCACCATCGACGTCAGCACCGGTGAGCCGGCCAAGGCGCACCACCAGCGTTCGGACGTGTGTGCGGTGCCGGCGGCAGGCGTCGTTGCAGAGGCCATGGTGGCGCTGGTGCTGGCCGAGGCCATCACCGAAAAGTTTGGCGGCGACTCCGTGACGGAGACCACCCGCAACCTGCAGAGCTACCTGGACAGCATCCCGGCTACCCTGGACTCGGTCGGCCGGTAGTGGCGGGCGCGATCCAGGGCGGCCGCGCAGGCCGTCCCGTTGTCCTGGTTGGTCCGATGGCGGTAGGAAAATCCGCCATTGGCGTGCAGTTGGCGCAACAGTTGGACATACCTTTCGTGGATACGGACGCTGTAGTGGTGGCCGCGCACGGCAGCATTGCAGACATCTTCGCGGGCCGCGGCGAACACGCGTTCCGTGAACTCGAAGCGCGGGCAGTGGCCAAAGCCATCGATTCCGCCAAGGTCCTGCCCGCCGTCATTTCGCTCGGTGGGGGAGCAGTCCTTGACTCGGGGACGCAGCAGTTGCTTGAAGAATGCACTGTTGTGTACTTGGAATGCGATGCCGAAACCGTTGCAGACCGTATTGCGCGGAACACCGGCCGCCCCTTGCTGCAGGGGGACGCGATGTCCCGCTGGGAGGCCTTGTTCGCCGCCCGAAAGCCCGTCTACGAGCGCCTCGCCAACATCGTCCTGGATGTCCGGTCGGGATCCGTGACGGAAATCGCCCTCCTGCTGGAGGAGCGGCTGCGCGAGTACGCAGCCTTGAAAGAGGAAGTTGAAAAGTGAGCAACGAAGCAACTGTCATCAAGGTCACCGGGCAAAACGCCTCGGACAACTACGACGTCGTGGTGGGACGGGGATTGCTGGAAACACTTCCGGCCAAGCTCGGGGAGCGCGTCCGCCGTGTCCTCGTGATCCACCCCAGGGCCCTTCGGCTGACCGGCGATACCGTCCGCGCCGAACTTGAGGCCGCAGGCTTCACGGCCCTGACAGCCGAGGTCCCCGATGCCGAAGAGGGCAAGCACATCCAGGTAGCCGCCTTCTGCTGGCAGGTGCTGGGGCAAAACGACTTCACAAGATCGGACGCAATCGTCGCCGTTGGCGGTGGTGCGGTCACGGACCTGGCTGGATTCGTTGCTGCCACCTGGCTGCGCGGCGTCAAGGTCATCCACATGCCCACCAGCCTGCTTGGCATGGTGGACGCTTCTGTCGGCGGCAAGACCGGCATCAACACCGCGGAAGGCAAGAACCTCGTGGGTTCGTTCCACCCGCCTGCCGCTGTGCTTGCGGACCTGGACACACTGCAGACGCTCCCCAGGAACGAACTCATTTCCGGCATGGCCGAAGTCATCAAATGCGGCTTCATCGCGGACCCCGCCATTTTGGACCTCGTGGAGAAGAACACGGACGCAGTGACGGATCCGGGATCGGCGGTGATCCGGGAGTTGATCGAGCGGGCCATCGCGGTCAAGGCCAAGGTTGTTTCCCAGGACCTCAAGGAATCCGGGCTGCGTGAGATCCTGAACTACGGCCACACCTTGGGCCACGCCATTGAACTCGTGGAGCGCTACTCCTGGCGGCATGGCGCGGCGGTTTCCGTCGGCATGATGTTCGCCGCAGAGCTCTCCCGCAGTGTTGGCCGTCTCACGGATGCCGACGCCGACAGGCACCGGACCATCCTGGAGAGCCTGGGCCTGCCCATCACCTACCGCAAGGACCGTTGGCAGGGTTTGCTGGACGGCATGCGGCGCGACAAGAAGTCCCGCGGCGACCTTCTTCGATTCGTAGTCCTGGACGGGGTGGCCAAGCCCGGCATCCTGGATGTTCCGGACACCTCACTGCTGTTTGCCGCCTACCAGGAGATCGCATCATGACGGCCACCCTCAGCGAAGGCATCAGCGACTGGCCAACAGCCGGCTTCCCAGGAGTCCGGATGAACCCGGACACCCTCCTCCCGGTGGTGGTGAACGAGGACGCGATGGAGTCCGCCCTCGCTGTGTCCGAAGATCCCGCCGACCGCATCATGGCACTCCTGCTGGAGAACCAGCCCAAGGAAGCCGCCGAATTGCTCGCCGAGGCACGCTATAAGGACCCCGAGTCGTTTCGCCTGAGGATCTTCGAAGCCGAAGTCCACCGTGCCACCAACAGGCACGACCGTGCCGTTCAGCTGTTCCGCCAACTCCTTAATGAAGTCCATGGCAGCAGCAAGGAAGCCGTGGTCCATCAGTACCTTGGGCGTGCCTACTTCGTCAGTGGCAACGCCGTCGCGGCTTCAGAAGAGTTCGCGAAGGCCCTGGACCTGCGGGTAGCCATGGCGGCCGACGCGGCCTTGATCTATTCCTCCGCCGTGGCCTTGCAGCGTGCCCGCGACGTGGTGGAAGTGGCTTCCTAGGCCGCTTCCTGCTGCCCGATGACGGGCCACCCTCCAATTGCCGTTAGAATGGTTCTTGGATTTTTGATAAATACGCGCTGGCCGGCCATTGTGGCATGCCGGCTTGGCATACGGCTGGAAGCTAGAACTTAGCTTTGACCAGTGAGAGAAACCAGAGGATACGAGTGGCAACCACAAACGACATCAAGAACGGAACCGTACTGAAGCTCGAGGGCCAGCTCTGGAACGTCATTGAGTTCCAGCACGTCAAGCCGGGCAAGGGCGGCGCCTTCGTCCGCACCAAGATGCGGAATGTCATGTCCGGCAAGGTTGTGGACAAGACGTTCAACGCCGGCCTCAAGATCGAGACCGCCACGGTTGACCGCCGCGACTACCAGTACCTGTACCAGGATGGCGAAGACTTCGTCTTCATGGACACCAGCGATTACGACCAGATCCACGTATCCGGCGCAACTGTGGGTGATGCCACCAACTTCATGCTGGAGAACCAGATGGTGAACATCGCCATCCACGAGGGCACTCCGCTCTACATTGAACTCCCGCCGAGCGTCGTCCTCGAAATCACGTACACCGAGCCCGGCCTCCAGGGTGACCGCTCGTCCGCGGGCACCAAGCCGGCTACGGTCGAGACCGGATACGAGATCCAGGTTCCGCTGTTCGTCGAGCAGGGCACCAAGGTTAAGGTCGACACCCGCGACGGCAGCTACCTGGGCCGGGTCAACGACTAGTGAGCGCCCGCGGTAAGGCCCGTAACAGGGCCCTGGAAGTACTCTTCGAAGCCGAGCAGCGCTCGGTCTCGGCTTTCGACGCGCTGAAGGCGCGCCGGGAGAAGACTGACCTCGTTGTTAACCCGTACACGGTGGAAATCGTGGAGGGTGTTGTGTCCATGCAGCCCACCATCGACGAATTCCTGCAGACCTACGCGCAGGGTTGGACGTTGGAGCGGATGCCGTCCGTGGACCGCATCATCCTGCGTATCGGCGCCTGGGAGCTGCTGTACAACGACGACGTTCCTGATGGTGTGGCCGTCAGCGAAGCCGTGGCCTTGGCCAAGACCATGTCCACTGACGAATCGCCGGCCTTCATCAACGGTTTGCTGGGGCGGCTGCAGAAGCTCAAGCCATCTTTGCTGGCCTAGCCACCAGCTGTGAAGGGCCCGTTTTCCCGGCACTATGCGTGCCGGAAAGCGGGCCCTTTTGCATGCCTATCGCAGGACGGCCGCGCGGAGCTGCGGAATGGGCCTCAGCTGCTCCAGTGCGGGCCCTTTTGCATGCCTATCCCAGGACGGCCGCGCGGAGCTGCGGAATGGCCCGCAACTGCTCCAGTTCGTCCCTCTGGTGGAGCTGGACGTCGCGTCCGCTCAGGATCCGCTGGCGGGTGAAAGCCAAAGCCGTGGCGGCCTTGATGAAGGCCCGCATGTGGGCCGAACGGCCGCGGGTGGCTGCCCATCCGATGGCTTGCCTCCTGCCGCGGGCGGTGGACAGCATCTCCACTTCCACCGGAGTGAACCAACCAGCGGCGGCATATTCCTGCAGGCGTTGGCGTGTGAGCTTTCCTTCGGCGAGGCGAAGCAGGATGATGCCCACGGCGGCCACCAGGAAGATCGGTACCTGGACCACAAAGTACTCGGCCAGGAAGTCCTGGCCCATGCTGTTCCAGCGGTTATGCAGGAACATTGCGGGGAGCAGGCCTATGAAGAACGCCAGGACCGCGTAGCCGGTGTGCCATTTCCGTGCGGCGAATCCCATGATGAGCCCGGTGGTCCCGGTGAAGATGGCGTGCGCAAAGGGCGACATGACCCCGCGCAGGATGAAGACCCGGACCAGGTCTGCACCCGG
Organism: Paenarthrobacter sp. NPDC089714; assembly: GCF_044748905.1. Lineage (NCBI taxonomy): Bacteria > Bacillati > Actinomycetota > Actinomycetes > Micrococcales > Micrococcaceae > Paenarthrobacter > Paenarthrobacter sp. NPDC089714. The sequence goes on from NZ_JBIVGX010000003.1 coordinate 150,167, forward strand.
CTCGGAGGATGAGGCGATCTCGCGGCCGAAGTACAGGATGTTCTCCGTAAAGGCGAAGCCGGCGGCGATGGTGAAGGCGAAGACCACGCCATCCACCGGACCGTCGAAGTATTTCCGTGCCGCGAGGATGAGTACCAGCAAGCCAAGGGACTTGCTGAATTCCTCCACGATGGGAGCCTGCACCGTAGCCATGAAGTAGGTGAAGGCCTCTTCGCTGGTGGTGGGAGCTGCCAAGGCAAACACAGGTTGGATCAAGAGCGTCGCGGCAATGGAGACGGCGGCTCCCCAGGTGAACGCGAACCACAGCAGGCGCTTGGGCTCGGGCTCCCAGCGGTCAATGAACCGTACGGTCAACAACACCACGGACAGCGGAACCAGCGAAGCCACAAAGCCGATCACGAAGCCGGTGACACCGGTGTTTCCCAGGAGGAAAGGGATCACCAGGAGGAGGCTTCCGAAAACCAGGACGGCACCCACCAGGAGCAGCGGGATCAAACCCCAACTCCGTCGGGGCTGGGCGCGGGCCCGGTTGGCCCAGGACTGTTGGGGAAGCGCGCCTGGATTCCCGGGGGCCGTTTGGTAGTTGCCTGGCTGCACCCTGCCGATCCAGGTGGGATTGGGGGACCCGCCCGGCATGGACCCAGGATCGTGCCGCGGGCCGCCAGGGTTGCCGGGGGAAGTTGCTGGTCATGCTCCCGAGCCTATTCCACGCGTTGGGGATGTGAGGTTAAACTCACCGCTGCCCGGGTCATGCGGTGAGGGCGCCGGAGGTGCCTGTGGTAGCTTTGAAACGCAAATATTCCTTTTTTAATTCCGTCCTGTGAGGCGGGGAAAGGGGAGACGAGCGATGACTGAAGTTACTTCAGCGCAGGTTCCGTCCAGGGTTGTCCTCAACCAGGCGGACATCGACCGTGCGCTCACTCGTATCGCCCATGAGATCCTCGAGGCCAACAAAGGCTCCCAGGACCTGGTCCTGTTGGGCATTCCCCGCCGCGGCTATCCACTTGCCGTGCGCCTGGCCAACAAAATTGCCGCGGCCGATCCCGCGGTCAGCGCCGAAACCATTGTCGGCCAGCTCGATGTCACCATGTTCCGTGACGACCTCTCACACCAGCCCACGCGGCCACCGCACCACACGCGCCTTCCCCTCTCCGGCATCGACAACAAAGTTGTTGTCCTCATTGACGACGTCCTTTACTCGGGACGTACCATCCGTGCGGCGTTGGATGCCCTGGTTGACCTGGGTCGGCCCAGGATCGTGCGCCTCGCAGTCCTGGTGGACCGGGGACACCGTGAGCTGCCCATCCGGGCGGACCATGTGGGCAAGAACCTTCCCACGTCATCTGCCGAGAAGGTCCGCGTGTGCCTCGAAGAGATCGATTCCGTGGACGGCGAACCCATCAACGAAGTAGTGATCGAGGCAGGTAAGTGAAGCACCTTCTTTCCACTGAGAACCTCAGCGCCGCGGACGCCATCCGCGTTCTGGACACCGCCGAGGAAATGTCCGCCGTGGGGGACCGCGAGGTCAAGAAGCTCCCGGCCCTTCGCGGCCGTACGGTGGTGAACCTCTTCTTTGAGGATTCCACGCGGACGCGCATCTCCTTCGAGGCCGCGGCCAAGCGCTTGTCCGCGGACGTCATCAACTTTGCTGCCAAAGGCTCCTCGGTCTCCAAGGGGGAGTCCCTCAAGGACACGGCACAGACCCTGGCCGCCATGGGTGCCGACGCCGTGGTGATCAGGCACTGGGCATCCGGGGCTCCGCACCGACTTGCCGCTACCGACTGGATCGATGCCGCGGTGATCAACGCCGGAGACGGTACCCACGAACACCCCACGCAGGCCTTGCTGGATGCCTTCACCATGCGCCGCCACTGGTCGCAGATCAACGGGACGGCTTCCTCCGGCGCGGACCTGAAAGGCATGCGGGTGGCCATCGCCGGCGATGTCCTGCACTCCCGGGTGGCCCGGTCCAACGTGTGGCTGCTGCGTACCCTGGGTGCCGATGTCACGCTTGTTGCGCCACCCACCTTGCTGCCGATCGGCGTCGAACACTGGCCTTGCAAGGTCAGCTACAACCTCGACGAGACCCTCGAAGCCGGCATGGACGCCATGATGATGCTCCGTGTCCAGGGCGAACGCATGAACGCTTCCTTCTTCCCGTCCACCCGCGAGTACTCACGCCGCTGGGGTTTCGACGACGCACGCCTGAAAACCTTGGATGACCTGGGCATGAAGGACACCATCATCATGCACCCGGGTCCCATGAACCGGGGCCTGGAGATCTCCTCCGCGGCCGCAGACTCTCCCCGTTCCACCGTGCTGGCCCAGGTCCGGAACGGTGTTTCCGTGCGGATGGCCGCCCTCTACCTGCTGCTTTCGGGAGACACCCGCGAGGCAGCCCCCACTGCAACCACCCCGTCCACCAAGGAGAACAACTGATGTCCGGTGATACCTACCTGATCCGCGGGGCCGCCATTCTTGGCGGCGAAGCCGAAGACCTCCTGATCCGTGACGGGCTCATCGCGGCACGTGGCAAGGACCTGGCAGCTGACGATGCCACTGTCATCGACGCGGCCGGCCTGATCGCCCTCCCCGGCATGGTGGACGTCCACACCCACCTCCGCGAGCCGGGCAGGGAAGACGCAGAGACGGTTGAGACCGGTACCCGTGCGGCAGCCCTGGGCGGCTTCACTGCCGTCCACGCCATGGCCAACAGCAACCCCGTGGCAGATACCGCGGGCGTCGTGGAGCAGGTCCACAGCCTGGGCCGGGCTTCGGGCTGGGTGGATGTCCGCCCCGTGGGTGCGGTCACGGTGGGACTTGCCGGGGAACAGCTCGCAGAGCTGGGTGCCATGGCCGACTCCCGCGCGCAGGTACGGATGTTCTCCGACGATGGCATCTGCGTTCATGATCCCGTCCTCATGCGCCGCGCCCTGGAATACGTCAAAGCGTTCGACGGCGTGGTGGCCCAGCATGCGCAGGAACCGCGCCTTACCGCCGGGGCACAGATGAACGAAGGCGCCGTCTCGGCCGTCCTGGGACTGGCCGGCTGGCCGGCTGTCGCCGAAGAAAGCATCATCGCCCGCGATGTCCTTTTGGCCCAGCATGTGGGTTCGCGCCTGCACATCTGCCACGTGTCAACGGCCGGAAGCGTTGAAATCGTCCGCTGGGCCAAGGCCCGCGGCATCAACGTCACGGCGGAAGTCACCCCGCACCACCTCATCCTCACCGACGAACTGGTCCGCAGCTACGACCCCGTGTTCAAGGTCAACCCGCCGCTCCGCACGGACGCGGACGTCCAGGCGCTCCGCGAAGGCCTGGCCGACGGAACCATCGATGTGGTGGGAACGGACCACGCGCCGCACCCGAGCGAGCACAAGGAATGCGAATGGGCACAGGCCGCCATGGGCATGACGGGCCTGGAAACCGCACTTTCCGTGGTGCAGGCAACCATGATCGAAACCGGCCTCATGACGTGGGCCGACTTCGCGAGGGTTACCTCCTTCACTCCGGCGCAGATCGGCCGGGTCGCCGACCAGGGCCGTCCCTTGGACGAAGGTGAACCGGCCAACGTCATCCTGGTGGACCCGGCTGCGCGTTGGACGGTGGACCCCCATAAAATGGCCACCATGGGCCGCAATTCACCATTCAAGGGCAAGGAACTGCCCGGATCAGTCGTTGCCACGTTCTTCAAGGGCCACCCGACGGTCCTCGACGGCCAACTGAACACGCCTTACCGGTACCCGGGAAGCCTCGATACCCCTGCCGCGGCGGTCAGCGGCGCCTGATGGACACCCAGACCCTCTCAGCGGTCATCACCGTGGCTTTGATCCTCGTCATCCTGGCGATGATCGGGCTGGGGTGGCGGAACCGCCTCAGGCGACAGTCCGACGTCGAACGCCTCCCGGACGTGCCGCAGCAACTGGAACCGGCCACAGTGGTGGCCGAGGGGCAGTATGTTGCGACCACCACGGCAGGCGACTGGCTGGACCGCATCGCCGTGCAGGGGCTGGGAATCCGGACCAACGCTGAGTTGAGCATCCACGCCGAAGGCGTGCTGTTCGACCGCCCCGGAGCAGCTCCGGTGTTCATCCCCCGCGCGGCCGTGACCGACGTCCGCAGGGACGCCGGGATGGCCGGCAAGTTCGTCGAGAAGGACGGACTCCTGGTCATCAGCTGGAAGCTGGGGGACCGGGAACTGGACACCGGCTTCAGATCCAGGCAATCCGCAGACCAGCAGCTCCTCCTCGAAGCCCTTCAAGAATTGATCTCCGCAGCCCCTCAGGCAGATGCCGATAGTGGAAAGTAATAAAGTGACGGACAGTAACGCAGCCACCACACCAACCCCCTCAGCAGCCGTTCTGGTGCTCGAAGACGGCCGCATGTTCCGCGGCCGGAGCTACGGCGCCCAAGGCACAGCCCTCGGTGAAGCCGTCTTCGCAACCGGTATGACCGGCTACCAGGAGACCATCACGGACCCCTCCTACGCCCGCCAGCTGGTGGTCCAGACGGCCCCGCACATCGGGAACACGGGCGTCAACAGCGAAGACGCTGAGTCCCGCAAGATCTGGGTTGCGGGCTACATCGTGCGCGACGCCGCACGCCGCCCCTCCAACTGGCGCTCCGAGCGTTCCCTCGACGCCGAACTGGTGGAGCAGGGAATCGTGGGCATCCAGGGCGTGGACACCCGCGCCATTACCCGGCACCTGCGTGAGCACAAGACCATGCGCGCCGGCATCTTCTCCGGCGAGGCCGCCCAGGCCTCGGACAAGGAACTGCTGGAGACCGTCCTGGCCAGCGCCCCCATGGAAGGCGCAGCCCTTGCTGAGGAAGTCAGCATCGACGAAGCCTACGTGGTGGAGCCCAAGGACCACGGCTGGGACGGCGAACCGCGCTTCTCCATCGCCGCGGTGGACCTCGGCATCAAGGCCATGACCCCGGTCCGCTTCGCGGAGCGCGGCGTCCGCGTGCACGTCCTCCCGGCCACCGCCACGCTCGAGGACGTCAACGCCGTCAGCCCGGATGGCTTCTTCATGTCCAACGGTCCCGGAGACCCCGCCACCGCGGACCACCAAGTGACCCTGCTCCGTTCGGTGCTGGACGAGAAGCTGCCGTACTTCGGCATTTGCTTCGGCAACCAGATCCTGGGCCGCGCGCTTGGCTTCGGCACCTACAAGCTGCGCTACGGACACCGCGGCATCAACCAGCCGGTCATGGACCGCCGCACCGGCAAGGTGGAGATCACTTCCCAGAACCACGGCTTCGCTGTGGACGCGCCCATGAACGGCGCCACTGTGGCCCCGGAAGAGCGCTACGGCCGGGTTGAGGTCAGCCACGTTTCGTTGAACGACGACGTCGTGGAAGGTCTCGCCTGCCTCGACATCCCGGCCTTCTCGGTCCAGTACCACCCCGAGGCAGCTGCGGGCCCGCACGACGCCGCGTACCTCTTCGACCGCTTCATCGACCTCATGGCCGAGACGAAAGCCGCTAACTCCACCGACACCAAGACTGAGGACCAGAAGTAATGCCCAAGCGTACAGATCTCAAGAGCGTCCTTGTCATCGGTTCCGGCCCGATCGTCATCGGCCAGGCCGCCGAGTTCGACTACTCCGGTACCCAGGCCCTGCGCGTCCTGAAGGACGAAGGCCTGCGGGTCATCCTGGTCAACTCCAACCCGGCCACCATCATGACCGACCCCGAGTTCGCGGATGCCACCTATGTGGAGCCCATCACGCCCGAGGTGGTCGAGAAGATCATTGCCAAGGAGCGTCCTGACGCCGTCCTGCCGACGCTGGGTGGCCAGACCGCACTGAACACCGCGATTGCCCTGGACAAGAACGGCGTCCTGGAGAAGTACAACGTGGAGTTGATCGGTGCCAACATCGCCGCGATCGAGCTCGGCGAGGACCGCGAGAAGTTCAAGGGCGTCGTGGAACGCTGTGGCGCCGAATCGGCACGCAGCCACATCATCCACACCATGGACGAGGCCTTCAAGGCTGCCGAGGACCTCGGCTACCCCATGGTGGTCCGGCCGTCGTTCACCATGGGTGGCCTGGGCTCCGGCCTGGCGTACAACGAGGACGACCTCCGCCGCATCGTTGGCCAGGGCCTCCAGTACAGCCCCACCACTGAGGTACTGCTCGAAGAGAGCATCCTTGGCTGGAAGGAATATGAGCTCGAGATGATGCGCGACAAGAACGACAACGTCGTTGTTGTGTGCTCCATCGAGAACTTCGATCCCGTAGGCGTGCACACCGGTGACTCGATCACCGTCGCACCTGCCCTGACGCTGACCGACCGCGAATACCAGAAGCTCCGCGACGTGGCCATCGCCGTGATCCGCGAAGTCGGTGTGGACACCGGTGGCTGCAACATCCAGTTCGCCATCGATCCCGCCACGGGCCGCGTGGTGGTCATCGAGATGAACCCGCGTGTATCCCGTTCATCCGCCCTGGCTTCGAAGGCAACCGGCTTCGCGATCGCCAAGATCGCCACCAAGCTGTCCCTCGGCTACACCTTGGACGAGATCCCCAACGACATCACGCAGAAGACCCCTGCATCCTTCGAGCCCACCCTCGACTACGTCGTGGTCAAGGTTCCGCGCTTCGCGTTCGAGAAGTTCCCGGCGGCGGACAACACGCTGACCACCACCATGAAGTCCGTGGGCGAAGCCATGGCCATGGGCCGCAACTTCACCGAAGCCTTGCAGAAGGCCCTTCGCTCCCTCGAGCAGAAGGGCTCGCAGCTGGACTTCAGCTCCGTCCCCGAGTACCAGGTCGCGGAGCTCATCGAGAACGCCAAGCGCCCCACCACGGACCGCCTCCACCAGGTGCAGCGCGCCCTCCTGGGCGGTGCCACGGTGGAAGACCTTTTCGCGGCCACCAAGATCGATCCGTGGTTCCTGGACCAGCTTCAGCTGCTCAATGAGACGGCACAGGAGATCCGCAAGGCCGGCGTCCTCAGCGAAGACATGCTGCGGACCGCCAAGCGCCACGGCTTCTCCGACGAGCAGATCGGTGCCCTCACGCACAACTCGGAGGCCGTTGTCCGCGGTGTCCGCCAGGCCCTGGGTATCCGCCCGGTCTACAAGACGGTGGACACCTGCGCCGCCGAGTTCGCCGCCTACACGCCGTACCACTACTCGGCCTACGACGAGGAAGACGAGGTAGGACTGCACTCCAAGCCGTCTGTCATCATCCTCGGCTCCGGGCCCAACCGCATCGGCCAGGGCATCGAGTTCGACTACTCCTGCGTCCACGCCTCCATGGCGCTGCGCAAGGCCGGCTACGAGACCGTCATGGTCAACTGCAACCCGGAAACCGTCTCTACTGACTACGACGTCTCCACGCGCCTCTACTTCGAGCCGCTGACCCTCGAGGACGTCCTCGAGGTCATCGCCGCCGAGGAGCGCACCGGTGGCGTTATGGGCGTCTTCGTCCAGCTCGGTGGCCAGACCCCGCTGAAGCTGGCCCAGCAGCTGGCCGACGCCGGTGTCCCCATCCTGGGCACCTCGCCCGAAGCGATCGACCTCGCAGAGCACCGCGGCGCCTTCGCCCGTGTCCTGGATGAGGCCGGCCTGACCTCCCCGAAGAACGGCACCGCCGTCTCCTTCGAGGACGCCAAGAAGATCGCCGACGAGATCGGCTACCCCGTCCTGGTCCGTCCGTCCTACGTCCTGGGCGGCCGCGGCATGGAGATCGTCTACGACGAAGCCAACCTGTCCCGCTACATCGCCAACGCAACGGAAATCACTTCCGAGCACCCGGTGCTGATCGACCGCTTCCTCGAAGACGCGGTGGAGATCGACGTCGATGCGCTCTTCGACGGCACGGACATGTACCTGGGCGGCATCATGGAGCACATCGAGGAAGCCGGAGTCCACTCCGGTGACTCCGCGTGCGTGCTGCCCCCGATCACCTTGGGCAACAACGTGATCGAGCGCGTCCGTACTGCTACGCGCGCCATCGCCGAAGGTGTGGGCGTCCGCGGCCTGATCAACATCCAGTTCGCCCTGGCATCGGATGTCCTCTACGTCCTCGAGGCGAACCCGCGCGCCTCCCGTACCGTTCCGTTCGTCTCCAAGGCGACGGGCGTGCAGATGGCCAAGGCCGCCGCGTTGATCGGTACGGGCGTCACCATTAACCAGCTCCGCAGCGCGTACAAGATGCTGCCGGAGTCCGGCGACGGTTCCACGCTTCCGCTCGACGCCCCGGTCGCCGTCAAGGAAGCCGTTTTGCCGTTCAGCCGCTTCCGCACTCCGGAGGGCAAGGTTGTTGACTCCCTGCTCGGCCCCGAGATGCGTTCAACGGGCGAGGTCATGGGCATCGACAAGCACTTCGATACCGCCTTCGCGAAGAGCCAGTCGGGCGCGAACAACGCCCTGCCCACCGGTGGCAAGATCTTCGTCTCGGTGGCCAACCGGGACAAGCGGTCCGTGATCATGGGCGTCAAGCGCCTGTCGGACCTCGGTTTCGAGATTGTCTCCACAGGCGGAACCGCGGACGTCCTGCGCCGCAACGGCATCCAGGCCACGCCCGTCCGCAAGGTGGCCGAGGGCAGCAGCGCCGAGGGTGAGGGAACCATCGCGGACCTCGTCGTGGCAGGGGAAATCGACATGGTGTTCAACACCCCGTCCGGCGGCGAAGCGCGCAGCGACGGATACGAACTGCGGGCTGCGGCAACCTCGATCGGCATTCCCTGCATCACCACGGTGGCGGAGTTCAACGCTGCGGTCCAGGCGATCGAAGCGCTGCGCACCTACGAGTGGTCCGTAACGAGTTTGCAGGAGCACGCGGCCAACCTGACTGCTTCCTTTGAGGCCGCCAATGCCTGAGTCCGGCGTAACACCCGAACTGCAGCCGGCCCGGGAGTCGTTCGGCTCCCGGCTGGCGGCGGCCATGGACGCCCGCGGTCCGTTGTGCGTTGGCATTGACCCGCACCCGCAGTTGCTGGCGGGCTGGGGACTGAACGACGACGCCGCCGGGCTGGAACGCTTTTCGCTCACTGTGGTGGAGGCGGTGGCTTCCCTCGCTGCCGCCGTCAAGCCGCAGGTGGCGCTCTACGAGCGCCACGGATCCGCCGGTATGGCGGTCCTGGAACGCACCCTGGCAGCCTCCAAAGAGGCCGGAGTCTTGAGCATCGCCGACGCCAAACGCGGCGACGTTGGCTCCACCATGGCGGCGTACGCGGATGCCTGGCTTCGCGATGGTTCGTCCTTGGCAGCCGACTCGGTCACGCTGAGCCCCTACTTGGGCTTTGAGTCCTTGCGGCCTGCCTTGGAGCTCGCAGCGGAGTACGGCAGGGGAGTGTTCGTGCTTGCACTGACGTCCAATCCGGAAGGCAAGAGCGTCCAGCATGTTGGCGGAGATGACTCGGTAGCCCGGCGGATTATTGCTGCTGCTGCGACCGAAAATGCACGCTACGCTGGCGCCCTGGGATCGGTTGGCCTGGTGGTTGGGGCTACGATCGGTTCCGCCCTTGAGGACCTTGGAATCGATCTTGGGCCGGTCAAGGGCGCGATCCTGGCTCCCGGCCTTGGCGCCCAGGGAGCCACTCCGGCGGACCTGCGCGCAACGTTCGGTTCGGCCTACCCGGCAGTCCTGGCCACGTCCAGCCGCGGAATCCTCGCAGCCGGACCCACGGTCGCTGCCCTTCGGGCGGCAACAGAGGAAACCCTGGGCGGCTTGCGCGCCTAGGCTGCTGCCGGTAGGTTCAGCATCAGTCGCGTGATCCGTGTCACAGTTCCTCTTGAACGGGAGTTTGGCCATGGCTTTGAAAGAACTCACCCCGCAGGAGCGTTCCGACGCTTTGGAAAAAGCTGCCAAGGCACGGGCTACCCGTGCCGCAGCCAAGGAGCGGCTCAAGCGGGGTGAGGTCAGCATCGCCGAACTGATCTCATCGGGCACCTCTGATGAGGCCATCGCGCGGATGCGTGTCATCGAACTTCTTGAGGCACTCCCGGGCATTGGCCCTGTCCGTGCCGCCGCGATCATGGCCGATATCGGTATCGCCGGATCGCGGCGGATCAGGGGCCTGGGAATTCACCAGGCCCGCGCGCTGGTAGATTTTATGGATACCCAACAAAGCGATTGACGCATCTCCCCGAAGGAATCCGTGAGCACGAAACCTGGACTGACTGTCCTTGCAGGCCCAACTGCTGTTGGCAAGGGAACCGTATCCACCTACATCAGGGACAACTATCCAGAGGTTTGGCTGTCAGTATCAGCCACCACCCGCGCGGCCCGGCCCGGTGAGAAGGATGGCGTCCACTACTTCTTCAAGTCCGCCGAGGAATTCGATTCCCTCATCGCGGACGGTGAATTGCTGGAGTGGGCCGTGGTCCATGGACACAACCGCTACGGCACGTTGCGCAGCACCGTCAACGCCGCCATCGCCGAAGGCAAGTCTGTTCTCTTGGAGATCGACCTCCAGGGTGCGCGCCAGGTCAAGGAAGCCGTACCGGATGCCAATTTCGTCTTCCTGGCACCCCCGAGCTGGGACGAAATGGTCCGCCGCCTGGTGGGCCGCGGCACCGAAACTCCCGACGAACAGCAGCGCAGGCTGGAAACCGCTAAACTGGAACTTGCTGCTGAACCGGAGTTTGACCACACCGTCATCAATGACGACGTTCGCCGGGCAGCGGACGAGCTTGTTTCACTCATGGGGCTTACCCCGCACCAGCGCTAAGCGCTTGCACTTGTCGGCCCGCTAGAATTTGGAGATTTCGTGTCCACGAACCTTGAAGGCATCATCAACCCGCCGATCGACTCGCTGCTTGAGGCTGCCGATTCCAAGTACGGCCTGGTGATCTTCGGCGCCAAGCGTGCCCGTCAGATCAACGCCTACTACGCCCAGCTGCATGAGGGCCTCTTCGAGTACGTCGGCCCCTTGGTCGATACCAAGCTGAACGAGAAGTCGCTCTCCATCGCCCTGCGCGAGATCAACGAAGGCCTCCTGGTCTCCACCCCGATCGAGCCCGCAGAGTAAGACAGGCTGCCTGTTGACGGAGGTCACGTGCGCATAGTCCTCGGAGTCGGGGGAGGGATCGCAGCCTACAAGGTTGCATCGCTCCTCCGGCTTTTTACTGAAGCCGGCCACAAGGTCACCGTCATCCCAACGGAGGCGGCTACCCGATTTGTGGGCGTGGCCACCTGGGAGGCGCTCTCCGGCAACCCCGTCAGCAACAGCGTTTTCGACGATGTCGAGAAGGTCAACCACGTCAGGCTCGGCCACGAGGCCGATTTGATCGTCGTTGCACCAGCTACCGCCGACCTCCTGGCCAAGGCGGCAACGGGACAGGCGGGAGACCTCCTGACGAACACCCTCCTGATGGCCCACGGCCCGGTCCTCTTCGCGCCGGCCATGCACACGGAAATGTGGCAGCATGCAGCCACGCAGGCAAACGTCGAAACCCTGCGCAGCCGTGGCGTGACCGTCCTGGAGCCGGCCAGCGGCCGGCTCACCGGAGCGGACTCCGGCCCCGGAAGGCTGCCGGAGCCGGAAGCAATCTTCGCCGCCGCCATCGCTTTGGCCGGAGCTGAAAGCCTGCCGGCAACGCCTCGCCAACCAGGAGCGCTCACGGGCAAGGTGGTCACCATATCTGCCGGGGGTACCCGGGAGGCCTTGGATCCCGTCCGTTTCCTTGGAAACCGCTCCTCCGGAAAGCAGGGGGCGGCGTTGGCCGCTGCGGCGCTGGCGGCTGGAGCTACTGTGAGATTCCTCGCAGCGCATATGGATGTCGAGCCGCCCGCCGGCGTCGAACTGGTCCGCGTCGAGTCTGCCCTGGAGCTGCGCGAAGCGGCGCTTCAAGCGGCAGTCGATTCCGACGTCGTCATCATGGCAGCCGCCGTTGCGGACTTCCGCCCCGCGGATGTTTCGGACACCAAAATCAAGAAGGTCGACGGCGAGGACGCTCCGCTGGTGCGGCTGGTACGCAACCCGGACATCCTCCACGAACTCGTGGAACGGCGCAATGCCGCGGGTGGCCGGCAGGTCATCGTGGGTTTTGCCGCGGAAACCGGCGACGCGCAAGGCGATGTCCTGGAGCATGCCACCGCCAAACTCAAACGCAAGGGCTGTGACCTCCTGGTGGTCAACCAAGTAGGGGTCGGCAGGGTCTTTGGCCAGGATGACAATTCTGTGGTCATCCTCTCCGGTCACGGGGCCGAACCCCAATCGGCCTCCGGCTCGAAGGCCGACGTCGCCGCCGCCGTCGTTGACCGTGTGGGCACGGAACTGGCCCGGGTGTTCCCGGCACCCTAGGTGCCGGCGACGCAGGCCGAAGCAAAGAACTCTTAGCATAGGGACACACGGCAAATGCCGCCGCCCCGTAACCCAGTAAGGTGGTCGAGTGACTTTACCGCTTCACCATGAACACCATGGCACCCCGTCCAAGCTCCGGCTCTTCACTTCCGAGTCGGTCACCGAGGGACACCCGGACAAGATCTGCGACCAGATCAGCGACTCCATCCTTGACGCGCTGCTCGCTGCAGACCCCGAGTCACGTGTGGCTGTTGAAACCATGGCCACCACCGGCCTGGTGCACGTTGCGGGTGAGGTCACCACCGACGCCTATGTGGAGATTCCGCAGATTGTCCGCGAGACCATCCTCGGCATCGGCTACGACTCCTCTGCCAATGGCTTCGATGGCGCACGGTGTGGCGTTTCTGTTTCAATCGGCCAGCAGTCCAACGACATCGCCGGGGGCGTGTTCAACTCGCTCGAGGCCCGTGAAGGACGCCAGGAAGACGACTACGACCTCCAGGGCGCCGGCGACCAGGGCATCATGTTCGGCTACGCAAGCGACGAGACCGCCTCCTACATGCCGACTCCCATCTGGTTGGCGCACCGCTTGTCCGAGCGGCTTACCGAAGTCCGCAAGAGCGGCGAACTCGCATACTTGCGGCCCGACGGCAAGACCCAGGTCACGGTAGGGTACGACGGCGACCGGCCGGTTTCCGTTGAAACGGTGGTCATTTCGAGCCAGCACGCAGAGGACGCGAGCCTGGAGCAGTTGCGTGCCGACCTGGCAAGCCACGTCATCGATCCTGTCCTGGCAGCAGCCAACCTTGACCTCTCGCGTGTGGCGAACATCCTGAATCCTGCCGGTGCCTTCGTGATCGGCGGACCCGTGGGTGACGCCGGACTGACCGGGCGCAAGATCATCGTGGACACCTACGGCGGATTCTCCCGCCACGGCGGCGGCGCCTTCTCCGGCAAGGACCCGTCCAAGGTGGACCGTTCCGCGGCGTACGCCATGCGCTGGGTCGCGAAGAACGTGGTGGCCGCAGGACTTGCCAAGCGCGCCGAAATCCAGATCGCCTACGCGATCGGGCAGGCACGGCCGGTTGGTACCTACGTGGAGACCTTCGGTACGGAGACCGTGGATCCGGCACGCATCAGCGAGGCCATCAACGAGATCTTCGACCTCCGCCCGCGGGCGATCATCGACGCCTTGGACCTGAAGCGCCCCATCTACGCCAAGACGGCGGCCCACGGCCACTTCGGCCGCGATGAGCCGGACTTCACCTGGGAACGCCTTGACCGCGTAGCGGACCTCAAGGAGTTCTTCAACGCCTGAGCTCCGGAGTCGCCGCTGATTGCCTTAATGTCGGCGGCCCGTGATTGGCTTGAGCCAGAGATGCCCGCAGTGGGTCGATCCCACTGCGGGCTTCCTGCGTTGACCGGCGGACAGGCAGAACTGATCACAGGATGGAGGCGGAGTAAATGGCGGAACAGGATATCCAGCCGTCTTTGCTTCAGCCGTCGTTGCTGCAGGGCTTTCCGACGAAGCCAGCCGTCAAGGGGCCGCCCCTCGCAGCCGTGGACCCGGTTGCGCGGGTGGTCCTGGAGTCTCCCTTGCCGCATTTGGACCGGACCTTCGACTACGCCGTCCCCATCGAGCTCGCAGAGACGGCCGTCCCGGGTGTGCGGGTCAAGGTGAAGTTCAGCGGGCAGGAACTGAATGGCTACCTTGCCGAAAGGCGTCAGGTCTCCGACGCGGGGCATGGTCTGATCCCCCTCCACAAAGTCGTGTCACCGGTGGCAGTGATGACGCCGGCCATCAGCCGCCTCGCTGCCGCGGTGGCTGCCCGGTACGCCGGAACCCTCAGCGACGTCCTGCGGACGGCTATTCCGCCACGGGTAGCGAAGGTGGAAAAGGAAGCTTTGGAGACCCCGGAGCAGGATGTCACCGCAACCGCTCCGGTGGTGGACGCCGGGTCGTGGACCTCCTACACCAATGGGACGCCGTTCCTGCGGCATCTGGCTGCGGGCGGCACACCCAGGGCCGTGCTGACCGCTCTCCAGGGTTTTGGCCACCACGGGTGGCCGGCAATGCTGGCCTCGGCCGTGGCCGCTGTCCGCAGTTCCGGCCGCGGCGCCGTGGTGGTGGTTCCGGACTACCGGGACCTGGAGCGACTTGAGGCGGCGTTGGCGGAGGTCTTGCCCGCCACCGATATTGCACGTTTGACCGCCGACGACGGTCAGACGCCACGGTACCGGAACTTCTTGAGGCTCCTGATGGGCCAGGCGGGAGTGGCCATCGGCACCCGCTCGGCCGCCTACGCGCCAGTGCGCAATCCCGGGTTGATGGTGTGCTGGGATGACGGCGATGACCTGCACATCGATCAACGGGCGCCGTACGCGCACACGCGCGAGATCCTGTTGCTGCGCTCGGAACAGGAAGATACGGCCTGCCTGCTTGCTTCGCATAGCCGCAGCACCGAGCTGCAACGGCTCGTGGAGCTTCAGTGGGCGGTGCCCATCGAGGCCCCGCGGGTAGCCGTCCGCGCCACGGCGCCGCGGGTACTGAACACGGCGGACAGCTTCGAACAGGAACGCGATCCCTTGGCACGCGTTGCGCGCCTTCCCGGGGCGGCCTGGAAAGCCGCGAAAGAAGGCTTGGAACGGGGCCCGGTCCTGGTCCAGGTGGCCCGGGCAGGCTACGCACCGTCCCTCGTGTGCCAAACGTGCCGCGAGCCGGCCCGTTGCACTGTGTGCCAGGGCCCGTTGGCAACATCCAGCGGCTCCGCCCTGCCTGCCTGCCGTTGGTGTTCGACGCCGGCACCGCAGTGGCGTTGTTCGCACTGCAACGGCGTCCACCTGAGGCGCGGTGCCACGGGTGCCATCCGGACCGCCGAAGAACTTGGCAGGGCCTTTCCCGGGCACACAGTCATTACCTCGTCCGGCGAGCACATCAAGGCGACCGTGCCGGGGTCGCCCGCCCTGGTTGTGGCCACAGTGGGTGCCGAACCGGTAGCCCCGGAGGGTTACGCGGCGGCGTTGCTCCTGGACGGGAATTCCCTGTTGCGCCGGGAAAACCTGCGGTCCGGCGAGGACACGGTTCGCCGGTGGTTCAACGCGGCCGCCCTGGTGCGTCCAGCGGGCCAAGGAGGACTGGTGGTCATCACCGCCGACGACACCACGGCCACGGGGGCCCTGCTTCGCTGGGATGCTCCGGGTTACGCATCCCGTGAACTTGCCCTGAGGAAGGAGCTGCAGTTGCCTCCGGCGGTGCGGGTGGCTTCCGTCACCGGCCCCCGGGCAGACGTCCTGTCGTTTTCGGAAACACTGACCGCCGCGCTCAATCGGCCAACAGATTCGTTGCGGAGCGTTGGTCCTGCCCCGGTGCAGCTGCACGGCGCCGGTGCATCGGATCCCGACGCCGATGTCCGCACGCTGTTCTTCATCCCGTACGGTGAAGCTGCCGCAGCCACCCAGGCGATGCGGGCGGTCAAGGCCGCCAACGCAGCCAAGCGCATGCACGGGCCCGTCCAGTTGCGGCTTGACGGAGTGGATGTCCTCTAGTGCCTGGACGAGCCTGTGGGAAGCGTCATGATTTCCGCGCCTGTCTCGGTAATGGCGATGGTGTGCTCTGTGTGGGCCGTCAGGCAACCTGTGGCGCTCCGGAGGGTCCAGCCGTCGGCATCGGTCACGAGTTTCGCCGTGTCCTGCATGACCCACGGCTCAAGGGCCAGCAGCAGTCCTGGACGGAGCTCATAGCCACGCCCCGGCCTGCCGGTGTTGGGAACATGCGGGTCCTGGTGCATGGTTGATCCGATGCCGTGCCCACCAAACTCTACGTTCACGGGGTAGCCGGAGTCTTTGAGGACCGAGCCGATCGCGTAGGACAAATCGCCGATCCGTGCGCCGGGGACCGCTGCGGCAATGCCTGCTGCGAGGGCACGTTCCGTCGCGTCGATCATGGCCAGGCTTTCGGGACGCGCCGAGGTGCCAACCACGAAGCTGATGGCCGCGTCTGCCGCGATTCCGTTCTTGGTGACCGCGAGGTCCAAAGTGAGGAGGTCGCCGTCCGCAAGCGCGTAGTCGTGGGGCAGGCCGTGGAGCACGGCGTCATTGACTCCGGTGCAGATGTAGTGGCCGAAGGGACCCCGGCCAAACGAGGGGGCGTAGTCGACGTAGCAGGATTCGGCTCCGGCTTCGACGATCATGTCCTTGGTCCAGCGGTCGATGTCCAACAGGTTGGTGCCAACGGTCGCGCGGTTCTTCAGCGACTGAAGGATGTCGGCAATCAGTGCGCCGGTGACTTTCGCTTTGGCGACTTCGGAGGGGCTCAGGATTTCAATCATTGGTGATCTTTCGCTTTGGGGCATTGCGTTTGCGCAGGGCGACGGCTTCCTCCGCTGCAGCAAGCAGCTGCCGCGCGGATTCGTCCCAGTTAAAGTCCGCTGCCCGCTCCACGGAACGGCGCGACCGCTGTTGCCACAGGGCTTCGTCATCCAAGGCAGCCACGGCGGCGGCAAAGTCCGCAGGGGACCCGGGATCCACATAACTGACGGCGTCAGCACCCACTTCCCGGAAGATGGGGATGTCGCTCGCGATCACCGGCGTGCCCAAAGCCATCGCTTCGACCAAGGGCAGGCCATAACCCTCGGCCCGCGACAGGCTGATCAACGCGGTGGCCCGGAGGAGGAGCTCCTCGTATTCGTCGTCGGTGACTCCGTTGTGGAACTCCACCTTGGCGCCGTCCGGAATCAGCCCTTCCAGTTCCGCCCTGCGCTGGGACGTGATGCGGCTGAGCAGGTGCAGGGTGTAGTCGGGTAGCCCGGCCATGCCGCGGATCATGGTCTCCACGTTCTTGTACGGCATGAACGAGCCCATATAAAGCAGGGATTTGTCCGCGCCGTCCGCCGGATTCCGTGGCGTCTGTCCCGGCTGCGGGGCGTTGCCGACAATCCGGACAGGGCGGCGCGTGAGCCGGTACTTCGCCATGAGTGCCTCGGTGGTCCGGCTGATGGTGGCCACCACTTCGGCCCGGTTCAGCAGCACGCGCTGCGGCCAGAACGCCTTATGGTAAAGCCTCCACAGCAGGCGGACCGGTGCCGGAAGGAAGCCCGGCGGCGCGGGGTGCTCGTAGTAGATCAGGTCATGCAGGGTCAGGATCAAGCTGTATTGCCGACCCCACGAGCCCATGGTCTGCATGGGGCAGACCACAACGTCGGCGCCCAGTGGATTGATTTTCCGTGCCACGAACAGCTCCAGGGGAGAGAGCGGGCTGTTCACCATGACCCACGGAACGTCGGGCAACAGGGCAAGCTGCCTTTTGTCATTGATGAGCATGGTCACGTCGGCGATCTTCGCGGTCGCTGCGATGAGGCTTGAGCCGTAGCGGCTGATGCCGTCGTGGTGGTCTGTCCTGGTAAAGCGGGCGTCGATGACGATTTTCACGCGGGATGTTCCTCCAGGAAGGTTCGGATGGAAGCAGCTGCCGGTTCGGGCGTTTCGTAGTGGATCAGGTGCCCGACGCCGGGAATCACGTCCAGCGTCCCGTCCGGGAGGCGTTCCAGCAGTTTGTACTGGTTGGGCAAGGTGGCAATTTCGTCCTTTTCGCCGGCGACCAGCAGCACAGGGAGGTTGAGCTGTTCTGCCACGTCCGCGACGGTGCCGGAGACGGAGGCCTTGAACGATTCCAAAAGGCTGTTCCGATCGGCAAAGGCGCTGAAGTAGGCGTCGTGTTGGCCGTGGATGAAGCGCCGCAGCTGCTTGTCCTTGGTCTTTGCCATGGTGATGCTCATGATCCGGACGATTGCGCGGTTCCGCAGGATGGCAAGGCCAAGGCGACGGGGAAGCTTTGCCGAGGCCTGGTAGTAGAAGACCGCCAGCTTGGTCATGACGCCCTTGGGTCCCTCCAGGGCTGGAGCGGCTATGGGATTAACCAGTACCAGGGGAGACACCGCGCCCGGATGGCTTGCCACGAAATGGCTTGCCACGATCGATCCGAAGGAATGTCCAAGAAGGACCGTTTCCGGGCCCAGCCCCAAGGCTTCCATGAAGCCTTCAATGAAGCGACCGTAGCGCTCTACACTGTGTTCGTCGTCCACGAACGGCTCGGAGCTGCCGAAGGCCGGGAGGTCCGGCATGATGATGCGCATCTCCGGGAGCAGGTCAGCCACCCGCAACAAGCCGTGGTGGTCGCCCCGGAAGCCGTGGATGACCAGGATGGTCCGTGTCTTGTCGGTAGCCTTGACCGGTTGGTACGTCCAATAGGCCACGGTGCTGCCATCGACGTCCACATCGGAAGCGGCCGTGCGGGCTGCCAAGGACTTGCTGAAGAACTCGACGGGGGCCTGTGCACCCCCAACGGGATGCGCGGTGTCCACTTTTTCCATTCAGTAATTCCTAGTTCACGTTGTCCGGATGCGAGCCCGTACGGTGGTGGCGTTCCAGGCCCGCCATACCGTCCAGGTCCTCGCTGTCCAGTTCGAAATCGAAGACGTTGACGTTCTCCTTGATGCGTCCTGCCGTGCTGGCCTTCGGTATGACCAGGTTCCCCAGTTGCAGGTGCCAGCGAAGGATGACCTGCGCGGGAGTCCTCTTGTACTTTTCCGCCAGGGCAACGATTGCCGGATCCCCGAGGACCTGCCCGCGGCCCAAGGGGCTCCATGCCTCGGTCCGGATGCCGAGCTGGCTGTGCAGGGTCCTGAGCCGGGCCTGCTGCAGCCAAGGATGCAGTTCCACCTGGTTCACGGCGGGAACCACTTCGGCGGACTGCATGAGCTGTTCAAGATGGTCCGGCTGGAAGTTGGACACGCCAATGGCCCGGACCTTGCCCTCACGGTAGAGGGTCTCCAAGGCCTTGTACGTCTCAGCGAACAGTCCACGGGCCGGGCAGGGCCAGTGGATGAGGTACAGATCCACGTAGTCCAGGCCAAGGTTGGCCATGGAGGTGTCGAAGGCTCGGAGCGTCGCATCGTAGCCATGGTGGTCGTTCCAGACCTTGGTGGTGACGAAAACGTCCTCGCGCGTCAGTGCGTGGACGGATTCACCGGATCCGCCCGTGCCCAGGTTGGCGTCCCGTGCGTCGCCGATGGCCCCGCCGATCGCCCGGCCCACGCCGACTTCGTTTCCGTACATGGCTGCGGTGTCGAAGCGCCGGTAGCCTTCCCCCAATGCAGTGCTGACCAAGGCGTCGGCATCAGCCGGGGGGACCTTGTACAGGCCATAGCCCATCTGGTCCATCATGACGCCGTTGTTCAGGCTCAGCCGTGCCGGGAATCTCATAGCAACGACTCTACCCATTCCGGGGCGGATTGCCTCAGGAGTGGGCAGTGAAACTCACCAGCCTCCGCGCAGATGCTTCGTCGAGGATCAGGTCCGTTGCCAGCCCGGCAGCCAACGCCCCCTGGAGCCCATTGATCTTGGAAGCACCGGAGACCACGCAAATCCGGCGCCTGACCTGGCGCAGTTGTTCGTGGCTGGGGCCGGTTGACCGTTCGTTCAAGGTGATGCCGTCCGATGATCCGTCGCTGCGGAAGAAGACCGTGGCAACGTCGCCCACCACGTCATCCTCTGCCAGCGCCGCCAGGTCCTGTTCATCGAGGTAGCCGCCGGCGTAGACATGGCTGGGGTAGTCGGAGTCCACTGAGCCCACGCCGAAGATGGCAATGCTCATGCGGGCCTGCACATCGAGGATCCGCTGCACGCTGCGCTCATTCCACATGGCTGTCTTGGTGGCGGCGTGGTCGAAGAACGCAGGAACGGGGAACTGCTCCACCCGTGCACCATAGGCGCCTCCGAAACGCCGCATGATGTCGCTGGCGTAGGTAATACCGGTGGTCTGCATGTTTCCGGCCCCATTCAACTGCACCACGATGCTGTCGTGCGTCACCTTGCGGGTGAGGTGCCGGCTGACCGCGCTCAATGTGGCTCCCCAGGCCACCCCGATGATGGCGTTCGAGTCCACCAGGGGGCCAATGGTCCGGGCCGCCTGCATGGCAACGCGATCCAGGGTCTCGGCTTCGTTCAGGGTGTCCAGTACCGGAACCACGTGGACGTCCACTCCGAAGCGGTCGCGGATCTGGCTTTCAAGTTCGGGCGCCGTATCAAAGGGGCTCTTGATCTGGACCTGAACCAGGCCGGTTTCCCGGGCCGAGGACAACAGCCGGGAAACCGTTGAACGCGAGGTCCTCAACTCACGGGCGATCGCGTCCATGGTCAGGTCCTGGAGGTAGTACATCTGTGCGGCCCTCAGCGCATCCGAATGGCGTGATCGTCCCATCTCATTTCCTTGCTGCACGTTTGTGCAAATAGCTTGACTCCATTTTCCACCTTCGCCAGATTAGTGGTGAAAGGTGCAGCGGCGGGGAGCGCCACGCACGAACCAAGCCCAAGGGAGCAGTTTTGGGAGACAAGATTTCCGGTACCTCGTCCGAGGCACGTCGGCGTGAATCGGCAGCGGCCTTGAAGGAACGCCCCTCAGCCCAGGTACTCATCATCGGTGGCGGCATCAACGGAGTGGGGACGTTCCGGGATCTGGCACTGCAGGGCGTGGACGTGGCACTCGTGGAACGCGGAGACTACTGCCAGGGTGCCAGCGGCGCGTCGTCGCACATGATCCACGGTGGTATCCGCTACCTGGAAAACGGCGAGTTCCGCCTGGTGAAGGAATCTGTGGTGGAACGCAACCGCCTGCTGCGGATCGCACCCCACTACGTCAAGCCGCTCCAGACCACCATCCCGATCTTCAGCACCTTCTCCGGCATTCTTTCTGCCCCGGTGCGTTTCCTGACCCACAAGCAGGGAAAGCCGAAGGAACGCGGCGCTTTCCTCATCAAGCTTGGTTTGAGCATCTACGATTTCTTCTCCCGCGATGGCGGCAGTGTTCCGAAGCACCAGTTCCTTGGCCGCGACAAGGCCCTGGCCGAGTTGCCGCAACTGCACCAGGGCATCAAGTACACCGCCACCTACTTCGACGCTTCCGTGCACAACCCGGAGCGGCTCACGCTGGATGTCCTCCAGGACGGCGAGAAGGCAGGACACGCGGCAGGCGGAGCAGCAGGGGGCAGCGCCCGTGCCAGCAACTATGTTTCACTGGTCTCCATGGGGGCCAACGGGGTGCGGCTTCGCGATGAACTGACCGGTGCGGAATTCGATTTCCAGGCAGACGTCATCGTCAACACCACTGGTGCGTGGGTGGATCTCACCAACCAGGCCATGGGTGCTGCCAGCACCTTCATGGGCGGCACCAAGGGATCGCACATCGTCCTGGACCACCCGGAACTCCTCGCCGCCTGCAACGGCAGGGAAATCTTCTTCGAGCACACTGATGGCCGCATCGTCCTCATCTACCCCATGGGCGACCGCGTGCTGGTGGGAACCACCGACGTCGACGCGGACATGTCCCAGGATGCGGTGTGCACCGAAGAAGAGGTGGACTACTTCTTCGACCTGGTGGGCCACGTCTTTCCCACCATCGCCGTGGACCACAACCACATCGTCTACAGCTTCTCCGGCGTCCGTCCCCTCCCGCGGCATGACGCCACCCAGCCCGGGTTCGTCTCCCGGGATTACCGGATCGAACGCTCGGTCCGCACCGGCGAAGGCGCGGCCGCGACGCCGGGCGGCAAGGCCGCCGTCGTACTGAGCCTGGTGGGCGGCAAGTGGACCACATTCCGCGCGTTGGCCGAACACATGACCAACGACGTCCTCCGGGAACTCGGAAAAGAACGCAAGGTCTCGACGGCGAAACTCGCCATCGGCGGCGGCGCGGGCTTCCCCGTGACCGCCCAGGCCGAACAGGAATGGATCAAGTCGCATATGGGACCGGGGTTGGATGCGGGCCGGGTTGAAGGGCTGCTGACCCGCTACGGCACCCGCGCCGGGGAAGTCATCGCTTTCCTGAAAGCCGGCGAGGACGCTCCGCTGCGGTCCACCCGCGAACTCAGTGTCAGGGAACTGGAATTCATGGCACATAACGAGCAGGTAGGGCACTTGGTTGACGTGCTGATCCGCCGCACCTCGCTCGCATTCCGTGGCCTGGTCACGGGCGAACTGCTCAACGAGATTGCCGAGGCACTTGGTGGCACCCTCGGTTGGGACGCCACGAAACGGCAGGCGGAAGTCCGCCTCGCGCAAGAGGTCCTGCACCGTTACCACAAGGTCAACGTGCACAGCCTGGTGGACTGAAACCCACCACCGGAACGGCACTGGCGACGGTGCCGTTCCAACAGCCTCTTCCACCCGCGAGGGGGCTGATAACAGAAGAATGAGGAGTCAAAGATGTCTCTTGGAATTGTTTTCCTTTCCGAAGTATTCGGAACCATGATGCTGACCCTTCTGGGTTGCGGTGTCGTGGCCAACGTTGCGCTCAAAGGCACCAAGGGCAACAACGCTGGATTCTTGATGGTGACCTGGGGCTGGGGAATTGCGGTCTTCGCGGGCGTCTTTGTGGCCGCAAAGTCCGGGGCCCACCTCAACCCCGCCGTCACCCTGGGCCTGCTCGTCAAGGGCAGCAAGGAATACGCCCCCGACGTCGCAGTCACCTTTGGGTCCACGCTGACCTACTTCGGCGGCGAACTCCTGGGCGCCTTCCTTGGTGCCGTGGTGTGCTGGCTCGCGTACAAGCAGCACTTCGACGCCGAGCCCCTTCCGGCCAACAAGCTGGGCACCTTTTCCACCGGCCCCGCCATCCGTTCCACGCCGTGGAATCTGATCACCGAAATCATCGGCACTTTCGTGCTGGTCTTCGTGATCCTGACCTTCGGCGGTACGCCTTCGGGCCTTGGACCGCTGGCCGTGGCACTGCTCGTTGTCGGCATTGGCGTGTCGCTTGGCGGACCCACCGGCTACGCCATCAACCCCGCACGTGACCTCGGCCCGCGCATTGCGCACGCTGTCCTCCCCATCCAGGGCAAGGGTTCCAGCGACTGGGCCTATTCCTGGATTCCGGTAGTGGGACCCCTTGTTGGTGGCGCCCTCGCCGGCCTCGTGGCCATCTGGGTTCCGGACATCATGCCCGCCGTCGCCGGCTGATCCCTTTCCATACAGGCAATACCCAACCACCCAACCACAGACAAGGACGTCACCATGAACCAATACGTCATCGCCATTGACCAGGGCACCACGAGTTCCCGCGCCATCGTGTTCGACCACGCGGGAACCATCGTTTCCACGGGCCAGATGGAGCACGAGCAGATCTTCCCGCAGGCAGGATGGGTGGAGCACAACCCGGCCGAAATCTGGGACAACACCCGCGAGGTCATTGCCTCAGCTCTCTCCAAGGCGAACCTGACACGGCACGATATTGCCGCCGTCGGAATCACCAACCAGCGCGAAACCGCGGTGGTTTGGGACAAGAACACCGGCGAGGCCGTCTACAACGCGATCGTCTGGCAGGACACCCGGACTCAGCCGATCGTCGACGAACTGGCCAAGGACGGGGGAGTGGAGCGGTTCAAACAGAAGGTAGGCCTGCCGCTGGCCACGTACTTCTCCGGGACCAAGATCAAATGGATCCTGGACAACGTCGAAGGAGCCCGGGAGAAGGCCGAAGCGGGAGACCTCCTCTTCGGAAACACCGACGCCTGGGTGCTGTGGAACCTCACCGGCGGGACCGACGGCGGCGTGCACGTTACCGATGTCACCAACGCCTCACGCACATTGTTCATGGACCTGGAGACGCTTCAGTGGGACCAGGAGATCCTGGACATCTTCGGGGTTCCGGCCTCCATGATGCCGGCCATCAAGTCCTCCTCCGAGGTCTACGGCCAGGTCCACACGTCCCAGTTGCTCCGGGAAACCCCGGTTGCCGGCATCCTGGGCGACCAGCAGGCAGCCACGTTCGGCCAGGCGGCTTTCCAGCCCGGTGAAGCCAAGAACACCTATGGCACCGGATGCTTCCTGATCTTCAACACCGGCGAGGAGATCGTCCATTCCAAGAACGGCCTGCTGACCACGCTTGGCTACAAGTTGGGAGACCAGAAACCGCACTACGCGCTGGAAGGATCCATCGCGGTCACGGGCTCGCTCATCCAGTGGCTCCGGGACAACCTCGGCATGATCAGTTCGGCCCCGCAGGTGGAAGAACTTGCTGCCGCGGTGGAGGACAACGGCGGCGTGTACATCGTGCCCGCCTTCTCCGGCCTCTTCGCCCCGTACTGGCGTGCCGACGCGCGCGGCGCGATCGTAGGTCTCACCCGGTACGCCAACAAGGGCCACATCGCCCGGGCAGCCCTGGAAGCCACGGCCTTCCAGACCCGCGAGGTACTGGACGCTGTCAACGCGGACTCCGGCGTGCCGCTCACCGAACTGAAGGTCGACGGCGGCATGGTCGCCAACGATGCCCTCATGCAGTTCCAGGCGGACATCCTGGGCGTCCCGGTGGTCCGGCCGAAGGTCATTG
Source organism: Paenarthrobacter sp. NPDC089714 (assembly GCF_044748905.1). NCBI lineage: Bacteria > Bacillati > Actinomycetota > Actinomycetes > Micrococcales > Micrococcaceae > Paenarthrobacter > Paenarthrobacter sp. NPDC089714. Next base: position 174,807 of record NZ_JBIVGX010000003.1, read on the forward strand.
AAACCACCGCCCTCGGTGCGGCCTACGCCGCTGGCCTGGCTGTGGGCTTCTGGAACGACCTCGGCGAGCTCAGTGCCAACTGGGGCGAGGACAAGCGCTGGGAACCGCAATTGGATGCGGCAGAGCAGGAGCGGCAGTTGCGGTTGTGGAAGAAGGCTGTGACCAAGTCCATGGATTGGGTGGACGAGGATGTTAAGTAGTCCTCGCTGACGAGGTTCCGGGGACTCCCGCCCGCCCGTCCCCAGCTGCTCCCGCCGCTCGCAAGCTCGCGGTGGGGCCCTCGCAGCTGGGGGCCCATCGCGGTGCCCACCACACCATGGCGGGAGTCCCCGGAACCTCTGTCTGCCCAGGCTCCGCGCCGCACCAACCGCATGGGCTTGGTGCGGTAAGGTATGTGTATGCGTGCGAACCTTCTGCTTAGTTAGCCGCCCGGCAATCTTCGCCGTGCGGCCGCCCCTCCATTGTCGAGGGGCTTTTGTGTGTCCGGGGGTTTTTGTGCCTTTGGGATCGTGCGACAACAGCAGAAGGTAATTCCGCCATCGAGAACAGAAGAGGGCAGCAGTGAGCGTTCAGCCGGAGACAGAGACCGGAACAGCACAGGCAACGGCAGCCGGAGCACCCGAAGAGGGCGTCTACAGCTTCGCGGCCATGGAAGCCAAGTGGCCGCAGGTCTGGGACGACCTCAAGGTGTTTACCCCCGTAGATGACGGTTCGCGGGAGCGCCGCTATGTGCTGGACATGTTCCCCTACCCCTCGGGCGACCTCCACATGGGCCACGCCGAGGCTTTCGCCATGGGCGATGTCGTGGCGCGCTACCTCCGGCAGAAGGGCTACGACGTCCTGCATCCGATCGGCTGGGACTCCTTTGGCCTGCCCGCCGAGAACGCGGCCATCAAGCGCAATGCCCACCCCAGCGAGTGGACCTACGCCAACATCGATACGCAGGCCGCGTCCTTCAAGCGCTATGCCATTTCCGCCGACTGGTCCCGCCGCCTGCACACCTCCGATCCCGAGTACTACCGCTGGACGCAGTGGCTGTTCAAGCGCTTCTACGAGCGCGGCCTGGCCTACCGCAAGGACTCGCCGGTCAACTGGTGCCCCAAGGACCTCACCGTCCTGGCCAACGAACAGGTGGTCAACGGTGCCTGTGAACGCTGCGGCACTCCCGTCACCAAGAAGTCGCTGAACCAGTGGTACTTCAAGATCACGGAGTACGCCGATCGCCTGCTCGAAGACATGGACCAATTGCAGGGCCACTGGCCCGAACGGGTCCTCGCCATGCAGCGGAACTGGATCGGCCGCTCGGAAGGCGCCCACGTCCGCTTCGTCATTGAAGCCGAAGGAAGCCGCCCCGAACGCGAAGTCACTGTCTTCACCACCCGGCCGGACACACTGTACGGCGCAACCTTCTTTGTTGTCGCAGCAGACGCCCACCTGGCCCTGGACTTGGTCACCCCGGAACAGCATGACGAACTCATGGCCTACCGCGAAAAGGTCAAGGCGCTCTCGGAAATCGAGCGCCAGTCCACAGAGCGGGAAAAGACCGGTGTGTTCACTGGCCGCTACGCCATCAATCCGCTCAACGGCGAAAAGCTGCCCGTGTGGGCCGCGGACTACGTCCTGGCCGACTACGGGACGGGCGCCATCATGGCTGTTCCCGCACACGACCAGCGCGACCTGGATTTCGCCAAGGCGTTCAACCTGCCTGTCCGCGCCGTACTGAACACGGGCGAGGACGATCCTGCGGAATCCGGCGTAGCCACCGCAGGCGAAGGCACCTTGCAGAACTCGGGCGCACTGGACGGCCTGAGCAAGGCCGAGGCCATCCCTGCTGCCATCGACATCCTGGAAAAGCAGGGCACCGGGGAGAAGTTCGTCAACTTCCGCCTCCGCGACTGGCTGCTGAGCCGCCAGCGGTTCTGGGGCACGCCGATTCCGATCATCCACTGTGGAGAATGCGGCGAGGTGCCGGTTCCGGATGACCATCTGCCGGTGAGGCTGCCTGAAGATCTCCGCGGAGAGGCGCTGGCGCCCAAGGGCACATCACCGCTGGCCGCCGCCGTCGAATGGGTCAACGTCGAGTGCCCCAACTGTGGCCGCGCCGCACAGCGCGATACCGACACCATGGACACGTTCGTCGATTCGTCCTGGTACTTCCTGCGTTTCGTCTCGCCGAACTTCACTGAAGGCCCGTTCGATCCGGCGAAGATCAACGACTGGATGCCGGTAGGGCAGTATGTGGGCGGCGTGGAGCACGCCATCCTGCACTTGCTGTACGCCCGCTTCTTCACCAAGGTCATCAAGGACATCGGCCTGATTGAAGCCAACGAGCCCTTCAGTGCCCTGCTCAACCAGGGCCAGGTGCTCAATGGCGGCAAGGCCATGAGCAAGTCCCTGGGCAACGGCGTGGACCTCGGCGAACAGCTGGACAAGTTCGGTGTGGACGCTGTCCGCCTGACCATGGTCTTTGCTTCTCCGCCCGAGGACGACGTTGACTGGGCTGACGTTTCGCCCGCCGGGTCGGGCAAGTTCCTGGCCCGAGCGTGGCGCCTTGGCCAGGACGTCACCAGCGAACCCGGCACCGATCCGGCCACGGGCGACCGTGCCCTGCGGACCGTGACCCACAAGACCATTGCCGATGCCGCAGAACTGCTGGACAACAACAAGTTCAACGTGGTTGTCGCGCGCCTCATGGAGTTGGTCAACGCGACGCGCAAGACCATCGACTCCGGTGCCGGTGGAGCCGATCCCGCAGTCCGTGAGGCCGTTGAGGCTGTTGCCGTGATCCTCAGCCTCTTCGCTCCGTACACTGCGGAGGATCTGTGGAACGCCCTTGGCCACCCTGCCTCTGTGGCCAACGCTGGTTGGCCCGCACACGACGAGTCCTTGCTGGTCCAGGAAACCGTCACTGCCGTTGTCCAGGTGCAAGGAAAAGTCCGTGACCGCCTGGAAGTCTCCCCGGACATCAGCGAAGACGAACTGCGTGAACGCGCGCTGGCATCGGAAAACGTCCAGCGCGCCATGGACGGCCGTGGCATCCGCACCGTCATCGTGCGGGCACCTAAACTGGTGAACATCGTTCCTGCCTAGCGGGGATTGTGCGGCCGCCGGCACTGTGCCGGCGGCCGGCCATCATCTTTGGAGGTTGCGTGCCTGAGCGAGAACCACCCGCGTGGATGTGGCTCAAGGAAAGAGTGGCGCGCCTCCGGCAACCAGCGGCACCGGTTCCTGTCGCTGAAGAGCCCCTTGCCGCCGTCGTCAGGACTGCCGTGGTCACCGATTCGGCGGCCGCGTTGCCCGCCGACTGGGTTTCCGCCTTTACGGCCGACGGTCGTTTGGTTGTTGTTCCCATGCCCGTGATGGTGGGAAACGAAATTTATGGTGAAGGTGAAGACGACATCACCCAGACGTTGTCGTTGGCACTTGCTTCTGGCGCCTCGGTGAAGACCTCACGGCCATCGCCAGGCCAATTCGAGCAGGCGTATCTGGCCGCCCAACGTCGTGGATTTGAGGCCGTAGTCTCCATCCACATCTCGTCCGAACTGTCCGGAACCGCCGATGCAGCCCGCCTTGCTGCAGCCCGCGTGACCATACCCGTGGAAATCGTTGATTCCCGGACAGTAGGTATGGCGCAGGGGATGGGTGTTCAGAGCGCCGTGGTTGCCGCGGCCGACGGCCGGGGAGCTGCTGAGGTCCGGGACTTCGCCGTGGAGCGGATGGACCGCACCAAGGTCTACTTCTACGTCCCCAGCCTTGAGCAGCTTCGCCGCGGCGGCCGCATCGGCGCCGCCGCCTCGCTCCTGGGAACGGTGCTTTCCATCAAACCGATCCTTGCCGTCGACGGCGGCAAGATCGTCCCGCTGGAAAAGGTCCGGTCCGCTGTACGGGCCATCTCCCGGTTGGAAGAGATCGTCGTCGCCGACGTCGCGTCCCGCGCTCCCGGCCAGGCGCGTCTAGCCGTACACCACTTCGGGAATCCAGCCGAGGCAAAGTCACTTGCCGCCCGGCTGGCCGAAAAATGTCCCCAGTCGCCGCTTGCCCAGATCAGTTCCCTCCCCGCCGTTCTTGCCGCACACGCCGGTTTGGGTGTGTTGGCCGTCATTGTGGGAGAAAGCAGTACGCCGGGCAATTGACGGCTTTATCCACATAGTCCCGATGGGGAACAGTGCCCGTTCGGACCCGGCCATAGGCTCAATTCATGCCACGCCGGACCCAGGACGCCTCGTCCGATGCCGCAACCGCGGTGTTCAGGCGGCGGCTGTCCCGTCATGTCCAGCCCGCTGTGCAGGCGGAACCGCTGCTGGCGATTGCGGTGGAGGAGCAGACCTCCGACGGCGGTGACAGTGCCGGACTGCCGACGGCGGTCCCTTCCCGTTTCCGGTGGCGCAGCCCCCGCGCCGTGGTGTTCGTGGTGGCTGCGGCCGCCGTGGTGGCGGCCGTATGCTTTGTATGGCAAACCGGCCAGGACCAACCATCGATCGAACCGCTCACCCCTGCTGCAACCTCCGAGGCAGCAGTTCCCGGTGCGGAGGCCGGGCAAGTCACGAGGCCCGGTGCGACCGTGGTCATCCACATCGCCGGTGCCGTGCAAAAACCTGGAGTGGTCTCCTTGCCGGAGGGCAGCAGGATTTTCCAGGCCATTGACGCGGCCGGAGGTGCTGCCCAGGATGCTCGTCTTGACGGACTGAACCTGGCCGAAGTGGTGGCGGACGGGGCCAAGATCGTGGTGCCGCGTGCCGGGGATGCGCCCGTCCCGCCTCCGGGGCAGGAACAGTCTGAAGCGGAAGTCGGAAGTGCCGCCGGGCCGGGAAGTTCGGCCAAAGTCAATATCAACACCGCCAGTGTCGAGGAGCTCGGCACGTTGCCCCGCGTGGGACCCGTCATGGCGCAGCGCATCGCGGACTGGCGAAAGGATCACGGCCCCTTCACGTCCGTCGAGGAACTGGACGCGATCGACGGCATCGGCCCCAAGCTCATGGAATCGCTCAAGGGCCTGGTGACGGTGCATGGTGGCTGAGTCCGCCGGAGGAACCCCGGCCAGGCGACTGGACGTACGCCTGGTCCCGACAGCCCTCGCAGCCTGGGCGGCTGCTTTGGCGGGAACGGTGGCTCCCCAGCCGTGGTCCGCCTCGATCTGCGCTGTGCTGGTGGTGGGTGCCTTGGGTTTGACGGTGTCCGGACGGAAACGCCGACGCCGGGGGATGTGGGTACGGACCACGTCGTCCACCCTCGCGCTGGCCTGCGTGGCCGGTGCCGCCGTGGCCCTGCACTGTGCCTTGGACATGGCCTGGCGCGAGCAGGGCCCGCTTGCCGCCGCGGCCGCCCGAAGTGATGGAGTGGTCATTACGGTCCGCGTTACCGGTCCTCCGGCGGCGCTGTCCGTTCCAGGGCATTCCGGGGAAAACCGCTGGGCCGTCCCGGCGCAGGTGGAACACTTCACCTCCCAAGGCAATACCGTGACAGATTCGGCCGCGGTGTTGGTCATCGGTGGGGACGCCTGGGAGCGCGTGCAGCCGGGACAATCGCTGAGAACCGCGGGAACCCTGGGGGAGGGCAAGCAGGGCCAGCCCGAGGCCGCTGTCCTGGCCGCGTCAACGGCGCCCGTGCTGGTCGCTGATTCCTACGACCCCCAACAAACCGCGGCCCGGGCCCGGGAGCAATTCCGCACAGCGTCGGCTTGGTTGCCCCCGGACGCGGCAGGCCTGCTGCCGGGCATGGTTACCGGCGACACCTCCACGCTGCCGGAGAGCCTCGAATCGGCCATGAAAACTACGGGCATGACCCATCTGACCGCGGTCAGCGGTGCAAACTGCAGCCTGGTCCTGGGTGGATTCATCCTGCTGGCCCGGACCTTCCGCCTGCCGCGGCCCCTTGCGGCCATCAGTGGGTTTGCCGGTCTGGCGGCCTTCGTGGTCCTGGTCGGACCGGATCCGAGCGTCCTGCGGGCGGCGGTCATGGGCACGGTGGGGCTGGCCGCCGTCTCCGCGGGGCGCCGCGGCAGGTCACTGTCCTTCCTCTGCCTTGCGAGCACCTCGCTTTTGCTCCTTGACCCCGGCTTGTCTGTGTCATTCGGTTTCCTGCTTTCCGTCCTGGCCACCCTCGGTATCGTGTTGCTCGCTGGCCACCTGGCGTCATGGTTTCCGGCATGGGTTCCCTCGTGGTTGGCCACGGGCATCGCCGTTCCACTGTCAGCGCAGTTCATGTGTGGACCCGCCATCGTTGCGCTGCAGCCCCAATTCTCGCCCTACTCCCTCGCAGCCAATGTGCTGGCTGGGCCATTGGTAGCCCCCGTCACCATCCTCGGAACCATCTCCGTGCCGTTGGCTTCGGTGCCATGGCTGGCCGCGGCGCCCGTGGCCGTGGCGGGGACGAGCGCCGGAATGGTGGCAGCTGTGGCCCGGTTCTTCGCCGCCCTGCCAGGTGCTGCCATGCCGTGGGCGGAGGGGCCGGTGGGGATCGCATCCATGCTTGCCTTCTCCACCGTTGCTGTCCTCGTAACGTGGAGCCTGCTCCATCCGGCAGGCTTCCGCGTGGCCGTGCTGACCTTCCACAGCAGCATCATGAAGGGCCTGGAATCCCTCGAGCGACCTGCTTCGTGCCGGGCTGCGCTGCGGGGTGCCGGTCGACGCCATCAACACCTACGCCGCGGACGTGGCAGACTTAAACCTTGCGCAAACCCGTCCGGAAGGAATCACCAGTGGCTGCTGCCCAGAACACCCGGGCCAAGAACATCCCGGCAAACAACGCCGGGTGGCGGGACGCCACGCCTGCCGCCGTAGTGCTGGTCACCGGACCGGAAGAGTACTTGGGAATCCGTGCGATGGACCGCATCAGGTCCCTGGTCCGCTCCTCAACCCCGGATGTGGAGCTGACCAGGCTCAACGCGGGCGCATACGAGGGCGGCTCCTTGGCCATGACGGTAACCCCGTCGCTATTCGGTGAAGGAAAGCTGGTCGAAGTCGAAGGCCTCGAGTCGATGAACGACGCCTTCCTTGCTGACGCCATGAAGTACCTTCTCCAGCCGGAGGACGACGTGGTCCTTGTCCTGCGGCACGCGGGGGGAGTCCGGGGCAAGAAGTTGCTCGACGCCGTCAAGGCCGCAGGCTGGCCCGTGATCGACTGCCAGCCCCTCAAAAAGGACGCCGACAAGACGGCATTCGTCGTAGCGGAGTTCAAAGCCGGCGGCCGGCGGATCGAGGGCGGGGCGGTCCAGGCCCTCGTCAATGCGGTGGGAGCCAATCTTTCGGAGCTTGCCGCAGCATGTAACCAACTCATCGCCGATGCCACCACTGCCGTCACCGCGGACACCGTGGACAGATACTATGGCGGCCGCGTCGAGGCCACGGCCTTCAAAGTAGCGGACGCGGCCATGGCGGGAAATGGTCCGTTGGCCCTCTCCACCCTGCGGCATGCGGTCTCCACCGGAGTTGATCCCGTTCCGTTGGTGGCGGCGCTGGCGGCCAAGCTGCGAACCATTGCCAAAGTGGCGGGCGCCAAGGGGTCCTCAGCGACCATCGCGAAGAGCCTGGGCATGCAGCCCTGGCTCGTGGAGCAGGCGCAGCGGGATGTCCGCCGTTGGACTCCCGAGGGGCTCATCCGCTCCATCCAGGTCATTGCCGAGGCTGACGCCCAGGTCAAGGGCGAGTCGAGGGATCCCGTGTATGCCGTGGAGCATGCAGTCACAGTCATCTCGACGTCGGCCCAGCGCAAGTGAGGACGCCCTGGTTGGGCTGGGCGCTGGGCTGGGCTTAAAAGCCAGGAGGCCGGCACCCGTGGGTGCCGGCCTCCTGTTCAGCTCAGTCGAACTGGAAAAACCTTAGAGTGCGTTGACCTTCTTGGAGATCGCCGACTTGCGGTTAGCAGCGTTGTTCTTGTGAATAACGCCCTTGCTGACAGCCTTGTCCAGCTTACGGCTGGCAGCAGCAAGTGCAGTTCCAGCAGCATCCTTGTCAGCAGACGCAACGGCGGTGTTGACGGCGCGGATGGCCGTCTTCAGCTCGGACTTGACTGCGTTGTTGCGCAGGCGAGCCTTCTCGTTGGTGAGGATGCGCTTCTTCTGGGACTTGATATTAGCCACGTATGAACTCTCTTTTTTAATGCGGAAATGGTCTAGAGGGTTGTCAGGTTGGCCATCGACTGAGCGGCGTGGGGATGCCTATGGCAGCCAACCATGTGTGGCCGTCGACCTGCACGGACACACAGCTATAAAGAATAGCAGAAAGACGAGCGAACTGCGGAATGCCTCAGTTCCTGGTGGACTTCCCGTGCAGGGCCCGAGCGACGTCACCAAAGGCAGCTTTACCGAGTACAGCCCCTTCGCGCCGGACCGCGCCCGGATCCAGTCGGATGACGCGGTCCACTTTAACTTCACTGGGGCGGCCCTGGCGGTCCCACGGACCTGCGCCGATGTCCACGTAGTCGTCCGCCTGCATCCCGTTGTCGTGGTCCTTGGAGGTCAGCATCAGTCCAAGAAGCCACTTTCCATCACGTCCCACCAGCAGCACCGGCCGGTCCTTGCCCTGCGTGTGATCCTCCTCGTACGGCACCCAACTCCACACGATCTCGCCCGGATCGGGCTTCCCGTCCGGTTTGGGGGCGTAATGCGGCGTGACCCGGCCGTGGTAGTCGCCGGGATAAGCGCCGTGCAAGGGTTCGACGCCGGTGGGCCGGCTCTGCTGCCTGGCCGCCGGGGTCCCGGAGCGTTGCCGCTCCCGGGGAGCGGCTTTGGTGCCGGCACCTCCCAACGCCTTGAGGGAACGGAGGATGAAGGTGCCGAGGGGTCGCAAGTCCAAAGCCATGGGATAAAGCTACCCCTTGGCCACGGGGTGCGTCGGACCGGAATGTACGTTGAACGGCCGGTTCATGGGACACTGGAGGATCAGATATGCGGTATGTCCTGCGCTGGCCCCTGCCCAGTGAACGGTGAAGCCGCGTGAATGCCGACAGTTAGGACCCTGCGTGTCTCCCATGGCCCGCACCGCACCGGTGCCCGCCGCAACAGATCCGGCCATCATCCGGAACTTCTGCATCATCGCCCACATCGACCACGGCAAGTCCACCCTGGCCGACCGCATGTTGCAGTTCACCGGCGTCGTTCAGCAGCGCGACATGAAGGCCCAGTATCTGGACCGCATGGACATTGAGCGTGAGCGCGGCATCACCATCAAGTCCCAGGCCGTCCGGATGCCGTGGGAAGTCGAAGGCACCGCCTACGCCCTGAACATGATCGACACCCCCGGCCACGTGGACTTTACGTACGAGGTCTCCCGCTCCCTGGCAGCTTGTGAAGGCGCAGTGCTGCTGGTCGACGCGGCCCAGGGCATCGAGGCGCAGACCCTGGCCAACCTTTACTTGGCGATGGAAAACAACCTCACCATCATTCCCGTGCTGAACAAGATTGACCTCCCGGCAGCCCAGCCGGAGAAGTATGCGGCTGAACTGGCCAATCTCATTGGTGGCGACCCGGATGACGTCCTCAAGGTGTCCGGCAAGACCGGCGTAGGCGTCGAGGCGCTCCTGGACAAGATTGTCCACGATCTCCCGGCTCCCGTGGGCGATCCCAATGCCCCTGCGCGAGCCATGATCTTTGACTCGGTGTATGACACCTATCGTGGCGTAGTTACCTATGTCCGGGTGGTGGACGGCAAGCTCAACCCACGCGAACGCATCCAGATGATGTCCACCCGCGCTTCGCATGAGCTGCTGGAAATCGGTGTCAGCTCACCGGAACCCACGCCATCCAAGGGCCTCGGTGTGGGTGAGGTGGGATACCTCATCACCGGAGTGAAGGATGTCCGCCAGTCCAAGGTTGGTGATACGGTCACCAACCTGGCCAAGCCGGCGTCCGAGTCGCTCAGCGGCTACGCCGACGCCAAGCCCATGGTCTTCTCCGGTCTCTATCCGCTGGATGGTACGGATTACCCGGTCCTCCGCGACGCCCTGGAAAAGCTGATGCTCAATGACGCCGCGCTCGTGTACGAGCCGGAGACTTCGGCAGCGCTGGGCTTTGGATTCCGGGTCGGTTTCCTCGGCCTGTTGCACCTTGAAATCACGCGTGAGCGCCTGGAGCGGGAGTACAACCTCGACCTCATCTCAACTGCGCCCAACGTGGAGTACGAGGTAACGCTCGAGGACAAGAAGGTGGTCCACGTCACGAACCCGAGCGAGTACCCTGTGGGTAAGATCGCCGAGGTCCGTGAGCCGATGGTGTCGGCTACTGTCCTCGCCCCCAATGAGTTCGTTGGTGCCATCATGGAACTCTGCCAAAGCCGCCGAGGCCAGATGAAGGGCATGGACTACCTCTCCGAGGATCGTGTTGAGCTCAGGTACTGGATTCCGCTTGCTGAAATCGTGTTCGACTTCTTCGACCTCCTCAAGTCCAAGACCCGTGGCTATGCGTCGCTGGACTGGAAGGCGGACGGCGAACAGGTGGCTGATCTCGTCAAGGTGGATATCCTCCTTCAAGGCGAACAGGTGGATGCCTTCAGTGCCATCACCCACCGCGACAAGGCCTACTCGTACGGGGTCATGATGACCTCGAAGCTTCGCGAGCTCATTCCGAGGCAACAATTCGAGGTGCCCATCCAGGCCGCCATCGGCTCGCGGATCATCGCCCGTGAAAGCATCAGGGCCATCCGCAAGGACGTCCTTGCCAAGTGCTATGGCGGTGACATCACCCGTAAGCGCAAGCTGCTTGAGAAGCAAAAAGAGGGCAAGAAGCGCATGAAGATGGTGGGTCGTGTGGAGGTTCCCCAAGAGGCCTTCATCGCAGCCCTCACCACGGACGAGTCCAAGGACAAGGCCAAGAAGTAAATGCCCAGCGTCCTTCCTTTGGGCGATCCGGCACCTGCGGACGGGCTCCTGCCCCCGCAGGTGCTCAGTGGCGTCCAAGACCGTAAATTCGGCCTGTATGTCCACATCCCGTTTTGCGCGGTCCGCTGCGGTTACTGCGATTTCAACACCTACACCGCCACTGAACTGGGCGGCGGCGCGTCGCAGGACGCCTATGCCGGCACGGCCGTGGCCGAAGTGGATTTCGCCGTTCGCGCGCTGGAGGATTCCGGCGTTCCATCCCGCCCGCTGAGCACCGTGTTCTTCGGCGGTGGCACCCCTACGCTGCTCCCGGCGGAAGACCTGGCACGGATCCTGCGTGCCGCCGTCGGACACTGGGGACTTGGGCCGGACGCAGAGGTGACCACCGAGGCGAACCCTGATTCCGTCACGCCCGAGTCCCTCCAAGTGCTCGCGGATGCCGGGTTTACCCGGGTGTCGTTCGGCATGCAGTCCGCTGTGCCGCATGTCCTCAAGGTCCTTGACCGCACCCACACCCCCAGCAGGGTCCCGCTGGTTGTTCAATGGGCACGCGACGCGGGCCTGGCGGTAAGCCTCGACCTGATCTACGGCACCCCGGGTGAGTCCATGGACGACTGGCGGCTGTCCTTGGAAACCGCCCTGTCCTACGATCCTGACCACATCAGTGCGTACGCGCTGATCGTCGAGGATGGCACCAAACTGGCTGCCCAGATCCGGCGTGGGGAAGTGCCGGGAATCGACGACGACGACCACGCAGCAAAGTACGAGCTCGCCGACCAGCTGATTTCAGCGGCAGGCCTCACCTGGTACGAGGTCAGCAACTGGGCCAGGACTCCCGAGCAGGCGTGCCGCCACAACCTCGCCTATTGGCGGGGCGACGACTGGTGGGGGATCGGCCCGGGAGCCCATTCCCATGTTGGCGGTGTCCGGTGGTGGAACGTCAAGCACCCCACTGCCTACGCTTCACGGCTGGCGGCGGCAACGTCGCCTGCTGCGGGCAGGGAAACCCTCGACGCCGGTACGCGGGAAGTGGAGCGCATCATGCTTGAGGCGCGCCTTGGCTCGGGATTGGACGTGGATGCCTTGGACAAAGTGGGCAGGCATGCCATGGCCGGGCTGATTGCCGATGGCCTGGTGGATCCCGCTGCGGCCTTCAAGGGCCGCTTGGTGCTGACCCTCAAGGGCCGTTTGTTGGCGGACGCAGTGGTGCGCAGGATCCTGCCGGACTGACCGCCCGCGGCGCTATTTGATCCAGCGCAGGTTGAAACGGTAGCGGTGGGGTTGGCCGTGGTTGACGCGGATGCCCGCGGAAACCGAGAAGCACGTCAAGGCCACCCAGATGGCTGTCGCGATGACCGCGAAGATGTTGCCCACAACCGGCAGCAGGACCAGGATGTTCGCCAACACGGCCGCGATGGTGGGCGGAAGCGTGAAGTTCAGGGCTTCCTTGGACTCCTGCGCCGTGAACGGTCCACGCTCGCGGAAGATCAAGTAGATGAGCAAGGACGGAAGGCAGCCGAGGATTCCACCGAAGTGCGCCAACGTGGCCCACTGCCGGTCTTCGCTTGCCGTAAGGGGCAGTGCATTCGCAGGTGCGCCATGGTACTGGGGCTGGCCTGCGGCCCTGCCCTGTTCTTCTGGAGCGTTCTCTGCCACGGTGTCTTCCCTTTGCTGTAAAAATGCGGTGTTGCTGTCCCAGAATACTGGGTCCGGACTCCCTGCAGGGACCATCCGCCCCTGAAACGGGCAGGTGTCCCTGCTCAGGGGGCGGTCAGGAAGTCGATGACTTCCTCCACGCGCCCCAGAAGGGACGCCTCCAGGTCCGCATACGTCCGCACAGCCCCGAGCAAGCGCTGCCAGCCGAGCCCGATGTCCTCCGCCGTTTCGTGCGGCCAGCCGAAAGCCCTCAGGATTCCCGTCTTCCAGTCCGTGCCGCGAGGCACGTCAGGCCACTGTTCGATGCCCAGTACCTTGGGGCGGATCGCCTGCCATACATCGACGTACGGGTGTCCCACGATCAACACGTTTCCCGTGGCTCCCGGTACCTGCATGGCCTCGGCCGCAATGCGTGACTCCTTCGAACCGGCCACCAAGTGGTCCACCAGGATTCCGAGCTTGCGTTGCGGACCGGGTCCGAAGGCGGCGATGGCGGACCGGAGGTCGTCCACGCCATGGAGCGGCTCCACGACGATGCCTTCCACCCGGAGGTCGTCACCCCAGACCTTTTCCACGAGTTCGGCGTCGTGCTTGCCTTCCACCCAGATCCGGCTGGCTTTTGCCACTTGTGCGCGTTGGCCCTGGACTTTGACAGAGCCCGACGCCGTCCGGCCGGGCTGGACAGCGCCGGCCTGCACAGCGCCGGCCGGTTGCCTGGCGGCCGGGGGGAGCAGGCGAATGGCCTGGCCCTCCAGGAGGAAGCCGAACCCCAGTTGGAAGGACCGCGTCTTGCCCCGGCGGTCCTCAAGCGACACGATGTGCATTCCGCCGGACTTCTCTACCCGGACGACCTCGCCCACCCACCCGGATTGGACGTCTTCCAGGACCATCCCGCGCTGGACAGGCACGTCCGGAAGCTGCTGTTTGACGGGTGCGGAAAGGTCCTGCGGACCCCATGTGTCGAAAGCCAAGGACTTCATACCTCTTCGCGCTGGGTTTGATGGGCCGGTACCGGGTGGAGCCGGCTCCCCGGACGTCATCCGCGGGCGTTTTCAATGCTAGCAACGGGGTGGCCCATACTAGACTTGTTAGCACTTAGGCATGTTGAGTGCTAAAAGCAAGGGTCAGCCCGGGTCCATCCCATGCCGGGCAGCCCGCATTCGGAGCGTCGACAGGAGGTGTTGCACATGAGTGAGCCGCGCAAGCTGGAAGTGTTGCGTGCCATCGTCGAGGATTACGTGCACTCACGGGAACCTGTCGGCTCCAAGGCACTGGTGGAGAGGCACCATCTGGGCGTTTCCAGTGCCACCATCAGGAATGACATGGCCGTCCTGGAAGAGGAAGGCCTCATTGCCGCTCCGCACACCAGCGCGGGCCGCATTCCCACGGACAAGGGCTACAGGTTGTTCGTGGACCGGATTTCCCAAGTGAAGCCGCTCTCGGCCGCCGAGCGCCGGGCCATCCATTCCTTGCTTGAAGGCCCCGACGATCTTGACGACATCCTGGAGCGGACAGTCAGGCTCCTGTCGCAGTTGACCAACCAGGTAGCGGTGGTGCAATACCCGCACTCCAAGCGGGCCTTGGTCCGGCATGTGGAGTTCGTGCTGCTGGCACCCAAGCAGGTGCTGGTGGTCCTGATCGCGGACACCGGCAGCGTGGGACAAAAAGTCATCGATGCCGGAACCGAGGTCAGCAACGAGTCGTTGCTGGCCCTGCGTGCGAGGTTCCTGGGCAGCATTGCCGGCACTCCTTTGGAGCTGTTGCCGCAGGTGCTGCCCTCCGTCGTGGCCTTGTGCAGGCCGGAAGTCCGTGGGGTGGCGCAGGTCCTGGCCTCCGGACTCCAATCCCTCAGCGATACCAGTCGCGAAGAGCGGATCCTGATGGCGGGAACAGCAAACCTGGCCCGCTCCAACGTGGACTTCCCCTTGAGCATCGGCCCGGTACTTGAGGCCCTCGAGGAACAAGTAGTGATGCTTCGGTTGTTGTCTGACATGGGTGATGATCCACGCGGGGTCACCGTCAGCATCGGCCGGGAGAACCCCTACGACGGGCTGTCCGAGGCCTCGGTGGTCGCCACGGGTTACGGCTCCGGCGCCAAGGTAGGCATCCTGGGGCCCACCCGGATGGACTATCCCACCACCATGGCCGCCGTGCGGGCCGTGGCCCGCTACCTTTCCCGTATTCTCGGCGGCTGACGCCGGCCACCAACGTAAGAACCGCAGCACAACAAGGAAGAGATACTGACTTTGAGCAGCCACTATGACGTTTTGGGAGTCTCCCCGGAAGCCACCGGAGAAGAGATCAAAAAGGCGTACCGCAAGTTGGCGCGAAAACTGCACCCGGACGTGAACCCGGGCGAGGATGTCGCTGAGCAGTTCAAGGCCGTGACGCACGCTTACGAAGTGTTGTCCGACCCGCAGAAACGCCGCGTGTACGACGCCACCGGCAACGAGAACGGAACCGACAACGGTTTCGGTGGCGGCTACTCCGGGCAGGGCTTTGCCTTCCAGGACATCTTCGATACCTTCTTTGGCGGTGGTGGCGGGGGACACGCAGGTCCTGCCTCCCGCGTCCGGCGCGGCCAGGATGCCCTCATCAGCGTCCGCAT
This sequence comes from Paenarthrobacter sp. NPDC089714, assembly GCF_044748905.1. Taxonomy (NCBI): domain Bacteria; kingdom Bacillati; phylum Actinomycetota; class Actinomycetes; order Micrococcales; family Micrococcaceae; genus Paenarthrobacter; species Paenarthrobacter sp. NPDC089714. Next base: position 189,883 of record NZ_JBIVGX010000003.1, read on the forward strand.
CGACCTCAAGGACGCGGTCTTCGGCGTCAACAAGAAGCTTGAAGTCGACACCGCGGTTGTCTGCCCCACCTGTGATGGCAGCTGCTGCCGTCCCGGAACGCACCCTGAACGCTGCGACATCTGTGGTGGCAGCGGCCAGGTCCAGCGGGCAGTGCGCTCCATCCTCGGCCAAGTCATGACCACGGCCCCGTGTGGCTCCTGCGAAGGCTTCGGCACCATCATCAAGGACCCCTGCAACGAGTGCAGCGGCCAGGGCCGCATCCGCAGCCGCCGCTCGCTGACCATCAAGGTGCCGGCGGGCGTGGCAACGGGAACGCGCATCCAGCTGTCCGGCCAGGGTGAGGCAGGCCCTGCCGGAGGCCCTGCCGGCGACCTCTACGTTGAGATCCGCGTCAACAGCGATTCCACGTACATCCGCGAAGGCGACGACCTCCACGCAACACTGAGCGTGCCGATGACTGCTGCCGCGCTGGGAACGGAACTGACCCTGGAGACCTTCGATGGCGCCCAGGAAATCGACGTCAAGGCGGGCACGCAGTCGGGTGAAATCATTACCCTCCGCGGTTTGGGGGTCACCCATCTTCGTGGCTACGGCCGCGGAGACCTCAAGGTGCACTTGCACGTCGAGACGCCGGTCAAGCTGGATGCCGCGCAGGAAGACCTGCTGAGGCAGCTTGCGAAGTTGCGCGGTGAGCAGTTCACGGAAGGCAAGCTCGTAGCCAGTGGCGGCATGTTCGCCAAGCTCCGGGACAAGCTCGGTAACCTGTAGCGGTGAGCAACCCCGTCTTCTTCACCCCGGCCGGGAGCCTGGACGGACTGGGGCCGGGTTCCGTGTTCATCCTCGAAGGTCCTGAAGCCCGCCACGCCGTGACCGTGAAGCGGTTGGCCGTCGGCGAACCCGTGGATCTCGCGGACGGGTCCGGCGCCCGGCTCACTGGCAAGGTGTCCGACGCCGGCCAAGGCTCGCTTTCGGTGACGGCAACGGACGTGGTCTTCGAGGAACAACCGTCGGTGCGGCTGGTGCTGGTCCAGGCCCTGGCCAAGGGCGACCGGGACGAGCTCGCCATCGAGACCGCCACGGAACTCGGCATCGACGCTGTCATTCCCTGGCAGGCGGAACGTTCCATCGTGCGGTGGAAGGGCGACCGTGCGGCCAAGGCCCATGCAAAGTGGCAGTCGGTGGTCACCGCCGCTGCCAAGCAGGCACGTCGCGCCTGGATCCCCGAGGTCAGGTCCATCGTGGACTCCGCATCGCTGGCCAAGGCAGTCGCTGAGGCAGACGTGGCCGTCATCCTCCATGAGGATGCAAAGAATGGACTGCGGTCCGTCCTGGAAGGCGCGGCCCAACTGGCCGGTGCCGACCCTCACGCACCCCGGGAAGTCCTGTTGATCGTTGGACCGGAGGGTGGCATCTCGCCGCGCGAAGTAACGCGCCTGAGCGATGCTGGTGCCGTGACGGCCCTGTTGGGCCACCATGTCCTGAGGTCATCGACGGCCGGGCCTGCCGCCGTCGTACTGGCGAGCGATGTCCTGGGGCGCTGGCAGGAGGCTTGACCCAGGGCGTCAGTTGACGTTGAAGAGCCTGGTATCCAGTGTCGATTCGTCGGCTTGCCCGGAACTGTCCACCTGGGTCACGCGAAGCTCGTAGCGCCCGGGCTTCAGCGTGGCGCTGAAGGTGAAGACGCCGAATTGTCCCGGTTCACCGGTGGATTTTACTTGGCCGGTGAGCAGGCTGGTCCTGGCGCCGCCGTTATCCTGCAGGATTTGCCAGTTCACCGGCTTGGAGCTGTCCGTGCTGCGGCCGTTGAACTTGACGGCACCGGCCGGCAAAGTCGTGTCCTCCTGGGGGTCGATGATCCACAGGGGAGCCACCATCGAGGCGTCCCTCGCCATGGGTTGGCCGAGTTTCACTTGGCCGAAGGCCATGAAGTCGGTGTGTCCATCCACCAGGATGACCACCTGGATCTGTTGCCCGGAGTTGATCAGCCCGGAGGACGAGGCTGCGGCAGTGGCTGTGTACACCAACTGCTGGACCGCCCGTTGGGCCATGCCGGCGTCGAGGTTCGAGTTGAAGGCGTCCCGCGAAATGTCCACGGTGATGACGTTCTTGCCCGAGATCGATGTGGCCAGGCTGCCGGGTTCCTGCCATGGGGTGAAGAAATCGTGGTCCAGCGGCTTCTCGGCCATCATGATGCGCAGGGCCGTGGTGACGGGGTTCCCGTCGCCGGAGATGTCCCGGAACTCGCGGTAGAGGTAGACGTTGTCCTTGCTCCGCCCGATCCAATAGACGGGGATCTTGGTGGAGGCCTGGGTGGTTTCCAACGGCGCGTTGCTCGCGGGGGCGTCCTGGACATTGATGGCCGGGCTTGAGGTGGGCGCGGTGGTGCCGCCGTTGGCGATGCAACCGGTCAGGAACAGGACGGCAGCCATAGCGGGCGCGGCAACGGCGGACTTCGTCCGCTTGCGGGCGCCTTGCTGTGGGGTGGCTGACTGCGTGATGTGGGGTTTCCTTGCCTTGCTTCCGCCGGAGTGGGCGTCCGGTCCTGCGCGGGCGGACTTTTCACCCTGCCTTGCCAGCTTGGCACACGTCCGACGGCGGCTGGCCGGGTTTTGCCGGACCGGCACCAACTGAAACAGGATTGATACCGGCTTGATGCCGAGTTGAGACAAACAGCCAACGTTGCGGTGGTGGCATCCGGCTCTTCGTGCGATGGTGCCGTGCCAGTTCGGACGGCCGCTTGCTGGCGTAGGATTGAAGGCATTCCGGCATATGGCCGGACCACGGTGGGCGCGGCGCCTGACCGGGGAAAAGACGATAACCAACCGGAGGAGAACAGGCCGTACGGCCAGCACTATGAGTGAATCCCTGAATGGGCGGCTGCGGACCGGCAACGGGAACCCGGCGGCCACAGAGTTCCCGCACACCTTGCCGGGCACGCGCACGGAAATCGTCACGTTCGACAATTCAGACCAGATGGTTCACTCGCTGGGCAGCCACGACGAAGCCCTGCGTTACATCGAGGACCAGTTCCCGGACGTCAACTTCCATGTACGGGGCAACGAGTTGTCCATGTCCGGTCCGTCGGCGGTCATCCCGCGGATCATGCGGCTTCTGGAAGAAGTGCGCGGGCTCGTCGCCAAGGGCACTACCGTCACGCCGGACATCCTGCAGCAGCTCGTTTCCCTGCTGGGGGCGCAGTCCGTCCAGAACCCTGTTGACGTCCTGACACACAACATCCTGTCCAGCCGGGGCAAGACCATCCGCCCCAAGACGCTGAACCAGAAGAACTACGTCGACGCCATCGACGACAACACCGTGATCTTCGGCATCGGCCCGGCCGGTACAGGCAAGACGTACCTTGCCATGGCAAAGGCCGTCCAGGCCTTGCAAAACAAGGAAGTCAGCCGGATTATCCTGACCCGTCCGGCAGTGGAAGCAGGGGAGCGGCTGGGCTTCCTTCCCGGTACCCTCAGCGACAAGATCGACCCCTACCTCCGTCCGCTGTACGACGCCTTGCACGACATGATGGACCCCGAGTCGATTCCCCGTCTCATGGCCGCCGGCACCATCGAAGTTGCCCCGCTGGCCTACATGCGTGGTCGGACGCTCAACGATGCCTTCATCATCCTGGACGAGGCGCAAAACACCACTCCGGAGCAGATGAAGATGTTCCTGACGCGCCTTGGTTTCGGTTCCAAGATGGTTGTGACCGGAGACGTGACCCAGATCGACCTTCCCTTCGGCGCAACGTCCGGCCTGCGGATCGTGAGGGAGATCCTGACGGGCATCGACGACGTCAACTTCTCGATCCTGGAGGCGGCCGACGTCGTCAGGCACCGCCTCGTGGCAGACATTGTTTCTGCGTACAGCAAATGGGACGACGCCCACCGCCCGGCGACAGCGGGCACCCAGCACAAACGCGGAGAACACAAATGAGCATTGAGGTCAACAACGAATCCGGCGTGGAGGTGGACGAAGCCCAGCTGGTCACGTTGTCGCGCTTCATCTTCGAGCGCTTGTACATCCACCCCCAGGCCGAGCTGTCCATCTTGTTGGTGGATGAGGCGGCCATGGAGAAACTCCACATCGAACTCATGGATGAGCCAGGGGCCACGGATGTGCTGTCCGTCCCGATGGACGAGTTGACGCCGGGCACCCCGGACCGGCCCACACCCCAGGGCATGCTTGGCGATATTGCCATTTGCCCGCAGGTGGCCGAAGTCCAGGCACGCAATGCGGGACACCCCACGCAGGACGAGATGTTGCTGTTGACCACCCACGGCATCCTGCACCTGCTGGGCTTCGACCACGCCGAGCCGGACGAGAAGGAAGAGATGTTCGGCCTGCAGCGCGAACTGCTGTCTGAGTTCCTGGGCAAGGATGCCCCCATGGAGACCATGCAGTGACCTCGCTCCTCCTGGTCGGCATGGCGCTGGTCTTCCTGAGCTTTGTCGCCCTTCTGACGGCGGCCGAGGCCGCCTTCAATTTCCTGCCCCGGCACGAAGCCGAACAATCCGTGCACCGGAGCAAGGGCAAAGCCCTGGGGAGCATCCTCCAGAACCCCGTTGCGCACATCCGCGCGCTGCGCTTTTGGCGCGTATGGTTCGAAATGGCAGCTGCGGTGGCGGTCGCCGTCGTACTTCACAGCCTGCTGGACAACGTATGGCTCGCCGGGCTCGCAGCCACCGGCATCATGGCGGTCATAGGTTTTGTCCTGGTTGGGGTTTCGCCGCGGCAGCTGGGGAGGGCGCACTCAGGTCCGGTGGTGCGGTTCACGGCACCGCTGATCCGGTTCCTCTGCTGGATACTCGGACCAATTCCCGGGTGGCTCGTGGCCCTGGGCAGCGCGGTGGCACCCGGCGCCCCGGGCGGCGACGACGCTTTCGTCAGCGAGGAAGAGTTCCGGGAGTTCGTGGACCGCGCGGCCGAGTCGGACATGATCGAGGACAACGAGGCCGAACTCATCCACTCGGTGTTCGACTTTGGGGATACCTTGGTGCGGTCGGTCATGGTTCCCCGAACGGACATCGTCAGCATCGGTACCGGTTCCGGGCTGGAAGCGGCGATGGCCCTGTTTCTCCGCTCAGGCTATTCGCGGATTCCGGTCATCGGCGAGAACACCGACCAGATCCGGGGCATCCTCTACCTTAAGGACGTTGCTGCGGCGCTCCACCGCAACGAGCACGGCCTGCAGCCGCACGACGTCGATTCGCTGGCCCGCGAGGTCCGGTACGTTCCGGAGTCCAAGCCGGTGAGCGACCTCTTGAAGGAACTCCAGCAGGAGTCGACGCACGTGGCCATCGTGATCGACGAGTACGGTGGCACGGCCGGCCTGGTGACCCTTGAGGACCTCATCGAGGAAATCGTCGGGGAAATCGTGGACGAATACGACGCCGCGGCGGAAGAAGCTGTTGACCTCGGCGACGGAACCTACCGTGTCAGCGCCCGCATGAGCATCGACGATCTTGGCGAACTCTTCGACATGGATCTCGACGACGACGAGGTGGACACGGTGGGTGGCCTCCTGGCGAAGGCGCTGGGCCAGGTACCGATCGTGGGAAGTTCAGTGGAGGTGAACGGGGTGTCGCTCAGGGCCGATAGGCTTGAGGGTCGGCGAAACCGGGTCAGCCACATCATTGCGGCAGCAATGCCAAAAGAAGAAACTGACCTTGAAGACCTTCTCGACGAGGCCGGCACAACGCAACAGGGAGTTCCACGTGAGCAAGCAAAATAAGAAATTCGACGCCGAGGACGCATTCGGCGGCTTCCACGCCGGTTTCTCGGTCCTGGTTGGCCGCCCCAACGCCGGTAAATCCACCTTGACCAATGCCTTGGTGGGGCAGAAGGTGGCCATCACGTCGGCCAAACCGCAGACCACGCGGCACACGATCCGCGGCATCGTGCACCGGGAAGATGCCCAGCTCATCCTCGTGGATACTCCCGGACTCCACCGTCCCCGCACCCTGCTGGGCAAGCGGCTCAACGAACTCGTGGCGGACACCCTGGCAGAGGTAGATGCCATTGGTTTCTGCCTTCCTGCGAACGAGAAGATCGGCCCCGGCGACAAGTACATCGCCGCCCAATTGGCGGGAGTGGGCCGCAAGCCCATTGTGGCGATCGTGACGAAGACCGACCTGGTGGACCGGCAGGCCCTGACTGAGCAACTGCTTGCCGTCGCCGAACTGGGAAGGGAAGTCCTCGGAGACCAGGGTTGGGCGGACATCGTCCCCGTTTCGGCCGCCGATGGATTCCAGGTCAACACGGTTGCCGATGTCCTCATTGGGCACATGCCGGCATCTCCGCCGCTCTACCCGGATGGCGAACTGACCGACGAACCTGAAGCAGTCATGATTGCCGAACTGATCCGCGAGGCGGCACTCGAAGGTGTCCGCGACGAACTTCCGCACTCGTTGGCCGTGGTGGTCGAGGAGATTGTTCCCCGTGAGGGCCGTACCGAGGACAACCCCCTGCTGGATGTCCGCGTCAATCTTTACGTGGAGCGTCCCTCGCAGAAGGCCATCATCATTGGCAAGGGCGGAAGCCGGCTGCGCGAGGTGGGCACCAACGCACGCAAAGGTATTGAAACGCTGCTCGGCACCCGCATCTACCTGGATTTGCACGTCAAAGTCGCCAAGGACTGGCAGCGGGACCCCAAGCAATTGGTGAAGCTGGGCTTCTGATTGGCCCTACGCATCGGCGTGGTCAGGGGGATGGATGAGCAAGTTCACAGAAACGGCCACTATGATTGCGGAGATTCACCTGTTTGAGGAAAGGTAACCGAATAGTGCGACGTCGTGAAGCCCACGCCCAGGGCACCGGCACCGCTGCTCCCGGTGAGGCGCGCCATGGTGGGGGTCCCGAAGGAACTCCGCGCCACATGAACGCGCCCAAGGGGCTGCCCGTGTGGCTGAAAATCGTTACCGGAGTGGTTTCCGTGGCTTTGGTGGCCGGCGTAGCTTTCGCGGCATTCTGGTTCATCCGGCTCCAGAGCAACATCACCAAGGCACCGCTGAGCGCCGGCGACGAGCGGGTTTCCGGCGATGCCACTGTCAACGACAAGTCGGACAGGCTCCAGATCCTCATCCTGGGATCCGACACCCGCGACGGCAAGAACGCGCAATACGGCACGTCTGAGGATTCCACGGGCTACGGCCACTCGGACGTCATGATGTTGCTGGACATCTCTGCCGACAACAAGCGGGTCAGCGTCATGAGCTTCCCTCGTGACCTGCTGGTCGACGTCCCGCAATGCACCGACCACACCAACAACCAGACCTTCCCCGCGCGCAGTGGCGTCATGATCAATGCCGCCATGGCGGAAGCCGGGATCGGTTGCGCCGTGGATACGATCAACAAGCTCACGGGCCTCACCGTGGACCACTTCATGATGGCAGACTTCAACGCGGTCAAGGAGTTGTCCAAGGCCGTTGGCGGCGTGGACGTGTGCGTCAGCGACCCCGTTTTCGACCCCGACTCCGGCCTTCGCCTGGCCAAGGGCAACTCGCAGGTGGAAGGTGAGCAGGCTTTGGCCTTCCTCCGTACGCGCCATGCGTTCGGCGACGGCGGCGACCTTGGCCGCATCAAGGGGCAGCAGGCCTTCCTTTCCTCCCTGACCCGGAAGTTGAAGTCCGAAGGCACCTTGGCCAACCCGCAGCGCCTGCTGCAGATTGCCGACGTGGTGACACAGAACCTCACGGTGGACGAAGGCTTGGCCTCGGTCCCAACGTTGCTGACCATCGGCGGCCGGTTGAAGGACATTGATGTCTCCAAGGTGGCGTTTGTCTCTGTGCCCACCCAGCCGGCGGCCATCGATCCCAACAGGCTTGAATTGGTGGAACCCCAGGCCTCGCAGCTCTTTGCTGCGCTGCGCGCGGACCTTGACCTGACCAACCCGGGAGCTACGTCGAGTCCTTCGGCATCGCCGTCCGCCACGGACGCGGCGTCGGCTGCACCCACTACGGTTGCGCCTCCGGCGCCGGCGTACAACAAGGCCATCCAGCCTGTTTCCGTGGCCAATGGCAGTGGCGTGGGTACGCGGGCACAGGAAATCATGTCCGTTCTGACCGGAAATGGCTTCACCCAGGCGGTGTCCTACCTGGCCAACCCGGTGGAACAGACGGTCGTTTACTACGGTGCCGACTTCGCTGACGTGGCTACGGATGTGGCGGCGCTCTTCGGTATCCCTGCAACCCAGGTCAAACAAGCCGCGGGCGTTTCCGGAGTCCAGGTTTACGTGGGTACGGACTTTGCAAGCGGTACCGCGTATGGTGCGGCTTCAGTTCCTACGGATGTGGTGAACCAGACGGCCAAGGATGCGGTGTGCCAACAAGTGAACCCCCTCTACATCACCCAGTAACTTTCCGGACTTAATGAACAGTGGCCGGTTCCCTGGTGGGAACCGGCCACTGTTCATTGCTGACGTTTACCAGATGCTGACGCGCTCCCCGGGTGCCATCCACATGGTGTCCTGCTCCTGGACATCGAAGGCTTCATGGAAGGCGTTGAGGTTCCGGGCGATCGCGTTGGTCCGGAATTCGTTGGGGGAGTGGGGATCAGTGGCGAGGCGTCGGATGGCTTCCTCGGAACGGATCACTTGGCGCCATCCCGCAGCCCAGGACATGAAGAAGCGCTGCTGTCCTGTGAAACCATCGATCACCTCCGGCTCGGCACCGTCGAGGCTGAGGAGGTAGGCCTTGTAGGCGATGGTGAGTCCGCCGAGGTCGCCAATGTTTTCGCCCAGGGTGAGTTTGCCGTTGACTTTGTGGTCCGGTGCGGCGTAGGGAGACAGGGCGTCGTACTGGGCAACCAGCTTGGCGGTGCGGGTCTCGAAGGCCGCGCGGTCCTCTTCGGTCCACCAGTTGCGCAGGGCGCCACTGCCGTCGAACTGGGATCCCTGATCGTCAAAACCGTGGCCGATTTCATGGCCGATCACTGCGCCAATGCCGCCGTAGTTCACAGCGTCGTCAGCGTCCGCGTTGAAGAACGGTGGCTGCAGGATGGCTGCGGGGAAGACGATTTCGTTCAGCATCGGGTGGTAGTAGGCGTTGACCGTCTGCGGCGTCATGAGCCACTTGTTGAGGTCCACCGGCTTGCCGATTTCATCCAGGTGGCGGTCGATGTCTGCGTCGTGGGCGCGCTCCACATTGCCCAGGAGGTCATTGGGGTGGATCTCAACGGCGGAGTAGTCGATCCACTTCTCGGGGAAGCCGATCTTGGGGCGGAATGCTTCCAGTTTCTTCAAGGCCTCCGCCTTGGTCGCCTCGCCCATCCACTCAAGGGAGGAAATGCTGGCGCGGTAGGCCTCGATCAGGTTTGAAACCAGGGTTTGCATCCGTGCTTTGTGGCCTTGCGGGAAATGCCGTTCAACGTAGATCTGGCCTACTGCTTCACCCAGGGCTGACTCCACCACCGCCACGCCACGCTTCCAGCGTTCCTTGTTTTGCGGAGTGCCGCTGAGCGTGGTGCCGTAGAAGTCGAAGTTCGCATCAACGAACTCAGCGGACAGGTAGGGCGCAGCCGAGCCGAGGACACGAAGGGTGAGCCATTCCTTCCACGTCGCAAGGTCGGCCGACTCCAGCAGCCCGGCGGCGCCGGCAAAGAAGTCGGGCGTGCTGACCACGATTTCCGTGCGTTTCCCTTCGTCAATGCGGGCTGCCTCGAACCATGCATTGAGCAGGGGGAAGAGGTCGGCCGCCTCTTTCGCGGTCTTGAGGTTGTAGGTTTTCTGCGGATCCCGCAGTGTGACGTTGTCCCAGTGGTGGGAGGCGAGCGATGTCTCCAGGGCAACGATCCGGCCTGCGGCCGCCTCGGCGTCCGGTACGCCGGCCAGGCTGAAGAGCTTCGAAATGTACTCACCGTAGGCGGTGACGATGGGAGCGAATTTCTCTTCACGGTAGTACGACTCGTCCGGCAGGCCCAGGCCGCCCTGGCTGATGTACAGGAGGATGCGCTCGGGATTGCCGGCATCCGGGGCGGGGTAGATACCGAAGAGCCCGGAGACATCGGAACGGAACAAACGTCCGATCAGGGCAACGAGGTCACCGCTGGAGGACACCGCGCGGACATCCTCGAGGCGGCCGCGAACGGGGTCGAGCCCCTTGGCCTCAGCGGCCGCCTCGTCCATGAAGCTTGCGTAGAGACCGCCGACTTTCCGTTCGACGCCGGTCGCGTCCTCGCCCTTGCCAGCAGCTTCTTCGATGATCGCCTTTACTGCCAGTTCCGCTTCGTCGCGCAGGGCGGTAAAGGTGCCTTCCAACGGGCGGTCGTCCGGAATGGTTGTGTTGTTAAGCCAGGCTCCGTTGACGTGCTGGTAAAGATCGTCCTGCGGCCGGACGTTGTGATCGATGTTGGAAAGAGTGATCCCCGACTGTGGCACTGTGGCTCCTTGGATGGACGCTGCAGCCGGCGTTGCCACCGTCGCGGCGTCTGCATAGTGGACGTTGCATTGGGTGTTGCAATGTCATCATACGCACCGTGTTACTGTGAACTTGTGCGTGCGGAGATGCTTCTTCTTAGCTGCCGCGGCGAGGCCTGATAGCTGATTGAAAGCTGGGCCATCCTCGCCGCGGAGTTTCGGTGTGCCCGGCTAAGCTTTCACTTAGTTCTTAGAGAAAAGGCCACACGTCATGCGCAATGCACAAAAGCCCTCCGGTATGCCGATTCACCGCTACCTGCCGTTCCAGGACCAGATCACCGTTGAAGTCCCGGACCGCACGTGGCCGGACAAGGTCATTACCAAAGCTCCCCGCTGGTGCGCCGTCGACCTCCGGGACGGCAACCAGGCCCTGATCGATCCCATGAGCCCGGCCCGCAAGCTGAAGATGTTCCAGTTGCTGGTGAAGATGGGTTTCAAGGAGATTGAGGTCGGTTTCCCGTCGGCATCGCAAACAGACTTCGACTTTGTCCGGCAGCTGATCGAAGGCGGCCACATTCCGGACGACGTCACCATCCAGGTGTTGACCCAAGCCCGCGAGCACCTGATCGAGCGGACGTACGAGTCCCTGGTTGGTGCCAAGCAGGCGATCGTGCACCTCTACAACTCCACGTCCGTGCTGCAGCGCCGGGTGGTCTTCAACCAGGATGAGGACGGAATCCTGGACATCGCATTGCAGGGCGCGCGTCTGTGCAAGAAGTACGAAGAGACCCTCGCGGATACGCACATCACCTACGAGTACTCGCCCGAGTCCTTCACGGGAACCGAGCTCGAGTACGCAGCCCGCGTGTGCAACGCCATCGCAGACGTCTTCGAAGCTTCGGCGGACAAGCAAGTCATCATCAACCTGCCGGCCACGGTGGAGATGGCAACGCCGAATGTCTACGCCGATTCGATTGAGTGGATGCACCGGAACCTGCACCCGCGTGAGGGCATCATTATTTCGCTGCACCCGCACAACGACCGCGGCACCGGTGTTGCTGCTGCCGAACTGGGCTACCTGGCCGGTGCTGACCGGATTGAGGGTTGCTTGTTCGGCAACGGCGAGCGGACGGGCAATGTGGACCTGGTGACGCTGGGCCTGAACATGTTCGTCCAGGGGATCGACCCCATGATCGATTTCTCCGACATCGACGAGGTGCGCCGAACGGTCGAGTACTGCAACCAACTGCCGGTCCCGGAGCGCGCGCCCTACGGTGGCGACCTCGTCTTCACGGCTTTCTCTGGTTCGCACCAGGATGCCATCAAGAAGGGCTTCGAAGCCCTGGAGAAGGACGCCGCCACAGCAGGGGTTCCGGTCAAGGATTTCACGTGGCAGGTTCCGTACCTGCCGATCGATCCCAAGGACCTCGGCCGCAGCTACGAGGCCGTTATCCGCGTCAACTCCCAGTCCGGCAAGGGCGGCGTGGCCTACCTGCTGAAGAACGAGCACAACCTTGACCTGCCGCGCCGGGCGCAAATCGAGTTCTCGGGAGTGATCCAGCGCCGCACCGACGCCGTTGGCGGCGAAGTCAGTGGCGCCCAGCTGTGGCAGATTTTCCAGGATGAATACCTGCCCTCGGACGAAGAGCAGTCGCAGTGGGGCCGTTACTCGCTGGGCAGCGTCAGCACGGAGACGGACGAGTCGGGCGCCATGACCATGAACGCCTCCCTGCGCATTGACGGCGTCGAAGTACGGCGGACCGGGCACGGCAACGGGCCGATCGCCGCGTTCCTGGACATCCTGCACCATGACGGCGTGGACGTCCGCGTCCTGGACTACAGCGAACATGCACTGTCCGAAGGAGGCAGCGCCAGTGCCGCTGCCTACGTTGAGTGCGCAGTCGGCGAGCGGGTCCTGTGGGGGGTAGGGATCGACCCCAGCACCACCACGTCCTCGCTGAAGGCCCTGATCTCCGCAGTGAACCGGGCTGTCCGCGACGCCCAGGCCTAGGCGGTCCGTGGGGTGACGTGAAATACCGTCACCCCACGGCTTGGCGGTGCTCCAGGAAGCCGCCGCAATGCGAAGATTAGATGTGGCCAATCCATCCTCTTTCGCAGCCCGGTCCTACCGGGACGATGCTGTGGTGCTCCGTACCCACAAGCTCGGCGAGGCCGACCGGATCATCACGCTGCTCACCAAGCACCATGGGCAGGTCCGGGCAGTGGCCAAGGGCGTGCGCAGGACCAGCAGCCGATTCGGGGCCCGGCTTGAACCGTTCATGGTGGCCGACCTCCAGCTGGTGTCCGGCCGTACCCTGGACATCGTGACGCAAGCGGTGGCGAAGGGAGCCTACGGCAGCAGCATCGCTGCGGATTATGGCCGCTTCACCGTGGCCGCTGCCATGACCGAGACGGCAGAGAAGTTGACCGACGTCGACGCTGAATCAGGCACAGCCCAGTACAACCTGTTGGTGGGTGCCTTGGCAGCGCTGAGCCGTTCGGAACATCCGCCGGAACTCATCCTGGACTCCTACCTCCTGCGGGCCTTGGCCACGGGCGGCTGGGCGCCCAGTTTCACCGATTGTGCCCGTTGTGCAACCCCTGGTCCGCATACAGCTTTCGCCGCGCCCTTGGGTGGGATGGTCTGTGGCGACTGCCGTCCGCCAGGATCGCCGGCGCCTGCCCCTGAAACGGTGGTGCTTCTTGGTGCCCTGTTGACGGGGAACTGGGGTGTGGCCGACGGCTCCGACCCCAGGCACCGCAGGGAAGCGGCAGGCCTGGTGGCGGGCTATCTGCAATGGCATTTGGAACGCGCCGTGAAATCACTCAAACATGTGGAGCGAAGCTAGCAGTGGTACTAGGTAAGAAGAGCAAATCACCCGCCCGGACCGCGCCGGTCACCGCACCCTACGCCCACCCGTCGGGAGCAGTTCCACCGGAAATTCCCCAAGAGCTCATTCCGCAGCACGTGGCCATTGTCATGGATGGCAACGGTCGTTGGGCGAACCAGCGCGGGCTTCCCCGCATCGAGGGGCACAAGGCGGGAGAACCAGCCCTCCTCGACGTCATGGCAGGAGCAATCGAGCTCGGCATCAAATACGTCAGTGTCTATGCCTTTTCCACGGAAAACTGGCGGCGGTCGCCGGAAGAAGTCCGCTTCCTCATGGGATTTAACAAGGACGTGCTACGGCGCCAGCGGAACCAGCTCGACGAATGGGGAGTCCGGATCCGTTGGGCGGGGCGCAGGCCCAAGCTGTGGGGGTCGGTGATCCGCGAACTGGAAGAGGCGGAGGATTACACGCGGGGCAACGACACCTGCACATTGACCATGTGTGTTAATTACGGCGGCCGGGCAGAAATTGCCGACGCAGTATCCGCCATCGCCCAGGACGTGGCGGCGGGCGTCCTGAAGCCGGGCTCGGTGACTGAAGAGACTATCCAGAAGTACCTGGATGAGCCGGATCTTCCCGACGTTGATCTTTTCCTGCGCAGCTCCGGCGAACAGAGATTGTCAAACTTCCTGCTGTGGCAGTCGGCCTACGCGGAGTTCGTCTTCATGGACACACTGTGGCCCGATGTGGACAGGCGGACCCTCTGGGACGCTGTGGAAATCTATGCCAAGCGCGATCGCCGCTACGGTGGCGCCGTGGATGCAGCCCCCTCGGCCACGTAGCGCGGTCGTGCTGTTTCAATAGGGATAGGACGCCAACCACACAGCGACGTCACGGTACGCCTGCTGGCGGATGGTCCTGCGTGACAGGAAAACATCGTGGAGCGCGCCGGGGTAGCGGAACACCGCCGTGCGCCGGCCCAGGCCGAGGGCCCTTCTGGATGTTTCCTCCACATCGATCACGGCGTCGGCGCGCATGAGTTCGGCGGTCCATTCGGCTTGGATCCTCGTGCGCCCGGACAACAGAACCAGGACGGGGGCGTCGATGTTGAGTTTCCTCTCCACCGTACTGTGCCCGGCCAGAACGGCCTTGGTCCAGCCGGCCCTGATCGGGAACGATGCCCGGGGCCGCCACACTGGATCCAACAGCCACTCTCCGTGGGCATCGCTGCTGACACTTTCCCAGTAGGCGGGCATATCAGGGAACCGGAAGGGCCGCTTCGGGTCTGTGCGGGCGAACGGCTCAATCAGGTGCATGGCTATGCTGCGTACCAGGCTGCTGCCTTGGAGTTCCAACCAGGGGGAATTCAGCACGAGCGTCCCGATGCGGCCCGGATTGCGGTCCGCCCACAAGGCCGCGATCAGGCCGCCCAGGGAGTGGGCGATCATATGCACCGTTGGTGGAACAGGGTTGCCGGTCCTCGAGGCCACGTCCACTTCGATTTCGTCCAGCGCGGCAGCGATGTCGTTGTCGTAGATGGCGAGGTCCGAGGTGTACCCGGGCGTTTGACCCGGAAGCAGGCTCCGGCCGAACTTGCGGAGATCCAGAGCGTAAAAGTGGAATCCCGAGGCGGTGAGGTACTCGGCCAGTTCGGTTTGCAGAAAGTAATCGGCCCATCCGTGCAGGTAGAGGACCGCGCGTGGAGCCGCTGAAGGGTCGGGCGGGATGTGGCGGCGCTTGCGTCGCGCAAAGCCCTGGAAAAAGTCCAGGATGCCGTGCGGCAGGGGCGCGGCCGGCTCGGGGAGATACCGGACCAGGGTTGCTTTGACCTCGCCTTCCTCGTCCGTCCCCAGGGGCAGGTCGAGGCGTTGGTAGCCACCTCCGAGGATGTCCGGTTGCCAGGTGCCTACTGATTCTTCCGTGGTGGTCATGTATCGCCTTCCCCCTGGCTGACAGATGTGTTCTCCTCCATGAAACCGTGGATCCACCGTGCCAGCCGTGAGTACGCATCGGCGCGTACCTTCGGCGCGGAGAGGAAGACGTCATGGAGTCCGCCGTCCACCCGCTCCAACGTGACGCTCTGTCCAAGTGCCATGGCCCGCACGGCGATAATATCCACATCCAGGACGGCATCGGAGCGGCGCATGGATTCCTGCCACACCATGCCGTTGGCGCTGGCGGCAGACGTGAGGACCAGCACGGGAATCTCCAGCCCCAGCCCGCGCGCCACCCGTGTGTGTCCGTCGAGGACGGCCCGGAGCCATCCCGCCCGGACCGGAAAGGCCAGCGGTGGCCTGTATTGCTCATCAAGTGGCCATTCCCCTTCGGCCGTACTGCTGATGCTCCGGAAGTAGAAGCCCCGCTCCGGAAGCTTCAGCACCATTTCGGGGCGCAGCCGGGCCAGGGGATGGACCATGGCCTGCGCGGCCCGGCGCACCACCGAATTGCCGTGCATTTCCAGCCAAGGGCTGTTCAGGATCAAGTACTGGATTGCGCCGGGATGCCGGCTGGCCCACAGCGCGGCGATGAGGCCACCGGTCGAGTGGCCCATAAGCGCCACATTGTGCCCGTTCCGCGCCGGAGAGTCGTTGCGGATGACGTCCAGGGCCTGCTGGATCTCGGCATCGTAGTCGTTGAGGTCGGCAACGTAGCCGCCGGTGGTATCGGTACCCAGGCTCCGGCCGTGGTTGTGCATGTCCAAGGCATAGAACCCGTATCCCAGGCGGGCCCAGAACTGCGCCAGTTCAATATTGAAGAAGTAGTCACTCCACCCGTGCAGGAAAAGCACGGCCCCGCGACCCTCGACGGCAGCGTCGTGCCCGTTGCCGTCGTCGGGCATCCTATCCGGCCTGTGGCGCACCAAGGTGGCCCGCCGGCTCGCGCCGCCGGGTCCAGGGGCCTGGATGCTGCAGGACTGGAAGTCCGGGCCGAGGATGTCCGTTGACCACTCCATGGCTCCAGCTTAGACACTGGCTGCTGCTTCTCGACCGGCCGCCCTGCCGGTGAAGAGGCACCCACCCAGGAACGTTCCTTCAAGCGCCCTGTAACCATGGATGCCACCACCGCCGAATCCGGCAGCTTCTCCCACGGCGTACAACCCCGCGATGGGAGAACCGTCGCTGCCCAGGACCCGCGAACGCAGGTCTGTTTGCAAACCGCCAAGGCTTTTGCGGGTAACCACCGACAGCCGGATGGCAAGCAGCGGCCCATGGGCGGTGTCCGTGAGGCGGTGCGGGGGAGCCACCCTCATGAGGCGGTCCGTCGCGAAACGCCTGGCCGCACGAATCTGGGCCAGCTGGGGATCCTTTCCGAGCCCGCTGGAAACCTGGAGATCGCGGGAATGAATGAGCGCAGCCAAAGAGTCCGGGTCGATCAGTTCCGTACCGGCCAGCGCGTTCATGCGGGCGGCCAGTTCCCGGGGCGAGGTTCCCTGGACGAAATCCGCGCCCCGTTCCAGCAACCGTTCGATGGGCGTGTCGCCCCGCGGCTTGAGGCGGCCCAGCAACAACGGGATGTCCTTGCCGGTCAGGTCCGGGTTCTGCTCGGATCCGGAGAGGGCCAGTTCCTTCAGGGCGATGGTGCGGTTCAGGACGAACCAGGAGTACCCGTGTCCGGTTCGCACGATGTGGCGGAGCGCGCCCTGGGAGTCAAAGCCCGGAAACAAGGGGGCCGGCAGCTGCCTGCCCTCGGCGTCCAACCACAGCGACGAAGGCCCGGGCAGGATCCTGATTCCGTGCTTGGGCCACACGGGATCGTCGTTGTGGATGCCTTCCGGGTAGTGCCACATGCGGTCCCCGTTGACCAGCGACGCACCCGCGGTCTCCGCCACCGCCAGGAAGGCGCCATCAACGGAGGCGGGCACACCGCTGAGCATTTCCGGAGGCGCCAGGCCACCTGGCCATTGGCGGCGCACCGTCTCGTGGTTGCCGCCGATACCGCCGGTGGCTACCACCACGGCTCCTGCCGCCGCTTCGAAAGGCCCGACGACGGCACGCGAAGAAGCCTGGCCGCGCGCCGCCGTCGTCGGTTCCAAAACGTCGCCGCCAACACCGGTGACGGTGCCCGAGGCGACGGTCAGGGTTGTTGCGCGGTGCCGCAGGTGCAGCGAGATGCGTCGGGCGGCGACTCCCTCCCGCACCTTGGCGGCGAAGGGTTCGACGACGGCGGGACCGGTTCCCCAGGCGACGTGGAAGCGGGGAACAGTGTTTCCGTGGCCCTGGGGGCCGTAGCCGCCGCGTTCTGCCCACTGCACGAGCGGGAAGATGCCCACGCCCAGGTTCCTGAGCCACGAACGCTTTTCACCGGAGGCGAAGTCAACGTAGGCCTCGGCCCACCTTCGCGCATGGGCATCGTCGTCGCGATCGAATCCGGCAGAGGACAACCAGTCCTGGAGGGCCAGTTCTGCACTGTCCCTGACGCCCAGGCGCCGCTGTTCAGGGGTGTCCACCATGAACAAGCCACCGAACGACCAGTGTGCCTGGCCACCGAGCGATGCGGATCCTTCCTGGTCCAGGATGGCCACGGACTTGCCCGCTGCATAGGCCGTGGCGGCAGCAACCAGGCCCGAAAGGCCGGCCCCGACCACCAGCACATCTGCGTTGATGCGGTTTCCATGATGTCCGTCACGATCCTGAAGCGGCATGGGTACATGCTAGCCCCAGGCAGGTCACGGGTTTGGTGAGTCGTGCGGAAACCGGAAAACTAGGATCATGCGTGTTTACCCCACCTTCTTCAAGCTTGCCTTTTCCTGGATGGATGCCGAGAAGGCACACAAGATCGGTTTCCAGGCCATCCGGGCAGCCCACCGCACTGGTGCCGGCCGGATCCTGGCCAGGATCACCGCCCCCGATGCATCGCTGCGCACCGAGGCGCTGGGCTTGACCTTCCCCTCTCCGTTCGGCCTGGCCGCGGGATTCGACAAGGAGGGCCATGGTATCGAGGCGCTCTCCGAACTTGGTTTCGGACACGTCGAGGTGGGCACCATTACGGGGCAGGCCCAGCCCGGAAACGACAAGCCGCGGCTGTTCCGCTTGGTTGAGGACCGCGCGGTCATCAACCGCATGGGCTTCAACAACGACGGCGCCGCAGCAGTGGCTCCCCGGCTGAAGTCCGCGAGGGCCGCCCTGCAGCGTGCCCATGCGGGCGTGCGGCCGGTGATTGGCGTCAACATTGGCAAGACCAAAGTGGTGGAACTCGATGCTGCCACAGAGGACTACCTGGTCAGCGCACGCGGGCTGGCCCCGGCAGCCGACTACCTGGTGGTCAACGTCAGCTCTCCCAATACGCCGGGGCTGCGGCTGCTCCAGAACGTCGAAACACTGCGCCCCCTGCTGCGGGCCGTCGGTGACGCGGCTGACGAATCCGCGGGGCGCCACGTTCCGCTGCTGGTCAAGATCGCTCCTGACCTCAGCAACGACGACATCGACGACGTCGCCCGGCTGGCGTTGGACCTTAAGCTGGACGGCATCATCGCCACGAACACCACCATCGGCCGCGAAGGCCTCGTCAGCGATGCCGCCAAGGTGGAATCGCTCGGCGCCGGGGGGCTGTCCGGTGCACCGCTGAAGCAGCGTTCCCTGGAGGTGCTGCGCCGCCTCAAGGAAGCGGTGGGGGACCAGTTGGTGCTGATCGCCGTTGGCGGGGTGGAAACAGCACACGACGTCCAGGAACGGCTGGATGCCGGCGCCACGCTGGTACAGGGGTACACGGCATTCCTTTACGAGGGTCCCTTCTGGGCATCACGCATCAACAAGGGACTTGCCAGGATCCGGAAGCGCGCTGTTTAGGGGATAGGCCCAGGCAGGCACGAAGGCCCCGGACCGGGGTGGTCCGGGGCCTTCACTTTAAGGTTGGTGTGCTCTTAGGACGGGTACTGGCCGCGCTTGACCAGAGGCTTGGGGAGGCGGAGTTTGCGGAACTGGAGGGCGCGCATGCAGCCATACCAGACGGTGCCGCGTTCAACCTCGCCGAACTTGGCAGTAAGCCGCTTGCGGAGCTGGCGGGAGAGGATGAAGACATCCACGAAGACTGCCAGGAACATGATCCAGAAACCGATAAGCACGTACGTGATCTGGGCGCTGTTGGACGGAATGATGAACGACACCACCACGAACAGGAGCGCGCCGAACATCAGGTACTCGCCGAGGGTGAACCGGGCATCGACGTAGTCGCGGGCAAAGCGCTTCTGCGGACCCTTGTCCCTGAGGGGAAGATACTTTTCCTCGCCGGTGTCCAGGGCCTGCCGCATCTTCTGCCGCTGGTCCTGGATGGCCACCCGCTCTGCCTCCTTGGAGGCTTTGCGGTCCGTCGGCACCAGGGGGCGCTTACGTGCCGCTTCCTGGGCCTTTCGTTTGGGCGTGGGTGCGCCCTTCCCAATAACGGGGTCCTGGGCGGCGGCGTGGGCCTGGTCAACTACTGATTGAGCGCTTGGCTCTTCCTTTTTGCGTCCGAACACCACTACAGAATACAGCGCGGGCTGGTGGCGCACGTTACGTACGGGGCTGGAGCGAAGGTGGGGGGGCCGTGCCTCACCAAGCGGGGAGCTACCCGGCGGTAAGGTGTGGGGCATGACTTCAGCACATGCGGGGAACCCGCAGAACACGCCAGGGAACTCCGACACCACCCCGGTCGCGGGCCAATCCGTGGACGGTGTGGACACCGCCGCACTCAACGCAGCCGTCAACGAGCATTTCGACGGGACGGTCTCAGCCCTCAAGGACCTGGTGGCCATCCCGGGTATCGCGTGGGCCAGCTTCGACCCTGCGGAACTTGACCGCAGCGCCGAAGCCGTCGCGGCACTGGTGCGCGAATCGGGCATGGAGGACGTCCGGATCCTGCGGGCCGCAAAAGCCGACGGAACGCCCGGTGGGCCGGCTGTCGTCGCCCACCGGCCCGCGCGCGACGGAAAGCCCACCATCCTGCTGTACGCCCACCACGACGTCCAGCCTCCGGGTGAACGTTCGCTCTGGACATCAGAGCCGTTCGTGGCGGAGGAGCGCGGGGGCCGCCTCTATGGGCGGGGTGCTGCCGATGACAAAGCAGGCATCATGGCCCACCTTGCGGCCTACAGGGCCGCCCTGAAAGTCCTGGGCCAGGACTTTGGCCTTGGCGTCACCTTCTTCTTCGAAGGTGAAGAGGAAGCAGGCTCGCCAACGTTCCGGACCTTCCTCGAGGAACACAAAGAGCTCCTGCGCTCCGATGTGATCGTGGTGGCTGATTCCAGTAACTGGAAAGTGGGCATTCCTGCCCTCACCACCAGCCTTCGTGGACTCGTCGACGGCACGTTTGAAGTGCGGGTCCTGGAGCACGCCGTCCATTCGGGAATGTTTGGCGGGCCGGTGCTGGATGCGCCCACCCTGCTCTCCCGCCTGATCGCAACCCTCCACGATGAGCACGGCAATGTGGCCGTCGAGGGTTTGGTGGCGCGTGACGAGGTTGCAGTCGACCTTGCCGAAGCCGATTACCGGGCCGATGCGTCAGTGCTCGACGGCGTGCAGCTGGCCGGCAGCGGCACTATCGCCTCGCGTCTGTGGACCAAGCCGGCACTGTCCATCATCGGCATCGACGCGCCGGCGGTGGCCGTTGCCTCCAACACGCTGATTCCAGCAGCCCGGGCAAAATTCAGCATGCGCCTGGCGCCCGGGCAGGATCCGGAAGCAGCCATGGACGCCCTGGAGCGGCACGTCCACGCCCACGCGCCGTTCGGTGCAAAGGTCACCTTCACCCCGGGGGAGCGGGGCAATGCATTCTCGACGGACACCAGTTCCGAAACAGCGCAGGTGGCGTTGTGGGCGCTTGGCCAGGCCTGGGGAGTGGAGCCCGTCGAAATGGGCATAGGGGGTTCCATCCCGTTCATCGCCGACTTGATGGAGGTCTACCCCGAGGTCCAGATCCTGGTCACCGGCGTGGAGGATCCGGACAGCCGGGCACACAGCGCCAACGAATCACTGCACCTTGAGGACTTCCGGCACGCCGTATTGGCCGAGGCGCTGATGCTGGCCAGGTTGAACGGGAACAAGTAACTGCGGGCCGTGGTTACGTCAGGAGTTATAGCTCAGCGCCTGCGCGACGTAGCATGGAGCTATAACCCGTACGTAATTGGGTAAGGGCAGGCAGCGTCCCCGGCGCCGCCGCCAAGCGCGTTATAAGAAGGTAGGCCAATGAGCACTGCAACCAACGAAAACAGCACTGGAGCACAGCTCGCCGAGAGCGAAGAGCTTCCCACGCACGAGGTCAACCTGACCGACGTCGCAGCAGGCAAGGTCCGCAGCCTCCTGGAACAGGAAGGGCGTACTGACCTGCGCCTGCGCGTTGCAGTCCAGCCGGGCGGTTGCTCGGGCCTGATCTACCAGCTCTACTTCGATGAGCGCCTGCTCGACGGCGACGCCGTCCGGGACTACGACGGCGTCGAGGTTGTCGTGGACAAAATGAGCGTCCCTTACCTCAGCGGTGCGAGCATCGACTTCGAGGACACCATCTCGAAGCAGGGCTTCACCATTGACAACCCGAACGCCGGCGGCTCGTGCGCTTGCGGCGACTCGTTCCACTGACGTGAGCCATCGCCGCATGTCGGCGCCGTCCCGGACGTGTTTTATCGCGTTCGGAGCCACGGCGCCGACATGTGCGCGAAAACCGCTTCATAGCGGTAAGCTCTACATCGGGTAGTAAAACTTTTAGTGTGCCCGGTGGGCCTTTGGCCTGCCGGGCGACAGCAACAAGAGGAAGGGCCGTCTGTGAGTTCGCAGAACCGAACCGGCAGCCGACGCATAAAGATCACCTCGATCACTGGCTTGGCACTAGCCGGCGCGTTGGTTTTGACCGGATGTTCACCAGAGGTAGAGAAGGGTTGGCTGCCTACAGAGCGCGGCACCACCAACCACACTGACCGGATCATGGACCTCTGGGTCAACTCATGGATCGCCGCCTTGGCAGTCGGTATCATCACGTGGGGCCTGCTGGTCTGGTGCATCATTGCCTACCGCCGCCGCAAGGGCACCACCGGTTTCCCGAAGCAGCTCAGCTACAACCTGCCGCTCGAGGTCTTCTACTTGACCATCCCGCTGTTCATGGTGCTGGTGTTCTTCTACTTCACCGACCAGGACCAGCGCGCGATCGATGACCGTTCGCAGCCCGCAGACGTCGTCGTTGACGTCCGTGGCAAGCAGTGGGCTTGGGACTTCAACTACAAGCAGGGCCAGGTTATTTCCGAGGACCTCCACGAGGCCGGCGTCCAGGCCCACCTGACGGGCAACGAGGTCAACAAGGATCTCCTCCCCACCCTGTACTTGCCGGTCAACAAGTCGGTTGACCTGGAGCTCAACTCCCGCGATGTCATCCACTCCTTCTGGGTTCCCGCCTTCCTGCAGAAGCGCGACATGATCCCCGGCAAGACCAACTACATCCGTTTCACCCCCACCAAGGAAGGCACCTTCGACGGTAAGTGTGCTGAACTTTGCGGTGAATACCACTCCGAAATGCTCTTCCGCGTCAAGGTTGTCTCCGAGTCCGAATTCCAGGCTCACATGGACCAGCTTCGCCAAGAGGGCAACACGGGCCTGCTCGGTGCGGAATACGACCGCAACCCGAACCTGAACGAAAAGTAAGGGGAGCGACGTGGCTACTTACACTCAATCCGCCGGGACCCTAGAGGCTCCCGTAGTTCCTAAATCCAAGGGACGCATCGTCGTCAACTGGATCACCTCCACGGACCACAAGACCATCGGGTACATGTACCTCATAGCGTCGTTCGTGTTCTTCTGCCTCGGCGGCGTCATGGCGCTGCTCATCCGTGCTGAACTGTTCGAACCCGGCATGCAGATCCTGCAGACCAAGGAACAGTACAACCAGATGTTCACCATGCATGGCACGGTCATGCTCCTCATGTTCGCGACGCCGCTGTTCGCCGGCTTCGCCAACGTGATCATGCCGCTCCAGATCGGTGCACCGGACGTCGCGTTCCCGCGTCTGAACGCGTTGGCCTTCTGGTTCTTCCTGTTCGGTTCCACCATCGCCGTCTCCGGCTTCATCACCCCCCAGGGTGCTGCGTCCTTCGGTTGGTTCGCCTACGCTCCGTTGTCCAACACGACATTCAGTCCGGGTGTTGGTGGTGACTTGTGGGTCTTCGGCCTCGCGCTGTCAGGTTTCGGAACCATCCTCGGTGCCGTCAACTTCATCACCACCATCATCTGCATGCGTGCTCCCGGCATGACCATGTGGCGTATGCCGATCTTCACCTGGAACACGCTGGTTACGGCCATCCTGGTGCTGATGGCCTTCCCGCCGCTCGCTGCTGCGCTCTTTGCACTCGGTGCCGACCGCCGCTTCGGCGCGCACATCTTCGATCCCGAAAACGGTGGCGCGGTCCTGTGGCAGCACCTGTTCTGGTTCTTTGGCCACCCCGAGGTGTACATCATCGCGCTGCCGTTCTTCGGCATCGTCTCTGAGATCTTCCCGGTCTTCAGCCGCAAGCCGATCTTCGGTTACAAGGGCCTCGTCTACGCAACCATCGCCATTGCGGCCCTGTCCGTCACGGTATGGGCGCACCACATGTACGTAACCGGTTCCGTGCTGCTGCCGTTCTTCGCCTTCATGACCATGCTTATCGCGGTCCCTACCGGCGTGAAGTTCTTCAACTGGATCGGAACGCTGTGGCAGGGGTCCATCACCTTCGAGACCCCCATGCTGTGGAGCATCGGCTTCCTGGTGACCTTCCTCTTCGGTGGCCTCACCGGCATCATCCTGGCTTCGCCGCCGCTGGACTTCCACGTCTCCGACTCCTACTTCGTGGTGGCACACTTCCACTACGTGGTGTTCGGTACCGTCGTCTTCGCAATGTTCGCCGGCTTCTACTTCTGGTGGCCCAAGTGGACAGGCAAGATGCTCAACGAGCGCCTCGGCAAGATCCACTTCTGGCTGCTGTTCCTTGGCTTCCACGGAACGTTCCTGATCCAGCACTGGCTCGGTGTTGAAGGTATGCCCCGCCGTTACGCCGACTACATGCCGCAGGACAACTTCACCTGGATGAACCAGTTCTCCACGATTTCCTCCTTCGTCCTGGGTGCGTCCCTGCTGCCGTTCTTCTGGAACGTGTACATCACCTGGCGCAGCAACAAGAAGGTTGAAGTTGACGATCCCTGGGGCTTCGGTGCCTCGCTTGAGTGGGCAACGTCCTGCCCGCCGCCGCGTCACAACTTCACCTCCCTGCCCCGGATCCGTTCGGAGCGTCCGGCCCTGGACCTTCACCACCCCGAGCTTGCACAGGTCCACACCGCAGAAGCCCCCTCGCCCGCAGCTGCCGTTCTCGGCAACGCAGACCAGAAGGACGTCCGCAAGTGAAAATCGAATCCTGGCTTTTCGGTGCCGGAGTCTTCTTCTTCGTCCCCGTGACCATCGTCTACGGCATCCTGACCGGATGGACTGAATGGGTTGGCGTGCTCGGCATCCTGCTCGTGGGTGGCCTGGCGGGCATGATTGGTGCCTACCTTGGCTTCACCGGCCGGCGTGTCGGCATGCGTCCCGAAGACCGCCCCGACGCGGAAATCCACGAGGGTGCCGGCGAGCAGGGTCACTTCAGCCCCTGGAGCTGGTGGCCCCTGGTTCTGGGCCTTGCCTGCGCAGGCGGCTTCCTGGGCCTGGCAATTGGCTTCTGGGTCACGTTCGTTGCTGCTGGTCTTGCCGTCGTCGCACTCGTCGGCTGGGTCTTCGAGTACAGCCGCGGCGACCACGCCCACTAAGCAACACAGTCATTACGACGTCGGCCCCCACCTTATGGTGGGGGCCGACGTCGTTTTTCATGTTTGTGCAGGTGCCGCCCCGCTGATTCTCACCGGCACTTGGCGGCCGCTCAGTGGGCCTCCGAAGCCTCAAGAATGGCGGAGAGTGCTGAGAGTGCATCTGCGGCTTGCAACGCCGTCTGCGGGCCTTCAGGGGTGTCTTGGGTGACTTCCAGGACAACCTCGCAGCCGTGGGCGAAGTCTTCGGTCATGACTTCCAGAAGGGACCTGGCATCCACCGGCTGGCCATCGATCTTTCGGATGGTGACGGGAAGGCCCGTCTCCGTGACGGCGCGGACAAAAACGGCCGCCGCCCGGGCGTGAAGCCCGATTTCGGCGGCGACAAAGGATTTCAGCTGCGGCAAGCCAGCTCCTAGCGTTGGGCGATAGACCCGTTGGGGTAGGGGATCAATTCAAGCCTAGCTGCCGTAATTCCCTTTGCCGATATTGCGACCGTTACTGGTCTAGACCTCCACACGACTGACTTACCCTTGTTGTATGAGCCAAACATCGGTTGGGAGACGTTGTGCCTGAAGCAGCGAACATCGCCGGCGAGATTGACCGCACCAGCAGTACGCCTATTTACATTCAGCTCAGGGAGATCCTCCGGGCCTTCATTGGGCAGTCCTGCCCACCGGGTTCTTCCTTGCCCTCGGAGCGGGATCTGTCGCTGCGCTTCGGCCTCGCCAGGATGACCGTGCGCCAAGCCATCGACGCCTTGGTGGGCGAGGAAGTGCTGGAACGGGTTGTGGGTTTGGGGACCTTCGTCAAGAAGCCCAAACTGGACCTCCAGGTGAAGCTGACGTCCTACAGCGAGGAAATGCAGCGCCGTGGCATGGTACCGGCTGCGAAGGTGCTCAGCTTTGAGCAAATCGCGGCCAGCGCCTTCCTGGCGAGGGAACTGCAACTGGAGGAGGGCACACCCCTGGTGCGCTTCCGCCGGTTGCTCCTCGCCGACAATGAGCCCATGAGCGTGGACGAGAACTTCATCCCCGCACACCGTGTCCCCGGGCTGTTGGACGATGCACCACCCACGTCTCTCTACAACGTCCTCAGTGAGCGCTTCGGCTTGGTGATGGAGTGGGGCGAGGACATGATCGAAGCGACGGCGGCCTCACCATCCACGGCACGGCTCTTGAACGTGGACGTCGGCTCGCCGCTGTTGAAAATCCAGCGCCACGCCTTCGTGGCCCGTGCCATGGTGGACTACTCGGTCTCCTACTATCGTGCTGACAGGTACAAGCTGTGGATACCCCTGCAGAGGCCCGGTGTGCGGCCTACCAGGAACTATTCGTCGGGCTACAGGACGCAGTAGCAGCATCACTTGCTCCGGCACGCAGGGCAGCGGCCGGATATGCAGAAAGGGCGGGTCCGATCCTTGGGGATCGGACCCGCCCTTTCAGCGGTTTCAGCTAGTGGCTGAGGCTCTTCTGGTCGGAACCAGCTTCAATGGCCTCGTGGTGGCCATGAGCATGTGCGGCCTCGAGTTCGGCAGGTGTCGCCGGGGCAACCCTGTCCTCGAAGAACCACTTGGAGAGAGCAGCGCGACGCTTTTCCTTGCGGGTGACCACGCCGTGCTCGTTCGGTTCTGCAGGCAGCGGAGCCGGTGACTCGAATCCAACGAGCTTGTAGCGCTTGTACTCGTCAAGCGGTGCATGGACCTCAATGAACTCACCATGGGGGAGTCGCACGATGCGACCGGTTTCGCGGCCGTGGAGTGCGATTTCGCGGTCCTTGCGCTGCAAGGCGAGGGCGATGCGCTTGGTGACGATGAACGCGATGACCGGACCCACGAAGAACAGCGCACGCAGCCAATATGTGACGTCGTTCAGCGAAACGTGGAAGTGCGTCGCGATGAGGTCGGATCCGGCAGCTGCCCACATGACGCAGTACCAGGTGAAGCCGGCGACGCCGATGGCCGTACGCGTCGGAGCGTTGCGGGGACGGTCGAGAACGTGGTGCTCACGGTTGTCCTTGGTGATCCAACGCTCGATCCACGGGTACATGAACAGCACCGTGAAGATAATGCCCGCCGGGACCAGTGCCGGCAGAAGCACGTTCAGCGTCAGCGTGTGCCCGAAGATGATGTACTCGAAGTGGAAACCATTCACAACACCAGGCATCAAGCGCAGGGCGCCGTCAACGAACCCGATGTACCAGTCAGGCTGGGTACCAGCCGAAACCGGGGAGGGGTCGTAGGGGCCGTAGTTCCAGATCGGGTTGATGGTGAAAGCGGCTGCCATGAGAGCCAGGACACCGAAGACGATGAAGAAGAAGCCGCCGGCCTTGGCTGCGTAGACAGGACCGAGGGGGTAGCCAACAACGTTGCCGTCGTTACGGCCCGGGCCCGGGTACTGGGTGTGCTTGTGGACCACAACCATGAACAAGTGCACGACGATCATCAGGAGGATCAGGGCAGGCACGAGCAGGATGTGCAGGACGTACAGGCGGCCGATGATGGCCGTACCCGGGAACTCGCCGCCGAAGAGGAAGAACGAGATGTACGTGCCGATGACCGGGATGGACTTGATCACGCCGTCGATGATGCGCAGGCCGTTGCCGGACAGCAGGTCATCGGGGAGGGAATAGCCGGTGAAGCCTGCGGCCATCGCCAGGATGAGCAGGACGCCACCAACAACCCAGTTCATTTCACGCGGCTTACGGAATGCACCCGTGAAGAAGACGCGCAGCATGTGGACACCGAGGGAGGCCACGAACAGCAGGGCCGCCCAGTGGTGTACCTGGCGCATGAAGAGGCCGCCGCGAACGTCGAAGGAGATGTTCAGCGACGAGTTGTAGGCCACGGACATTTCGACGTTGTACAACGGCGTGTACGAACCCTGGTAGTGCGTTTCCGCCATGGAGGGATCGAAGAAGAACGTCAGGAACGTTCCGGACATCAGCAGGATGACGAAGGAATACAGCGCCACCTCACCGAACATGAATGACCAGTGGTCGGGAAAGACCTTGCGACCGAATTCGCGCAGGATACCGGAGCCACCTACACGCTCGTCCACGAAGTCAGTAAAACGGCCAACCTTGGTCTTCGCTACGAAGGGGGCTTCAGCTGTTGATGAGGCGCTCATGCTCGTCACGCTCCCAGTAACTCGGTCCTACAGGTTCTTTGAAGTCGCTGGTGGCGACGAGGTAGCCTTCTGCGTCGACTGCGATGGGCAGCTGGGGAAGCGGACGGCTGGCCGGTCCAAAGATGACCTTGCATTCCTGCGTCAGGTCGAACGTGGACTGGTGGCAGGGGCACAGGAGGTGGTGGGTCTGCTGCTCGTAGAGAGCAACGGGGCAACCAACGTGCGTGCAGATCTTGGAGTAGGCAACAATGCCGTTGTAGCTCCAGTTTTCGCGGCCCTCGGACGGGTGCAACGAGTTCGGGTCGAGGCGCATGAGCAAAACGACGGCCTTGGCCTTCTCGTTGAGCTTGCCCTCGTGAAGTTCGTTGAGGCCTTCGGGAATGACGTGGAAGGCAGAACCGATGGTGACGTCCGATGCCTTGATGGGGGTGCCATCGGGGTCGCGGGTGAGGCGCTTGAGCTTGCCATCCTGCGGAGCCCACATGGTGTGCGCCAGCTTGTCATCCGGACGGGGACCGAGGTCGCCGAAGATCGCCAGCGCGGGCAGGGGTGCCAGTGCCACAGCTCCAAGGAGCGTGTTCCGGATCAGCGGGCGGCGCTTGATGCCGGTCTCTTCGACGATGTCATCCACGATGCGGACGGCCGCCTGGCGGTCTTCCTCCGTGCGGATGGCGTGGCGCTCTTCCGATACTTCGTGGTCCGGCATGAGTGCCTTGGCCCAGTGGACGATACCGGTGCCGATACCGAGCATGGCAAAGGCGGTGCCCAGGCCGAGCAGCAGGTTCTGCGTGCGGATCGTCGCAATCGTGGAGTCTTCGCCCAGATCGATGGCGAAGTACGCCACCAGGAACACCAGGGTGCCGATGACGGAAATGCCAAACAGAATGGCTACCTGACGCTCGGCGCGCTTTGCGGCTACCGGGTCCGTGTCAGCCAGGCGCAAACGATGCGGAGGAAGACCAGGATCCTGGAACTTCTCCACCTCATTCTGACCAGCCGTAGCTACGGTGCCCGAGTGGTTCGGACTGCCGTCACTATGGTTGCCCATAATTCGCCTCATCCTTCTCTCGTTGTCCCGGCCTGCGCCGGGTTTGTTTTCAGTTCAAAACTGCTGTCAGTGCAGCAGAAGTTTGTTTCCGCCTGGATCAGGACGTACGTGACGTCAGCCAGATGGTGAAGGCAATGATCACGCCAAGACCGGCTACCCACACGAACAGGCCTTCAGACACCGGACCGAGCGAGCCGAGGTCGGCTCCACCGGGCGATCCGTTTGCTTCGATCGTCTTGAGGAAGGTGATGATGTCGCGCTTGTCTTCCGGGGTGACGTTCGAGTCGTTGAACACTGGCATGTTCTGCGGTCCCGTGGCCATTGCCTCATAGATGTGCTTGCCGGTGACATCGGCAAGGGCGGGTGCGAACTTACCGCGGGTCAGTGCACCACCTGCGGCTGCGGCGTTGTGGCACATGGCGCAGTTCACACGGAAGAGCTCGCCACCCTTGGCAGCGTCACCCTTCTCATCCAGGAGGTGCTCCTCAGGGATGGCCGGGCCAGCGCCGAGGGATGCGACGTAGGCCGAGAGCTGCTTGGTCTGCTCGTCGTTGAACTGAACGGGCTTCTTCTGGGCCTGCGGGCCGTTCATCTGCATGGGCATACGGCCGGTGCCAACCTGGAAGTCAACTGCTGCTGCACCCACACCGACCAGCGAAGGGCCGTCCTGGGTACCGCTTGCACCCATGCCGTGGCAGGTGGCGCAGTTGGCGGCAAAGAGCTTGCCGCCTTCCTCTACGTCACTGGCGCTGTAGCTCGTGGTGTCGGCCTTGGCCTGGTTGACGGAAGTGGCAATGGCGTAAAGCCCACCAGTGAGGAGGAGGCCCATCAGCAGCAGTGCAATGGCTGCCAGTGGGTGACGTCGCTTCTGCGAGAGTGCCTTCACGTGGTGGTTCCTTTATTCGATCCTGCGTCGGCTCCGTGAGCCGCTTCTTGAAATTCTGCCTCTTGTAGAAAAAGAGTCAAGGCCGGCTACTTGAGGACGTAGATGACCAGGAAGAGGCCGATCCACACGACGTCGACGAAGTGCCAGTAGTACGAGGTGACGATCGCCGAGGTAGCTTCAAAGTGTCCGAACTTCTTGGCTGCGAAGGCGCGGCCAATGATGAAGAGGAACGCGATCAAACCGCCGATGACGTGGAGGCCGTGGAAGCCGGTGGTCATGTAGAAGGCGGAACCGTAGGCGTTGGAGGACAACGAAACGTGCTCGGAGACGAGCATGGCGTATTCCGTGGTCTGACCGGCTACGAAGAAGGCACCCATGATGAAGGTGAGGATGAACCATTCATTCATGCCCCAGCGGGTGAACTGGAAAGGGCCGCCCGTGCGGCGCGGTTCGAGCCGTTCGGCAGCAAACACGCCCATCTGGCAAGTGAAGGAACTGGCCACGAGGACGATGGTGTTTACGAGCGCAAACGGGAAGTTGAGCTTGGCCGTCTCTTCGGCCCACAGCGCTCCGGACGTGGAACGCAGGGTGAAGTACATGGCAAAGAGGCCGGCGAAGAACATCAACTCACTGGACAGCCAAACAACGGTTCCAACAGAAACCAGGTTGGGGCGGTTCAGCGTCGGGTGCGCCGGGGTACTGGGGGCATGGGTCGCAGATGTCACAAGGACATTATGTCTGTAAAAGTCCAGAGTTCCCAATGCAAACCACCGTTTGGGGAGACTTTTTCTACAAAGACGCGAAATCGCGCGGAAAAGTTCCCGGGCAGGTTCACATTGGTCATCGGCGCTGCTCGGTCGATAGCATCGGGGAGTGACTTCTCCGGCATCGGCACCTGCAGCCAGCAACACCTGGCCAGGGCTCATCTCTGCACTGATCAATGGCGACGACCTTGCGGTGGAGAACACGCAGTGGGCCATGAACACGATCATGGCCGGAGATGCGACTCCGGCGCAGATCGCCGGCTTCCTCGTGGCCCTGCGCGCCAAGGGTGAGACCGTGGAAGAACTTGCGGGCCTGGTGGAAGCCATGGTCCAGAACGCAAACCCCATAGAAATCTCCGGTGAGAAGCTGGACATTGTTGGTACCGGCGGCGACCGCCTCAACACGGTGAACATTTCCACCATGGCGGCCCTCGTTGCTGCCGGCGCCGGGGCGAAGGTTGTCAAGCACGGCAACCGTGCCGCATCTTCCGCCTCGGGTTCCGCCGACGTCCTCGAAGCGCTCGGGGTCCGTTTGGACTTGTCCATAGAGCAAGTGGCCCGCAATGCGGAGGAGGCTGGAATCACCTTCTGCTTCGCGCAGGTCTTCCACCCGTCCTTCCGGCATACCGCAGTTCCTCGCAGGGAGCTTGCCGTTCCTACGGCCTTCAACTTCCTGGGGCCCATGACCAATCCTGCCCACGTGCAGGCTTCCGCTGTGGGTGTGGCCAATGCCCGCATGGCACCCCTGGTGGCAGGCGTTCTTGCGCGGCGTGGCAGCCGCGGACTCGTTTTCCGTGGTGACGACGGACTGGATGAACTGACACCAACGGGTCCCTCGACTGTCTGGGAGATCCGTGACGGTGTGGTTGCCGAGCAGGTCTTCTCGCCAACGGACCTTGGAATCCGCCCGTCCACCGTGGCGGACCTCCGCGGCGGTGATGCCGAGGCCAATGCCCAGGTGGTGCGGGACATCCTCGACGGTAAGACCGGCCCCGTACGTGATGCCGTGCTGCTGAACGCGGCCGCGGGGCTTGTCGCTGCTGACCTTGCCGCGGAGGGGACGCTTGTTGACCGGATGCGGGCCGCTTTCGGCCGGGCTGCCGAGTCCGTCGATACCGGTGCTGCCGCCGGCGTCCTGGCGAAATGGACGGACCTCAGCCGGAGCCAGGTTCCGGGGTAATTTCCGGACTGGATTCGGAAATTTACTCGAATCCGAGCGCAAAGGCAGCATCGAGGTCGTGCTGCGAGTAAGCGCGGAAAGCGATGTGCGTGGTGGTGTGGACCACCGACGGAACCTTGGACAGGCGGTCTGCGATGACGTCTGCCAGGTCCTCGTGCTTGGAGACACGGGCCACGGCGATCAGGTCCCATTCGCCAGTCACTGAATAGACCTCGCTGATCCCTTGGATGGCCGAAATTTGTTCGGCAGTTTCCGGGATACGGGAAGCGTCGGTCTTGATCAGGACAAATGCGGTGATCACGGGGGGCCTTTCCGAAAAATGCGTCATTGCGGACGCTCTCCAGCGTAGTGCATATGGTCTGTTCCGGACCGTGTCAGGAGCGGCTGTGGCGTTTCCTCGAAAGCCTGCTCGCGATCGCCACAATCCCGCGGAAACCCAGGAGCAGGATGCCCAGGGCAAGGAACGCCACGATCACGAAGGGCAGCACGACGATTTGGCCGGTGAGCTCCCTCAGCAGCATTCCCACAATGAGCGCGCCCAGCCATACGGCTACTCCGGAGGGCCAGATCGCGAAGGGCCTGGACCACACCCGCAGGGCCAGCCAAGCTGCGGCGGCACCGACGAGGAACGGCCAGGCGGTGAGGAAAGCGCCGCCGATGATGTCGCCCCGGGCGTGGGCGTCACGTCCAATGGCGGCGAAAACAAGGATCAGGATGAGGTCACCGGTGGCAGCGAGAATCCACCGGCTCTTGGGGGTAGGCATGCAACCGACACTATCCGTGCCCGGCGAATATCGCGAAGCCGGGGAATTTCCCTTGATCGGCGGGCTCCTTATGGGGACGATGGCTGCGGAAGAAGCCCTACACGCCATCTTGGAGGTTGATCGTGCGGTTCATCCAAGTCGCCCAACGCGCCGAGGACCTGGAACGGGCAGCGGAGTTCTATTCCTGGCTCCTCGGGAAGGAACCCCAGGCCGTCTTTGATCCGCCCGGCCTCTTGTTCTTCGATGTCGGTGGCGTCCGTCTCCTGCTGGAGAAGGGCGCGCCGTCGGCGTTGGTCTACCTGGAGGTAGCAGACCTCCACTTGTCCGTTGAAGGGCTTCGCGCCAAGGGAGTGCGGATACTCGCAGAACCGCACGTCATCTTCGTCCACGAGGACGATCGGCTAGGCCCGGCGGGATCGGAGGAATGGATGGCGTTCGTGGAGGACAGCGAGGGCAATACCGTGGGCCTGGTGAGCCGGATCCGGACGTCCGGCGACTAGGCGGCGTTTCCCGGAACAGCGCCGGCGACCGCGCCGCCGTCGGGCATTGTCCCGAACGCGCCGGAGCGCTAGCCTCAACCGGGGACGGCTTGTCCCGAGTCACATGGGAGGACCAAGGCAATGCAGAAGATTTCCACGTGTTTGTGGTTCGACGGGCAGGCGGCGGAAGCAGCCGAGTTCTACACCTCGACCTTTGACACCGCAGTCATGGGGCAGTCCATGCCGGGGCCGGACGGCCAGCCCCTAACCGTTGAGTTCGAGCTTGAGGGGCGGCAGTTCATGGCCCTGAACGGCGGCCCGGCCTTCACCTTCAACGAGGCTGTTTCGCTGGTGATCAACTGCGATTCGCAGGAAGAGGTGGACCGCTACTGGGAGGCCCTGCTGGTAGGCGGGGAGGAAAGTATGTGTGGTTGGTTGAAGGACAAGTACGGGCTCTCCTGGCAGGTTATTCCCAAGGGCTTTACGGACGTCCTCACCGGACCGGATCCCGAGGGTGCGCGCCGTGCCATGGAAGCCATGATGAAGATGCGGAAGCTGGACATCGCAGCTCTTCGGAAGGCCTACGACGGCGACTGAAAAGACTGCGCGACAGGCACCTGATCCCGCTGCTAGCATGGCCGCACGGCGACCAGCGCGCCCAACACAACCATGAGGAGAACACTGCTATGACATCGCGCCTCAACCCCTATATCTCTTTCCGCGACAACGCCCGTGACGCCATCACTTTCTACGAAACCGTCTTCGGCGGAGAACTGACCATCAGCACGTTCGGCGACTACCAGGCCAGCCAGGATCCCGCCGAAGCCGACAAAGTGATGCACGGCATGCTTGTCTCGCCGAATGGCCTGACGCTGATGGCTTCGGATACGCCCAACGGCATGGACTACAACCCGGGAAACAACATCTCCGTGTCCCTCAGCGGTGAGTCGTCGGATGAAGCAGAACTCCGCGGCTACTGGGACAAGCTGGTTGATGGCGGCACCGTCACCATGCCCCTCGAGAGCGCCCCCTGGGGTGACGTCTTTGGCATGTGCGTTGACAAGTTCGGCATTGCCTGGCTGGTGAATATTGCCGGAGACCAGCCGGCCCAGTAGTTTCTACCGCAGGCAGTCGAGGTGCCCTTCCCGGAGTTCCGGGGAGGGCACACCTATCTGGGTACCGAGGAGGACCATGGTTGATGTCCAGCGTTTCCGCGTCCTTTTGGAGCGTGAGCGGGACGCGAAGCTGGCCTTGCTGGGCGCCCTTCGCGGTGACATTGCCTCGGTCAGTGCGGCGAGGCTGGACTCGAATGTCGACGACGAGCACGACCCCGAGGGCAGCACGATCGCCTTTGAGCTCTCGCAGGCCTCAGCGCTGATGGAGCAAAGCCGCGCCGGACTGGGCCAGATCGAGGAAGCCCTGGCGCGCATCGAAGCCGGTACCTTCGGGATATGCATCGTTTGTGGGGTGCAGATACCGGAGGGACGGCTTGATGCCCGGCCGTGGACGCCGTACTGCGTCAATCACGCCTCAGCCGGTCGCTGACAGTTCCGTCCTGCTAGGCCGCCGGTCCGGGCTGCCATTCGTCCTTTGCTGGCCCCTGTTGGTCAGTGCCGGCCGGAGTGGACGTCGAACGATCGGCTGAGGCGGACTGCCGCCGGCTGGCGATGAGGAACGGGACGGCAATGGTCTCGATGACTCCAGCCATGGCCAGTGAGGCCGGGTAGCCATAGAGGTCGGCGCCGCGTCCCAGCAGGGGCTGCACCACGACGCCGCCACTGGATCCCATCAGGGAATCAAAGCTCAGGACCGTGGCACGCTGTTTGGACGGGATGAGGTCGTTGACATAGGCCTGGCGCACGGGGGTGGCAGCGGACCCCACTACAGCCCACAGGGCGAGCAGCACCAGCGCAATCCAGAACACGCGGGTGAATCCGAGGACCAGCAGGATCACGGCGCCCACCACGCTGCCGAGGATCAGGACCGAGGTCCGCTTATGGAAGAGCCTGCGGGCGAGCGGTGCGAGCCACCCTCCCAGCACTTGCGAGCCCGCCACGATCGCGGCGGCGAGCCCCGCAATCGAATACGCGTGCGGATCGCCGAACAGGTCCAGCAGATACGGCTGCAGTGCGTAGAAGACATAGATTCCGACGCCGGCGCTGAAGGGCGCGGCGAGCATCACGTAGCGGACTGGCGGGTTTTTCAGGCCGTTGTCGATCGAAGCGGCCAGGACTGCCCGGGTGGCCTCCAAGGGGTGCGTTGACCGCTCAGGCGAGAAGCCGACGTCGTGCATCAACCAGAAAGCCACGGCGAACATCGCCACCAAAACCAGGACGCGCAACAGGAACGGCACGCCAAGGTTGGTGGCCTGGGCAATGACGCCACCTGCCACGGACCCAAGCAGCATGGCTACGCCCTGGACCATCTGGCCCCGGCCGAGCACGGTCTCGAGCCCGCCTTCATAGCCCGAGAAGCGGAGGGCATCCACCAGCCAGGCCTCCACCGCGCCGGAGAAGAACGTGAAGCCGAGTCCCAAGAGCACTGAAACGACGGCCCACATCCAGAACGGCGCTGAAATTTGCCACATCACGTAGTACAAGTATGTGGACGCCGCCAAGGTGATGGTGCCCAGGAGGAAGGAGACCCTGCGTCCCCAGCCATCGGCAACCACTCCCGTGGGGACTTCGAACAGGACCATGCCGGCGGTGAAGAAAGCATTTGCGGCGAAGGCTTCGAGGTTGCTGAGACCGGCGTCGAGGAGGAACAGGGTGTTGATGCCCCAGATGAAGGACGCGGCGATGGTGTTTCCCAGCGTCAGTACCAGATACACACGCTGGATCCTGCGGGCGGCATCGTTCATGGTGTCGCCGCTGCCTTCGGTACGAGGGTGGGCCACGTGCCCATTCTCGTCCCGATGTACGTTCTCCGCCAGAGCTTGTCACTGGCACAAGTGATCCAGCGTTTCCTGCGCCGCGGAGACCATTTGCGAGGCGTAAAGTCCTATGCGCCGGTCCACCACGGGGTCATCAACGGGCAGCGGCGGCAGGGCCAGCCCCATGGTGACCTGGCTGCCGCCGTCGTCGCTGCTGATCGACGCAGAAAGGTAGCCGAACACGCGGCCGGTGCTGCCGTACCTGTGCTCGCCGGAGCAACCAATGCTGAAGCGTTGGAGCCCCAGGCCGTAGTTGCCGGTGCCCGTTTCCTTCATTTCCCGGACCAGCCCGGGGGAAGCGATGCGGCCCGACAACAGGCTGCGGTAGAAGTTGTCGATGTCCGCGGTGGTGGACACTACGCCACCGGCGGGGGAGCCCACCAAGTAGTCGGCCTGTGTGACATCAACCTGCCGGTTGCCGTCCATGACATAGCCGTGAAGGTTGTCCCGGGCTCCCCGGTCAGGCCCGGAAAGGGTGGTTTTTTCCAGGCCCATCGGGCGGAACAGATCGTTCTGGAGGATCTCGTCCAGGGGACGCGAGCGGGCGTCCTCGATCAACAACCCGAGGGCAAGGTAGTTGGACTCCGAATAGTTGAAGAATCCGGTGTTGAAGGATTCCCATGGCAGTTTGGCAGCCAACCGCAGGCCATCCTGCGAGCTGATGTGTGCTTGGAGGGTCCCGCCCGCCCTGGACCCGCGGAACAACTCGTCCGAGAAGTCGGGCAAACCTGACGTATGGTTCAGCAATTGCCGCAGTGTCACAACGCCTGGTGGTTTCAGTTCCGGTGCCACGCGGGCGAGGGCATCATTGATCGGCCCATCGAGGCTCAGCCGGTGGTCATCCACCAATTTGAGGACTTCGGCGGCCACCATGGACTTGGTCAGGCCGCCGGCCGGGAACCTGTCCAATGGCCGTGCGGGATCGTTGGTGGACAGGTTCCGGACACCGTATGCCTTGGACCATTCACCCCCGGGCCACCGGACCTGGACAACAACGGACGTGACGCCGTCCTCCAGGAAATGCAGGACCGTCCGCTCAAGCGAGTCTGTGGTACCGGGCGCCGGGGCAGGCAGGGGCGACGGCTCCGGTGGGCCGGCCGTGCATCCGCCCAGGAACCACAAACTGAGGCAAAGGGCCAGCAGGAACCGCCTGCGCCTGGTGGCCATAAGCCCGTTCTACGCCTGGCGCACAGCAAAATCCAGCGCCTTACATGCGGGGTGCTGGACTCGGAGACATTTCCGCGGCCTGCCTCAGTGCTTCGATCATGCTGCCGACCTCAACGACGCCCTTTCCGGCAATATCGAAGGCCGTGCCGTGGTCCACTGAGGTGCGGATAACGGGCAGTCCAACCGTGATGTTGACGCCGGCCTCGATGCCCAGCACCTTGACCGGGCCGTGGCCCTGGTCGTGGTACATGGCCACGATGAGGTCGTAGTCGCCGCGTCCGGCCAGGAAGAAGGCAGTATCGGCTGGAAGCGGCCCGCGGGCGTCGATGCCGTCAGCCTGGACCTTCTCGATGGCAGGCGTAATCTTCTCCGCTTCTTCGCCGTAACCGAACAGTCCGTTCTCGCCGGCGTGGGGGTTGATGGCGCACACGCCGATCTTCGGATCAGCAATACCTGCCCGCTGCATGGCGCCGTGGCCGCGGCGGATGGTCCGTTCCACCAGGCCGGGTTCAATCTTGTTGATGGCGTCAATGAGCCCGATGTGGGTGGTGACGTGGATGACTTTGACCTTGGGGGTGGAGAGCATCATTGACACCTCGTCGATTCCCATGAAGTGCGCAAGAAGTTCCGTATGTCCCGGGTACACATGGCCGGCCATGTGCAATGCGGCCTTATTGAGGGGAGCGGTGCAGATACCCTGCACCTGCCCGTCCATCCCCAGTTCGCATGCGATCCGGATGTAGTGGTAGGCGGCGTTGCCCGCTTCGGCTGATTCCTTGCCCCACTCGAGGTCGGGAGAGAGGAGCTTGGGGTCAATGACATTGATGCGGCCCGGTTCGAAGACGGCGTCCGGAACAGACGTGATTTCCACAATGTCCGCAGCTGCACCCAAGGCTTGTGCCCCGAGGCGGAGCCGGTACGCGTCGCCGATGACAACCGGCCGGCAGTCGTCGTAGGCATTTTCGGCCAGGAGGGCCCCGACGGTGACTTCGGGGCCTACGCCTGCGCCGTCACCCATGGTGACGGCGATAAATGGCCGGTTGTCGTGGTGGGCAGAGGTTGAAGTCATGGTTGCTCCGTCGTTCGAGGGGGAATGGTTGTCTGCGGGCGGCTGGGGAGACGAGCCGCTCCTGAGGTTCCGGATACTGAGGTACAGCTGCGACAGGACATCCTTGGTGCCGAAGCTGCCGGGTTTGGTAGCGACCAGCCGGCCATCGTCGGCCACACTGATGACGGCGCCGTGCTGCACTGAAGCGAGGGGCTGGAGCGAAGCGATATCCAGGGCATCAAGCACCTCCCGCGCCGTCTCGCCCCCGGTCAGGATGAGGTCGGGTGCAGGATCGTCATGGGCGTTGTCCGCGACGACGCCGGCCAGCGCCTCCACGATGTTCCGGGCATCACGGGGATCCACGACGGAAGAGTCCACGGTGACCACCACGTTGGGCGCTTCGGCGGACCCCTCCACCAACGGCTGGGCGGCTCCAGTGTGGAGTTGCCGGGGCTGGAGGCGAACGGTGCGGAATCCGTTGCGTTCCAGGCCGTCCAGTTGCATCCGGGCCGCCGGGGAGGCGCTCCCGACGGCGGCAATCACCCGCCGCCGTCGTGTGTCCACAAGCAGCTCGCGGAGCTCTGGTTGCGCGTTTCGCGCAACTATGGTCTTCATGCTGGCGGCCAAT
This sequence comes from Paenarthrobacter sp. NPDC089714, assembly GCF_044748905.1. Lineage (NCBI taxonomy): Bacteria > Bacillati > Actinomycetota > Actinomycetes > Micrococcales > Micrococcaceae > Paenarthrobacter > Paenarthrobacter sp. NPDC089714. Next base: position 228,822 of record NZ_JBIVGX010000003.1, read on the forward strand.
GCCTCGGCCAAGCCGCCGGTGCCCGCCAACGCGATGGTTCCTCCGTTGTCGTCCTGCAGGGCCATGAAGGCGTCTGCGACCGCCGTGAGGTCGGAAGCCGTTTCGCCGTCGGCTATCACGATCCGGGGAGCGTGGCCGGACAGCAAGCCCGCAAGCCGCGCGGGTAAATGGGCGGAGCGGACGGTGTCAAGGGACAAACGTGCGGGCTGGGCTGCGAGCGGCTCCCAGAGTTCCCCTACGGCCGCAGGTGCTGGGCCGGATTCTGCACGCCAGGCGTCAGTGGCGGCAAGGGGAATACCTGCCACGAAGGGTTTTCCGTCCTTGACGGTCCTGTGCAGTTGCGGCAGCGCACCCGCGAGTACCACGTGGTAGCCCAGTGCGTTAAGCGCAGAGATTTCGGCGGCGATGTTGCCCCGCCAAAGCGAATCCGTCTTCTTGAAGACCACTGTCCGGGTGTCGCGGCGGGCCGAATCCAGGGCCTGTGCCACCGCAGCCCGGGCGTCGGTTGGGGAGGCTCCCCGGGTATGCGTGTCGAGTACCAGGACCTCGGGGGAGCCCATGGAAAGGGGCGCTGTCCGGCCAGCTCCGCCCAAGGCGATGCCGGTTGTGAATCCTTGCGCGGCAAATGCTTGTCCCGCCTCTGCTGCGCCCGAGTAGTCGTCCGCCTGGATGATGAGGCGCGGGGGTGTGTCCACGTGTCCTCCTTCCTGACCTTGCTGTGGGAACCGGCCAGCGGGTTCGCTGGCCGGTCGCGTCGCCTGCAGATGAGGCGGTCCGTGGGACCATCATGGCATGATTGCGCGAAATGCGCCATGGCTGTTGCGTATTTCGCGCAGAGGTGGCAGAGTGATCCATGCAACACGGCGCAGCCAATCCGGCCGGCCGTCTCCCCAACCAACCGAGAGGTCAACGATGACCGTTCTTCCTCAAGGAACCGAGATCTCACGGCGCCGCCTCCTGCAGTTCGGCGCAGCCGCCGGATTTCTCCTGGGCACCGGCACCGTCGCAGGGTGCGCAGGCCCCACCGGACTTCCAGGACCAAGCACCCTGACGCTGGCCCTCAACCGTTCACTGGTCAGCCTCGACAACAAGCTCAACCAGTTCGATGCCGCAGTGACGGTGCAGCGTGCAGTACGTCAAGGCCTCACGGCAATCGGTCCCGAGACCAAGCCCGTGCTTGTCCTGGCCGAACGTTTTGAGATGACCTCACCCACTCAATGGACCGTTCGCCTCCGCGAAGGCATCAAGTACTCGGACGGCACCCCCGTTGACATCAACGACGTTGCCACAGCGCTCAAAATGTACCAGCAGGTCCAAGGTTCCTTCGTGGCGGGCTTCTTTCCGGAATTCCCCACGGTTGTGCCCGTGGATGACCGGACCTTCACCATGGAGTCGAAGAATCCGATCCCCATCCTGGACTCCCTGATGAGCATGATCCTGATCAGCCCGGCCGCCAGGAACAAGCCGGAAGAACTGCAGGACGGCGTGGGTACCGGCCCCTACATGGTGACCAAATTCAACCGCGGCGCCGGCACGTACAGCCTCCGGAGGAACGAAAATTACTGGGGTCCGGCTCCCGAGGTGGAAAACGTTGAAGTGCGGTTCCTCCCTGAGGAATCCAGCCGAGTGATCGCCCTGCGCAGCGGCGAGGTGGATATTATCGACTCCATTACCCCGAACTCACGCGAGCAGCTCGCGGGGCTCCCGGGCGTCGTGCTGGCAGAAGCTTCGAGCCTGCGCCTGAACCAGATCTTCTACAACTTCCGCAAGCCCGCGGGCCACCCCCTGGCGGATGTCCGCGTAAGGGAGGCCCTCAGCTGGGCCATTGATGGTGAAGCCCTGGTCAAGGACGTGCTGGTGGACTCTGTGAGCCAAGCCGAAGGCGTTGTCCCGTCCAGCCTCACCGGATACGCCAAAACCGGGACGTACACCTACGATCCCGCCAAGGCGAAGTCCACCCTGGAGCAATTGGGAGTCAGCAACCTCGAGCTGAAGATCATCTGGGAGACCGGCGAGTTCGCCTCCGACACCTCCGTGATGGAGGCCCTTGTGGAGATGTTTGGAGCCATCGGCGTCAAGACCCAATTGCAGCAGTTCGAACCCGGTGGCAACATCCTCGCCTGGCGCCAAGGCAAGCAGGGGGACTGGGACCTGCTCGGGAACGGCTTCAGCAGTCCCACGGGACTGGCCATCACCATGATGCAGGGAATGTACGCAGGTACTGCCGAAAAGGAGAAGACCCGCGATACCTACCAGGGCTATGTTGTCCCGGACGTGCAGAAGAAGATCCAGGCAGCCTCGTCCGAGGTGGATTCCACCCTGCGGCAGGAACGGCTGGCCGCCGCACAACAGGCCATCTGGGATACCTGGCCGTGTGCGTGGGCGTTCGTGCCGAAATCCGTCCTGGCCCACCAGAAGCGCGTAGACGGGCTCTCCTTGGCCCCCACCAACTCCTACCCCCTCGTCGATGTCCGGCTGGAGGCCTAAGCCATGACGAAGTACATCCTCAAACGGGCCGGCCAGGGACTCCTGACCGTGTTCCTGACGGTCTCCACCGTCTTTATCCTGATCCGCATGGCGCCGGGAGATCCCGCCGTGTCCTATGCCGGGCCGCTGGCAACAACCGAGGAGCTGGCGCGGGTCCGCGAGCAGTTCGGCCTGGACCGTCCCCTGCTTGAGCAGTACTGGATCTTCCTGCAGCAGCTGTTCACCGGCAACCTCGGAACGTCCTATTCGTTCCAGGCCCCGGCCATGCAGGTTGTGGCCGAAAGGATGCCCTATACCCTGACCCTGGCGACATCCGCTATTTTGTTGACCGCCGTCGTCGCCATTCCGCTGGGCGTCTGGATGTCCCGCCGCCCGGATACCAACCGCGAGCTCGGCGTCAACGTCCTCACCATCGCCGGGCAGTCGATGCCGGACTTCTGGACAGGCATCATGCTCCTTACGGGATTCGCTGTCCTGGTTCCTCTGTTCCCGGCCTCCGGTTTCGCCACCTGGGGCGGGCTGGTTCTTCCCACGGTGACCATCGCGATCCTCCAGATCGCCTTGATCTCGCGCATGGTCCGCCGCGAAATGACCACCAACTTCGCCGCACCCTACCTGACGGTGGCCCGCTCCCGTGGCGTCCGGAACTCCCTCCTGACGTGGCGCTACGCCATGGGCAACTCGGCCATTCCCGTCTTCACCGCGTTGGGTACCCGCTTCGCGGCGATGCTCAACGGCGTGGTGGTAGTGGAAGTAGTCTTCGCCTGGCCGGGAGTCGGCTCCCTGATTGTCCGGGCCCTTGAAACCCGTGACTACCCCCTCATCCAGGCGACCGTCCTGATCACGGCTTTGCTGGCAGTGGCGGTCCAATTGGTCATCGACCTGGCCTACCCCCTCCTGGATCCCCGTGTTCGTCTTGGAAAGGCGGCAGCAGCATGAGCACCAGTCCTACCGCAACCACCCCGGCCGAAGTCCCGGCCGGACAGCCGGAGCGCAGGCCTTCCCCCAGCGCGGTCACCAAGGCGATGATCGCCAAGGCTGGTGCCACGCGCCGCAGGAACGCCGCCAAATGGAAGATCCGCATCGGTGCCGTGTGCACCTTGATCGTCATCATCCCCATCCTGCTGGCACAGGTACTTCCCCTCCCGGACGCCAACCACCAGGACTTGTCCGCCCGGCGCCTGGCGCCCTTGGTGGATGGCCACCTGTTCGGCACAGACCAACTCGGCCGCGACCTGCTGTCCCGCGTCCTCCACGGTGGCCAGGTCTCGCTGACCATCGGAGTCCTCGCCGTGGTGGTGTCCGGTGCCATCGGCATCATCCTTGGCGCCGCCGCGGGTTACTTTGGCGGCTGGGTGGACACTGTGGTTTCGCGCATCCTGGAAGCACAGATGTCGTTGCCCCTGCTCATGATGCTGCTGCTGGTGGTGGCGCTCTTCGGCCCCTCCATCCCGGTGATCACGTTCGTGATCGCCATCGCCCAATGGCCTGAAGTCGCCAGGCTCACCCGGTCCATGGTGTTGGTGGAACGGGAGAAACCCTACGTTTCCGCAGCCCGCATCCTGGGACTGCACCGCATCCAGATCCTGATCCAGCACATCATTCCCAACGTCATCAAGCAGGCCACGCTGGTTGTCCTGCTGCTCCTGGCCCAGGCGGTATTGCTGGAAAGCGCCCTCAGCTTCCTCGGCGCCGGTCCGCAGCGTCCCTTCGCCACCTGGGGTCGCATCATTTCCGATGGACAGGACTACATCACAACCTCCTGGTGGATGGTCACATTGCCCGGCCTGGTGATCGTATTGATGGTGGTAGGCGTCAACCTCCTTGGTGACGGCCTCCGCGACCGTCCGCGCCGCAAGAAGAAGGGTGCCTGAGATGAACACGCAAACCCGCACCGAACCCGCCCTGCTGGATGTCCGGAACTTCCAGGTTGAATTGATCACCGAAGCCGGGATCATCCGCGCCGTGGACGATGTCAGCTTCAGCATCCACAGGGGCGAGACCGTCACCATCATTGGCGAGTCCGGTTCCGGCAAATCAACGACGGCGATGGGCATCCTCCAGTTGCTGCCCCCTGACCTCGCCGTACTCTCCGGAACGGTAAAGATCGAAGACGTAGACGTGGTGGCCAACCCGAAAGCCATCAACAAGGTCCGGGGAAAGACGCTTGCCCTCATTCCACAAGACCCCATGACTGCCTTGAGTCCGGTCCACTCGATTGGCAGCCAACTCTTCGAAGCCATCCGCATCGCCGGTGCCGCATCGGCCAAGGACAAGGATGCTGTCCGGGCCCGTGCCATCCGCTTGCTGCAGCAGGTCCACATCCCGTTGCCCGAACAGCAACTGAAAAAGTACCCGCACCAACTCTCCGGTGGCATGCTGCAGCGCGTGCTGATCGCCATCGCCCTGGCCAGCGAACCGCAACTCCTGGTTGCCGACGAACCAACCTCAGCCCTGGACGTGACGGTCCAGGCAGGCATCCTGGACCTGCTCCTGGAACTGCAGGAGCAGCGGGGCATCGGCATCCTCATGATCACCCACGACCTTGGAGTGGCCCGCCTCATCTCCGACCGGATCCACGTCATGAAGAACGGGACCTTTGTGGAGTCCGGGGAAGTCCAGCAAATCGTTGACAGCCCGGCCACGGAGTACACCCGCAGCCTGCTGGCCGCTGTTCCGGTACTGGGCGCGTGGGACGAAACCCCGGATGAAACCCCGGATGAAACCCAACCCCGGACGGCCCGCACGGAGGCACCCACGCCAGGTTCCGCCGTCGTGCCTCCACCCACCACGCTCACCCGGACAGGAGTCCGCCATGACTGAACCGTTCCTCTCCGTAGAAAACCTCGTGGTGGATTACCACGTGCCCGGCGGAACGTTCCGGGCCGTGGACGATGTTTCCTTCTCGGTGGACAAGGGCAAGACCATCGCCGTGGTGGGGGAGTCCGGTTGCGGCAAATCCACCATTGCCAAGGCGCTCATGCGGCTGGTAACCCCCACCAGCGGCAGGATCAACCTGGACGGCACGGACCTCGCCTCCCTGAGCGAGTCGAAACTGCGCCCCCTCCGCTCGAAGTTCCAAATGGTCTTCCAGGATCCCTACGGCTCCCTGGACCCGCACCTGACCGCCCAGGAGATCGTGGCGGAACCGCTGAAACTCCAGGGCATCAGGTCCAAAGCCGAACGCCACAAGGCAGCAGCCACACTCATCGACCAAGTGGGGCTGCCCGCCGCATCGCTGCAGAAACACCCGGCAGAATTCTCCGGTGGCCAGCGGCAGCGCATCGGAATCGCCCGTGCCCTGGCCTCCAAGCCGGAACTCCTGGTCTGCGACGAAGCCACCAGCGCGCTCGATGTCTCCGTACAGGCCCAGGTGCTCAGGCTGCTGAAATCCATCCAGGAAGAAACCGGCATCACCTACGTCTTCATCTCCCACAACCTGGGCGTGGTGCAGGAGATCAGCGATACCGTCATGGTGATGCGGCGTGGCCAACTGGTGGAAGCCGGCCCCACCGCATCAGTGCTGACCAGTCCTGCGGAAGACTACACACGGCGGTTGCGCCGCGCCGCCCTGGACCCGTCCGGCATGCACGGACTCAAGCCCCGCCACATCGTGTCCTCCCTGGCCCTCAAAGCCAGCGCCTGAAACCAACCATCCAAACCCGAGGAACCACAGCACATGAGCAACCAGCACACAGGGACAAGCATCGAAGGCCTGGGCCTGCCGATTTCCAAGCTTGTCCTGGGAACCATGACCTTCGGCGACACAGCGGACGAAGCCACCGCAGGGCGCATGGTGGATGAAGCGCTCGCCGCCGGGATCACCACCATCGACACCGCGAACGCCTACGTGGGAGGCGCCACCGAGGAGATGCTCTCCCGACTCCTCAAGGACCGCAGGGAACAAGTGCTCCTCGCGTCCAAGGCCGGCATGCCGCACGCAGACCACGGTGACGCTTCTCCCTTGTCCGCCAAAGGCCTGCGCACCAGCGTCGAAGGCAGCCTGCGCCGGCTCGGCGTGGACAGCATCGACCTGTTCTACCTCCACCAGCCGGACCGCGCGGCGACGCTCCAGGAAACCTTGGGGACCGTGGCCGAACTGGTTGCCGAGGGCAAGATCGGTGCCCTGGGCGTCTCAAACTTCGCGGCCTGGCAGATCGCGGACGTGATCCATGTTGCCCGGGAAGTCGGCGCCCCGCGGCCCGTCGTTGCCCAACAGCTGTACAACCTGGTGGCCCGCCGCCTGGAAGAGGAGTACCTCGAATTCGCGGCCACGCGTGACGTGCACACCATGGTGTACAACCCCCTGGGCGGCGGCCTGCTGACCGGTCGGCACAGCTTCGACTCGAAACCTTCAGAGGGCCGCTTCGGTGACTCCAAGCTCGCGGCCATGTACACCCAGCGCTACTGGGACAAGCAACTGTTCGACGCCGTGGCAGCGCTCGCAGGGATTGCCTCCGACGCCGGCATTGGACTTCCGGAGCTTTCCCTGCGGTGGCTTGCCTACCGTGACCGCGTCGGTTCAATGTTGCTGGGCGGTTCCAAAGTACAGCAGCTGGTATCCAACATCGCCGCAGTGGCCAAGGGGCCGCTCGACGCCGACACGGTGGCCGCGTGCGACACGGTGGGGGCCGGGCTCCGCGGACCCATGCCGGCCTACAACCGCTGACACACACTCCTGACCACGCAACCCACGACGAACCAAAGGTAGAGAACATGACTTCGGAACTGGCCCTCGAATTCGCCCGGAAGATCCGGGCCCGTGAACAGGCCGTTGGATACTGGGCAGTCCTGGACGCCCCGGTGGCCACGGAACGCATCGGCCGGCTCGGCTACGACTACGTTGCGCTGGACGCCCAGCATGGCCTGCTCGGATACTCGGGCGTCCTGAACGGGCTCATGGCCATCGACGCCGGGCACACCGCCGTCGGAATGGTCCGGGTGGAAGACAACAACCTGACGGCGATCGGCAAAGCCCTGGACGCCGGAGCCGTCGGCGTCATTGTTCCGCTGGTCAACACCGAAGCCGACGCAGCCGCAGCCGTGGCTGCAGCCAAGTATCCGCCGATGGGCGGCCGTTCTTACGGCCCCATGCGCTCCGCGTTGCGGATCGGTCCGGTCCCGGCCGACGCCAACGCCGCCACGCTTGTCTTCGCGATGATCGAAACCCCGGACGGGCTGGCGAACGTCAAGGAAATCTGCGCCACTCCCGGCCTAGACGGCATCTACGTTGGCCCATCGGACCTGGCCATCGCCGTGGGTGGCGCCTTCCCGGGCGACCCCGCCGTGGAAGCGGAGTTCAACGCGGCCCTCGAGACCATTGCGGACGCTGCGGCTTCCGCAGGCATCGCGGCGGGCATCCACACGCCTGCCGGAACCGTGGCGGCAGAGCGCCTCAAGCAGGGATACACCTTCACCACGGTGGCCTCCGATTTGACGCACCTGGAACAGATCGCCAAGTCCCACCTCGACGCCGCAAAAGCCAAGGACTGAACCGTGCAGACCACCACCGATTACAGCACCATCACCCCGGACGGACTCGTGAAGGAGGCCATGGATGCGGAGTTTGCCTACCTGCCCGCGCCCACGGTCCAGAGCCACGCCGCCAACCTGCTGACACTGCCCGACGGACGCCTCGCCTGCGTCTGGTTCGGAGGTACCCAGGAAGGTGTCCCGGACATTTCCATCTGGTTCGCCACCCTGGACCCCGGCGGCCGGCAGTGGTCAGCGCCGGAGCAGCTCTCGAACGACTCCAGCCGTTCGGAGCAGAACCCCATCCTCTTCAACGCTCCCAACGGTGAGCTGTGGCTCCTGTACACCGCCCAAAAGGCGGGCAACCAGGACACAGCCGAGGTCCGGCGTCGTACGTCAACGGACAGTGGCCGCACCTGGGGCGCAGTGGAAACCCTCTTCGCCGCCAATCAAACGGGCGGTGTCTTCGTCCGGCAACTGCCGGTGGCCTTGCCGTCCGGGCGCCTCATCATCCCGATTTTCCGCTGCATCACCACACCCGGCGAGAAATGGGTGGGCAACAGCGACGACAGCGCCGTGATGATCTCCGACGACGCCGGAACCACGTGGTCCGAACAGGTGCTGCCCGGAAGCCTCGGCTGCGTCCACATGAACATCCAGGTTCTCCAGGACGGCAGCCTGCTGGCGCTCTTCAGGAGCCGCTGGGCCGACGCCATCCATGAGTCCCGTTCCACCGACGATGGCAGTTCGTGGAGCGAGCCCGTCCCCACGGAGCTGCCCAACAACAACTCCTCCATCCAGTTCACGGCCTTGGCGGATGGTCGCCTGGCGCTGGTCTACAACCACAGCCGCGCCGAAGAGGGCACCGAACGCCGGCTCTCCCTCTATGACGAAATCGACGACGACGGACTGGCCGAGGAACAGGGACAGCTGGCTCCCGTGGAACCCACCACGGAGGCAGGCGACGAGCGGAAGGCCTTCTGGGGAACTCCGCGATCGCCCATGACCCTCGCGATCTCCGAGGACGGCGGACGCAGCTGGCCAATCCGGCGGAACCTGGACGTCGGAGACGGCTATTGCTTGTCCAACAACTCCCGCGACGGCCTGAACCGGGAGTACTCCTATCCTTCCATCCACCAGGGACCGGATGGCGCCGTTAACATCGCGTACACGTATTTCCGCCAGGCCATCAAGTTTGTCCGGGTTGGCCCGGAGTGGGCCTACCAGGGCACGTCCACCCCGGGCGGCCAGGAATGACGCAACAACACGCGTTGGTCACCGGGACGAGTTCCGGCATCGGCAAGGCGATCGCAGCCAAGCTGCTGGCGGATGGCTGGCGGGTGACGGGGCTGAGCCGTGGCGAGTCAGCGCTCGGGGAAGGTTTCAGCTGGGTGCAGGCCGACCTGGCGCAGCCTGAATCGCTCGTTGCGGCCGTCAGCCCGCTTGGACCCTTCGATGCCTTGGTCCATGCCGCAGGGTTCCAGCGGACCGCGCGCCTCGGCGAGCTGGACGCCGCGGCCCTGGCCGGCATGTTCACGGTCCACGTCGCTGCTGCCGAGGTCCTCGCCAACGCGGTGGTGCCGGAGATGCCCGACGGCGGCCGGGTCCTGTTGGTGGGCAGCCGGACCTCCACCGGCGCACCGGGCAAGAGCCAGTACGCCGCGACGAAGGCCGCCCTGATGGGTTTGGGAAGATCGTGGGCGCAGGAACTGGCTCCGCGGGGGATCACCGTCAACGTGCTCTCTCCCGGACCCACCGACACCCCGATGCTGGCCGATCCCGGCAGGTCCGCCACGCCGCCCATCATGCCCGCGCTTGGTTCCTTGGTGGACCCGGAGGACGTCGCGGCACTTGCGGCGTTCCTGTTGGGGCCGCACGGCAAATCCATCACGGGGCAGAACTACGTCATCTGCGGAGGCGCATCGCTGTAGGACCGGTCCCTTCCCGGCGAACGGGACGCCGTGCCCCTACGATGTGACAAGCAGCCATGCACAGGCCAAAGGAGAGCCCACCATGACCACCGCCCGGACCAGGCGCGAGGAGATCTACCACCTCGCCGTTACCACTGGGCTTGCTTCCGTCGAGGAGCTTTCCAAGCATTTCAACGTCACGCCATCCACCATCCGGCGCGATCTTGCGCAGCTGCACACAGAGGGCAAACTGGCCCGCACCTATGGCGGGGCGCTTCCCTTGGGCGCCCACCCCGAGCCGTCACTGCGGCAACGCACGGGCGAAGCGTATGAACAGAAACACGCCATTGCGGCGTGGGCCGCCGGCCAGGTACGGACCGGCGAGAGCGTCCTGCTCGACGGCGGATCCACGGTGGGTGCCTTGGCACACGCACTGCGCGGCTCAGAGGCACTGACCATCACCACCCCCGGCGTGAATACCCTGCAGGAACTGCAGGACGCGCCGGGGGTGGTGGTCAACTGCCTCGGAGGCAGGTTCCGCGAAGTCAGCCAAACGTTTGTGGGTCCCCTTGCCGAGGCAGCACTGGAGCGGATGACTTTCGACAGGGTGTTCCTCGGTGCCGATGCCGTGACCGCAGACGACGGCTTGTGCGAGGCCGACCACGAGCAAACCCGGCTCAAGGAACTGATGGCGCGCCGCGGCGAAGCCGTCTACGTCCTTGCTGATTCGTCCAAGCTTGGCAAGCGTCCGTTCCATTCCTGGGTCCGGTTGCCGCTGCCGTGGACGCTCGTTACGGATGCCGGCGCCTCGGAGGAGCAGCTGGCGCTGTTCCGGACCGCGGGAGTGAAGGTTGAGGTTGCACGCTTGGCGTAAAGTGCTCTCTTCGGGCTAGTGCCAGAGCCCCAGGGCGAATTCGGCGATGACGGCAGACAGCAGGAAAGACGCCGTGATGGCCACGAGGCCCACCGGGATGATCTTCCAACCGATGTTGCGCAGCAGTGGGATGTCCTTGCCGAGGGAAAGGCCGGCCAAGGTCAGCATCACAGTGGCGATGGACAGGAAGTCCACGGTCTTGACGGCCTCATTCAGCACGCCGGCACCGAAGAACCAGGGGCTGGAAATGTAGGCACCGATGGTGGTGATGAACACGATCGCCGAGATCTTGCGCGTGATCTTCGCGAGCAGGAGGCTCACCAGGACCAGAGCCAGCATGATGCCGTAACCGGCGAGGATGGACAGGCTCAGGCCCTTGGCCGCAACAGCCGCGGTTCCGACACCCAGGACGGTCAGGACAGAGAGTGAAAGCCACAGTGGCAGCTGCATGTGTGCCGAGGATTTCGCGACTTCCTCACGGAAGCGACGGTTCTCTTCCGCCTGGGCATCATCGTGGTCACTGACGACGGCGCTTCCCGCCTTGGGTGCGTCCGCCACGCCTGCTGCCACTTTGTGCCCGTCCTTGTTCCGGGTCAGGAACTTGTAGAACTTGTCTGCCAGCGGAAGCGCGATGAAGATTCCCACGTACACGCCGAGGACCGTAGTGATGAGGTTCGAGACGGCGGCCATGCCCAGGATGGCATCCTGGTCCCCGGGGTAGGCGGCCACGATGCTGGCCGCCGAAGCCGCCATCATGGACCCGGAGCCAACGCCGGCACCCATGGCAAGGGCCAGCGGATCGAAGATCTTCCAGTTGGAGACAAGCGAGGTCAGCAGCGTGATGAACACGGCGCCGAACAGAGTGCCGAAGACGTACATCGCCAGAACCCCGCGGTACTGGTCCGAGTCGGGGCCGTACTTTTCGGAGACCATGGCGAAGGAAGGCTCGCGGTCCAGGGAAAAGGTCGCACCTACCGTGGCCTTGCCCATGCGGAGCAGCACGGCAAGGGGGAGTGCCAGGACGATGGTCCCCAGGAGGTGTCCGACTTCCTGCAGCAACAGTGCCGGTCCCGCCTTGATCAGGCTGGGCAGGCTGGGACCGATGTTGAAGGCCAGGCGTGCCACCAGCAGAAGGACGGCCACACCCACCAGGGCAGAGGCGACGCGCTGAAGGTCAAGGCCAAGGGGCTTGAATTTCTGGATGGAGACGAGGAGGCCCAAAATCAGGCCCCACACCATGGGGAAGATGATGATTGCGCCAATGCCGAGATCGATCTTGGCCTGGCCGATGAATTGAACAGCAAGGGCGATGACAAACGCCAGCGCGGCAATGGGGAGGGTCAGCCGCATACCGGCTTTGTCCGTCCGCGCAGTTTCGATGCGGGTGCTCATGATGTTGCTTCCTGAATCAGGGCTCCGCCGCGGTAGGCCGCGTTGGCGAAGCGTTCTCTTTGTTGGGGATGGGTTGCGGCTCCGGCCACGGTCCAGGCAAGTGCCACGGCCGCCTCGAACATGACGTCGTAGGCCTCAGGGGTGTTGGCCAAGGCAGCGAAACCGTGCGAGTGGATGGGTACGTTGGCGCCAGGGATGCTGAGCCACGGGTGGAGCGAGGGGATGACTTGGGAGATGTTGCCCATGTCGGTTGATCCGCCGCCCATTCCGGCGGACGGTGAGGTGTCCTTGCCAAAGGCGTCCATGGCTTCGGTCCAGTAGGCGGCAAGGTCGTCGTCCTGGATCAACGGTTCGTACAGTGGTTCCGCGGCGCTGATCTCCAGGGTTGTCCCGGTGGCGAGGGCTGCCCCTTCGAAGCAATGCTTGACGCGTTCCAGGAGTGCTTCATATTCCGGCAGGGTGAACGCCCTGCATTCGAAGGGAACCACCGCGTGGTCCGGGATGATGTTGGTGACATGGCCGGCCTCAGCCACGTAGCAGGCGATCCGGTGATCCCCGGGGACCTGCTGGCGAAGCAGCCCGATGGCCACTTGGCTGAGCACAGCCGCGTCCCCGGCGTTGACGCCAAGGTGCGGGGCCGCGGCGGCATGCGCTGCCTTGCCGGTGAAGACCGCCTCATACCTTCCTACGGCCTGTGCGGTGGTCCCGGCAGGGTTGTAGGTCACGCCGTCCTGTACAGGGTGCACCATGAGTGCCAGTCCCACTCCGTCAAAGGCGCCCCGCTCCAGCATCAGGGCTTTTCCGCCGCCGTGTTCCTCGGCGGGTGTACCTATGGCCTTCAACGTGATGCCCAGCTCGTCCACGTGGGGGAGGAGGGCGAGTGCTGCGGCTACCGATGCCCCTGCAATGAGGTTGTGCCCGCAGGCGTGTCCTACCGACGGCAGCGCGTCGTATTCCACACACAGGGCTACCGTCAGATCGCCGCTGCCGGCAGTGGCCGTGAAGGCTGTGGGAAGGCCGGCTGTACCGGTTGCCACCTCGAAGCCGGCTTCAGCCAGGACAGCCGTGATGGATGCGGCGGCCCGGACTTCTTCGAAGGAAAGTTCGGGATTGGCGTGCAAGTCCTGCGACAACGACTGGACCTGGGGGCGCCAGGCGTCCACTCCGTCCCTCAGTGCCCTGCGCAGGGCCTCCATCGCCGGTTTCGTTCCGGTCGGTTCCATGGTTCTTCCTTTCCTCAACCGGCCGTTTTAGTACGACAGGGACGGGAACGGGGAGCCCGCGGCCCGCGTGGGCACCCAGATCGCTTTTGTCTGCGTGTATTCGTCCAGGACGCCGGGACCGGACGAGCGGCCATGGCCCGAATCGCCGAAACCACCGAAGGGAACGGCTACGTGGATGGTCTTGTACGCGTTGATCCAGAAGGTTCCCGCCTTCACTTCGCGGGCCACATGGTGCGCCCGGGAAACGTCCGAGGTCCAGACGGCCCCTGCCAGGCCGAAGTTGGTGTTGTTGGCCCTCGCGATCGCCTCCTCCTCAGTGTCGAAGGCGTCCGCGCCGACTACCGGACCGAACACCTCGGTTGTTTCGAGCCGGTTCGACGGCGTCACGCCGTCCAGCAGCGTGGGCATGACCCAGTGGCCGCCTGCCAGGGCAGAGCCAGCCAGGGAATCCGGTAGGTTTCCGCTGGTGACCCGGCGTCCGCCGTCGTTCATTCCTGCTTCGATCAGCGAGGTGACGGTGGCGAACTGCTGGGGAGTGATGATCGGACCAACCTCGGTACTGGCGTCCAGGGGGTCTCCGACACGAAGGCGGGCAGCGCGGTCGGCCACCAACTCGACGAAGCGGGCGTGGACGGTGCGTTCCACCAGGAGCCGCGAACCGGCGACGCACGATTGGCCCGCGCCGGAGAAGATGGCGGAGATGGCACCGTCAGCGGCACGTTCCAGGTCCGCGTCGGCAAAGACGATGTTGGCGTTCTTGCCACCCAGTTCCAGCAACGCGGGGATACCTGCTCCGGCAGCGGCGACGGCGACGCGGCGGCCCGTGGGTACCGAGCCGATAAAGCTGACCTTGCCGACCCGCGGGTCCGTGGTCAGGGCCGATCCCACCGTCTGTCCCAACCCGGTTGCCACGTTGAAGACGCCATCCGGGAGCCCGGCTTGATGGGCCAATTGCGCCAGGCGAACGGTTGAAGCCGGAGTGAATTCGCTGGGCTTGATGATCACGGAGTTACCCGCTGCGAGGGGCGCTGCGGAGTTCCATCCGGCCGTGAAGAGCGGAGCGTTCCACGGAGTGATGGCTACCACGACGCCCCACGGCACGCGTTCGGTGTAGGTGTGCCAGTTGCCGGGAACCGGGATGGTCTGGCCGGTGAGTTTGTCCGCCCAACCCGCGTAGTAGCCGAACATTTCTGCGACTTTGGCGGATTCTGCGCGGGCGTCGCGGATGGGCTTGCCGGTGGTGGCCGACTCGAGGATGGCGAGCTCTTCGGCGTGCTGTTCGACGACACGGCCCACGTTGCGGAGGATGGCTGCCCGTTCGAATCCGTTCAGCTTTCCCCAGGCTGCGGCGCCACGGACGGAACTGGCCAGCAATGCGTCGGCACCTTCCTTTCCGGGGTCGGCGTAGCTGGCGAAGGGCTCGCCGGTTGCGGCGGACGTCAGGGTGATGTCTGCGCCTGAGCCGGTCACGACGGCGCCGTCGACGAAGGCACCGAGGCCGGAGGGGAAGGCGGCGTCGAGGACTGCCCGGGCCGTGGCCGTGGAAGATGCGGAGGGGACTGTGGTGATGCTCAAAATCGTTCCTTCTGGTGCGCGGGGGATGTTCTGGGCTGGCTAGGCGGCGTCACCGGATGCAGGGGCTCCTGCAGGAGTGACTGCCGGGGCTACGG
Organism: Paenarthrobacter sp. NPDC089714; assembly: GCF_044748905.1. NCBI lineage: Bacteria > Bacillati > Actinomycetota > Actinomycetes > Micrococcales > Micrococcaceae > Paenarthrobacter > Paenarthrobacter sp. NPDC089714. Next base: position 243,850 of record NZ_JBIVGX010000003.1, read on the forward strand.
TCCGGGCGATTTCGGTGAAGTCCGCTGCCGGACCCAGGAGCGCCAAGGCCTCCTGCCATTGGCCCGCGGCCGCTGCGAGGAGTTCCGGCTGTTCGCCGATTTCGCGGGCCACGTCAATGGCCAGGGCCGCGTCGCGGGCCATCAGGCCAAGGGAGAAACCGGAGTCATGGGTGCCGCTCAGGACCCAGTTGGGGTACATGTTTGCCGAGACCTTGCTGCCGCCCGAAGCGTTGCTGATGCTCTCAGCTGCCACTGCGGGGTCGATGCCGTACGCCTTGGCCACTCCCAAGGCCTCACCCACGGAGACCAGGTTGGCCGCGGCGAGGACATTGTTGAGGAGCTTGACCACGTTGCCGCTGCCGGGTCCGCCGATGTGGGCAAAGTTCCCTCCGGTCAGCGCCTGGAGGACCGGTTCGGCACTGGCGAGGGCAGCTTCCGTTCCACCTGCAAAGGCGCTCAAGGTCCCTGTGGCTGCGCCGGCCCGACCGCCGGACACGGGGGCGTCCACGAAAGCGGCATCCTTGGATGCGGCCAGTTCCGCCATTGCCTTGCTGGTGCCGGGTTCGGAGGTGGTGGTGTCCACGATGGCCACCACTCCGGGCGTCGCCAGCAGCGTCGGCACGGTGGCCTCGACGATCGTGGCCGAGGGGAGGGACAGGACCGCATACGGGGTCCCGGCCAGGTCTTCGAGGCTGGCCGTAGTGGTGATTCCACCCTCGGCGGCGGTGGCGCGGGCACCTTCGGAGGGGTCGAATCCGATGACATCCCACCCTGCGGTGTGCAGGGTCGAGGCCATGGCTCCGCCCATTGAGCCGAGGCCGATCACGGCGACGCGGCGGTTGGTGTTCATGAAGTACTCCTTGGGTCTTGAGGGTGTAGCGAGGGGGAGGCAGTTCCTAGTCGAGGTAGACGTCCAGGTCTTTCCACAACTGCTGGGTTCGGCGGATGGCGGCACGGCTTCGTTCGGGATGTGCCGCTTCCATGCCGGCAAGGAGCCCGTAGACCATGGAGTTGGCCGCGGTGACGGACTGGAAAAAGGAGATGCCTTCCGAAGCGACGATCAGGAGGTGGTCGGCTGCTGCGGCGAGGCGGCCGCGGCGCATGTCGCTGATGCCGACGACGGTGGCTCCCGCCTCCTTGGCGGCCTCAGCCGTGAGGATGATCTGTTTGACCGAACGCCACATGTTGATGACCACCAGGACGTCGCCGGGTCCAAGGTTGTTGGCTGCCGAGGCGAAGTGCACACCGGCCCGATTCTCCAAGGTGATGGGGTAGCCCATGGTTGAGCCAAGGTGGGCCATGACGCTGGCCGGTCCGGCGAACGAACCGAGGCCGATGACGGTGATGGATTTCGCTGTTGCCAAGGCAGCGATGGCGGCTTCGACGTCGTCCGGGGTATTGGAATCAAGGGTGAGCCGCAGGTTCTCGATGTCGTGGTTTAGGGCGTCATGCAGGGGGCTGCGGTGTTCGCCGTGTTCATTGAGGGTGTCTTCGGTGGAGATCATCACCAAGTACCTGGAGCGCAATTCACGCTGCAGGTCCGGCCAGCCGCGGTAGCCAAGGCGTTGGGCCGTGCGGACCACCGTGGAGTTGTTCACGTCCGAGCGTTGGGCGATTTCGGCGATGTCCGCGTAAGAGGACAACTGCGGGTTGCGGGCGATGACTTCCACTACCCGGGCCTGTGACTTGGAAAGCGTGATGTTGGGAAGGGCGTCCCCCAGCCACGCATAGTCCGTGGATTCCCAGGTGCTTACGCCCGCGTTGCCCACCACGGTTTCGAGCCGCTCGCTCTTCACGGCCATCCTCCTGTAACGTACATCACTCTGCAATCTGCATTGCAATAAAGATACTCTGCAATTTTGATTGCCGCTAGTGGATACCGTTTCCGCGAGGTAAAACTTTCCGGCCGTTCAGGCAAGGCCCGTTAAAGCACGGTTGCCGGGAGCCTTGCATGGCTCCCGGCAACCTCGTCATGGCGTTTCGGTCAGGCGTTGCTGAGTTGCTTGGTGTTTGTGGGTGTGGTGTGGAGGCCCGCGAAGAAGGCTCCGAGTTCGGTGGTTGCGGTCAGCGGCAGAACATTGGCGACGTACTGGTCGGGCCTGACGACCACCACGACGCCGTCTCGGCTGAGGCCACGCTGTTCGTAGATATCGTTGGCGGGGTCGGTGCCGAAGACCTTTTCGAGGTAGGTCAGTTTGAAGGGGCCGACGGGGGATTTGAACACGGCGGGGACGGCGTTGATGTCCACGCCGGTGTGGTCTTGCTGGTAGATGACTTTGACGTCGAACCAGGCGTCGCGGTCAAGGCTCGACGGCGTCGCGGCCAGCGGGGAGTCGGGTGCGGTGTCGAGCCACTGGGCCAGGTCCGCCACGGCTCCCGGGGCGCCGGCGGCTTCGGTGTCGGCGAAGACGTAGATCCGCCAGCGGCCGTCGGCTTTGGCGTGGTGGCCCAGGTGCATGGGGTTCGTGTCGCAGACCCGCTGCACCGGGGCGGACTTGAAGCGTTTGCCGATGGGGAATCCGGTGGCGAGGTCCTGGTGCGTGGGTTCGGCGACGAGCATGGAGGGCGCGTACTGGGTCATGAACCCGGCCGGGAACTCCGCGGTGCTGGTGTAGAAGGTTTCCAGTTCGGTGGGGTCCTTGAAGTCCTCGGGTTTCTTGGCCATGAGGGTGGACCATTCCTTGTCGAAGTCGATCAGGTTCTTCGCCACCACCTGCCGTTCGGCCGAGTAGGTATCCAGCAACGATTCGGGGGACCGGCCCTCCAGGACGTGGCCGAGTTTCCAGCCGATGTTGAACCCGTCCTGCATGGACACGTTCATGCCCTGCCCGGCCTTGGCCGAGTGCGTGTGGCACGCGTCCCCGGTGATGAACACCCGCGGAGTGCGCGTACCGCGCTCCTCCGGCAGGACGTCGTCGAACCTGTCCGTGAGCCGGTGGCCTACTTCGTAGACGCTGTGCCAGGCCACGTTCCGCACATCCAGGGTGTAGGGGTGCAGGATGGCGTTGGCCTTGGCGATGATCTGCTCAATCGTGGTCTTGCGCACCGCACCATGATCATCGGCCGCGACCTCGCCCAGGTCCACGTACATGCGGAACAAATGCCCGCCCTCACGCGGAATCAGCAGGATGCTTCCACCGGTGCCGGACTGGATGGCGCATTTGGTCCGGATGTCCGGGAAGTCCGTCACCGCCAACACGTCCATCACACCCCAGGCATGGTTGGCCTGGTCCCCGGCGAGGTGGCAGCCGATCGATTCGCGGACCTTGCTCCGGGCGCCATCGGCACCCACCACGTACTTGGCCCGCACCACACGTTCCTGGCCCTCGTCCGGTCCGGCGGTGTGCAGGAGAGTCACGGTGACCGGGTACTCGCCCTCACCGGTGACCTGCAACCCCACTAACTCATACCCGTAATCCGGGCGAATCCGGGCCGGGGAGTTCGCTGCGAACTCCGCGAAGTAGTCCAGCACCCGGGCCTGGTTGACGATCAAGTGCGGGAACTCGCTGATCCCGGCGGGGTCGTCCACGGCCCGCGCGGCCCGCACGATCTTCGAGTGATCGGCCGGGTCCGGCTTCCAGAACGCCATCTCCGTGATCCGGTACGCCTCGGCAATGATCCGCTCGGCAAAACCGAAAGCCTGGAACGTCTCCACGCTCCGGGCCTGGATCCCATCAGCCTGCCCGATCGCCAAGCGACCCGGACGCCGCTCCACAATCCGGGTGGTGACGTCCGGGAACTGAGCCAATTGCGCCGCCGTCAACATCCCGGCAGGCCCGGTGCCCACAATCAGGACGTCAACCTCATCCGGAAGCACCTCCGGACGGTCCAAGCCAACCCCGGCCGCGGGCTCCACCCGCGGGTCACCGGATACATAACCGTGATGATGAAACTGCACGGGCTTTCCTCACTTCTTCGTGGGCACAAACGCCTCGGATAGGTAGCGTGTTCGATAATAGAATTAGATGTTCTATTATCGCTCACACAATGGTAATCCGGCTCACAGGGACGTTCAAGTCCCCACAGCAAGCGCGTTGGGTCCCCAAACGGTCGGAGGCATGTCAGGATCAGGTATGCCTCGCCTCATGTTGCTGGATACCGCCTCGTTGTACTTCCGTGCCTTCTACGGCATGCCGGACACGATCCGCCGTTCAGACGGGACATCCGTCAATGCCGTCAGGGGGCTGATGGACATGATTGCCCGGCTCACCGTGGACTACGGCGCTACCCACCTGGTTGCCTGCTGGGACAACAATTGGCGTCCGTCGTGGCGGGTCGCCCTCATCCCCAGCTACAAGGCCCACCGGGTTGCGCGGCAGGTGGAGGGCGGGCCGGACATCGAGGAAGTCCCGGACGCCCTGGAGGCCCAGATTCCCCTGATCCGGCACGTCCTGTCACTGGCAGGGATTGCCGTCGTCGGCGTGGACGACCATGAGGCTGATGACGTCATCGGCAGCTACGCAAGCCAGGCAACGCTTCCCGTGGACGTCGTGACAGGGGACAGGGACCTGTTCCAGTTGGTCGATGACCAGCGGGATGTCCGGGTCATCTACACCGCCCGCGGAATGCGGAACCTCGACGTGCTGACCGAGGTGGACGTGGTGGGAAAGTACCGTGTCCTGCCCCAGCAGTATGCGGACTTCGCGACGCTCCGTGGCGACTCCTCGGATGGCCTGCCGGGGGTGGCCGGCATAGGGGAGAAGACCGCAGCCTCGCTCCTGGCAACGCACGGCACGCTGGACGGCCTCCTCGAAGCGGCAGGGCGCCCCGACGGCGGGTTGTCGGCCGGGGTGAAAGCCAAGCTGTCCGCCGCCGCGGACTATTTGGCCGTGGCGCCCACCGTGGTCAAGGTGGCCCGCGACCTCGACGTTCCAGCACTCGATGAAGCGGGCGCGGCCCTTCGGCCCGTGACCGGTAAGGCGAGGGAGGAACTGGAAGGCCTGGCTTCGGACTGGAACCTCGGTGGCGCCGTCAAGCGCTTGCGGGACTCCCTCGACGCAGCGGGCCGAGGGTGATTCACAGCTTTGCGGGCTGCTTTCACAGCTAATCAACAGCTTCGCGACAGGGCGGACTGGGTTCCATGCAGGATGCTGGGAAAAGGACGGCGCAACCTGCTGTCCGCATGTCACCAGCCGTACTACGGTGCAGCAACTGTTCCGGCTGCCGAATCAGGAGAGGCGTATGTCAAAAACCAAGAAGATCACGCTGGGCGTAACCGCCGGAGCGCTGGCTCTGGGTGCCGGCCTGGGAGTCACGAGCGTTGCCTCGGCCACCAGCACCCCGACGCCCAGTGCCACCTCGTCCACTGACGGGTCCACGCAGGGCAACGGCCCGGGACGCCATGGCGGCCACGGTCGTGACGGTGCCCAGCTCGCATTCAAGCTCGCCACCAAGCTGGGCGTTGACGAAGCCAAGGTCACCGAGGCGTTGAAGGCGTTCCGTGATGCCAACAAGCCCACTACTCCGCCCAGCGAAGGTACCGAAGGCACGAAGCCGGACCGCACGGCGCGGGAAGCGGCCCTGGCCAAGTCCTTGGCCCAGGCCCTGGGAATCGATGAGTCCAAGGTGACGACGGCGCTTGAGGAAATCCGTTCCGAGGCGAAGGCCGACCGGTCGGCAGAGCTCAAGTCCCGCCTGGACAAGGCTGTTTCCGACGGCAAACTGACGCAGGCTGAAGCGGACGCCGTCACCAAGGCAGTCAACGCGGGAGTCATTGGGGGCGGCGGCCGGTAGTTTTCGGCCCGCGCCCGAAAACCGACAACAGATACACCACATGAGGGCAGGATCCGCCGGGCCACCGGAAGGATCCTGCCCCTCTTTTGAGAAATATTGGTTTCCGTGTCGATTCTTCCTCGATCCGTTCGACCTATCAGTGAGAAGGTCGGAAAGCGACCTTCCACAACCGAGGAGATTGAGTGCAATGGCCAAGTACATGCTGATCATGCGGGCAACCGATGAGTCGATGGAGAAACTCCAGACCGCCGACTTCAACGAAATGCTCGAGGTCATGGGCAAGTTCAACGACGAGCTCATCCGCGCCGGGGTGCTCCTGGCGGCGGAAGGACTCGACGACCCCGCGGAGGGCGTGGTGGTGGACTTCACCGGCGAGACTCCCGTGGTGACCGACGGCCCTTACGGGGAGACCAAGGAATTGTTCGCCGGCTACTACATCCTTGACGTGGCGTCCAAGCAGGAAGCGGTGGAATGGGCAAAGCGGGCGCCCATGACGGCGGGCACCAAAACCGAAATCCGCAGGGTCCCGGGGATTGACGAGTTTCCCCAGGACAACGAATGGATCCAGAAGGAACGTGCCTGGCGGGAACAGACCGGGCAACTCTGATCGCCGGGCCTGACTCTCCGGGCGATACCCGACGTGGGCAACACTGCGGCAAGGGCCGCCGTCGAAGCTGTATGGCGGAGTGAATCCGCCCGCATCGTCGGCGCCCTTGCCAGGTACACAGGCGACTTTCCGCTGGCTGAAGACCTCGCCCAGGAAGCAGTCGCCGAGGCACTGGTGTCATGGTCCGTCAATGGCGTCCCCACCGAACCGGTTGCCTGGCTGCTGACTGCCGGCCGGCGTCGTGCGATCGATGCTTTCCGCAGGCGCGCCGCCCGTGACGAAAAATATGCGGTGCTGGCCAGCGGGCTGTCGGAAGAGGACTCTTCAGTGGATGCGCTGTTCAACCCCGAAGCGGTCCAGGACGATGTCCTGGCGCTGATGTTTATCTCCTGCCATCCCGTCCTGTCCAAGGAGTCCAGGATCGCCTTGACCCTGCGTGTGGTGGCCGGCATGGGCACGGATCAGATCGCGAAAGCGTTCCTGGTGCCTGTGCCCACCATCCAGGCCCGCATTACCCGGGCCAAGAAGACGCTTGCCGCTGCCCACATTCCGTTCGCCGTGCCGGAAGAGCACGAACTCCCCGAGCGGCTGGGTTCCGTGCTGCAGGTGGTGTACCTCATTTTCTCGGAAGGGTCCTTCGCCAGTGCCGGCGATGACTGGATGCGCAAGGATCTGGCCGGGGAAGCCCGCCGGCTGGCCCGCATTCTCGTGCGGCTTTCGCCCGAGCCTGAGGCCTTCAGCCTGTTGGCCCTGATGGAATTGACCGCAGCCAGGTTCCCGGCACGGCTGGACGCTGCCGGTCGCCCGGTCCTCCTTGAAGACCAGGACCGACGGCGGTGGGACCAGTCCGCCATTCGGCGCGGCCGGGCGGCACTTGCCACCGCGGTTGCCGCCGGACGCGGGCTGGGCGCGTATGGACTGCAGGCGTCGATTGCGGAGTGCCATGCTGTCGCTGCCAGCGTCGCCGATACCGACTGGGCCCGCATCGTAATCCTTTACGAGGCGCTTGGCAGGCTGACCCCCTCGCCGATCGTCGAACTGAACCGGGCCGTGGCCGTCGCCATGGCCCAGGGACCCGCGGCGGGCCTGGACGTCCTGGATGGGCTGGCGGACGACGGCGGGCTGCAGGGCTCCCATGTGTTGCCGGCGGTTCGCGGGGAGCTGTTAACGCGTATGGGCAGGACAGCCGAGGCCCGGGAAGCGCTCCTGCTGGCGCATGGCCGTTGTTCCAACGCTGCCGAACGGTTCGTGCTCGCGCGGAAAATCGAGGAACTGGGCGCTTGATCGGGCGGCGCCATGGGTAGGACTCCCAATCCCAGGCTCAACAGACACTCCCTCCCGTCGAAAAAAGCAGCTTTGATGGAATCATCCACACATCATGATCAACAGGAGAAACATGCCTTCCGCTACCGCATACGCAGCCCCTTCGGCCACGGGCGATCTGGTCCTGACCACCATTGAGCGCCGCGAGGTGGGACCGCGCGACGTCCATATCGATATCAAGTTCGCGGGCATCTGCCACTCAGACATCCACACGGTCCGCGGCGAGTGGGGTCCACAGCAATACCCGCTGGCGCCGGGCCACGAGATCGCCGGCATCGTCACCAAGGTGGGCGCCGGGGTGACCAAGCACAAAGTGGGCGACCGGGTTGGCGTGGGCTGCATGGTCAATTCCTGCAAGGAATGCGCCAACTGTGAGGCCGGGGAAGAACAGTACTGCCTGAACGGCAACGTGGGCACCTACGGTTCGGTGGACCGCGACGGCACCATCACCCAGGGTGGCTACTCCAGCGATGTGGTGGTTAACGAGGACTTCGTGGTCACCATCCCCGAGGGCCTCGAGCTCGACGCCGCAGCGCCGTTGCTCTGCGCTGGAATCACCACGTACTCGCCGCTTCGCCACTGGGGTGCTGGCCCCGGCAAAAAGGTGGCGGTGGTAGGACTGGGCGGCCTGGGCCACATGGCCGTCAAGCTGGCACACGCGATGGGCGCCGAGGTGACTGTTCTTTCGCAGTCGCTGAAGAAGATGGAAGACGGGCTCAAGCTGGGCGCAGACCAGTACTTCGCCACGAGCGATCCCACCACGTTCGAACAGCTCGCCGGCACGTTCGATCTCATCATCAACACGGTGAGCGCTTCCATCGACATCAGTGCCTACCTCCAGTTGCTCGCCCTCGATGGCACCCTGGTCAACGTGGGTGCGCCGGCCGAGCCGCTGCCCGTCAATGCGTTCGCACTGATCGGGGGCCGCCGGTCCTTCGCGGGTTCCGCCATCGGAGGCATCCGCGAAACCCAGGAGATGCTCAACTTCTGCGCCGAACACCACCTCGGGGCCGAAATCGAGGTCATCCCCGCGGAGAAGATCAACGAAGCCTACGAGCGGGTCCTGGCATCCGACGTCCGCTACCGTTTCGTCATCGACGCCGCCACCATCGCCTAGGCGTCAAGCCCGGCCCCGGGTGGGCTGTGTGGCGGGGCAGTGCGTCCAAGGGAAAATGGTTCGGTGACTTTCAACCTGGACACCATCGGCAACGGCCTGGTCTTCGCCGATTCCCTGGACAAGCTGGCCTCGGCCCTCAAGGCCAAACCCGGCGGCACGGCCGTGGTGCAGGCGCCGCCCGGTACGGGTAAAACGACCCTGGTGCCGCCCTTGCTGGTCAATCTGCTGCACCGTGAAGGCCACCTCCGGCCCCGCGTGGTGGTTACGCAGCCCCGGCGCGTCGCTGCCCGTTCCGCGGCGCGCCGCCTCGCTGCCCTGGACAGCCTCGCGCCCGTGAAGGGCGGGACGAGTGGCGGTAGTCCCGGAGGCCGCGTGGGCTACACCGTCCGCGGTGAATCGCGGACGGGCAAGGACACGTTGGTGGAGTTCGTCACGCCGGGTATCCTGCTGCGGCGGCTGCTGTCGGACCCGGCCCTTGAAGGCACCCACGCGGTAATCCTGGACGAAGTCCATGAACGTGGACTCGAAACGGACCTCTTGCTCGGCATGCTGGCCGAAGTCCGCCAGGTACGCGAAGACCTGCTGCTGGTGGCCATGTCCGCCACCTTGGACGCGCCGCGCTTCGCTGCCCTCCTCGGGGAAGCGGACCCCGACGGCGGATCACCGGCACCGGTGGTTGACTGTCCTTCCGCGCTGCACCCCTTGAGCGTCGAATGGGTTCCGGGGCCTTCCCTTCGACTGGATGGCCGCGGTGTGGCCCGGAGCTTCCTGGACCACGTTGCGGACACCGCGGCGCAGGCCCACCAGCGGATGCTCCACGACGATCCGCAGGTTGACGCGCTCGTTTTCCTGCCCGGTGTCCGCGAAGTGGCCCACGTTGCCGCCCGCCTGCGCAATCGCGCGGACCATGGCACGGAGGTCCTTGAATTGCACGGCCAGGCATCGCCACAGGAACAGGATCGGGCAGTGTCCGGCCGGAGTCCAGGCGGACCCGCGCGGATCATTGTGTCCACGGCCCTTGCCGAATCGTCGCTGACCGTCCCCGGCGTCCGCTTGGTCATCGACTCGGGCTTGTCGCGGGAACCACGCAGGGACGCGGGCCGGGGAATGTCAGGGCTGGTCACGGTTTCCTGCTCGCGGGCTTCGGCCGGGCAAAGGGCCGGGCGTGCCGCACGCCAAGGCCCGGGAACGGTGGTCCGCTGCTACAACCAGCAAGCCTTTGCCGCAGCCCCGGAACACCAGACCCCGGAAATTGCCGTCGCAGACCTGACCGGAGCCGCGCTGCTCCTGGCCTGCTGGGGTGCTCCGCGCGGACGGGGACTGGCCCTCCCCGATGCGCCGCCGACGGTGTCCATGGACGATGCCGTGGAGGTCCTCCGTGAGCTCGGGGCGGTCACCGCGGAAGGCATGGCCACGGGCCTTGGCAGGACCCTGGCAGGGATCCCGGCGGATCCGCGCCTCGCCCGGGCACTGCTGGATGGGGCAGCCGTGGTCGGTCCGCGGACAGCGGCGGAAACAGTGGCCCTCGTCTCCGGCGACCAGCGCGCGCCGGGCGCCGACCTCACGCGCCTGCTTTCCGGGCTCGGCTCCGGTTCAGGTCCGGCCGGCAAGCGGTTCGCCGAGGAGGCCAAGCGCTTCGAAGCGATCGCGCGGAAGGGCGGTACCGCCGTCGTTCATTCCACACCGCACCGCAGCCCGACGCGGGACGAAGAGCCGGGGTTCGTCGTGGCGCTGGCGTTCCCGGACCGCATCGCGCGCCGCGTGGCGGGGGACGGGCCGGCGAGTTACCTTCTCACCTCCGGCACGCGCGCCGGACTCCCGGGAGGAAGCCCACTCGCGGGGCACGAGTGGCTCGCCGTGGCTGAGGTCTCCCGGGCGCACGGGCGGGATGCCGCCGGTACGGGGGCCGTCATCAGGTCTGCGGCCCCGCTTGCCGCGGACCTGGCGCTCTCGGCGGCCCCGGACCTGCTGGAAGAGGAAGTCCGCGCACGCTTTGACGGGGGCAAAGTCTCCGCACGGCTGGAACGGCGCCTCGGTGCCATCGTGCTATCGTCCACACCGGTCCGGCCGGGCCCGGAAGCCAGCCGCGCTGCCGTGGGCGAGGCCCTCGCCAAGCGCGGGCTGTCCATGATCGGGTGGTCGGATGCCGCCGATGCGTTCAGGCGCCGCCTGGCCCTCCTCCGCAACGTGCTCGGCGAACCGTGGCCGGACGTCGGCGAAGCGGCACTCCTCTCCCGCCTTGACGAGTGGCTCGGCCCCGAGTTGGAGGCCCTCGCCAACGGCAAACCGGCCACGGCACTGGACCTTTCCGAGCCGCTGCGCCGGCTCCTCCCGTGGCCCGAGGCTGTCCACCTGGACAACCTCGTTCCCGAGCGCCTGCAGGTTCCGAGCGGCTCCCGGGTGCGGATCGACTACCCTGACGTTTACGGCCACCCTGGGGAGGACCACGACGTCGGACGCCCGGTTGTGGCGGTCAAGCTGCAGGAATGCTTTGGCTGGGACAGGACGCCGCGGCTGGTGGACGGCAGGGTGCCGGTCCTCTTCCATCTGCTGTCACCGGCGGGCCGTCCGTTGGCGGTGACGGACGACCTCGCGTCGTTCTGGTCCGGCCCGTACGCCCAGGTCCGGGCCGAGATGCGGGGACGCTATCCCAAGCATCCCTGGCCCGAGGATCCATGGACAGCCCGGGCGACGGCCAGGACCAAGAACCGGATGTAGCCCCTACAACCTGTCCAGCATGAACTGGACCTCGCCCTCAACAAACGTGCCCAGGACGGCGCTTGCCGCAAGTTCGTCGGGCGCCGTGGTGAGGGGATCGAGGTCGAATACCGTGAAGTCGGCCCGCTTGCCCGCGTCGATGGAGCCTGAGACGTCCCAGAGCCCGGCAGCCTTGGCGGCATGGGAGGTGTATCCCTCCAAAGCCTGCAGGGCCGTGAGCGCCTGGGCCGGAGCGATCGGTTCCTGCTCGGGGTGCCCGGAACGCCTGCGCAATTGGGCATCCGCCAGGATGGGCAGGGGTTCGTAGGGAGCAATGGGCCAGTCCGAGCCGATGCCCAGGACGATGCCCGCGTCCCGGAGGTCCCGGCAGCGCCAGGCGCGGTCCGCGCGCTCCGGGCCGAGCCGGGTGGACCAGTTGTCGCTGTGGTCGGCGAGCGAATAGTGGGTGCAGTGCGTGGGCTGCATGCTGGCCACCACTCCGGCGTCCTTGAACCGCTCCACGAGTGCGTCGGGGACCGTCTCGATGTGCTCAATCCTGTGCACCGTGTGCTGGTAGCGGGACCGGACAGACCGGGGGAGCGACCCGAAGGCGTTGAGCACATGCTCCACTCCGGCATCACCGATGGCGTGCGTGGCGGTCGGAATTCCGCGGGCCGCAAAGTAGTGGACCGCCGCGGCATATTCTTCCGGCCGCGGCCAGAAGGGCGCCGTGGATTGGCCGTAAAGGTCCGGCTCGTCAAGCCATGCTGTTCCATTGTCGATGGTGCCGTCCACGAAGAGTTTGATGGCTTCGATGGACCAGCGTTGCCCTCCTGTGCCGATGAAGGCGGCCAACTGCCCCCACTCCGCTTCTCCCGAGCCGGGCATGCACCAGGGTGCGGTCCGGAGCCGCAGCGGCAGCCCGCCGTCGGCCTCCAAGGCATTCAGGAGGGCGGTTGTTTCTTCCCCGTGGTCCATGACATGTCCGCCGGTCAGGCCCGAACGCGCGAAATCCTGCAGCAAGCGGCCCAGCCGCACCTTCCGTTCCGCAAAGGATTCCCGGGGAATGTACTGCTGCACGAGTTCCATGGCGGCTGCTTCGAGGAGCAACCCGGTGGGAGTGCCATCGGCATCGCAGACGACTTCGGCCGCTTGCGTGAAGCCGCGGCGACCGTCGATGCCGGCAATCTCCAAGGCACGGCTGTTGGCAAGTGCTGAGTGACCGTCGAACAAGCGGATCATCGCGGGACGGCCACCTGCGACGTCGTCGATCACCGAGCGGTGCAGCGGTTCTGTTCCAAAAGCGTTCGGGTTCAGCCCCCACCCGCGCAACCAGCCGCCGTCGTTGGTCCGTTCCGACTCCGCCTTCAGCATCGCGCGGACATCTTCCAGGCCCACCGCTGCGGAAAGGTCGACGCCGATGGTCAGGTCCAGCCCGAACACCGGGTGGATATGGCAGTCCACCAAACCCGGGGTCAGGGTGGCCTCGCCAAGGTCCACCACCTCGGTGCCGGACCGTCGCCAGTCGTGCGCATCGGCTCGGCTCCCGACGGCGGCTATCACGCCGCCATTGACGGCTACGGCTTGGACGGGCTGCTTCCCGTCGGCACCCTTGCTGAGGGTGTGGACGGTATCTGCCAGGACGATCAGGTCAGGAGTCATGGGTTTCAAAGCTTCCAATGCGGTTGAAGACGTGTGGGCGGGCAGTGCGCAGGCGGCGTGCGATCAGCAGGCCGGCCAGGAAAACAACGGGGGAGACCAGCAGGAGGATGGTGTTGGTCAGGGCGTCGGCGAACGTAAGGAGTTCGATGTTGACGGCAATGAGCACCACAACGCCGAAGAGAAGGATTGCGGACGCCACGCTCACCGGAACCAGCAGCCGGTTGGTGACAGCTGCGGGGGTGCGGCGGAGGTAGATGAAACAGGCCACGGAAACCAGTCCCTGGAGCGCCACGATTCCGAAGATGCCGGGGGTGTTCACCCAGATCAGCAACTGCTTGTAGGGGTCGGCCCCGGCAAGGGCGCACACGGCAATCACGACGGCGGCAAGCACGGTCTGGATCTGCCCGGCGCGGTGCGGGGATTTGTACGTGGGGTGGGTCTTGCCAAGGAAGGCCGGGAGGACGCCGTCTTTGGCGAGCATGTAGACGTAACGGTTGATGGCGTTATGGAACGCCAGTTGCGATGCGTAGACGCTCGTGACGATCAGGACGTACATCACCACTTCCGCCCAAGGCCCCACGTAGTGGTTGATGGTGGCAAAGAACATCCCGTCGGCCAGTTCGCCCGCTGCCGCCACCACGTCGCCGTCGCCGAAGGCTTGGACCACCGTCCAGACGATGAAGGCGTAGAAGACAGACATGAAGCCCACCGCAATGTAGGTGGCGCGGGGTACGGACTTGTCGGGATTCCGGGCCTCGCGGCGGTAGAGCACCGTGGATTCAAAGCCCATGAATGCGGCGAAGCAGATGGCCAGGATCGCGAGGACGCCGGGCGTGAAGGCGTTCCCGGGTTCGAACGATGCCCCGCTGATGCCGTGCGCCCCACCGGAGGCCAGGATGCCCGCGCCCATGATGGCCAGGATGGCTGTTTCAGCGACGAGCAGGACACCAAGGACCTTCGCTCCGACATCGATGCCGCGGTAACCGAGGAACCATACGGCGCCGATCGCCACGAGGGCCACGGCGGGCCAGGGCACGTCCAGGCCGAAGAGCGTCCGGAGCATGGCCTGCGTCTGCACGGCGAACAGTCCATAGACGCCGATCTGGAGGCAGTTGTAGGACACAATCGCCAGGATGGCGGAGGCCAGCCCCACAGTCTTTCCCATGGCCAAGGTGATGTAGGTGTAAAAGCCGCCGGCGGCCTTGACGTGTTTGGTCATGGCCATGAAGGCGACGGCGAACACGAGCAGGACCGCGCCGGCGATGAGGTAGCCCATGGGGGCGCCAATGCCCCCGATGCCGATGGCTACCGGGGCCACGCCGGCCATGACGGTCAGTGGTGCCGCTGCGGAGATGACGAGGAAGGCGATGCCTCCCGTTCCGATGGCATTGCGTTTGAGCCCATTGGCAGCCTCGGCTGCGGGCGGGCGGGTTTCGGTGTCAGACATGGGGGTCCTCGAGGGGGCTGGAAGCTGGGAAGTGGTGGGAATCGAGGCGTTAGCGAAAGCCTTTCGTTTTATCGTAGGGCTTTGTGATCCGCCGCACAATACTTTCCTGCAAAGTCATGGGAGTTGTGGCTAGAGTCGTAGCAACAACCGATTGGAGTACCCATGCCACGCCCGCCTGTCCCACTCATATCCATCGACGCCTTGGTGACGGCCGCTTTGGAACTGGTGGACGAAGCCGGCGATTTCAGCTTGCCCAAGCTGGCCAGGAAAATTGGAGTCAGCCAATCGTCCATCTACAACCACGTCAGCGGCCGCGACGAAATCCTCGAGCTCATGCGCGGACGGATCATCTCCGAGAGCCCCTACCAGCTTCATGAGGGCCAGGGGTGGGAAGAATCGCTCCGGGCCATCGTGCGCAGCTACCGGGACGCGTTCGCCAGGCACCCCCGGCTGGCACCGCTCATGGTCCTTCAAACGGTGCAGGATCCACAGGTGCTGGCCCTGTACGAAAATCTGGCGATTGCCCTCGAAGAGGCCGGTTTCCTCGGGCAGGACGTGGTGTCCGCCATCTCCACCATCGACAGCTTCGCGCTGGGCTTTGCCCTGGACCTGGCAGCGCCGGAGGTGGTCTGGGCTCCGCCCGTGGACGGATACCCGGCGTTGTCCGGTGCCCTGGCGCAGGCTGGCCCGTCCGTGGAACGTGGTGAAGCGGCTTTCGACTTCGGCCTGGAGATCCTCATGGCCGGCCTGCGCTCCCGTCTCAAACAGGCGTTGGTCTGACTCCCAGATTTCTTGCGTACCATTCGACGGTGACCCTCACCGCCTTCGATCCCGCTTCCATGCC
Source organism: Paenarthrobacter sp. NPDC089714 (assembly GCF_044748905.1). Taxonomy (NCBI): domain Bacteria; kingdom Bacillati; phylum Actinomycetota; class Actinomycetes; order Micrococcales; family Micrococcaceae; genus Paenarthrobacter; species Paenarthrobacter sp. NPDC089714. The sequence goes on from NZ_JBIVGX010000003.1 coordinate 259,280, forward strand.
CGAAACCTGGTGGGCAGCCGTCGTCCGCGGCTTCACCGACGTCCACACCACTGCCGTGCCCCTGCCCGCGCTCCTGGCCATCGTTGCCGGCGCCACGCTGCTGAGCATCCCCAGGGTAACGTGGCGGTGGTTCGGCCTGTACGTCACGTTCGTGCACGAACTCGGCCACGCCTACGCGGCCCTCATGACCGGTCGTTTCGTGCACAGCCTGCGGATCGGCCTGGACCATTCCGGCCGCCTCGTCAGCAGCGGGCGGAGTGCCTTCGGTGCGGCGTGGTCCGGGTTCTGGGGATATCCGGCCCCGGCGGTGGTGGGCCTTGCCCTGATCGCCGCCTTCTCCGCCGGACGGTCTGGTGCCGCCATGTCCATCGGCGCCCTCATCCTCTTGGTTTCACTGGTCTTCCTGCGGAACCTGACGGGGATACTGGTAGCAGTGGTCAGTGCTGCCACGGCCCAGTCACTGATCATCTTCGCTTCACCCGAGGCCGTGAACTACGTGGTGCTGGCGCTGGGTATTGCGCTCACGGTGGGTGGCGTCCGTGACCTGCTGAAGCTCGCCGGGGTGCACACCAGGCGCAGGGAGCGTATCCAAGCCTCGGACGCCTGGATCCTGGGTCGCACGACGGGCGTCCCCAGCTTCGTCTGGATGACGGGCTTCACGCTGGTCATCACCGGATGTGCCGCTGTTTCCGCAGGGCTGCTCTGGGGAATGCTGGGGATAGTGGCGAGATAGCGCCTCGAATCTGCGCCGCTGCCTCTTGCCCTGTGGTTGCTTGAGGGTGTCCAATCCTTGTACACGTTCGAACCACGCCATGCGTTCGGACTCCGAGCCTGGATACGAACACCGGGAGGCGCCCATGTCCGCGAAGGGCACGCGCGAGACAGCCAAGGCCACGGGATCAAGCGCCGCGGAACCCCGACGAAGCGAGAATGGTGCAGCACTGACCGCCAGGAACCCGGCCCGGATCAGGAACGTCGCCCTGGTGGGACATTCGGGAGCAGGCAAATCGATGCTGGTGGAAGCCCTTCTCGCAGCCACCGGTGCGATCTCCCGGATGGGTTCCATCACCGAAGGAACCACGGTCAGCGATTCGGATCCCTCAGCTGTTCATCAGCAACGTTCCGTCTCCTTGTCCGTGGCGCCGATCCTGGTGGGCGACATCAAGGTCAACCTGATCGACACCCCGGGCTACACCGACTTCACCGGCGAGTTGCGCGCCGGTCTCCGGGCCGCGGACGCGGCCCTTTTTGTTGTCTCGGCCATCGACGGAATAGACGGCGCCACCATCGCCCTATGGGGCGAGTGCGAGCGGGTCCGTCTGCCGCGGGCCGTGGTTGTCAGCAAGCTGGACCATCCGCGCGCAGACTTCAGTGCCGCCGTCGCGCGCTGCCAGGAAGCCTTCGGCGAGTCGGTGCTGCCGCTGTACCTTCCGGACGCTGACGGGGTGGCAGGAGTCCTGCACGGCGGCGGCCAGGCCGATGACGCCGTGCTCGAGGACGCGCGCGGGCCCTTGATCGAGGGCATCATTGCGGAGAGCGAAGACGAGACACTCATGGACCGGTACCTCGGCGGCGAGGAATTGCCGCTGGGGGACTTGATCGAGGACCTGGAAAAGGCTGTTTCCCGGGGCAGTTTCTTCCCGGTCATGCCAACGTCGGCCGAAACGGGCCGGGGGCTGCCGGAACTGATGGCGCTCCTCACCGACGCGCTGCCGTCGCCCTTGGAACGTCCCGCCCCGCCGGCCATGCAGCTCGACGGGTCTTCCCTCAAGGACCTTGCCTGCGACCCGGACGGGCCGTTGGCTGCCGAGGTGGTGCGCACAACAGTGGATCCCTTCCTCGGCCGGGTGTGCCTGGTCCGGGTGTTTTCGGGAACGTTGAGGGAAGACTCTTCCATCCATATCGGCGGAAGGGGCCTTGCGGACAGAGGCCATGAGGACCACGACTCCGACGAACGGGTAACGCATCTGTACTCGCCGGTGGGGTCCAGCCTGAAGCCCGTCCGGGAATGCGTTGCCGGGGATATTTGCGCCATCAGCAAGCTCGCCGGCGCAGAAACCGGGGATACCGTGTCGGATAAGGAAGCACCGCTGCTTCTCGAGACCTGGCACATTCCCGAGCCCTTGATGCCTGTAGCCGTGGAAGGGGCGTCCCGCAGCGACGAGGACGCCCTTGCCAAGAGCATCGGCAAGGTGGCAGCTGCGGATCCCACACTGCGGGTGGAACGCAACCAGGACACCCATCAGTTGGTCCTCTGGTGCATGGGGGAGGCGCACGCCGAGGTGGTCCTGGACCGCCTGCGTGGACAGGGAGTCAAGCTCCAGACTGTGGAGGTGATCACGCCCTTGCGGGAGACGTTTGCCGGCAAGGCCGCCGGTCATGGCCGGCACGTGAAACAGTCCGGCGGGCACGGCCAGTTCGCCATTTGCGACATCGAGGTTGAACCCCTGGGGCGCGGCGAGGGCTTCCAGTTTGTCGACAGGATTGTGGGTGGCGTCATTCCCGGAACCTTCGTGGCGTCAGTCGAGAAGGGCGTGCGCGCCCAGATGCTCAAGGGCGTCGCTGAGGGCTTCCCCGTGGTGGACATCAAAGTGACGCTGGTGGGCGGAAAGACCCACAGCGTGGATTCCTCGGATGCAGCCTTCCAATCGGCCGGGGCTTTGGCCCTTCGCGAAGCGGCTGCGGCGGCAAAGATCCAACTCCTGGAACCCGTGTCCCGGGTGGTTATCAGCGTTCCTGACGAATATGTCGGAACGGTGATGAGCGACCTTTCAGGCAGAAGGGGGCGTGTGACCGGCACCGACAGTGGTGGCGGCGAAGGCGCCGAAGTCAGTGCCGAAGTGCCGGACCAGGAACTCCTGCGTTACGCCATCGAACTCCGGGCCCTCACTGCGGGTACTGGGCGGTTCCGCCGGGAGTACCTGCGCCACGAGCCCCTGGCGAAGTAGCCCCTGCCGGGCGCTCGGTGCGCATGAAGCCCGCCACGGCCGGTGCCAGCGATGCGCCGACTTCCGCTGCCGTGCGTTTGACGCCTTTGACGCCGAAGGAGTGGTCCCCGCCTTCCACCCATTGAAGGGTGGCCGTTGGCCCGATGCGGGACACCACGGACTCGAGCAGTTCGGGTGTTGCGAACGTGTCCCTGGTGCCCTGCAGGAAAAGCATGGGCGTGGTGATCCCGTACAGGTGCTCGTCCCGGAGCTTTTCGGGTTTGCCCGGAGCATGCAATGGATAGCCGAGGTACACGAGGCCTTGGACGTCCATGCCCTCGGCCACGGCCATGGATGCCATGCGTCCGCCGAACGATTTCCCCGCCGCCCAGAGCGGCATACCGTGGGAGACTTCGACGGCTTTGGCCACCACGGCCCGCCACGTGGCGATGGCAAGCGGTGGACGGTCGGGGAACCGGCGTCCTGCGGCCCGGTAGGGGAAGTTGAAGCGGAGCGTCGCAACACCCTCTGCCGCCATGGCCTCGCAGAAACCCTGCAGGAACGGGTGCTCCATGCCCGCCCCGGCGCCGTGGGCCACCACCAGGGTGGCGGACGGGTCTTCCGGACTGAGGTGGATGCCCGGGACATCGCTGTCGTCCACGGAAATGGTCAGGGCGGTTTCGGTGTTTGGCATGCATCCATCATGGAGCAGGTTTACGTGGGGACGCGCACCAATTTCGCCCAAAACGATCCCCACCTGCTGACGGGCAGGGTCCCCGCACGGTAGCTTGTGGCCATGGCGAGTGAATCCACCACCCTGACCGTGCCTGGCCCCGACGGCCCCCGCGAGGTCCGTATCTCCAGTCCAAGCCGTGTCATCTGGCCCGAAGCAGGGCTGACCAAGCTGGACCTGGCAAGCTACCTCTCGGACGTGGGGGAAGCCTTCGTGGCTGCCAATGGAAACCGGCCGGTCAGCCTGCAGCGCTATTCAGGCAACATCGAAGGAGACATGTTCTTTTCGAAGAACCCTCCCAAGGGTGCCCCGGACTACATCCGCTCGGTCATGGTCACCTATCCCAGTGCCCGATCCCATCCGCAACTGGTGATTGACGAGCCGGCCGCCGCCGTGTGGGCGGCCCAGATGAACACCGTGGTCTTCCACCCCTGGGCTTCGCGGGCCAACGATCCCGACAATCCTGACCAGCTGAGGATCGATCTCGACCCTCAGCCAGGCACGGATTTCGCCGATGCCATCCCGGCAGCCCAGGAGCTGCGCTCCGTCCTGGACGAGGCCGGCCTGACGGCCTTCATCAAGACCTCCGGCAACCGGGGCCTGCACGTTTATGCGCCGATCCATCCCAAGCACGAATTCCTGGACGTCCGGCACGCCGTCATTGCCGCAGGCCGCGAATTGGAGCGCAGGATGCCCCGCCACGTCACCACGGCGTGGTGGAAGGAGGAACGCGGTTCCCGGATCTTCGTGGACTTCAACCAAGCCAACCGGGACAGGACCATTGCCGGCGCCTACAGTCCCCGCGCCGTGGCCCAGGCCCAGGTCTCCTGCCCGCTGGCGTGGGACGAACTGGAGAATGCCGACCCCGCAAAGTACACCATCCAGACCGTCCCGGACCGGCTCAGGACCACCGGCGATCCGTGGGCGACCATGCATGAAAAGCCCGGCAAGATCGATGTCCTGCTGCAGTGGTGGGAACGCGACGTGAAGAACGGGCAAGGCGAGATGCCGTTCCCGCCGGAATTTCCCAAGATGCCCGGCGAGCCCATGAGGGTCCAGCCGAGCCGCGCACGCAAGCCGGAGGAGCAACCGGAGAAGTGACATGAAGCGGGCGTCTGCACCCGGGGCCGCCGGATTCTGCTGCGGCCTGTTGCTCGCCGCCTGCCTGGCGTCTTCGTGCACTGATCCACCGGGGCCGCTCCCGCCGCCGTCAACAGCGCCGTCAACAGCGCCGTCACCGGCGCCGGTGACGGGCACGACGTCGGCCCCTCCTTTCGCCCGGACCACGCCGCCGGTTCCCACTTCGCCAATACCGTCGGCGTCCGCGGATGCCACCAACTCCATGGTGTTCCTGGAGCTCCAAGCCTCACTGGAAGTGTTCAGCAGGGAACTGATCAGCCAGGGGGCTCCGGCGGTGCTTATGGAAGCACGCTCCGGCCTGCAAAGCTGGACGTCTGCGGCAGGGGTCCGCAGCCTCGAAAGTGGACTGCCGGTGGATGCGAGCGATCCGATCGTGGTGGGCGGGGTGCTCCGGAGCATGCTTGCCGTGTCCGTCCTTAAGTTGGTGGAGGAAGGCAAAGCCGCCCTCGACGTCCCCGTCAGCGCCTACCTGCCGGACTTGACCGGTGGGGTGGCCGGGGGCAGCGACGGTCCCGTGGGAGACCTTTCCCTCCGCTACCTGTTGGCCGACTCGTCGGGCCGCGATTCGAGCCGATGGGCGGACACGGTGCTCATTCGTGTGGTGGAGCGGCTCAGGGGAGCTGCCCTCATCGACGTGCTCCGCCGCGAGGTGTGGGGCCTCCTTGGGCTGCGATCCATGGCCCTGCTGGACGACGCCGGGGCCATTCCCAACCTCGTCCACGGGTATGCCTCCACCGATGGCGGGATCGTGGACATCACAGAGACCCCACCAACGGCAGGCCAGTCGCCGCCGCGGCTGGTGTCCTCAGCGGCGGACGTGAATACCTTCCAAGCGGCCCTCCTTGGCGGACGCCTGCTGGCGCCGTCCAGCCTGCTGCTGATGAAGGGCATGGTGTCGGCCGACTATGGGCTGGGACTGGACCAATGGGATGACAGGTGCACCAATGGAAACTACTACGGCCATGCCGGCGACCTTCCCGGCTTCGGAACCATCACCATGAGCAGTGCGAACGGAAACCGCCAACTCACCATCGCTGTCGCCACTCCGCCGGAGCCGGTCACCGCCCAGCCCTCAGCCATCGTCCTTGAACTGACCAACCTCGCGCAGGTAGTCCTCAACTCAAGCTGCCGTTTCCGCTTTGGCTAGTGGCGGCGTCGTCCTATTCGAAGCGGGAAGGATCCCCGGTGCCGCGGCGGACCACCTCGGCCACGCCGCTGGAGAAGTCAATCACCGTGGTGGGTTCGGAGCCGGTGTCTCCTGAGTCGATGACGGCATCCACCTCATTGTCCAGGCGCTCCTTGATCTCCCAGCCCTGGGTCAACGGTTCTTCCTCGTCAGGCAGCAGGAGCGTGCTGGACAGGAGCGGCTCGCCCAGCTCGGCGAGGATCGCCTGGACCACCTTATGGTCCGGAATACGCACGCCAACAGTCTTCTTCTTCGGGTGGAGCAAGCGCTTGGGCACTTCCCGGGTAGCGGGAAGGATGAACGTGTAGCTGCCGGGGGTCACGGCCTTGATGGCGCGGAAGACGTCGTTGTCCAGCATCACGAACTGGCCCAGCTGGGCAAAATCCTTGCAGACCAACGTGAAATGGTGCTTGTCGTCCAGGTGTCGGATCGCCCTGATCCGGTCCAGGGCTTCGCGGTTCCCGATCTGTGCACCCAACGCGTAGCAGGAATCGGTGGGGTAGGCGATCAGCCCGCCGTCCTGCAGCATGTTCACCACTTGGCCGATGGCCCGGGGTTGGGGATCTACGGGGTGCACGTCAAAGAATCTGGCCATGGGACGAGCCTACGCCAAAGCTAGGAAAGGACGTCCTTGGCGGAGAACTTCGCGTACGCCAGGGCACCGCACACTGCCACATAGCCGGCTTGGAGGAGCGCGTTGTCAGCAAAGGATCCCCACGCCATGGGCTGCCGCAGCAGGTCGGCAAACCCGAGCCAATGGTGGCTGAACAACCACGGATGGAGCCACTCGAGCTGGGGGAGGTTGTCCAATACCTGCGAGACGACAGCCAGGACGATCGTGGCAGCCATGGCACCTACCGGCACGTCCGTGAACGTGGAGATCAGCAGTCCGATCGCGGACAGGCCCAGCAGTGAGACGGTGATGTAAGCGGCGATCAGCAACGACCTCACCACGGATTCGCCCACGCTGATGGTGTCGCCGGACAACAGCGTCACAGGGCCGATCGGAAAAAGCACGACGCCGGCCAGCGCACCGGCAGCAGCGACGGTTGCCGTGGCGGCGATACAGAAAGCGACGGCCCCGGCGTACTTGACCAGGAGGAGCCGTATCCGGCCGGCCGGCGCCAGCAGCAGGTACCTCAGGGTGCCAAGGTTGGCTTCGCCCGCAATGGTGTCTCCGGCTACCACGCCAACGGTCAGCGGGAGGAACAACGGGACGCAGACCACCAAGGCCGTCACTGCCACGAACAGGCCGTTTTGGCTCACCCGGTCAAGGAACAAGGGGCCACGGCCGGGCGGCACTTGCCGCGAGGAGAGCTTGACTGCCACGGCAATCAGGATGGGCACGCCGGCAAGCGCCAACAGCATCGCCCACGTCCGGAGCCTGCGGAAAAGGACAGCCAGTTCGGAGCCCAGGAGGCGCCAGCCCACGCCTGGGCGGACAGTTGGCCCGGATACAGCGTCAGCCGACAACGTCAAACCCCTCTCCCGTGAGTGACACGTACCGTTCCTCCAGGCTGGCGTTCTCCACGGAGAATCCACGCACGCGGACCCCGTCGCCAACCAAGGCAGCGACGATCGCCTCGGGTGCCATGCCGTCGAGGCCGCCGCCCAGCACGGTGCCGGGCGTTGGTGCCGGGCCTGGAACCAGCCCCAGCCGGGCCAGGACCCGGGTGGCATGTCCGACGTCGTGCGTTGTCACCAGGACGGCAGATTGCCCCGTGGAGCGCAGTTCGTCCAAGGTACCCTGGGCCACGAGCCGGCCGGCGCTCATGATGCCCACATGGGTGCACATGTGTTCCACCTCGGCCAACAGGTGGCTGGACACGAAAACCGTGGTGCCACCTGCTGCCAGGGAACGTACCAGGTTGCGGACTTCGCGGGTGCCTTGGGGATCCAGGCCGTTGGTGGGTTCGTCCAGGACCAGGAGCTTTCGAGGCCGGAGCATGGCGTTGGCCAGTCCAAGGCGTTGCTTCATGCCCAGCGAGTAAGCCCGCACCTTCTTTCCCGCGGCGTGCCCCAGGCCCACCCGTTCCAGGGCATCATCCACGCGCTGGCGTCGTGTTGCGGCCGGAGCGTGCCTGTCCGCGGCATCAAGCCTCAGCAGGTTTCCTGCGCCGGTCAGGAACGGATAGAAGCCTGGTCCTTCCACCAACGCGCCAACATCCGGCAACACCTCTGGGAGGCTCCGGGGCATATCCCGCCCCAGGACCTTGATGGTGCCCGCGTCAGCCGAAACCAGGCCCAGGAGCATGCGGATGGTGGTGGTCTTTCCTGATCCGTTCGGGCCCAGGAAACCGAAGACGGAACCGCGGGGTACGGCCAGGTCAATGCCGTCCACGGCAGCGCGGTGGCCGAAGCGTTTGGCTAATCCCCGCGTCTCCAGGGCGAGGTCAGTGCCGGCCGCGCCGGGCGATTCCGTGGCACGCAGCCCCTCAACCGGCGGCAGCGGCTGACTCAAGTCGGTCCAAGGGAACCATGCCCGCAAGCACGCGGCCGTCGTCGAGAATCAGCACGCTGGCCAGCGAGGTGGTCAACGCCCGTCCACCGGAAACCGGCTGGAGCAGTTGGGTGAGCTGGGGGTTGCTTGTGAGCCCAGGGGGTGCGGAACCCGCCGGCAAGGTTGCTATGGCGTCCCAAACCTTGCCGGTCACCGCCGGACGGGCATGGGAGGACGGGTTCGCTGGAGTTGTGCCGGGGGCTGGAACCGTTTTTTCGGGTGCTGGAACGGCAGGTACCGGGAGAGCGGGCTTGGCGGGGAATGCCTTCTCTGTCACGCTCGCCCCGGGCGGTGGTGTGAAGGTGAACAACGACGCATCCGGGGTGGCCAGGTTCAGGTCCGTATAAGCGATGGAATAGGCGGGTTCCGCCTGTCCTTTGGCTCGCACGGTGACGCCAAGCGGGAGGCCTGTTTCAGCATCGACGCTGAGGGACACCGATTCCACCAGGGTTCCGTCGCTGCGGGGAGTCAGCGTCAGGCTGTAGGCGCTTCGACCGGCAACAGTTGCCGATTGGCCCACAGTTACCTGCGTGGTGGAGTCAATGGCCGCCAGGAAGCGGGTGGCGAGGGCCTCAGGGGTAGCGGCCTGGGGCCTGGGAATCTCCGAAGGCGTGCTTCCCGTGCCGGGCCGTGGCGGCAAGGCCGTATGCACCACGCTGTTGTCGGTCGAGTTGTAGTACCAGGCATCGGTTGCGTTGACCACAACGTCGCGTTCGGCCAACTGGTCCAGGATCTGTAGGCGTGCCTTGCCGGGCGCATCGAGATAGACGCGGGCCGTGTGCGTACCTGTCAGGAACTCCAGGGGTGAGCCGGCGCCGGGTCCGCCACTGGTGCCGGAAAGATCCGGTAAACCAAGGTTTGCTTCCTGCGACACCGTCCCGGACAACGACCGCACCGTGCTGTTGGCGATCATGGCCATCAGGTCCTGGGCCGTCTTGGGCGGCAGGGAGGGAGCCGCGCCCGCCTGGATGGAACCCACCAGAATCCCGGCAATCAGCACAAGCGGCACCAAGAGGGCGGGCAGCCACCGTTGTTTAATCCGTGCCATTGCTACCGACCACCGTCCGTGTGAGGCATGTTTCCAGACTACTCCGGTTGACTGCCCGCATCACGGGTGGGTCGGTAGCTGGAAACGGATGGTCTTCGCCAGGGCTGCAACCTGCTGGCGGCCGTGGTCATGGTTCCTGTCGGTTGTTGGGAGGGCAGACCCCAGTGGTTCAGGCCCGAAGGAGTTCGCTTGCAAGCCGCACGGCACCGCGTACCGGAGACTCGGAAAGGATGCGCACGGCTGTGGGATCCTCGAGGGCCACTTTCCGGGCCACGGCGCCGGCAAGCTGTTGTTGGTTGACCAGCAAACCTCCGGCCATCACCAAGGGCAGGTCGAGGCCGAGTTCGCCCAGCACCTGGCGCGCCATGGTGGCGAGCGAGTGTGCTGCCTCCGCCTGGATGCGCAGGGCAGCCGGATCGCCGTCCACTGCCAGTTCCAGGACGAGCGGAGCGAGGCTTGCCCAGTGGTCGGGCTCGGGTTTCGCGTAGAAGAAGTCCATCAACTGCAAGGCATCACCGCTGGCTGTGGCTGCCAGGAGTGCCTGCACCAAAGTTCCTGGTTCCAGCCCCGCGTAGTGCTCGCGGAGAGCCTCCCTGACGGCGTCCCGGACCACGGAGTAGCCGCCGCCCTCGTCGCCCAGCAAGTAGCCGAAGCCGCCGCTGCGGGCCTCCCGGCCTTCGCGGCTCCGTCCCCAGGCCACCGAGCCCGTTCCGGCAACCAGCACCACACCCGCGTCGAGGCCAGCGGCGGCGAGGATGATGCGGGTGTCATGGACTACGTCGATCCTGGCTCCCGGAAAGTGCTCGGCCAGGAGCCCCGAAAGCACCGCGCGGCTGGCGGGGGTATCGGCGCCGGCCGCTCCCGCGCACACGGCCCGGACGTCGCCGCCCGTGGCTCCCGCGATCCGGCGCAGGACGGCGTCCACCCCCTGGTGTCCAACGGACGAGAGGTTGGCGCTTGACTCGGTGATTTCCGGAAGGTTGACGCCATCGCCGTTGCCGGCATGGTCCAATTCGGCACGCAGGGCGTGAGTCCGGGATCCGCCGATGTGCAGGCCGAGGACGGCGGGGCTCATGCGCCTGCCGCCTGGAACACGGGGGCATCGAGGGAACTCGGGACTTCGAGGGAATGAGGGCGGTGCGTGGCGAACTTCATGGGATGATCCTTCCGCTTCAGGCCAACTCGGACTAGATTGGCATAGACCAATATTTGTGTCTACACGTAGGATGTCCAATATGGCGACAGATGTCGTGCCCGGTGCTCCGAAGTACTACGTGCTCAAGACCGAGGTCCTTGCACTCATCTCGGGACTCCAGCCAGGCACCCTCATCCCCACCGAACGCGCACTCGCCGAGACCTATAAGACCTCGCGCACCACCGTCCGGCAGGCCATCAGCGAACTGGTGGCCGAAGGCAAGCTTGGCCGTGTCCAGGGGCATGGAACGTTCGTGGCGCCTCCGAAAATGACGCATGTCCGCCAATTGACGTCGTTTTCGGACGATGCCCGCAGCCAAGGGCTCCGCCCCGACTCGAAGCTCCTGGCGCTGGCGGTAGTGAGAGCCGACGCCGACGTGGCGGCCCACCTGGGGCTGGACCACGGAGACCCCGTGACACGCCTGGAACGCATCAGGCTTATCGATGGTGAGCCGCTGGCCCACGAAGTTGCCTGCCTTCCCGGGAAGCTGCCCCGGTTCAAGGGCAACCTGTCCAAAGCGGGTTCGCTCTACGCAGCCCTGGCCGATGTGTACGGCATCCGGATTTCCGACGTCGAGGACACCGTGGAGACTGCCCTCGCCGGGCCCGGCGACGTGCAATTGCTCGGCATTGAAATGGGTGCGCCCCTGCTGGTGGTCCACCGCCTGGGCCGGGACGCCGCAGGCCGTCCGGTGGAGTGGACGCGCAGTGCCTTCAGGGGGGACCGCTTCCGGTTTGTGTCGCGGGTGAAATCCGGCAGCTGATGCACGCCGTCGGCCGTGACGTCAGGAGACCGTGGCGCCCAGCGTGTTCCGGACGAACGCCGCACTGGGAGCTGAGAGCGTTTCCACCATCCGGCCGAAGAGTGCTGCGGCCTCGGCTCCGGGCCAGTCCGTTGGCAGCAAGTCGGCGGGCAGTCCCGGGTCGAGGTACGGAATGATCCGCCACCGGTCGATGCTCCGGACGTAGGTGGCAAACGCGGCGGCGCCGCCGTCGAGGTCCTGGCCCCTGGCTCCTGTGCCTGCAGGGCGGTGGTGGTGGAGGAAATCCCGGTGCAGGCCGGCGATCGCGTCCAGGTCCCACCACTTGGCGGCGGCATCCGGCAGGCTACCGCCCACCATCGGGGAGCCGGTGACGAACAGCGTGGCCATGTCCCGCAAGCCAAGGTCGGCCAGGATTTCCTCCACCTCGTCCCGCAACGAATCGGGACAGATCCACAGGCCCGCGGCGACGGTTCCACAGCCGATCCAATGGAGTCTGCGGCGCAACTGGTGGCGTTTTTCCCGTTCGGTTTCCGGGATCGAAAAGGAGACGAGGCACCATGGATCGCCGGGCTCCATGGAGCGGGGTGTGAAGATCCGGCGGTCGCCGCGGGCCAGCATGGTTGCTGCGCCCCCGGTCAAGGTGAAGCCGGGATTGCCGTCGCGCGTTTCCAGGCGGACCACTTCCTTCTTCCGCAGCCGCCCCAGAGCGGTCCGGGTGACGGTCCCGGACGTCCCCAGGGCGTCCATCAGGAGCACGAGGTCCTTGGTGGACATCCATCCGCCGGCCTCACGCAGGTAGAGCCCGATCACGGTGCGCAGCAACGACGTCGTACTCCCTGGTCGGGAGTCCATGTCGTCGAGGACGGCGCTCACTGGAGTTCGGTGAGGACGTCGCGGATGGCCTGGACGCCGAGTTCGACTTCGGCGTAGCTGGTGCTGAGCGGGGACAGGCCGATGCGGAGGCCGTGTGGGGGACGGAAGTCCGGGATGACCCCGCGTTCCCACAGCCGGGCGGTGACATCGGCGAAGAGGGGGTGGTCCACCGTAATGTGCGATCCCCGTTCGGCCGGGTTACGGGGGCTGACGATTTCCGCGCCGAGGGGGACCAGGAACTCTTCGGCCAGTTCGATGGCGTACTCGGTGAGTTTGATGGATTTCTCCCGGACGGCGTCCATGCCGACGGAGGCGATCAGTTCCACCATGTCCTTGAGTGGTTGCATGGCCAGGACGGGTGGGGTTCCGGTGATGAAGCGGCGGATGCCCTTGGCTGGTTCGTAGGCGTCGGTCATGCCGAAGGGGTTGGCCGCGCCCATCCACCCCCAGATGGGCTGTTGGAGGAGGTCTTGGCGGGCGGTGTTGACGTAGGCGAAGGCGGGGGAGCCGGGACCGCCGTTGAGGTACTTGTAGGTGCAGCCGACTGCGAGGTCCACGTTCCAGGCGTCCAGTTCCAAGGGTACGGAGCCAACGGAGTGGCAGAGGTCCCAGAGCATGAGCGCACCGGCCTGCTGCACTTTCGCCGTGATGGCTTTGGCGTCGGCCAGGAACCCTGAGCGGTAGGCGACATGGCTGAGGACCACGACGGCGGTCCGCTCACCCAGGAGTCCGTCGAGCTCAGCGGCGCGGACGCCGCTGGCCGGGTTGGGTGCGATCCATGTGATGGTGGCGCCGCGTTCGGCGGCGATGCCTTCGATGATGAAACGGTCGGTGGGGAAGTTGTCCCGGTCGATGATGATCTCGTTCCGGCCGGGCTGCGCATCTACGGCGGCGCGGATCAGTTTGTAGAGCATCACCGATGTCGAATCGCCCACGGTCACTTGGCCGGGGGCGGCGCCGAGGGTGACTTCGCCGATCCGGTCCCCGACGCGGGTGGGTTCGTCCATCCACTGTTCGTCCCAGCCGCGGATCAGGCGGCTGCCCCAGGCGTCGTGAACGAAGGACTGCAGGGAGGCGGCAGTGGCTTTGAGCGGCCGCCCCAGGGAGTTCCCGTCCAAGTACGAGGTGAGCTGGCCGGCGTCGGGGGTGTAGAAGGCCTCACGCTGGGTGGCGAGGGGATCGGCGGCGTCCAGTTCTGCGGACGTTGGCCGCTGTGTTTGTTGTGCGGTGCTCAATGGTTGCTCCTGCGGGCGGGGTGGGGGAAGGAATTCAGTTGCCGATCTCGGTGCGGACGGCGTAGAGCTCGGGGAAGAAGGTCAGGTCCAGGGCGCGCTTGAGGAAATCGACGCCGGAGGAGCCACCGGTTCCTACTTTGAAGCCGATGGTGCGCTGGACCGTGCGGAGGTGGCGGAAGCGCCAGGCCTGGAAGTTGTCTTCGACGTCCACCAGGTCCTCGCAGGCCTCGTACAGGCCCCACGGGGTGTCATCGGATTCGTAGATCTTCTGGAAGACCGGGACAAGATCCGAGCGGTAGGACCAGGGTTCGCTGGTGTCCCGGTCCAGGATGTCCGCGGGAATCTCGTAGCCGGCGCGGGCCAGGACGCGGAGGAAGGCGTCGTAGAGCGTGTGCTCGTCCAAGAGCCTGCCCAGGAGGGCGTGTGCTTCGGGGTCGCTTTCGAAGACCCGGAGCATGCCCCGGTTCTTGTTGCCGAGGAGGAACTCCACCCCGCGGTACTGGTAGGACTGGAAGCCGGAGGAACTGCCCAGGAAACCCCGGAACTGGGCGTATTCACGGGGCGTGAGCGTGCCGAGCACGGACCATTGCTCGGTCATGGTCCGCTGGATGGCCTTCACCCGGGCGATGCACTTCAAAGCCTTGCCAAGCTGGTCCTGATCAAACAGGCGGCGGGCTTCCAGCAGTTCGTGGAGCACCAGCTTGAGCCACAACTCACTGGTCTGGTGCTGGATGATGAACAACAACTCATCATGATGCTCCGGCTGGCTCAACGGATGCTGCGAACTCAACAACCGGTCCAGGTCCAAATAACCGCCATAAGACATCGCATGCCGGAAATCCGTCCGCACCGACTCCTCGATAGGGCGGACGCTTCGGTGCGAGTGGGCGTCCGGCAACTCTGCCGCAGGCTTTTCCATGAAGCAAGAATATCATTCACATGACGCACGTCAAGGAAGTGATTTTGGCGGTTTTTCCGTCCGGAAAGCGTGCCGTACGCTGAACGTGAACCTTTGGGGAAGGGAGAACGATGCCGATGTCCATCGTGCCGGTGTCCATCTATCTGGATGTCGACGGCGTGGTGAATCCGTTCAGTCCGTTGGGCGTCACGGACTGGGGCGGCGAGTGGCACATCGCCGATGCCGGCATTCTCGACGTCGCCTACGCGCCTGAGCTGGTTGCCGAACTCAACCTCATCGCCCAACACCCGGCAGCGCGCTTTGTGTGGCTCACCACGTGGGAGCGGCTCGCTCCGGAGTTCCTGTGCCCGGCGATCGGCCTCAATGGCCGGGAGTGGCCCGTTCTGTCCAGTGAGGGATGGGACGCGGGTCCCGAATGGTGGAAATTGACGGCCCTCCAGAAGGATCTCGCCACTGCCGGGGCCGACCGCTTCATTTGGCTCGATGACCAGCTCGGGCAGGAGGCGGAAGCGCAGTCCTGGGCCGACTACCAGCAGGACCGTGTGCTGTGTATCTCACCTGATCCCCGGCGAGGGCTTTCCCGGCGCGACCTGGCGGCGGTCAGGGATTTTCTCGGCTGAGCATGCCCGGGATTCGTTTGTCCCCTCGGGGGCTGGCACGTAGGATTCTTAAGGTTTCAAGCCCGCCACGATATTTCTGCATGTCCAGCCTGTGAACAGTTGCTGAACTATGCTGTGCTTGGCAGGTACGGGGAAGTGAAACTGCTGAACGTCGACTCTGCAGATTGGGCAACAGGTGGAAATCACCTTCATGGTCGCGCTGGTAATAGCGTTGGCCCTTTTCTTTGACTTCACCAACGGGTTTCACGACACAGCCAATGCGATGGCCACGCCTATCGCCACGGGGGCCATCAAGCCCAAGACCGCGGTAGCCTTGGCGGCCGTCCTCAACCTGGTGGGCGCCTTCCTCTCAACGGAGGTAGCCAAGACCATTTCCGGCGGCCTCATCCGGGAAGGGTCCGATGGCATCCACATCACCCCGGACATCATCTTCGCCGGGCTTATGGGCGCTGTCCTGTGGAACATGGTCACGTGGCTTAAAGGCCTCCCGTCCAGTTCCTCCCACGCACTCTTCGGTGGCCTCATAGGAGCTGCCGTGGTGGGCATAGGCCTGCATTCGATCAACTTCGAGACCGTGCTCCTCAAAGTTATCCTTCCGGCCGTTTTCGCTCCGTTGATCGCCGGTGGAGTGGCTTATATCTGTACCCGCCTCGCCTATGCGCTGACCTCGCGCCACAATCCCGAGACGGGAGACAAGCTCACCCAAAAGCGCGGTGGTTTCAGGACGGGCCAGATCTTCACCTCCAGCCTCGTCGCCTTGGCGCATGGAACCAACGACGCCCAGAAGACCATGGGCATCATTACCTTGGTCCTGATCGCAGCCGGCACGCAGGCGCCCGGCTCCGGGCCGCAGTTCTGGGTGATCGCAGCCTGTGCCTTCGCAATCGCCATCGGAACCTATGCAGGTGGCTGGCGCATCATCCGCACCATGGGTTCCGGCCTTACCGAGGTCAAGCCCGCCCAGGGCTTCTCGGCTGAGACGAGCACGGCGTCGGCGATCCTTGCCTCCTCGCACCTTGGCTTCGCCCTCTCCACCACGCAGGTTGCTTCCGGATCCGTCATTGGTTCAGGACTCGGCCGCAAGGGCACCTCGGTTCGGTGGGGCACTGCCGGGAAGATTGCCCTGGGTTGGCTCTTCACCCTTCCGGCCGCTGCCATTGTCGGCGCGCTCACCGCCCTGCTGGTCAACATCGGTGTGGCAGGTGTGGTCATCGCGGCGGTCGCAGGGACGGCCGCGATCCTGTTCATGTTTGTCGCCTCCCGGAAATCCCACGTGGGCCACCACAACGCCGTGGAAGTCGAAGAGGCAGGCCACGCTGTCCGCTTCCGGAAGAAGAAGAAAGCCAAGGGTGCTCAGCGATGAAATGGTTGGAACTGCTTGAAGTAGCCGGTGTCACGCTCGTGGCGGCCGTGACCCTCGTGGTGTTGTATTCCCTGGGTGTGCGCTTGACAGCCATTGCCGGTGACGCCCAGCAAAAATCGCCCGCCCTGGTCAGGTCCCTCGCCTATGTCTGCTTCGGTGTCTGCGGCCTGGCCGTACTGTTCGGGATTTACCTGATCGTGCCCTACTTCGGAAAGTAGCGGGAGAGCGCGGCCGCTCTGGCAGTAAAGTCCATTCGGGAGAATAATCAGCAGTGAACTTACATCACTGCATGATGGTGATCCGGCAGATGTGGGGCTGTCATGAAGAGCCAATCCCTAAGCCACGTCATCGGACTGGCCCTGGTCCCGGTCCTGATGCTGGGACTCACTGCGTGCCTGCCGCCCGCCGGCAATCCTGACAGTCCGTCTCCCAACCCGGCGCCTTCGGCAACCACCGCTTCCGCCGCCGCCCAGCCCACCGCCGTCGGACCTACCGCCCAACAGCCCGTGGGACCCGCCGGCCCGGCAGCCCCCCAAGCTGAAGCGCCCGTGGTCCGCTGGGTCCCGGTGGGACCCGTTGGCCCCAACGACCCCACATCCGGCCAGCGCTACCTCCTCCTGCAGCAGTTGCAGTGCGATGCCCTCGCCCTCAACGTCGACGGCGACCAGGAGGCGGCCGTGTGGCAGGCCGCGGCTGCTGTCTGCAAGGCGCTCCAGACCGGCAGCCAGCAGGACTGGGCGAAAGCGTCCACTGCGGTAGCCGCGACGCCGCGCATCCCGCAAACCCAGTGCCTCGAGTCGACGGTGGCAGCCACATCGGCTGCGGTGCTTGCCCAACACCGGGTCAGTCCCTCGCTCACCCTGCAGCCGACGGCGGCTCCCGGCCAAGCTTGTCCACGCCACCTCAGTGGCCTCACGGTGGTTGACCAAAATTTGGTGCCGGTGCCGGGGCTGCAACGCGCAGCGGGGCCGCGCGCAGGCGGCACCATCGTTCGCCTGGACGGGTACTACGTGCGCGTGGGCGAGGTCCGTTTCGACGGCAGTCCGGCGCAGCAGGACCCGGTGGTCAAATACGACGGCGACTACCAGACGATGTACATCCAGATGCCGCCGGCAGCACCCGGCAGCGATACCGTCAAGGTTTCCATCACTGACACGGTGGACATCACCGGCACGGTGACCTTCTTCTATGAGGACGCGACCAACGCCCAGCCGGATCCCACGGCAAGCCCGGGCCCCCCGGCGGTCAGTTCCAGTCCCTCACCCGGCAGCCCTTCCGCGACGCCGTCACCGACGGCAACGCCATGAGCGCAGGCGCAGTGCCGGACGCCGCCCGGGAAGCGGATCCGCAACCAGAGCCAACAGCCACCACCGAAACAGCGGACCTCAACCTGGTCAATACCCGCTGGCAGCGCACTTTGGACGTGCTGTCCGTGATCGGCCCACCCCTGACGGTAGCCACGGCCCTCCTGGTCTACTTTGGCTGGGCGCGCACCGACGCGCAGGCCAAGGCCATGGGCCTGGACGTGAGCCTGTTTGGCTACACGGTCCAGGATTTCATCCTGCGGAGCATCCAGTCGCTGTTCCAACCCCTCGCATGGCTCGTGGTGCTGGGCTTGCTGTGGCTGATGCTGGACCGCGCGGTCTCCCGGCTTTTGGGCGCAGCCCGGCACAGGGTTCTGCTCCATCGGACAGCCATGGTGGTGGTGGTCCTCGGATTCGCGTATGCCGCGGTGATGTGGGTGGTGGTGGTTGCCCAGCCAGACCGCACGCTGCTCTACGTTCCCTTCCTGATCGCTGCCGGGCTGGTGGTGGGTGCCTGGGGCCTCAGCGTCCGGCGCCGTTCGGCACCGCCAGCCAGGAACCTCAGGTTGACGCCGAAGGCACTGGAGCGGTCGCTGGTTTTCGTGTTGGTGACGTTGCTGCTGTTTTGGGGCACATCGGACTATGCACAGGCGTTGGGCCGCGGTGCCGCCGTGGACTACCAGCAACGGTCCAGCCTCCTGCCAACGGCTGTGGTGTACAGCAAGGAACGGCTCGCCGTCACCGCTCCCAATGTGCGCGAGGAATCGGCAGGAACCGATGCTGCTCCGCTGTACCGGTACTCGGGGCTGCGGCTGCTGGTAGTGAGCGGCGGGCGGATCTTCCTGCTCAACGACGGCTGGACGCTGGCTCAAGGCCGCGTGGTGGTGCTGCGCGATGACGGCAGCGTCCGGGTGGAGTACGGAAACGCCGGATCCAACTGAAGTGCTCCACTGGCTGCTCCAGGCCGGCGGATTGGCTAGTCTGGGGCCATGCCACTCTTCCAGTACTACGTCGCGTCCACCATCGACGGCTTCATCGCCTCACCCGAGGACGATCTCGGATGGCTGCTCCAGTTCGACCAGGTGGAAGGCGTCAGCGGAAGCTACGAGTCTTTCTTCGCAGGAGTGGGAGCGATTGCGATGGGCGGCGAAACGTACCGCTGGCTCATGGAGCATGAGGGTGGGAAATGGCCCTACCCGGACCATCCGTGCTGGGTGTTCACGCACCACGAATACCTTGCGCCATCGGGCGCCAACGTGACGTTTGTCCGGGGCGACGTCCGCGAATTCGCTCCGGACCTGTTGGCCGATGCCGGGGACAAGAACGTTTGGCTTGTCGGTGGCGGCGACCTCGTGGCACAGTTCGCCAATGCGGGACTGCTGCACGAGATGATCGTCACCATCATTCCCGTGGTACTTGGCGCGGGGAAGCGGCTCTTGCCGTTGAAGGGCCCGACGGCGCCGCTTGAGTTGGTCTCGTCGCGCATCCTCGGTGGCGCGGCGGCCGAGCTCCATTACCGCTTGCCCCGGAAGGGGGCTTAGTCCGCCGGGGCGCCGCCGGGACCGTCGGTTCGTTGCGGACGGTTGTCCCGGATCATGTTGGTGATCCGGGCGGTGGACAGCCGGCGGCCCTTCTCGTCGGTGATGACTATTTCGTGGGTAGCCAGGGTCCCGCCGAGATGGATGGCGGTGCACGTGCCCGTCACGGTGCCGGCGGCAATGGACCGGTGGTGCGTGGCGCCCACTTCGATTCCCACGGCATGGCGGTCCTGCCCGGCGTGCAGGGACGCGGCAAAGGACCCAAGGGTTTCCGCGAGGACTACATGCGCCCCGCCATGCAGGATGCCGGCCACTTGCGTGTTTCCCTCCACGGGCATCGTGGCAACGGTGCGCTCGGCGCTGAGCTCTGTGAAGCGGATACCCATTTTGACTACCAGGGCGCCCACGCCGTGGGCGGAAAGCCAACCATGGAATTCCTCGGGGATGCCTGCCTGGTTCAGTTCGTCGACAAACCGGTTCGGCGTGAAATTGTCCATCATGCCAACTAGGCTGGCACCTGTGAGTGAAACAACCAAACCGGACCAGGTTCCAACGGCCCAGGCTGCTGCCGTCGCAACGGCACCAGCACCCTCTTCCGCAGCAACACCTTCCATCACAGGGGAGGAGCGGCCCCGGCTGCTGGTCCTGGACGGCCACTCCATGGCGTTCCGCGCCTTCTACGCGCTTCCCGCGGAGAATTTCTCTACCGCCCGTGGCCAGTTCACCAACGCCGTGCACGGCTTCACGTCCATGCTGATCAACTTGATCAAGGACCAGAAGCCCACCCACGTAGCCGTGGCCTTCGACGTCTCGGACGACACCACCTTCCGCAAGGCCGAGTACAGCGAATACAAGGGTGGCAGGAATGCCACGCCGGCCGAGTTCGCGGGACAGATCGGCCTGATTGCGCGGGTGATGGAAGCGTGGGGCATCAAGACCATCGCGTTGCCCGGCTATGAAGCCGACGACATCCTGGCCACCTTGGCATCCCAGGGCGACGCCGAAGGGTTCGAGGTCCTGCTGGTCTCGGGAGACCGGGACTCCTTCCAGCTCATCAATGACAACGTGTTTGTCCTCTACCCCAAGCAGGGCGTCAGCAACATTCCCAAGCTTGACGCGGCAGCCATCGAGGAGAAGTACTTCGTCAAGCCCGCTTTCTATTCGGACCTTGCAGCGCTGGTCGGCGAGACAGCGGACAACCTGCCGGGCGTTCCGGGCGTCGGTCCCAAGACGGCCGCCAAATGGATCAACCTTTATGGCGGACTTGAAGGCATCCTCGAGAACCTGGACTCCATTGGCGGCAAGGTGGGTGGGGCGCTCAAGGAAAACGTCGAGAACGTCAAGCGCAACCGGCGCCTCAACCAACTGCTGACGGACCTGGAACTCCCGGTCTCGCTGGCCGACCTCCACGAACCCCGTCCGGACCGCCAGGCGGTGGAGGACCTCTTCGAAGAACTTGAGTTCCGCACCCTCCGCACCCGGCTGTTCGACCTCTACGGCGATGACACCGCCGGCGCAGCCCCGGACACCATCGACGCCCCGGAACACGCCGTGTTGTCCGATGCTGCCGGCCTGGAAGCATTCTTCGCCGCCGGCTCGGGCATGCGCTCTGCGGTTTCCGTGCAGTTCGTTCCCGGGCGCATCGGCGAAGACGCTTCAGCCATTGCCGTGGTCCGGAACAACGGAGCCGCGTTCATCGAACTCAGCGGGCTGGATGCTGCCGCGGAAGCCGTCCTGGCCACCTGGCTCAAGGATCCCGAGGAAGCCAAGATCCTCCACGAGTTCAAGTCCGCCCTCAAGGCCCTGCACAACCGTGGCCTGGGCCTGGAAGGCGTGGTGGATGACACTTCCATCTCCGGTTACCTCATCCAACCTGACCGGCGCAGCTACGATCTCGCCGAACTCGCCCAAGTGCATCTCAAGATCACCATTGGTGCGGCCGCGGCTCCCTCGGGCCAGCTGGAACTGGACCTTGCCGGGGACAGCGACCAGGCCGCCGCCGCGGCGCTGGTCCAGCAGGCCGCCGTCGTGCATGCCCTCAGCAAGCACTTCGAGAAGGAGCTTGCCGAGCGAAAGGCAGATGCCCTGCTGACCACGTTGGAACTCCCCGTGGCCCGTGTCCTGGCGCACATGGAACTGACCGGCATCTACGTCTCCATGGACCGGATGAACGAGCAGCTCGCCGACCTGACCAAGGTGATCGAGAATGCCCAGGAGCAGGCGTTCGCCGCGATCGGCCACGAGGTCAACCTCGGATCCCCGAAGCAGCTGCAGACTGTCCTGTTCGAGGAACTCGGCCTGCCCAAGACCAAGAAGATCAAGTCCGGCTACACCACGGACGCAGCCTCCTTGAAGGCCCTGCTGGAGAAGACCGGCCACGAGTTCCTCGTCCAGCTCATGGCCCACCGCGAATCGTCCAAGCTGGCCCAGATGGTGGAGACACTCAAGAAGTCCGTTGCGGAGGACGAGCGGATCCACACCACGTACGCCCAGAACATCGCCGCGACCGGACGTATTTCCTCCAACAACCCCAACCTCCAGAACATCCCCGTCCGAAGCGAGGAAGGCCGCCGGGTCCGTGGCATTTTCGTGGTGAGCGAAGGCTACGAATGCCTCTTGTCTGCGGACTACTCGCAGATCGAAATGCGCATCATGGCCCACCTTTCCGGGGACGAGGCACTGATCCAGGCGTACCGGGACGGCGAGGACCTGCACCGTTTTGTGGGCTCCAGGATCTTCAATGTGGCCCCCGAGGACGTCACCAGTGCCATGCGCTCCAAGGTGAAGGCGATGTCCTATGGCCTGGCTTATGGCCTGACGTCCTTCGGCTTGTCCAAGCAGCTGGAAATCTCGGTGGATGAAGCCCGTACGCTCATGAAGGACTATTTCGACCGCTTCGGCGGCGTGCGCGACTACCTCCGCGGCGTTGTGGACCAGGCCCGTGTTGACGGCTACACGGCCACCATCGAAGGTCGCCGCCGCTACCTGCCGGACCTGACCAGCACCAACCGCCAGGCACGCGAAGCTGCCGAGCGCATCGCGTTGAACTCGCCCATCCAGGGTTCGGCTGCGGACATCATCAAGCGGGCCATGCTCGGCGTGGCGGCCGAATTGGCAGGTCAGGGCCTGAAGTCCCGACTCCTGCTGCAGGTACACGACGAACTCGTCCTGGAAGTGGCCCCCGGCGAACGCGAGGCCGTGGAGAAGCTCGTGGCGGAGCAGATGGGTGCCGCCGCGGAGTTGTCCGTTCCCCTCGACGTCCAGATTGGCGTCGGTTCGAGCTGGCACGAGGCCGGACACTAGGACTTCCAAACGTCCGCAGGAGGGCGCGCCGCCGCGATGGTGGCGCGCCTTCCTGCTGCTGGCTAGGCTCGGGATCGTGGCTGATCCCAATGAAACGAACCAAGCAAAGTACACCGTCCACCGATTCCCCGCCGCCGGCCAGGACAACCCTGGTTACGCCCGCAGCGCGGCATGGGTCCACGCAGTCTCCCACGGCTTCCACCAGCACCGTCGGAACGAGGAGTTCGTCGCCAAGACGCTCGCCAGCTACGCCGTCGACCAGCGCGAGCTGACCGGAGTGTACGTCGAAGGCGACGTACCCCAACACTCCGTGGGTGCCGACGTTCCGGTGGCCACGTATGGCACCATGCGCAAGCCCCTCAACATCGGCTTCGGCCGGCAACTCGAGTCCAACCTTGTCACCGCAGTCACCGTCCGCGGCACCCACCGGCGCCAAGGCATCCTGCGCGGCATGATCACCGCCGACCTCGAGGGGGCCAAGGATGACGGCCTGGCCATGGCCGCGCTGACGGCCTCCGAGGGCACCATCTATGGACGCTTCGGGTTTGGCGTGGCCACCTTCGAGCGGAGCATCAAGGTGGATACCGGTCCCCGGTTCCGTGTCCGCGGGCCAATGACGGGAACCGTGGAAGTGGCAGATCCGGCAGTCCTGCTGGACATCGCACCGCAGATTTTCGAGCGCGTCCAGCGCGCCACCCCGGGGTCCATTGGACGCCAGGAGTATTACCGGCTCCTGGCATCGGGTTCGATCGGCCATGATGGGCAACCGGACCTTGCCGTACGCAGCGCACTGCACTACGACTCCACGGGAACCGTTGACGGCTACGTCTCCTACCGTTTCAAAGGGTGGGACGCCAAGCCCTTCACCATGGAGGTTGTTGACCTCGTGGCCGGCAACGATGCCGCGTACCTCGACCTGTGGCGCTTCCTGGGCAGCATCGACCTGATCGACGTGGTCACCTGGAATGAGGCCCCGGTGGATGATCCCCTGGCCTGGGCGCTGGAGGATCCACGCTGCATCGAGTCCTCCGATGTCCGGGACATGCTGTGGCTCAGGATCCTCGATGTGCCCGCGGCTTTGGCCGCCCGGCACTATCCCGTCACAAGCAAACTGGTCCTGCAGGTTTCGGATACCCTCGGCTTGGCTGGCGGCACGTGGGAAATCGCGTCCGACTCCGGTTCCGCCACAGTGCGGGACGTTGCCGGCACGGACCCGGACCTCAGCCTCGATGTCTCTGACCTGGCGTCGATCTACCTCGGCTCCGTGTCGCCCGTGACCCTCGCCGCTGCCGGCCGGATCCAGGTCCACGCACCCGGGGCAGCTTTTGCGGCCCAGCAGTTGTTTGCCGTTGAACGGCCGGCGCACTGCCTCACGCATTTCTAGTTCCATCCACAGCTCAACAACTGCATAGCACGCAACAAGAAGAGGGACATCCATGGGGGATTCCAAGCGGCGGCCGCTGGCCGGCCGGCGATCAGTGCTGCTTGGAATGGCGGGCCTCGCGTCCGCCGCCCTGGCCGCATGTTCCACCGACGGCGGGAGCGACGCGCCATCTGCGGGGCCCGCCCCCGGCAGTGCCGGTCCGGCCACTCCGCCGCCGTCCATTGCCGAACTGTCCAAGGAGGAAGAAGCAGCGGCCTTGGCGGTACGGAACCACGGTCAACAAGCTGGAGGCGTCGACGCCGGCGGCGGTGAAACCACCGGCGGCGTGGACGCCGGAAGGGGAGCACCGGCGTCGAACGCTGTGTCTGCGCCGCCCGGCAGGGAGCAAATCCTGGCCGAATTCAGTGCCTTGCGCCCCAAGGAGTGGGGACTGCACGTGACAGGTGTGGTGGACAATTCACCTGGCCGCCACGTGGCCCTGACGTTCGATGCCTGTGGCGGTCCCGGCGGGGCCGGCTGCGACCACAAGTTGCTGGCGACCCTCCGCAGCCTCAAGGTGCCGGCCACGTTGTTCGTCAACAGCCGCTGGCTGGCCGCGAACCCGTCGCTGGCTGCCGACCTCGCCGCCGAACCGTTGTTCGAGCTTGCCAACCACGGAACGCGGCACCTGCCGCTGTCCGTCAGCGGACGGGCGGCCTACGGCATCACGGGCACGGCCAGCGTGGCGGACGCCTATGACGAGTTGACCGGCAACCAAGCCGTGCTGCACTCGCTGACCGGCACCTGGCCCCGCTTCTTTCGTCCCGGTACGGCCTATTACGACGACGTCGCGGCGGCCATGACGCGCAGGCTCGGCATGCTGCCGGTCAACTTCAGCATCAATGGCGACGGCGGAGCGACCTTCCCGCCGGCAACGGTCGCCGCCGAGGTGGGCAAGGTGAAAGCGGGCGACATCGTGATCTCGCACTTCAACCGGCCGGCTTCCGGTACCGCCGAAGGCTACGCCAGGGTGTTGCCCCGGCTCCTGGACGGCGGAACCACCTTTGCCCAGTTGGGACAGGTCCTCCCGGCCTGAGGCTGCATGGAGTCCTTTTGACCCTGCTTTGCAGAATCGACTACAATAAACGGGCGTGTACTACGTGCGCGCATCCATTTTGTAATAATCCACAAATCAGGATGACCCGGCCCTTCGCCGTGTTCTGCCGTCCGGACCCGGGCGGCAGCGGTTTGCCTGACCGACATACTATCCACAACGGAGCCCCTACTACATGACCATCACCTCCACCGAGAAGCCCGGTACCCCCGTAGTCGCGATCAA
The DNA here is from genome assembly GCF_044748905.1 of Paenarthrobacter sp. NPDC089714. Classification (NCBI taxonomy): domain Bacteria; kingdom Bacillati; phylum Actinomycetota; class Actinomycetes; order Micrococcales; family Micrococcaceae; genus Paenarthrobacter; species Paenarthrobacter sp. NPDC089714. Next base: position 284,629 of record NZ_JBIVGX010000003.1, read on the forward strand.
CGACATCGGTACCGCTGAGGACTTCCTCGCAGCTGTCGACGCCACCATCAAGTACTTCAACGACGGCGACCTCGTCGAAGGTACTGTCGTCAAGGTTGACCGCGACGAAGTCCTGCTCGACATCGGTTACAAGACCGAAGGTGTCATCCCTTCCCGCGAGCTTTCCATCAAGCACGACGTTGACCCCGGCGAAGTTGTCGCCGTTGGCGATCAGGTCGAAGCCCTGGTTCTCACCAAGGAAGACAAAGAAGGCCGTCTGATCCTCTCCAAGAAGCGTGCTCAGTACGAGCGTGCCTGGGGCGACATCGAGAAGGTCAAGGAAGAAGACGGCGTCGTTACCGGTACCGTCATCGAGGTTGTCAAGGGTGGCCTCATCCTGGACATCGGACTGCGCGGCTTCCTGCCCGCCTCCCTCGTCGAAATGCGTCGCGTCCGCGACCTCGCTCCGTACATCGGTCAGCAGATCGAAGCCAAGATCATCGAGCTGGACAAGAACCGCAACAACGTTGTTCTGTCCCGCCGTGCATGGCTCGAGCAGACCCAGTCCGAGGTTCGCTCCACGTTCCTCAACAAGCTGGAAAAGGGCCAGGTCCGCCCCGGCGTTGTTTCCTCCATCGTCAACTTCGGTGCCTTCGTGGACCTTGGCGGCGTAGACGGCCTCGTCCACGTTTCCGAGCTGTCCTGGAAGCACATCGACCACCCGTCCGAGGTTGTCGAGGTTGGCCAGGAAGTCACCGTCGAGGTCCTCGAAGTGGATCTGGACCGCGAGCGTGTCTCCCTGTCGCTCAAGGCTACGCAGGAAGACCCGTGGCAGACCTTCGCCCGCACCCACGCCCTCGGCCAGGTTGTTCCGGGTAAGGTCACCAAGCTGGTTCCGTTCGGTGCGTTCGTTCGCGTCGAAGACGGCATCGAAGGCCTCGTGCACATCTCCGAGCTGGCTGTCCGCCACGTGGAGCTCGCCGAGCAGGTTGTCTCCGTTGGCGACGAACTGTTCGTCAAGGTCATCGACATCGACCTCGAGCGTCGCCGCATCTCCCTCTCCCTCAAGCAGGCCAACGAGGGCGTTGACGCAGACAGCACCGAATTCGATCCTGCTCTGTACGGCATGGCCGCCGAGTACGACGAAGAGGGCAACTACAAGTACCCCGAGGGCTTCGACCCCGAGTCGAACGAATGGCTCGAGGGCTACGAGGCACAGCGTGCCGCTTGGGAGCAGCAGTACGCTGACGCCCAGGCACGTTGGGAATCCCACAAGAAGCAGGTTGCACAGCACGCTGCCGACGACGCTGCTGCTGCAACGTCCGGCGAAGGCGACTCCGGCGCTACCAGCTACTCCTCGGAGCCGGCTGCTGCTGAGTCCAACGCGGGCACCCTGGCTTCCGACGAGGCCCTCGCCGCCCTGCGCGAGAAGCTCACCGGCAACTAATTCCGCCGCACTTCGGGGCTGTGCTGAATAGCCAACAAAAGACCCCCACCCTTCCGGTGGGGGTCTTTTGCGTTGCCTGCAGCCTAAGCCTGGCGGGGAACGTCGATCCATTCGGTTCCCCGGGGCTCCAGGGTGGAACTCCCGGCCGTCAGTGCAGCCACCCTCGACTGCGCCTCCTCGATGGCCGGGACATCGTCGGGAAGGGCCAGCCTCAGGACGGCCTGGTGTGCCTGGTACTCTGTTTCCGCCATCACGAAGCCGCTGCTGCGGAGGTCGTTTTCCAAGCGGCCCGCTTCGGCATGGGGAACGCCGAGGTCACAGAGCCGCAAGCGCTTCCTGTGCACCAGTGGCGCACGTTCCAAGGCCGTGGAAACCGATTCGGAGTAGGCCCGCACCAGGCCGCCGGCACCCAGCAGGATCCCGCCGAAGTAGCGGACGACGACGGCACTGATGTCGCTGAGGTCAGTCACCCCGGGTGCCGTCTCCCGTTTGATCAACGCCTCAAGCATGGGTATCCCGGCGGTGCCGGACGGCTCTCCGTCGTCGGAGGAGCGCTGGATCATGCGGTCGGGGCCGATGACGAAGGCTGAGCAGTGGTGCCCGGCGTCGTGGAACTCCCGGCGTAGCGAGGCAACAAGTTCGCGTGCTGATTCCTCGTCTGCTGAGCGGCGGAGGACGGTGATGAAACGGGACCGTCGGATCTCGAGTTCATGGCGGAAATCGGGTCCCGTGGCGAGGGTCGTGTAGCTGGTCGCGCGGCTTTCGTCCTCATTTTGCACCGCTTCAGTCTAGTGTGGAGGGGTGCTGAAGATTGGGCTGACGGGCGGCATTGCCTCGGGAAAATCGTTGGTGGCCGCTCGACTCCAGGAGTTGGGGGCCACCCTCGTTGACGCGGACCTCCTGGCCCGGCAGGTAGTGGAGCCCGGTACAGCCGGCCTGTCCCGGGTGGTGGCGGCTTTCGGAGAGGGTATTCTCGCTGCGGACGGCAGCCTGGACCGTCCGGCGCTGGGTGCCATTGTCTTCCAGGACCCGTCCAGGCGGCAGATGCTCAACAGCATCATCCATCCCTTGGTCCGTGCGTCGGCTGCTGCAACGCTTGCCGCGGCTGAGCCCGGTGAGATCGTGGTCCAGGACATTCCGCTGCTCGTCGAGACAGGGCAGGGGAGTGCCTTCCATCTGGTCATCGTGGTGGATTCCCCTGACGACGTGCGGTTCCAGCGCATGGTTGAGCTCCGTGGAATGTCTCCGGACGAGGCCCGCTCCCGGATGGCAGCCCAAGCCGGCAGGGAGGAACGCCTGGCCGCGGCAGACGTTGTCCTGGACAACTCCGGCAGCCGTTCGGACATCCTCGGCGCCGTCGACTCCCTCTGGTCTGACAGGCTTGTGCCGTTTGCGGAGAACCTCCAGTGGAACCACCGCGCTCCACGTGTGTCCGGCCCGGTACTGTCGGAATCCCTGCCGGAGTGGCCTCTGGAGGCTGCGCGCCTCCTGGCCCGCATCGAGGCGGCAGTTCCCACCGGCATTCTCTCCTTGGATCATGTTGGATCCACGGCCGTCCCCGGCCTGGCTGCCAAAGACGTTCTGGACCTCCAGTTGGGCGTTCCGGACCTTGATGTGGCCGACCGGCTTGCGCCGCTGCTGGCTGCCGCGGGCTTCCCGGTGGTGCAACACGTCACCGGGGACACCCCGAAGCCGTCCCAGCCGGATCCTGCGGGCTGGCTCAAGAGATTCCATGCCAACGCCGACCCCGGCAGGGCGGTCAACCTGCACGTCCGCGTGGCCGGCTCACCGGGATGGCGGTACGCCCTGATGTTCCGCGACTGGTTGCGGGCCGACGCCGACGCCCGGAAGAGCTATGAGTCGCACAAACGGGACCTGGCTGCGCGGTACGCCGAAGACGAGGACACCGCCGGGTACGCCGACGCCAAAGAGCCGTGGTTCACCGACGTTGCCTGGCCCCGCATGGAGGAATGGGCCACGGACTCAGGGTGGATGCCGCCGTCGTCCACCGCTGAACCCCCGCTGCCGGGTTCTCCCTTGGCGGAAGGGTCCCAATCCGGACAGTAGCTGTCCGTGGGCGGGGGTAGATTGTTTCCATGAGCCTTGCCCAGGAAATCAACCGCGTCGTTGCGCCCTTTGAAGTCGTCAGCGAATACAAGCCTGCCGGCGACCAGCCCACTGCCATCGCCGAACTGACCGAGAGAATCACCAACGGCGAGAAGGACGTTGTCCTCCTCGGCGCCACCGGCACCGGTAAGAGCGCCACGACTGCCTGGCTCATCGAGCAGGTCCAGCGGCCAACCCTGGTTCTGGTCCAGAACAAGACGCTGGCAGCACAGCTCGCCAACGAATTCCGGGAACTGCTCCCCAACAACGCGGTGGAGTACTTCGTCTCCTACTACGACTACTACCAGCCCGAAGCCTATGTAGCGCAGACGGACACCTTCATTGAGAAGGATTCCTCCATCAATGAGGAAGTGGAGCGGCTCCGCCACTCGGCCACCAACTCACTGCTGACCAGGCGGGATGTCATCGTCGTGGCCACCGTGTCCTGCATTTACGGCCTGGGCACCCCCGAAGAGTACATCGCCGGCATGGTGACCCTCCGCAAGGGCGCCGAACTCAACCGCGACCACCTGCTCCGCAAGTTTGTTTCCATGCAGTACACCCGCAACGACATGGACTTCCACAGGGGTACCTTCCGGGTTCGCGGCGATACCGTCGAAATCATCCCCATGTATGAGGAACTCGCCATCCGGATCGAGTTCTTCGGCGATGAGATCGAAAACATCCAGACCCTTCATCCACTGACCGGCGAAGTGATCCGCGATGAGCAAGAGATGTACGTCTTCCCGGCCTCGCACTATGTCGCCGGACCCGAGCGGATGGCACGGGCCATCAAACGGATCGAAGATGAATTGGCGGACCGGCTCAAGGTCCTGGAAAGCCAGAACAAACTGGTGGAAGCCCAGCGCCTCCGGATGCGCACCACGTACGACCTCGAAATGATGCAGCAGATGGGATTCTGCAACGGCATCGAGAACTACTCCGCCCACATTGACGGCCGCGCCGCCGGGACGGCTCCGCACTGCCTGCTGGACTACTTCCCGGACGACTTCCTCCTGGTGGTCGACGAATCCCACGTCACCATCCCGCAGATCGGCGCCATGTATGAGGGCGACATGTCCCGCAAGCGAAACCTCGTGGACTTCGGCTTCCGCCTGCCCTCGGCCATGGACAACCGCCCACTGAAGTGGGACGAGTTCCTGGAGCGCATCGGCCAGACCGTTTACCTCTCGGCAACGCCCGGCAAGTACGAGCTCGGCAAGGCAGACGGCTACGTCCAGCAGATCATCCGGCCCACCGGACTCATCGACCCGGAAGTGGTGGTCAAGCCCACCAAGGGCCAGATCGACGACCTCCTCGAAGAGATCCGGACCCGGACCGCCAAGGACGAACGTGTCCTGGTGACCACCCTGACCAAGCGCATGGCCGAGGACCTCACCGATTACCTGGTGGGCCACGGCGTCAAAGTGGAGTACTTGCACTCGGACGTTGACACCCTCCGCCGAGTGGAGTTGCTCCGGGAGCTTCGGATGGGCGTCTTCGATGTCCTGGTGGGTATCAACCTGCTCCGTGAAGGCCTCGACCTGCCTGAAGTGTCACTGGTCAGCATCCTGGACGCGGACAAGGAAGGCTTCCTGCGTTCCTCCACGTCCCTGATCCAGACCATCGGCCGTGCGGCCCGAAACGTCTCCGGCCAGGTCCACATGTACGCGGACAAGATCACCGATTCCATGGCGCACGCCATCGATGAAACCAACCGGCGCCGCGCTATCCAGGTGACGTACAACCAGGAGAACGGCATCGATCCCCAGCCACTGCGCAAGCGGATCGCCGACATCACGGACCAGCTCGCCAAGGAAGACGCCGATACGCAGGAGCTGCTCAACAACAACCGGCTGGCCAAGGGTGCGAAACGCAGCAAATCCACCGCCAAGGGAGCAGCCACCGTCCGGCAGGATGGCCTCGCTGCCGCACCGGCCGAAGACCTGGTTGGCCTCATCGAGCAGCTGACGGAGCAAATGCACGGCGCCGCCGCCGAGCTGCAGTTCGAGGTCGCGGCAAGGATCCGTGACGAAGTCAAGGAGTTGAAGCGCGAATTACGCCAGATGCAATCCGCAGGGCACGCCTAAGGTAAAGTTAGGTCCACGTAGGGGAGTATCCCAAGCGCTACGTCCGTCAACACGCAAGGCACAGATGCCTCGCCGGGCCTAGCGGGCCGCCACATCATGCCTTGAACGCATTTGGCTGGCCGGAGAGACTTACATCGCTTTCCCGTACCCTGCGAAAGGCCTTCTTTAATGGAGCTCCCTATCTGGTTCGAAGTCGGCTCGTTTGTCGTCCTCGGAATCATCTTGCTGATCGACCTTCTTTTGGTGGTCAAGCGTCCCCATGAACCCTCAATGAAGGAAGCCGGCCTGTGGGTCGCCTTCTATGTTGCTTTGGCGTTGGTTTTTGCCGGCGCGATGTTCTACTTCACGGGTGCCGAATACGGCAGCCAATTCGTCGCAGGTTGGGTCACCGAGTACAGCCTCAGTATCGACAACCTCTTTGTGTTCATCATCATCATGGCCCGCTTCTCGGTGCCCAGGAAGTACCAGCAGGAAGTGCTGATGGTGGGCATCATCATCGCGCTGGTCCTGCGGGGTATCTTCATTGCCCTGGGCGCTGTGGTGATCGAGCAGTTCAGCTGGATCTTCTACATCTTCGGTGCCTTCCTCCTCTGGACAGCATGGAAGCAGGCCACTGATTCCGGTGAACACGAAGAAGACGTTGAAAACCCCCTGATTGCCCGTATCCGCAAGGTGCTGCCCATGTCGGAGAAGTTCGACGGCGGCAAGATCCGCACCACGGTCAACGGCAAAAAAGTGTTCACCCCCATGCTGATCGTCTTCATCACCATCGGCATGACGGACCTCCTGTTCGCGGTGGACTCCATCCCGGCGATCTTCGGCCTGACGCAAAGTGCGTTCATCGTGTTCACGGCCAACATCTTCGCCCTGATGGGCCTGCGCCAGCTGTACTTCCTGCTCGGTGGCCTCATGACCCGTTTGGTTTACCTCAAGCACGCCTTGTCCGTCATCCTTGCGTTCATCGGCGTCAAGCTGGTCCTGCACGCCATGCACGTCAACGAACTTCCGTTCATCAACGGCGGCCACCACATCGAATGGGCTCCTGAGATTCCCACCTTCGTCTCGCTGGGCGTCATCATCGGCACCATCGTGATCGCCGTCGTCGCCAGCTTGCTGAGCCCCGCCGCACGGCAGGCGCAGATCGATGCCCGCCTGGAAGAGGACGCCAAGAAGAGCATGAGCGAGGCGGAGTAACCGCGCAGCAATCGTTGTAGTCTCGTGAGGTGACTACCACTTCATCTACGGCGCTGGACCCCCAACGGGTCCAGCGCCGTACTGTTTTCCTGCTCAGTTCCTCGCAGTTGCTCAGCGGCGTCGGAAACGGCGCCACCCTGTCCATCGGCTCCTTGCTGGCCGTGGATCTCTCGGGTTCCGAGGCGTGGGCGGGGTCGATTACCACCGTGCTCACCCTTGCCGCGGCTTTGACCGCACTGCCCTTGGCCAGGCTCGCCGAAGCCCGCGGACGCAGGGTAGGCCTCGTTACCGGGTTGGTTGCGGCCTTGGCGGGGGCCTTGCTCATGATGGCCTCGGTAGTGGCAGGATCGTTCTTGTTGCTTCTCCTGGGTGGCGCCTTCCTCGGGCTGGGCACCGCCGCAAACCTCCAGGCGCGGTTTGCCGCCGTCGACCTCGCCGAAGCCGAGCACCGCGGCAGGTCGCTGTCCACCGTGGTCTGGGCCATCACCATCGGGGCAGTTGCGGGCCCCAACCTCATCCAGCCGGGTGCGGTGGTGGGTTCTGCGCTCGGCTTGCCGCCGATCGCCGGGCCCTTTGTCTTCTCGGCCGTGGGACTCTTCCTGGCTGCGGCCCTCTTGTTCCTCGGGCTGCGGCCAGATCCCTTGCTGCTGGCCCGACGCCTCGCGTCCGAGGCTGCAGGAACAGCGAAGGCGCCCGTGCGGGGGAGCGTCCGTTCGGGGCTTGGCGCCATCCGATCCTCGCCGCGGGCGCTCCTTGCGCTGGCGGCTGTGGTGGCCGCGCATGGAGTCATGGTGGCCGTCATGTCCATGACTCCCCTCCACCTCCAACAACTGGTGGGCGGTGCGCACGCTGAACATCACACCACAGACAGCACCGACGCACTGGTAGTGATTGGCGTGACCATTTCACTGCATATTGCCGGCATGTTCGCGCTCTCGCCGCTCTGGGGTTGGCTGACTGACAAGGCGGGCCGGCTTCCCACCATCGCCATGGGGCACGGCCTGATCCTGCTTGCTGTCCTGGTTGCGGGACTCGGCCATGCCCAGCCCTTCCTGGTAACGGTGGGTTTGATCCTCCTGGGCCTGGGGTGGTCGGCAGCGACCATCGCCGGATCAACCCTCCTTGCAGAAAGCGTGGCAGAGGGCCAGCGCGTCACGGTCCAGGGTGTGTCCGACACCCTCATGGGTGCTGCAGGCGCCGTGGGTGGCGCCACGTCGGGACTGGTCCTTGCGTGGCTTGGCTATCAAGGCCTCAACGTGGCCGGGGGCATCCTGGCCGCAGCGGTGCTTGCACTGGTACTCACGTCTGCGGCCAGGTACAAGATCCGGCCAGCGGCCTAACGGGCGCCGCGGACCAGTCCGAAGAGCCTGCGGAAGATGCCTTCGCCGTCTTCTCCAATGCCATCATGGTGGAAGTCGCCAGTGACCCACGGCTGGAGGCCGCGTACCGCTGCCACGGTCTCCATGGAGAGTTCGTGGTCCACGTAGATGTCGTCCTTGTAGACGGCGGCGGCAACAGGGATGGTGTTGGTGGCCAGGCGATGCGGATCGTACAGCGGGGCCCAGTCCTCTTTGGCGGCCAACAGTTCGGCGACGTCACGGTAGGGGACCAAGGCCGGATCCTGGTCGAAGTACCAGGGATAGACCATCTCTCCCGTCAGCAGTGGTTCGGCTGCCGTGGGCTCGAACTCCGGGTACTCCTCCAAGACCCGCCAAGCTGCCCATTTGGTGGCCTCGCCCTGGCCGTAGATGGACTCGTGAAGCACCGCATACAGGGGATTGGCAGTCCGGCTGACCAGTGAGCGTACCTGCTCCAGGAATGCCTCGGACAGCCGCGGCCCTGCTGCCGTCTCGACGAACGCATCCTCCAGGAGGTAGTGAAGGGCGTCCACCCGGGTGTTGCCGCCCAGGAACGAGCCAACCATTTGGAAACGTTCCGGCGTCAGCCGTTCACCACTGGCGAGGTACTCGGGCGTCTCCTGCAGATGCCTGGCAATGCGCGTGACCACCTCGCGGTCCTCCGGGTACCAGGCGAAGTACTCCGCGTTGCGGGCGGCCACTCGGCGGAAGGTGGCCCGGTAAACCCGGTCAGCGGGACCCTGGATGGGTGCCAGGCCGCCGGTGATCATGACTTCGCGGAGACCCTCCGGCGCAAAGGACAGGTAAGTCAACGCACAGAAGCCGCCGAAGCTCTGCCCCAGCACGCTCCAGGGAGCCGAGCCAAGTGTCCGGCGGATGAACTCGGAATCGGCAACTATCGAATCCGCGCGGAAGTGTGCCAGGTACTCTGCTTGCTCTGCTGCGTTTCCACGCAATGCCAAGGTGTGCTGCTCCACGGGGGTGGAAAGGCCCGTTCCGCGCTGGTCCAGCATGAGGATGCGGAAGTCCTTGGCCGCAGCTTTCATCCAGCCCGCCAAGGACGTGACCCGGTTGCCGCGACCACCGGGACCGCCCTGCAGGAAGAGAAGCCACGGGAGCCGCGCGGCTTCTTCTTCGCTGTACTCCGTGGACGAGTACTCGCGGGCGAAGACTGTGATGGTCTCCCCGGTGGATTCGTTCGGAACGTGTCCCTCCTTGGTTCCCCAGGCTTCCACGAGTCCATGGTTGAGGGGAACGGTGAAGAAATGCTCCGCGGTCCGCAGCCCACGGAACTCGTGGCGTGCGCGGATCCAGTGCTGTTCAGCCACGTGCCAGCGCCTTCCCGTCGTTCGCGCCCGAGGTCCCGAATGCGGCCAGCGCATCACCCGTTAAACGGAAGGTGGACCACTCCTCCATGGGGAAGGCGCCCAGGTTCTTGTAGAACCTGATGGACGGCTCGTTCCAGTCCAGGACACTCCACTCCACCCGTGCGTATCCATTTTCGACGGCGGTCGCGGCCAGATACTGCAGGAGCGCCTTGCCGTGGCCCTCGCCACGGGCTTCAGGGATGACGTACAGGTCTTCGAGGTAAATGCCGTGGACGCCCTCCCACGTGGAGTAGTTCAGGAACCACAGTGCGAATCCCTGGACCTCGCCGGCGGCGTTTTCGGCCATGGTGGCATAGACCCTCGGGCTCTCCCCGAACAGCACATCCTCCAGCATCTCCGGGGTGTTCTTGACGGCATCCGGTTCCTTCTCATAGATCGCCAGATCATGGATCATGCGCAGGATCGCGGGGACGTCGTCGACAGTTGCGGGGCGGATTAGACTCATGGTTCCGAGCTTACTAGGGGCGGCTGAGCCAAGCCGGTTCCGAGGAACCGTAGGTCACCGGCGCCGTTGAATACCCCAAGGGTGAGCCGTCCACCGTAAGGGGCGGTCCGACGAGCCGGAGGACACCGTGCGTGCTGTCCATCTGCCGGTAATCCGGCTCGGGCAGCGGGCTGTCCGTCCCCTCGCCGCCAGCCGGACCCAAGCGGAACAGCTCCTCTGCTGTCCTGGCCAAGGACATTCGGGCTACCCCTCCGCGACCGTTCGCTTGCCTTTCGGCCAGCAGGGCAAGGACGGCAGCGGCCAGGCCGTATCCCGTGGCGTGGTCCAAGGCCTGCACCGGCAGGGCACCCGGCCGCCACCCGCCGTCGTTCGTTGTTCCATAACCTGCGGCGATGCCGGAAGCTGCCTGGACCAGGCTGTCGAAGCCCCGCCGCTGCCCCCACGGTCCGGCACCCCAGGCGGACAGCGCGGCCACAATGACATCGCCGCGGTCCTGGGCCAATGCCTGGGCGTCGAGTCCGAAGGATTCCAGGGCGCCGGCACGGTACCCCAGGACCACCACGTCCGCTGTGGCCGCCAGGCCCCGTACACGCTCCAGGTCAACGGCATTGCCGAAGTCCGCCACGGCACTTCGCTTGTCGAAGCCTGAATCGATGAATGCGTCCGGCAATTCCGGGATCTGCGGAGGATCAATCCGCAGGACATCAGCGCCCAGCGCGCCCAGCAAGCGCGTTGCCGTGGGACCGGCGATGACACGGGTGAGATCCAGTACCCGCAGGCCCAACAAAGGGCGACCGGGGTCTGAGGAAGGGCGCCACTGCTTTCCGGCCGGCGCGGGTCCCGGGGCCGGATGCGTGTCGATCCATGGGAGGGATGCGACTGCGCCGTGGCCCGGTGCGTCGATCCATGCGGCGCGGCTCCGGACGGCCGCCGCCACTCCACCCCCGGCATTGATGAGCGCTTCGGCTTCCAACGCCGTCAAGTCCAGCAGGGCACCCGCAACCTGACCCTCTGCGGACAGGGACAATGCTTCCAGCAGCCGGGCCGCGTGGTGGGGATAGTTGGCGTGCAGCCTGATCCAGCCGTCCGAGGTCCGCCTGAAACCTGACAGGGGCGCAAAACCCACCGCCGGCCGTCCATCGATGCGCAAGTGTCCCAGGGAATCGAAGGAGTGGGCGGTCCGGACCGCGGAAACCTGGTACCGCCGGCTCGCCGTCAGCGCATTCAACGCTGTGGCTGCGGCCTGGACGGAGCCGATCGCCAACCCTTCCACGTCCAGGGGGCCGTGCCACCAGCGTCGGGGACCGTCCCAGGCCGCCGCAGGAACCGGGCCAATGGCGCCCAGGTTCCGCAGGCTCTCCGACAAATCCGGGACGGTTTCCATGGAGCGATCCTTTACAAGCGGTCGACGGCGGTGACCCTCACCACCGCTGTGCCGGACTGGTCAGAGGCGGCAAGGTCCACTTCGGCGGAAATGCCCCAGTCGTGGTTGCCTGCCGGGTCGTCGAAGATTTGCCGGACACGCCATAGTCCGGGCTCCTCGGTGATGATCAGCAGTCCGGGTCCGCGGGCGTCCGGTCCCGTACCGATGTCATCGTGTTCGTCGAAGTAATCGTCCAGGACGTCTTCCCACTTGTCCGCTTCCCAGCCCGCGTCGGCGTCCAGTTCGCCCAGGGCAGCTGAATCCTCGTCGGCAAACAGCTCCACGCGCCGGAACATTTCGTTGCGGACCATGACGCGGAAGGCCCTTGGGTTCGAGGTCAGGGAGGGCGGCGGTGGCGGCGGGGCATCGTGGGGCGTCGGTGCCAGGCCGGAGGTGAGTTCCTCCCACTCGTCGAGCAGGCTCGAGTCCACTTGCCGCACCAGCTCGCCAAGCCATGCGATGAGGTCTTCCAGGTCTTCGCGCAACGAATCCTGGGGCACCGTCTGGCGCAACGCCCTGAAGCCGTCGGCGAGGTAGCGCAGCACAATGCCCTCGGAACGCGCCAGGCCATAAAACTGGACGAACTCGCCGAAGTTCATGGCCCGCTCGTACATGTCCCGGATGATGGATTTGGGCGCCAGTTCGAAGTCGCCCACCCACGGCGCGGCCTTGCGGTACACGTCGAAGGCCTCTCCCAGGATGTCCGCCAACGGCATGGGATAGGTGACCTCGTCGAGCATGGCCATGCGTTGGTCGTAGTCGATGCCATCGGCTTTCATGGCCGCCACGGCCTCGCCGCGAGCCTTCTTCTGCTGGGCAGAGAGGATTTGCCGGGGTTTCTCCAGCGTCGCTTCGATCACCGACACCACGTCCAGCGCGTACGCGGGCGACTCCGGATCGAGCAACTCCAGGGCAGCCAGGGCGAAGGGGGAGAGAGGCTGGTTGAGCGCAAAGTTCGCCTGCAAGTGGACAGTCAACCGGACCGAACGCCCTTCGGCTGCCTGCTCGTCCTCCGGAACCCGCTCCACCACACCGGCGGCCAGCAGTTCACGATAGATACCCAGGGCCTTTTTCATCAGCTTGAGCTGCGAGGCCCTGGACTCATGGTTTTCGCTGAGCAGCCTGCGGGTGGCAAGGAAGGGATCGCCGGGCCGCTCCAGCAGGTTCAGCAGCATGGCATGCGTCACCGTGAAGCTGGAGGTCAAAGGCTCCGGAACGGATTCGACAAGCCGGTTGAACGTCGGTTCTCCCCAGGAGACGAATCCCTCCGGCGGCTTCTTCTTCACTACCTGGCGAAGCTTCTTCTGGTCATTGCCGAACTTTGCCGTGGCTTTGGCCATCGCCTTGGCGTTTTCCACCACGTGTTCAGGGGCCTGGACCACAACGGTTCCTGCGGTGTCGTACCCTGCCCGCCCCGCCCGTCCGGCAATCTGATGGAACTCACGAGGGTTCAGCACCCGGGTGCGGACGCCGTCGTACTTGCTCAAGGCGGTGAGCAGCACCGTCCGGATGGGCACGTTGATGCCAACGCCCAAAGTGTCGGTTCCGCAGATGACCTTGAGCAAGCCGGCCTGGGCCAACTGTTCCACCAGACGGCGATACTTTGGCAGCATACCTGCGTGGTGGACGCCGATCCCGTGGCGGACCAGGCGGTTAAGGGTCTTGCCAAACCCGGCTGCGAAGCGGAAGTTGGCGATCAGCTCGGCGATCCGGTCCTTTTCTTCCCGGCTGCACATGTTGATGCTCATGAGGTTCTGCGCGCGCTCAATCGCTTCGGCCTGGCTGAAGTGGACCACGTACACAGGCACCTGCTTGGTGGACAGCAGTTCCTCGAGGGTCTCATGGACAGGCGTCTGGTGGTAGTAGTAGTGCAGCGGAATGGGGCGTTCCGCGGAACTGACCGTTGTGGTGGTCCGGCCGGTGAGCTGGGTCAGTCCTTCTTCGAATCGGCTCACATCGCCCAATGTGGCCGACATGAGCAGGAACTGCGCCTGCGGCAACTCCAGGAGTGGTACCTGCCAGGCCCAGCCACGCTGCGGGTCGGCATAGAAGTGGAACTCGTCCATGATCACGGCGCCGACCTCTGCGGCCGCGCCTTCGCGCAGTGCCGTGTTCGCGAGGATTTCAGCGGTGCAGCAGATGATGGGTGCGTCCTGGTTGACGCCGGAGTCACCCGTGATCATGCCGACATTTTCGGCGCCGAAGATCTCGCACAGGGCAAAAAACTTCTCGGACACCAGGGCCTTGATGGGTGCCGTGTAGTAACTGCGCCGGCCACGCGCCATCGCTTCGAAGTGCGCCGCGATGGCCACCATGGACTTGCCGGAACCAGTGGGCGTGGCCAGGATGACGTTGGCTCCCGAAGCAAGTTCCATGACGGCCTCGTCCTGTGCGGGGTACAGCTGCAGGCCGCGGCTCTCTGTCCACTCAACAAAGCGGCTGTAAATGTCGTCCGGACCCAGGGGATTGGAGGCGGTTGAACCGGAAAGCTGCTCAAGAAGTTTCATTGGTTTCCAGCTTAGTGCCCGCAACCACTAGGCTCGCTCCTGCAGGGGTGCCCGTGGCAAGGAGGCTTTAATGAAATGGGATCCGTCCAAGTACGTCGAGTTCGGCAACCATCGCGACCGGCCCTTCCATGACCTCGTAGCGCGGATACAGGCCGTCGACCCCCGCGAGGTGGTGGACCTGGGTTGTGGTCCCGGCAACCTCACCGCAACCCTTGCCGACCGCTGGCCGCACGCGCGCGTCACGGGCATTGATTCCTCCACGGAAATGCTGTCCAAGGCGTCGGCCCTGGGCGGGCGGGAGCCCCGGCTGGACTTTGCCGAGGGCGACATCGCAACGTGGCAGCCTGGACCGGACACGGACGTCGTGGTGACCAACGCCGCCCTGCAGTGGGTCGCCGGACACCAGGAGATGCTCAGCGGCTGGCTTCGGGCCTTGAAACCCGGCGCGTGGTTCGCCCTGCAGGTTCCCGGCAACTTCACCTCACCGTCGCATGCGCTGATGCGGGAACTCGCCGAGTCGTCCACTTGGTCTTCCCGCCTGGGTGGCGTGCTGCGCCACGACGGCGCCGTGGGCAGCCCCGCGGACTACCTGAAAATCATGCTCGACGCCGGTTGCTCGGCTGACGCGTGGGAGACCACCTACCAGCAGCTTCTGCCGGGCAAGGACCCGGTCCTTGAATGGGTCAGGGGAACCGGGCTGCGGCCGGTCCTTGCGGCCTTGCCTCCCGGGGAAGCTGCAGAGTTTGAACGCCAATACTCTGCCTTGCTTAGGGACGCCTATCCGGAATCCGTGCACGGAACCGTCTTCCCGTTCCGCCGGATCTTTGCCGTAGCCCGCAGGAACCCGTGAGGCAGTACAACGCCGCGCGGAATTTCACAGCTAACAGTGCCTTGTCCCGGCAGTGCGTCGCTGGTCTAATTCTCGGCATGGACCAAGGAAGCTTCGTTGAGCCGGACACGGCGTTGTCATCCGGTCGGTGTCCGGCATGATTTCCCCCACTGACTTCCCCGGGACGTGGCGCCCCAACACCAGCAGCGGTGTTGCCTTGTTCGAACAATTGAGGCTCCGGATCATTGAACTCGCCGACTCGGGGGTCCTTGCCGTAGGAGCCAAACTTCCGCCCGTCCGCAACCTGGCCGGCGTCCTGGATGTAGCCCCGCACACGGTTGCCCGCGCCTATAAGGAGTTGGAGGCTGCCGGAGTGGTGGCCACCAGGGGGCGCAATGGGACCGTGGTGTGCGCACGCGATGACCGGTGGGGTGCGTTGGCGGAAGGAGCGGCCCAGTATGCAGCGGCGGCCAAGGCGCAGGGGGCATCGTTCGCCGAGGCGGTACAGCTTCTGGCAGCCGCATATGACGCCGACTGATACCGATCGGTAGGGTGTGAGGAACCACATGGAAATTCGAAGACGTTTTCGACTAGCATTGTGGGGTGCCCAAAGCCTTAGCTGAAGATACAGCCGTCCATGCCCTGAACCGTGTTTCGGTCGCGCCCGACGCCAAACCCGTGCGCCCGGACCTGTCCCGTTTGGTGGTTAAGGGAGCCCGCGAACACAACCTGCGCAACGTTGACCTGGACCTCCCCAGGGATGCCATGATCGTCTTTACCGGGCTTTCCGGTTCAGGCAAGTCGTCCCTGGCTTTCGATACCATCTTCGCCGAGGGGCAGCGTCGCTACGTTGAGTCCCTGTCCGCCTATGCGCGGCAATTCCTGGGACAAGTGGACAAGCCGGACGTCGATTTCATTGAGGGCCTTTCTCCGGCTGTCTCCATCGACCAAAAGTCCACCAGCAAGAATCCCCGTTCCACGGTGGGCACCATCACGGAGATCTACGACTACATGCGCCTGCTGTGGGCGCGCGTCGGCAGGCCGCACTGTCCTGTGTGTGGGGAACCGATTGCGCGCCAGACCCCGCAGCAGATCGTGGACCAGTTGCTTGAGCTGGACAAGGGAACCCGTTTCCAGGTGCTGGCGCCGGTTGTGCGTGGCCGCAAGGGCGAGTTCGTGGACCTCTTCAAGGAGCTCACGGCCAAGGGTTACTCGCGTGCACGCGTGGATGGTGAACTGGTCCAGCTCAGCGAGGCTCCCAAGCTGGGCAAGCAGTTCAAGCACACCATCGAAGTGGTGGTGGACCGCCTGGTGGTCAAGGAGGACATCGGCCAGCGCCTGACGGATTCCGTGGAAACCGCCCTCGGGCTGGCCGAAGGACGTGTGCTGGTGGAATTCGTGGACCTCGATGCCGCGGACCCTGCCCGCATCCGGGCTTTCTCGGAAAACCTCGCCTGCCCCAACGAGCACCCCCTGGCCATCGACGAGATCGAACCCCGTTCGTTCTCCTTCAACAATCCC
Source organism: Paenarthrobacter sp. NPDC089714 (assembly GCF_044748905.1). Classification (NCBI taxonomy): domain Bacteria; kingdom Bacillati; phylum Actinomycetota; class Actinomycetes; order Micrococcales; family Micrococcaceae; genus Paenarthrobacter; species Paenarthrobacter sp. NPDC089714. The sequence continues at coordinate 300,916 of NZ_JBIVGX010000003.1, forward strand.
TTTGGCGCCTGCTCTGCCTGCAGCGGCATCGGCACCAAGCTTGAGGTGGACGAGGAACTGATCGTCCCCAATCCGGAGCTTTCCCTGGCCGAGGGCGCCATTGCGCCATGGTCCCTGGGCACCGCAACCACGGAATACTGGAACCGCCTGCTCGAAGGCCTTGCCTTGGAACTCGGCTTCTCCATGGATACTTCCTGGGAGCGCTTGCCGAAGGATGTCCGGAACACCGTGCTGCACGGCAAGGACCACAAGGTTGTTGTGCAGTACCGCAACCGCTTTGGCCGGGAGCGCAAGTACAGCACCGGTTTTGAAGGCGCCATCCAGTACGTCCACCGCAAGCACGGTGAAACGGATTCGGACTGGGCCCGTGACCGCTACGAAGAGTACATGCGGCAGGTTCCCTGCCCCGAGTGCAACGGTGCGCGCCTTAACCCGGCGTCGCTTTCAGTCCTCATCAACGGCAAGTCCATCGCTGAAGTCGCGGCCTTGCCCATGCGGGAGTGCGCTGCATTCCTCGGCAGTTTGACGCTGACGGACCGTGAGGCCCAGATTGCCCACCAGGTGCTGAAGGAAATCCAGGCCCGCCTGACCTTCCTCCTGGATGTCGGGCTGGAATACCTGAACCTTGAGCGCCCCTCCGGGACCCTGTCCGGCGGCGAGGCCCAGCGCATCAGACTGGCCACGCAGATCGGTTCCGGCTTGGTGGGAGTGCTGTATGTCCTGGACGAGCCGTCCATTGGCCTGCACCAGCGGGACAACCGCCGCCTCATCGAAACCCTGACCCGCCTCCGGGATCTCGGCAACACGCTCATCGTTGTTGAACATGACGAAGACACCATCCACGAGGCCGACTGGGTGGTGGACATTGGACCCGGCGCCGGTGAGCACGGTGGCCAGGTGGTCCACTCCGGGACGTACAAGGAACTCCTTGCCAACGAGGAGTCCCTGACCGGCGACTATCTCTCCGGCCGCCGGAAGATCGATGTCCCGGCCAAGCGTCGAAAATACGACAAAAAGCGTGAACTGAAGGTTGTGGGTGCACGCGAGAACAACCTCAACAACGTTGATGCCACGTTCCCGCTGGGCCTGTTCACCGCCGTGACCGGCGTGAGCGGTTCGGGCAAGTCAACGCTCGTCAACGAGATCCTGTACAAGGTCCTGGCGAACAAGCTCAACGGCGCCAAGCAGGTGGCGGGTCGTCACCGTACCGTCAACGGGCTGGAACACCTGGACAAGGTGGTGCACGTGGATCAGAGCCCGATTGGCCGGACGCCGCGCTCCAACCCGGCAACGTACACGGGCGTTTTCGACAACATCCGGAAGCTGTTCGCCGAGACCACCGAAGCCAAGGTCCGTGGGTACCTGCCGGGTCGTTTCTCCTTCAACGTGAAGGGCGGCCGCTGCGAGGCCTGCTCGGGCGATGGAACGCTGAAGATCGAGATGAACTTCCTGCCGGACGTCTACGTCCCATGCGAGGTGTGCCACGGCGCGCGCTACAACCGGGAAACCCTGGAGGTCCACTACAAGGGCAAGACCATCGCGGACGTCCTCAACATGCCCATCGAAGAGGCAGCAGAGTTCTTCGCTGCGTTCACGCCGATCGCACGTCACCTGAATACCCTGGTGGACGTGGGCCTGGGGTATGTGCGCCTCGGCCAACCGGCCACAACGCTTTCCGGTGGCGAGGCGCAGCGCGTGAAGCTGGCAGCGGAGTTGCAGAAACGCTCCAACGGCCGCAGCATCTACGTGTTGGACGAACCAACGACGGGCCTGCACTTTGAGGACATCCGAAAGCTCCTGATGGTCCTCCAAGGCCTGGTGGACAAGGGCAATACGGTGATCACCATCGAGCACAACCTGGATGTCATCAAGTCCGCTGACTGGATTGTGGATCTGGGACCCAACGGAGGTTCCGGCGGCGGCCGGATCGTGGCTTCGGGGACCCCGGAACAGGTGGCAAAGTCCACGGAGAGCCACACGGCAAAGTTCCTGGCCGAGATTCTGGGTTAGCCACTCCCCGCCACGGAAGAAGTATTCCGGTAGCGGCATGCGAGTTTCGGGCATGCCGCTACGTGTGGGAAACTAACCCGGTGACTCAAACAAAGGTGCCCGTAATATTCGATCTGGACGGCACCCTTGTCGATCCAGCCGGCGGTATCACGGGGGGCATTTCCGCGGCACTGCGTGAAATGGGCCTCCCGGTCCCGGAGCAGGCCGTGCTGAATTCCATGGTGGGGCCCAAGCTGAGCGATTCGTTGCTCCACTTGGCAAATGTTCCGCCGGAAATGGTCGATGAAACCATCGAGCGGTATCGCAGGCACTACAGGGAGTCCGGCATTGCGCAAAGCACGCTGTACCCGGGAATCTTTGATCTCCTTGAATTCTTCACGGAATCGGGCCGTGCAGTAGCAGTGGCAACGCAGAAGCCGCAGGGCATTGCCCGGATGGTCTTGGAGCACCACGGAATTTCAGATTTCTTTGTGGCCATTTGTGGTGCCTCCGATGACGAATCCCTGGGCGCGAACACCGCCCCAGGCAAGGTGGAAATTGTTGGAGCGGCCTTGGCGCAACTCCACTCCCAGCCTGCCGTGATGGTGGGGGACCGGCACCAGGACGTGGCCGGTGCCATGGCCAATGGGCTTGATTGCATTGGCGTGCGCTGGGGGTTCGCGCCCGAGGGTGAGCTGGAAGAAGCCGGTGCAGTAGCGGTTGTGGAGGACACAGCCGGGCTGCGGAGCAAAATCGAAGAACTTGATGCTGTCCGTGCGGCAGCCCTGAGCGAGGTACATAACGATGGCAGTCTTTGATGCGATCCGGTGGACCACGCGTGGTTTGATTTCCACCACGTGCCGCCCCACGGTGATCGGCCTCGAGAACGTGCCCAAGGAAGGCCCGTTCATTGTTGCGCCCAACCACCTTTCTTTCCTCGACAGTGTCATTGTCCAGGCACTCATGCCGCGACCCGTGGCGTTCTTCGCCAAGGCTGAGTACTTCACCACCAAAGGCGTCAAGGGTGCAGTGATGAAGTCCTTTTTCGAAGCCGTGGGTTCCATTCCCGTGGAGCGGGGCGAGCAGGCTGCGAGCGTGCAGGCACTCAAGACACTGCTGGACATCCTTGAAGCGGGCAAGGGCATCGGCATCTATCCGGAAGGTACCCGGTCCCGGGACGGCATCCTCTACCGCGGCAGGACAGGCGTTGGCTGGCTTGCCCTGACCACTGGTGCGCCGGTCATTCCCGTCGGCTTGATCGGGACGGAAAAGCTGCAACCGGCGGACAAGAACGCCGTCCGGCCCCAGCACTTCACCATGAAGGTCGGCGAGCCGCTGTATTTCGACAAGACCGGCCCCGACCACTCTTTGCCTGCACGGCGTGAAGTGACGGATCGGATCATGGACGCCATTGCTGAACTCAGTGGCCAGGAACGCTCCACCAGCTACAACCAGAGCAAGGTTGTGGAGTAGCCGCACAGCACGATTGGCATTTGGTGTCAGTGCCGTTCACTAGACTTGAACCGTGGCACATCCAGCAAGTTACCGCCCCCAAACGGGCGAAATTCCCACCACCCCGGGCGTCTACCGGTTCCGCGACCCGCACGGCCGTGTGATCTACGTAGGCAAGGCAAAGAACCTTCGCTCCAGGCTCAACTCCTATTTCGCCAATCCGGCGGGCCTGCTACCCAAGACGCATGCCATGGTGCATGCCGCGAGCAGCGTCGAGTGGACCGTGGTGGGCAGCGAGCTGGAGTCCCTCCAGCTGGAGTACACCTGGATCAAGGAGTTCAAGCCGCGCTTCAACGTGGTCTTCCGGGACGACAAGACCTATCCCTACCTGGCCGTCACCATGGGGGAGAAGTATCCGCGTGTCCAGGTGATGCGGGGCGAGCGCCGCAAGGGAACGCGCTACTTTGGTCCCTACACCGCCGGGGCCATCCGTGAAACCATGGACACCCTCCTTCGCGTCTTTCCCGTGCGCAGCTGCAGCGCGGGTGTCTTCAAGCGTGCCGAAGCCAGCGGGCGGCCCTGCCTGCTGGGCTACATCGACAAATGCTCCGCTCCCTGCGTGGGCCGGGTGACCCCGGATGAACACCGTGCCCTGGCGGAGGATTTCTGCTCGTTCATGGGCGGCGAGGCCAAGCGTTTCATCAGCAGGCTGGAGAAAGACATGGCCGCGGCCGTCGCGGAACTCGACTACGAGCGGGCGGCTGGTCTCCGGGATGACATCATCGCGCTGCGCAAGGTGTTCGAACGGAACGCTGTCGTCCTGGCCGAGGATACGGATGCAGATGTTTTCGCCCTGCACGACGACGAGCTGGAAGCGTCCGTGCAGGTCTTCCATGTGCGTGGTGGCCGTGTCCGGGGCCAGCGCGGCTGGGTGGTGGAGAAAGTGGAAGATGCCACCACGCCGGAGCTCATCGAACACCTGCTCCAACAGGTCTACGGCGAGGACAGCGAGGTGCAGGGCCGCATTCCCCGCGAGGTCCTGGTCCCGGAGAATCCAAGCAACCATGCCGAGCTTGCCGAATGGCTCGGGGGATTGCGCGGAGCCAAGGTGGACATCCGGGTTCCGCAGCGCGGGGACAAGGCCGCGCTCATGTCCACGGTCAGGGAGAACGCCGAGCAGGCGCTGAAGCTCCACAAGACGCGGCGGGCGGGAGACATCACGGTGCGGTCCCTGGCCCTCCAGGAACTGCAGGAAGCCCTGGAATTGCCGGTGCCGCTGCTCCGCATCGAGTGCTTCGATATCTCGCACGTGCAGGGCACCAACGTCGTGGCCTCCATGGTGGTGGTGGAGGATGGGCTGCCCAAGAAGTCCGACTACCGGAAGTTCTCCATTACAGGACCGGCGGCAGCGGACGATACCGCCGCCATGCACGACGTCCTGACCCGCCGGTTCAGGCACTACCTGAACGACAAAGCGGCGCAGGTCCCGGTTTCAGGCGAAATCGTCAATCCGACGCAAGTTGCGGCAACAGCCGGAACGGAGCAGCCGCCGTCGGATCCCACGCTGCCGGCGCCCAAGGCGAAGTTCGCCTATCCGCCCAACCTGGTGGTGGTGGATGGCGGCCAGCCGCAGGTCAACGCGGCAGCCCGTGCCCTGGCGGAACTGGGGATCGACGACGTCTACGTCGTGGGCCTGGCCAAGCGCCTCGAAGAAGTGTGGCTCCCGGACAGCGACTTCCCGGTGATCCTTCCCCGGACGTCCCAGGGGCTGTACCTCCTGCAGCGAATCCGCGACGAAGCCCACCGTTTTGCCATCACGTTCCACCGGCAAAAACGTGGGAAGGCCATGACGGTTTCGGCCCTCGACGGCGTCCCGGGACTGGGCGAAGCGAAGCGCAAGGCACTGATTGCCCATTTCGGTTCGCTGAAGAAGATCAAAGCGGCCAGTGTCGGGGAACTCACCATGGCCAAGGGGATCGGGCCTGCCCTCGCAGCGGCCGTGGTCCAGCATCTCGGCTCGGGAGAAAACGCAGGTGGGACGGGCCCTGCCATCAACATGACCACCGGCGAAATCCTTGAATCTTAGCTAGGGTAAGAACTTGACCGGTGGCCGCCTTCGCGACGCCACCGGTCCATGGTGCTTCCCTCCGGCAGCACCATGGGCCACATACGACTTCCGAGGAAACGGGGACGACTGATGGACGAGTCAACGGCAGGATCCGGCACGGAGCAGGACGGCATGACGCCCGTCAAGCCACCGGAGGCGGAACTGCTGGTGGTCACCGGCATGTCCGGTGCTGGCCGCAGCACGGCGTCCGATGCCCTCGAGGACCACGGGTGGTACGTGGTGGACAACCTGCCGCCCCAGATGCTGGGTACATTGGCAGAGATTGTGTCCCATGCCCCTAAATCGATTCCCAAGCTGGCCGTCGTCGTGGATGTCCGCAGCAAGGACCTCTTCACGGACATCCAGACGGCGCTGGGCGCCCTGAGTGCCACGGGCATTACTTTCCGCGTTCTGTTCCTCGACGCCAGCGACGACGTCCTGGTGCGCCGCTTCGAACAGGGCCGCAGGCCGCACCCCCTGCAGGGCGGGGGACGCATCCTCGACGGCATCGGCATTGAACGCGAGGTCCTCCGGGAACTCCGCGAGCATGCGGACGTCGTCCTGGACACCACCGATTACAACGTCCACGGCCTCGCTACCGCCATTACGGAACTGTTCAGCGACACCGGGCCCGTGACGTTGCGGCTCAACGTCATGAGCTTCGGCTTCAAGTACGGACTACCCGTGGACGCGAACTTCGTGGCTGATGCCCGCTTCATTCCCAATCCGCACTGGGTCCCGCAGTTGCGCCCCCATACCGGCCTGGACCAGGACGTCAGCGACTACGTCCTGGCCGCCAACGGCGTGCACGACTTCGTGGATCGCTACGTCAGCGCCCTGGAACCCGTCCTGGACGGCTATCGCCAGGAGAACAAGCACTACGCCACATTGGCTGTTGGCTGCACGGGCGGAAAGCACCGTTCGGTGGCTGTCGCCGTCGAGCTTTCCAAGAGGCTGGCGCAGTACCCGCGGGTCACCGTCACCACCACCCACCGCGACCTGGGCCGCGAGTAATGGGCGTCCTGACCGGCCCGCTGCCCCTGATCCCGCCGAAGGGCGTTCCCGGCAGCCAGCAGCACAAGAGTCCATCCGTGGTCGCCTTGGGTGGAGGCCATGGATTGGCTGCGTCCCTGTCCGCCTTGCGTCTGCTGACCTCCGAACTGACGGCGATCGTCACGGTAGCGGACGACGGCGGTTCTTCCGGGCGTCTCAGGGACGAGTACGGTGTCCTCCCGCCCGGTGATTTGCGAATGGCGCTGAGCGCCCTGTGTGACGATACGGACTGGGGCAGGACGTGGCGTGATGTCATGCAGCACCGCTTCGACGCCGGCACGGCGAAGGGTGGCTCGCTGGACAACCATGCCATGGGCAACCTCCTTATTGTCACGCTCTGGGAGTTGCTGGGGGACACGGTGGCCGGCCTCAAATGGGCGGGGGCCCTTTTGGGGGCCCGCGGCCAGGTCCTTCCCATGTCCAGCGTTCCCCTGACCATCGAAGGCCAGGCCCGGGTGGACTTGCCCGGAGGCGGACACGAACTGCGGACCGTCAGCGGACAGGCCAGATGCGCTGTTGCCGGGAAGCTTGAGGACGTCCAACTCCTCCCGGGAGATGCTCCAGCCTGCACGGAGGCCCTGACCGCCATCGAACTTGCCGATTGGGTGATCCTTGGGCCGGGTTCCTGGTACACCTCCGTGCTTCCGCATCTTTTGTTGCCGGAACTGCGGCAGGCCCTGGGCGAAACCACAGCCAAGCGCTGCCTGACCATGAACCTGGACATGGAGACAAAGGAGACGTCGGGCATGACCGCGGCGGACCACCTCGACGTCCTGCGCCGCTATGCCCCCGAGTTCAGCGTGGACGTGGTCCTTGCCGACCCCACGGCAATCCCGGACCTCAAGGCTTTCGAGAAGGCCGCGGGGATGATCGGCGCGGAAGTCGTGTTGGGTAGAGTAGGGGCGTCGAGGCGCCGCCCCGTCCATGATCCCCTGCTCTTGGCAGCGGCATACCACGATATTTTCGGGAACAGTTAGGAACACATACGCGATGGCACTTACCGCGTCGGTCAAGGACGAACTGTCCCGGCTGGACATCAAGAAGTCCTCAGTCCGCAAGGCCGAAGTTTCAGCGATGCTTCGCTTCGCCGGGGGCTTGCACATTATTTCCGGGCGGATCGTCATCGAGGCAGAGGTGGACCTGGCATCCACCGCCAGGCGGCTCCGGGCGGCCATTGCGGAGGTCTACGGCCACCAGAGCGAAATCATTGTCGTGTCCGGCGGCGGCCTCCGGCGGGGGAGCCGTTATGTGGTCCGGGTAGTCCGTGACGGCGAGGCCCTGGCCCGGCAGACCGGCTTGCTCGACGGCCGCGGCAGGCCCGTCAGGGGATTGCCCTCCGTCGTGGTGAACGGTTCTGCGGCCGATGCCGAGGCCGTCTGGCGTGGCGCGTTCCTTGCCCACGGTTCCCTCACCGAACCCGGCCGGTCATCGTCGCTCGAAGTCACTTGTCCCGGCCCCGAGTCGGCGCTGGCTTTGGTCGGCGCCGCCCGGCGCTTGGGCATCCAGGCGAAGGCGCGCGAAGTACGCGGCGTGGACCGGGTGGTCATCCGGGACGGCGACACCATCGCGGCCCTCCTGACAAGGATGGGCGCGCATGATGCCCTGATGGTCTGGGAAGAGCGGCGCATGCGCAAGGAAGTACGGGCAACCGCCAACCGGCTCGCGAATTTCGACGACGCCAACCTGCGCCGCTCGGCCCAGGCCGCCGTGGCTGCGGGTGCCAGGGTGGACCGCGCCTTGGAGATCCTGGGCGACGACGTGCCGGACCACCTCAAATATGCGGGGGAATTACGCGTTGCGCATAAACAAGCCAGCCTGGACGAACTCGGCCGGTTGGCAGATCCGCCCATGACCAAGGACGCCATTGCCGGGCGTATCCGCCGTTTGCTGGCCATGGCAGACAAACGCGCGTTGGATTTGGGAATTCCGGGTACGGAAGCAAATGTGACTCCGGAAATGATGGACGAGTAGTCCACGCCCCTAGAATCAAAAGTGCGCGGAAGGAAATACTGTGAAGCCCCCACGGGTTGACCCCCTTTGGAGGCAATCGCAGGCTTCTTCGCCAAGGATTTCCGGCCGCCCAGCCGGTCGGATGAACACAACGAGAGTTACCAAACCGGACTTCGGTCCATGACATTGGAGGATTTCGTGACAGAGTACGTTCTGCCCGAGCTCGGCTACGACTACGCAGCACTCGAGCCGCACATTTCGGCAAAGATCATGGAGCTGCACCACAGCAAGCACCACGCTGCCTACGTTGCCGGCGCCAACAATGCGCTGGCGCAGTTGGCCGAAGCCCGTGACAAGGGCGACTACGCCAACATCAACCGCCTCTCCAAGGACCTCGCGTTCCACACCGGTGGCCACATCAACCACTCCGTCTTCTGGAACAACATCTCCCCGGACGGCGGCGACAAGCCCGAAGGCGAACTCGCAGCAGCCATCGACGACGCCTTCGGCTCGTTCGATGCCTTCCGCGCACAGTTCACCGCAGCTGCCCTTGGCCTGCAGGGCTCCGGCTGGGCGTTCCTGGCCTACGAGCCCATCGCCGGCAACCTGCTCATCGAACAGCTCTACGACCAGCAGGGCAACGTCGCCGTGGGAACCACCCCGCTGCTCATGCTCGACATGTGGGAGCACGCCTTCTACCTGGACTACGTAAACGTCAAGGCCGACTACGTCAAGGCGTTCTGGAACATCGTGAACTGGGCCGACGTTGCCAAGCGCTTCGAAGCAGCCCGCGCCAACGCCACGGGCCTCATCGTCCTGTAGCTGGTGAGCCCTGGTTGACACTGGTGTAACAAAAGTCACTTTTTCAGTGAATTAGGGCCAAATGCTGAAATGCCTGCCCCCGCAGTTGCGGGGGCAGGCTCAGTTAAACGTAAGATGGGTCACGGAAGGCGGTTAGCCTTCAGCAACGTGGCTGGTCGCCCTCCGATCTGATAATCACCTCTGCCCAATGACGTGCGGGGTCTGTTGGTTGGACCTAAAAACCCAACTCACGAGGCGTGCTTGCAAGAGCACCAAGGAGATTGACAAACAGTGACCACCCGTATTGGTATCAACGGCTTCGGCCGCATCGGCCGCAACTACTTCCGCGCAGCGCTGGCCCAGGGCGCTGACCTTGAGATCGTAGCCGTCAACGACCTCACCAGCCCTGAGACCCTCGCCCACCTTCTGAAGTACGATTCCGTCGGTGGCCGCCTGACCCAGTCGGTGGAAGTTGTGGACGGCAACCTCGTCGTGGACGGCAAGTCCATCAAGGTCCTCGCAGAGCGCGACCCCGCCAACCTTCCGTGGGCAGACCTCGGCGTGGACATCGTCATCGAGTCCACCGGGTTCTTCACCAAGGCCGCAGCGGCGCAGAAGCACATCGACGCCGGTGCCAAGAAGGTCCTGATCTCCGCTCCTGCCAGCGATGAAGACATCACCATCGTCATGGGCGTCAACGACTCCCAGTACGACCCCGCTGCGCACAACATCATCTCCAACGCGTCCTGCACCACCAACTGCCTCGGCCCGCTGGCCAAGGTAGTCAACGACGCCTTCGGCATCGAGCGTGGCCTCATGACCACGGTCCACGCCTACACTGCCGACCAGAACCTCCAGGACGGCCCCCACGGCGACCTCCGCCGCGCGCGTGCAGCAGCCATCAACATGGTTCCCACGTCCACGGGTGCAGCCAAGGCAATCGGCCTGGTCCTCCCCGAGCTCAAGGGCAAGCTGGATGGTTACGCCATCCGCGTTCCCGTCCCCACCGGCTCGGCAACGGACCTCACGGTCACTGTTTCCCGCGAAGTCACTGTCGCTGAGGTCAACGCTGCCATCAAGGCTGCCGCCGAGTCCGAGCAGTGGGCAGGAATCCTGAGCTACACGGACGCCCCGATCGTCTCTTCGGACATCGTTGGTGACCCGGCATCCTCCATCTTCGACTCCGGCCTCACCAAGGTGATCGGCAACCAGGTCAAGGTTGTTTCCTGGTATGACAACGAATGGGGCTACTCCAACCGCCTCGTCGACCTCACGGAGCTCGTCGCATCCAAGCTGGGCTAGGGTAGACACATGACATCTCACACCCTCAACGAACTCATCGCTGAAGGTGTCCGCGGGCGGTACATTTTGGTCAGAAGTGACCTCAATGTGCCGCTCGACGGCTCTACAGTGACCGACGACGGCCGCATCAAGGCCTCCCTTCCGGTCCTCAAGAAGCTCTCGGACGCCGGTGCCCGTGTGCTCGTAACAGCCCACCTCGGACGACCCAAGGGGACTCCCGAGGAGAAGTACTCCTTGAAGCCCGCAGCAGCCCGCCTCGCGGAACTGGCAGACTTTAAGGTCACCCTGGCCGGGGACACCGTTGGCGAGTCCGCCAAGGCCCTTGCAGCCGGCCTCCAGGACGGCGAAGTGCTCGTTCTGGAGAACGTCCGCTTCGACGCCCGCGAAACCAGCAAGGACGACGCCGAGCGTGGCGCTTTTGCCGACGAACTGGTAGCGCTGACCGGAGACAACGGCGCGTTCGTGGATGACGCCTTCGGTGCTGTCCACCGCAAGCACGCGAGCGTTTACGACGTCGCTACCCGGCTGCCGTCGTACCTGGGCGACCTCGTCCACACCGAAGTCGAAGTCCTCCGGAAGCTCACCGCGGATACGCAGCGTCCCTACGTGGTGGTGCTCGGTGGATCCAAGGTTTCCGACAAGCTTGCGGTCATCGACAACCTTTTGGGCAAGGCCGACACCATCCTTGTGGGTGGCGGCATGTTGTTCACGTTCCTGGCTGCCGCAGGGCACAAGGTGGCAGGCAGCCTGCTTGAGGAAGACCAGATCCCCGTGGTCCAGGACTACCTCAAACGCGCAGCCGACGCCGGAACCTCCTTCGTCATCCCCACGGACGTCGTGGTGGCCAGCCGTTTCGCGGCCGATGCCGAGCATGAGGTCGTCAAGGCGGATGCCATCGAGGAAAGTTCCTTTGGAACGGCCGGCATCGGCCTGGACATCGGACCTGAATCCGCAACTGCTTTTGCTGCCCAGATCGAGGGTGCAAAAACCGTCTTCTGGAATGGCCCCATGGGCGTGTTTGAGTTCGAGGCCTTCTCGGCCGGCACGCGTGCCATTGCCCAGGCCCTGACAGATACCGTGGCGTTCACCGTCGTCGGTGGTGGTGACTCCGCCGCCGCCGTCCGAACCCTGGGTTTCGACGACGAGCAGTTTGGCCACATCTCAACCGGTGGCGGTGCCAGCCTCGAGTACCTCGAAGGCAAGGAACTTCCGGGACTCAGCGTCCTGGACCGCTAAATACAGTAACCGGCCGGCGGGACGCGCTTGCGTCCCGCCGGCCGTCCATATTCAACGCATCCCTTTGGAGTTCACGTGACTACCTCTGCCAACGGCAATTTTGTCCGCAAACCCTTTATCGCAGGCAACTGGAAGATGAACATGGACCACGTCCAGGGCATCACGTTGCTGCAGAAGCTCGCGTGGACGCTTGACGACGCGAAGCACGACTACAAGCGTGTTGAAGTGGCGGTCTTCCCGCCCTTCACCGATCTCCGCGGCGTGCAGACGCTGGTTCAGGGCGACGACCTCGAGGTCGCTTACGGTGGCCAGGACCTGTCCCAGTTCGACTCGGGTGCCTACACGGGCGACATTTCGGGCCAGTTCCTCAACAAGCTGGGCTGCTCGTATGTCCTGGTGGGGCACAGTGAGCGCCGGACTATCCACCATGAATCCGACGAGGTCCTGAACGCCAAAGTCAAGGCCGCTTACCGGCACGAGGTCACCCCCGTCCTCTGTGTTGGCGAGGGACTCGAGGTCCGCCAGGCCGGCACGCACGTGGAGCACACGCTTGCACAGCTTCGGACCGACGTTGAAGGCCTCACCGCGGAGCAGGCAGCTGATCTGGTGGTTGCCTACGAACCCGTATGGGCCATCGGAACCGGCGAAGTCGCCGGACCTGAGGACGCACAGGAAATGTGTGCCGCCATCCGCGCCGAGCTGACAGAACTGTTCGATGCCGATGTCGCTGCCAAGACCCGCCTGCTGTACGGCGGATCGGTCAAGGCCAACAACGCCGCTGCGATCCTGGCTGAGCCGGACGTGGACGGTCTCCTGGTGGGTGGCGCCAGCCTTGACCCGGCGGAGTTTGCTAACATTGTCAGGTTCGAGAGCCACCTCGTCACGGACTAGTCCGGCTCCCGCTTTCCGCTTCTTCGAAAGGCCGTCGTGGACGTTCTTCAAGTTATCCTGCAGATCCTGCTGGGCATTACCAGCCTTCTGCTGACGCTGCTCATTCTCCTGCACAAGGGCCGTGGTGGCGGCTTGTCCGATATGTTCGGTGGTGGCATGAGCTCCGGTTTGAGCTCGTCCGGAGTTGCAGAGCGGAACCTCAACAGGTTCACCATCATCCTTGGCATCACCTGGGGAGTGGTCATCATCGGCCTCGGCCTCATCATGCGTTTCACCTCCGGCGGGGATTCCTGATCTTCTCCGGAAAGTTCGTCACGCCATCCTGAACGGCGGCACCAAAGTTTGGTGCCGCCGTCGTGCACCTGGCATTAGACTGTCGGTGTTGGCCGTCAGGCCCAAGGGCCATACGGCCGACCACCGAGTCGCTAGGGGTTCGAAATGGTTCATGGCACGCCCGGTTACCGGGGGACCCGAGTGGGAGTAACCCAAGGGTCCGCACCGAGAAATCAGAGCGACCACAGTGACGGAGAACAATTGCCGCGTATTCGTGTTCCCTATTGGTGCGCCAAGGGACACGAAACGCGGCTTGTTTTTCTTAAGCTGCCGGACGAGCAAATTCCCAAGACCTGGGACTGCCCTAAGTGTGGGCTACCGGCGTCCCGTGACCCGCTGCATCCAGCAGCAGCACGCCCGGACGACGAAATCTTCAAGTCGCACTTGGACTACGTTAAAGAAAGACGCTCCAGCCAGGACGCAGAAATTGTCCTGGCCGGAGCGCTTGAGAGGCTACGCGCCCGCGGGGTCCTTCCGGACCAGCTGCTGCGGGACACGTGAGGCGGCGTTCTCGTCGATCAGCCACAGGGTCCTTGAGCGGCCCACCGGGCCGGCTGCAGGCACCTGTACGGGATTGGCGCCGGCCAAGGCAAGCCCGACAGCACCGGCCTTGTCTTCTCCGGCTACTACCATCCAGATTTCCTGGGCGGTGTTGATGGCGGGCAAGGTCAGGGAAACCCGCGACGGCGGCGGCTTGGGTGAGTTTTCAACGCCCACCACAGTACGGTCCTTGACCCGGATGGCTGCCTGCTCCGGGAACAACGAAGCAACGTGGGCATCCGGGCCGACGCCCAGCAGGAGGACGTCGAAGCGGGGCAAGGTGCCCGGTTCCTCGGGCCGGTCATCAGACATGTCGGCCGCGTGTTCGGCTTCGGCGGCCGCCTTCAAACGGTCCGCATAGTCCGCGGCAGCTTCCTCGGCCGTTGCGAAGTCATCCGAGGAGCCAGGTTCGTGGATGCGCTCGGGATCCACCGGAAGGTGCGCCAGAAGCGCCTCACGGGCCTGCCGTGTGTTCCGGTCACCGCTGTCGGCGGAGACGAAGCGTTCGTCGCCCCACCAGAAGTTCACCCTCGACCAGTCCACCGCGGGAGCGGCTGCCGAGTCGGCGACCGCCCGCAGGGTACCGATACCCACTGTTCCGCCGGTGAGGACCACCGTGGCTTCGCCGTGCTTGTCCTGGACGTCCACGAGCTTGGTGATGAGTCGTGCCGCAATGGCGGCCATCAACACTTTGGAGTCTGGGTGGATGCTTACTCTTGGCTCAGCGTGCACTGGTCTGGACTCTCCTCTGGCTGGTAAGTGGCAGTCCCATCGTAATCACTTCTCCGAAGACTTCGTCGGGGTCGAGCCGGCGGAGTTCTTCGGCGAGGCAGTCCTTGAGGCTGCGCCGCGGCAGGGTGATGCGCTGCGCCGGCTGGCCTGGCTGGGTCAGTTCGGCGACGGACAGTCCTGGACGGAACAGTTGCACATCCCCGCTGGCGCGGGTCAGCCGCACACGGCGGATGCCCGTACCGGCAGGATCGGCCACGATGGTCACCGGCGCTTCAAGTGCCAACGTCAACCATGCAGCAAGCAGAAGCGTGCTGGGGGAGTCTGAGGCACCTTCGACGGCAATGGCGGACACCGGATCACTGTCCACCTGGTCGAGCACGGCGGCGAGTTGGATGCGCCAGTTGGTGAGGCGGGTCCAGGCGAGGTCGGTGTCTCCGGCTTTGTAGGTTTGGCGGATGGTGTCGAGGGCTTGGGCGGGGTCGGGTTCGTTGGCGGAGTCGGTGATGCGGCGGTGGGCGATGGCTCCGATGGAGGTTTCGCAGGCCGATGCGGGGGCGCCGTGGGGCCACCAGGCGACGATGGGTGCGTCGGGGAGGAGGAGTCCGGCGACGAGGGATTCGCTTTCGTGGGCCATTTGGCCGTAGCCGCGCAGCACGATCACTTCGGACGCGCCGGCGTCACCGCCGACGCGGATTTGCGCGTCGAGCCGGTCCGGGGCTTCGGCGCCGGCGTCGGCCAGGACGATGATCCGGCAGGGGTGTTCCCGGCTGGCTTCGTTCGCGGCTTCGATCGCTTCTTCTTCTTGCCCGGATTTGGTCACGACGACCAGGGTCAGGACCCGGCCCAGGGCGATCACCCCGCCTTGCTCGCGCAGGGAGGTGATTTTCTTGGAAATTTTCGAGGTGGTGGTGTCCGGCAGATCGACAATCATGGCCTTCTCCAGGTTCGTCCGTCACGGGCCAGGAGCTCATCGGCGGCGGCCGGCCCCCAACTGCCCGGTGCGTAGGGTTGCGGTTGTTCATCCAGGGACGCCCAGTAGTCCTCGAACGGGTCAAGGATCTTCCAGGACAGTTCCACTTCCTGGTGGCGGGGGAACAGCGGCGGCTCGCCCAGGAGCACGTCCAGGATCAACCGCTCGTAGGCTTCCGGGGAAGATTCGGTGAAGGAGTGACCGTAGCCGAAGTCCATGGTCACGTCCCGGACTTCCATCTGGGTGCCCGGGACCTTGGACCCGAACCGGATCGTGGCGCCCTCATCGGGCTGGACCCGGATCACGACCGCGTTCTGCCCGAAGTCATCCTCGCCGTGGTCACGGAAGAGCAGGTTCGGGGCGCGTTTGAACACCACCGCGATCTCCGTGACCCGCCGACCCAGGCGTTTCCCGGCGCGGAGGTAGAACGGCACCCCGGCCCACCGGCGGGTGTTGATGTCCACCCGGATCGCCGCGAACGTTTCCGTCTTCGAATCGGCGGGGATGCCGTCTTCCTCCAGGTACCCCTGGACTTGTTCCCCGCCCTGCCAGCCACCGGTGAACTGCCCCCGCGCCGAATGCGTGGACAAATCCTCGGGGAGTTTGACCGCGGCGAGGACCTTTTCCTTCTCCGCCCGCAAATCATCGGCGTTGAAGGAGATCGGCTCTTCCATCGCCGTCAACGCCAGCAACTGCAGCAGGTGGTTCTGGATCACGTCCCGGGCCGCACCCACACCGTCGTAATACCCGGCACGGCCACCGGTACCGATATCCTCGGCCATGGTGATCTGCACATGGTCCACGTAGTTCGCGTTCCACAACGGCTCGAACAACTGGTTCGCGAACCGCAACGCCAGGATGTTCTGCACCGTTTCCTTGCCCAGATAATGGTCAATCCGGAACACCGCATCCGGCGGGAACACCGACTCCACGATGTCATTCAACGCACGGGCCGAGTCCAGGTCATGACCGAACGGCTTCTCGATCACCACCCGCCGCCACTGCCCGGTCTTGGCCTGCGCCAACCCATGCTTGGACAACTGCCGGCAGACCTGCTCAAACGCCTTGGGCGGGATCGAGAGATAGAAGCCGTGATTGCCGCGCGTGCCGCGGGTTTCATCCAACTCCTCCAACACGTCCCCGAGCCGCTCGAACGCGTCATCATCATCGAACTCGCCCTGAACAAAGCGGATCCCCGACGCGAGCTGCTCCCACACGGCCTCATCGAACTTCGTCCGCGCGTGCGCCTTGACGTTCTCTTTCACCTCAGCGGCGAAATCGGCGTTGTCCCACTCACGCCGGCCGAAACCCACCAACGCGAAACTCGGCGGCAACAACCCACGATTAGCCAGGTCATACACCGCAGGCATCAACTTCTTCCGGGCAAGATCACCAGTGACCCCGAAGAACACCAACGACGACGGCCCAGCAATACGACTCAAACGACGATCCCGCGGATCCCGCAACGGATTCCGCAAACCAGCAGTCTTCCTGCAGTTTTCAGTATCTGGCATTTTAGGTTTTGTGCCTTAGCTTTCGAGTGCGCTGGGCTGACCGGCCAACGCAGCGATGACATCCTGGAGCTGTGCTACGCCTGCGGCACGCTCGGTGAGGTGCAGGCGCAAAACTGGTCGGCCGTGGCTTTCGAGGACCTGGGCATCGCCCGAGGCCTGGGCCGCAATGAGTTGACCGAAGGTGAAGGGCCGCTCAGGAATTTCAAGATCAAGGGAGGACGCTGCAGTGACCTGCAGGAAGACACCGATGGCGGGGCCGCCCTTGTGGAACTGCCCGGTGGAGTGCAGGAAGCGGGGCCCCCAACCGAATGTCACCGGACGCCCGCTGGCAGCTGCGAGTTCATCGCGGATGCCCTCCAGGGGTGCATGGCTGATGCGGTCCAGGTACGCCTGGACGCTGAGGTAACCATCGGTGCCGAGCTGGCCTAGAAGCGCCTGCACAGCATCCGCAACAGTTGCCGAGGAGCCGAGCCAATCGCCGCCGCGTACTTCCACGGCACCGTCGGTGAAGGCAGCAGGCGTCGGTTCGGGACGGGCATCGAGCAGGCCACGAGCGGCAACCTTGGCGGCTTCCACGTCGGGCTGGTCGAACGGGTTGATGCCCAGGAGGCGACCGGCGACGGCGGTAGCAAATTCCCAGACGAACATCTGCGTGGCCAGGCCGCCGGCGATGGCCACCTCGTTCTCGCGAAGTTCGACGTCGTCATCCGCACCGACCAGGCGGATGACCAGCACGTCGTCTGCACCGCCGAGGGCTTCGGGGGAGTCCGGGCCAGCGACAACAGGCAGGACACCGGTGCCGAGCTTGCCGGTGGATTCGGCAATGAGCTGTTCCGCCCAATCAGCGAAGCCAACAATGCCGGATCCGTCCTCTGCGATGACGATCTTGTTCCGTAGCGGGTTGGTCCCGCCCAGGGCAACACCGAGGGACAGGCCAATGTTGTCCGAGGAGTCCTCGTTGAGGACCTCTCCGGCTTCTTCGGCCTCATCAAGGAACGCCTGGATATCCACGCCGGCCAAGCCGCACGGGACCAGGCCGAAGGCCGTCAGGGCCGAGAAACGGCCGCCGACGTTCGGGTCTGCGTTGAACACGGCACGGTAACCGGCTTCGCGGGACGCCTTGTCCAGGGGCGAGCCCGGATCGGTCACGATGATGATCCGGCTCTTGGCGTCGATCCCGGCGTCGTTGAACGCCTTCTCGAACACCCGGCGCTGGGAATCCGTCTCAACAGTGGAACCGGACTTGGACGAAACGACGATCGCCGTTTCAGCCAGCCGGTCCGCGAGGGCAGCACTGACCTGTTCAGGATCGGTGCTGTCGAGAACAGTCAGCTCGACGCCAGCGGTGCCGGCAATGACTTCCGGTGCCAAAGACGATCCACCCATGCCACACAGGACAATATGGGAAACGCCTTCGGCGCGGAGCGCGTCACGCAACTCGAGGATCTGGCCGACCAATGGCTGGGAAATGGCCGGAGCCTCAACCCATCCAAGGCGGATAGCGGATTCCGACTCCGCGTCCGGACCCCACAGCGTGTGGTCCTTGGCGAAGATCCGCGTAGCGATCCTGTCTTCGACCAGGCTGTCAATGTGCTGGGCGATTGCCTGCTGTGCGGCACCGCTGGCGTCAAAGCTGATTGTGCTCATTGTTGGTTAGGAAGCCTTCCGTGCGGTAGCAAGTGCGCCTTCGACGTCGGCCAGCAGTTCCTTCCAGCTGGCCACGAACTTCTCGAGTCCCTCGGACTCGAGGAGCGCAACGACGTCGTTGTAGGAGACACCGAGGTTTTCAAGGGCGTTGAGGACGGCGTTGGCGTCTTCGTACGTGCCGCTGATGGTGTCGCCGGTGACCACACCGTGGTCGAAGGTGGCATCCAGGGTCTTCTCCGGCATGGTGTTCACTACGCCGGCGGCAACCAGTTCGGTCACGTAGAGCGTGTCCGGGTAGGCCGGGTCCTTGACGCCGGTGGAAGCCCACAGCGGACGCTGGGGGAGTGCGCCCGCTTCTGCAAGCACGTTCCAGCGTTCCGTGGAGAACAGCTCTTCGTAGACCTGGTAGGCAAGGCGTGCGTTGGCGACGCCTGCCTTGCCCTTGAGGGCCTTGGCCTCGTCGGTGCCGATGCCGTCAAGGCGCTTGTCGATCTCGGTGTCCACGCGGGAAACGAAGAACGAGGCGACCGAGTGGATCGTGGACAGATCGTGGCCGTTCTCCTTGGCCTGCTCAAGGCCGGACTGGAAAGCGTTGATGACTGCACGGTACCGCTCCAGCGAGAAGATCAGGGTCACGTTGACGCTGATGCCCTCAGCCAGCGTGGCCGTGATGGCTTCGAGGCCTTCCAGGGTTGCCGGAATCTTGATGTGGACGTTGTCCTTGTTGACCTTGGCGTAGAGGTGCTTGGCCTCGGCGATGGTGCCTGCGGTGTCCCAGGCGAGGCGCGGGTCGACCTCGATGGATACACGGCCATCAACACCGTTGGTGGCCGCTGCGAGCGGGGCGAACAGGTCGCAAGCGTCCGCCACGTCAGTGGTGGTGATCTCGAAAATGGTTTCTTCGACGCTGGCACCCTCTGCGGCCTTGGCTGCAATGGTTGCGTCGTAGTCCGTTCCGGAGGTGATGGCGGCGTGGAAGATCGACGGGTTGGTAGTCACGCCAACCACGTTCTTCTCGTCAATGAGCTTCTGCAGCGTGCCCGTTTCCAGGCGGTTGCGGGAGAGGTCGTCGAGCCAGATGGAAACGCCGGCGTCAGACAGCTGCTGCGTGGGAGTGCTGGTCATTGGTTTTCTCCTTGATGGGATTTCAGACGATTACTAAGAAAGGTCTGCGAGGGAGTCTTTGGCAGCGGCTGCAACAGCTTCGGCGGTGATGCCGAATTCGTTGAACAGGCGCTTGTAGTCGGCGGAAGCGCCGAAGTGCTCGAGGCTGATGGAGCGGCCGGCGTCGCCGACGAATTCCTGCCAGCCGAGCGCGAGGCCTGCTTCGACGGAAACACGTGCCTTGACATAGCCGGGAAGGACGGATTCGCGGTAGGCCTCGTCCTGCTTCTTGAACCACTCGACGCAAGGCATGGAGACAACGCGGGTGGCGATGCCCTCGGCCTGGAGTGCTTCACGGGCCTGGACGGCGAGCTGGACCTCGGAGCCGGTGCCGATCAGGATGACCTGCGCGTCAGCTGTTTCGCCGTCCTTGGAAGCCTCGGCCAGGACGTAGCCGCCCTTGGCAACACCCGCGGTGGACGCAAAGGTGTCACCGTTTGCTGCACCTTCGCCACGGGCGTAGGTGGGGATGTTCTGGCGGGTCAGGACAATACCGGCCGGGTTCTCGTGGTTCTCCAGCATGGCCTTCCATGCGGCGGAAACCTCGTTGGCGTCACCGGGGCGGACAACGTCCAGGCCGGGGATGGCGCGCAGGGTAGCGAGCTGCTCCACAGGCTGGTGCGTCGGACCGTCTTCGCCCAGGCCGATCGAGTCGTGCGTCCAGACATACAGGGAGGGAACACCCATCAGTGCGCCGAGGCGGATGGCCGGGCGCTGGTAGTCACTGAAGATCAGGAACGTGCCGGAGAACGCACGGGTCCGGCCAGCCAGGGAGATGCCGTTCACGATCGAGGCAGCGGCGTGCTCGCGGATACCGAAGTGCAGCACACGGCCGTACGGGTTGCCCTTCCAGGCTTCCGTGGAACGCGAGGCCGGGATGAACGACGGCGAACCTTCGATGGTGGTGTTGTTGGACTCGGCCAGGTCGGCCGAACCGCCCCAGAGTTCCGGAAGGACCGGGCCGATCGCGTTCAGGACCTTGCCCGACGCGGCACGGGTGGAAACGTCCTTGCCGGCCTCGAAGACCGGGAGGGCGGCGTCGATGCCCACGGGCAGCTTCTTGGCTTCGATGCGCTCGAGCAACGCGGCGCCGTCCGGGTTGGACGCCTGCCATGCCTCGAACTTGCTCTGCCACGCGGCGCGCTCTTCGGAACCGCGCTCCACAACCTTGCGGGCGTGGGCCAGGACCTCCTGGTCCACCTCGAAGGACTTGGCGGGGTCGAAACCGAGGACCGACTTCAGCGCGGCAACTTCTTCGGCACCCAGGGCGGAGCCGTGGATCTTACCGGTGTTCTGCTTCTTCGGAGCCGGGTAACCGATGATCGTGCGCAGCGAAATGATGGACGGCTTGGACGTTTCAGCCTTCGCAGCCAGCAACGCCGAGTACAGTTCCTGGACGTCTTCGACGTACTCGCCGGTCTTGGTCCAGTCCACGCGCTGGGTGTGCCAGCCGTAGGCCTCGTAACGCTTCAGGACATCTTCGGTGAACGCGATGTCGGTGTCGTCTTCGATGGAAATGTGGTTCTCATCGTAGACAACAACGAGGTTGCCCAGTTCCTGGTGGCCGGCCAGCGAGGAAGCCTCGGAGGTGACGCCTTCCTGCAGGTCGCCGTCGGAAGCGATAACCCAGATGGTGTGGTCGAACGGCGATTCGCCGGCGAGAGCATCGGCGTCGAACAGGCCGCGCTGGCGGCGCTGGGAGTACGCGAAACCGACCGAAGAGGCAAGGCCCTGGCCCAGCGGGCCCGTGGTGATTTCCACACCGGCGGTGTGCTTGTACTCCGGGTGGCCCGGAGTCAGCGAACCCCAGGTACGCAGTGCCTCGAGGTCCTTCAGTTCCAGGCCGTAACCGGAAAGGAAGAGCTGGATGTAAAGGGTCAGGGACGTGTGGCCCGGGGAGAGGATGAAACGGTCCCGGCCAATCCACTCAGGGTTCTTCGGGTCGTGGCGCATCAGCTTCTGGAACAGCAGGTACGCCGCCGGAGCCAAGCTCATGGCCGTACCAGGGTGGCCGTTGCCGACCTTCTCCACAGCATCAGCAGCCAACACCCGAACAGTGTCAACAGCCTTCTGGTCCAGATCGGTCCAGGACAGTACTTGCTCTTCCAAATGTGGCACGAAAACCGAGCCCCTCTCTGTGCTGACGGCAGGTTTTGGAAACACGGCGCGCAGGAAGCTCAGGATGGCGCCCGCTGCAATGTGTCTACCAGCCGTTCACCATTGAAACGTTGATCTCTCATCCAGTCGCACGGAGAATCCGAGAATACGGTTTCCCGGAAAGTCGACGTGTGCTGATCTGTTTCACAGCTTAGCCCTAAACGTGGCGTGGGACTCAGGGAATCCCACTAACTGGACAGAAATTCGCTTATATGAATCACCAAGGCGCCCCGAACACGTGAAGATTCGGAAACATTGGCGTATTTTGCGGACATTGGTCCACTTCCGGCCACGGTATGATATCTGGAGGCCACCAGCGGTGTCCGGCCCCCGGTTCCACCATCAACCGGACGCTGCCGCTGCGAGAACCCCAGAGCATAGAACAGAGTGACTGCCGCCGTGAGCACAACTGATACGCCCCTTAACGCGTCCCCGGCCCGGGGAGGCATCGGAATTTCCCGTAAGTTCAAGGCGTATCTGGCCCTCACCAAGCCCCGGGTCATCGAACTGCTCCTGGTCAGCACGCTGCCCACCATGATCTTCGCCCAGCGAGGCTTCCCGTCCATTGGCCTGATCCTTGCAACGCTGGTGGGCGGAGCCTTTGCCGCCGGCAGCGCGGGCGTCTTCAACTGCTACATCGACCGGGACATCGACAAGTTGATGCACCGCACCGAGAAGCGTCCGCTGGTGACGGGAGAGGTGACTCCCCGCGAAGCGCTCGTGTTCGCCTGGATCCTCGGGGCCGCGTCCATCGCGATCCTTTGGTTCGGTGCCAACCCGTTGTCTGCGTGGCTCGGCCTCGGTGCAATCGTCTTCTACGTCGTCATCTACACGATGATCCTCAAGCGCCGCACCGCGCAGAACATCGTCTGGGGCGGCGCAGCGGGTTGCTTCCCGGTACTCATCGCCTGGTCGGCAGTGACCAACACCGTTGAATGGCCGGCGATCGTCCTTTTCATGGTGATCTTCCTCTGGACCCCGCCGCACTACTGGCCCCTTTCCATGCGCTATGGCGAGGACTACCGCAATGCCAAAGTGCCCATGCTGGGTGCCATTGCCGGCGCCAAGGTGGTCTCGGTGCAGGTTGTCCTTTACGCATGGGCCATGGTGGCATGTTCGCTGCTGATGATCCCCGTTGGCGGCGCGGGCTGGGTCTACACCATCGCGGCGGTCGCCGCCGGCGCCTGGTTCCTCTACGAAAGCCACGCCTTGTACAAGCGGGCCCAGGGTGGCGACGTTTCGAACAAGGGTGCCATGAAGGTCTTCCACGGTTCCATCAGCTACCTGACGCTGCTGTTCATCGCCCTCGCGGTCGATCCCTTCGTGGGTGCGCCACTGATCGGCGGCTAACGCCCCAAGGCTCCAGTTACGCACAGTCCGACGTCGGCCACTCACGTGAGTGCCGACGTCGGACTTTTTCCGTTAATCACCCGCCGCACGCTCTCTCACCAAATCCCCCATCGTTGGCGATCGCTCTCTCACGAAACGCCGGTGTCCTGCCCAACGCTCTCGCATCTATGCGCCGCGTCAGACCGACGCTCGCTCACTTTCGTCAGGAAAGTGAGAGAGCGTCTTCGGGCCGGGGGGTCGTGAGCGAGCGTTCTCCAGACGGATGTTCTCACACGGCAAGCCCCTCACTGCTGTCGTGATCCGGCTACGAAGAAGCCCGACGGCGTCACTCACCTGAGTAACGCCGTCGGGCCTGTCGGCTGGCGGCAGGGCGCCAAGCCTCCCGTGCTCTTACTTGACCGGGCTCGCCTTCGCCAGGTCTGCCGCGTTGGTCGAGGCGCTCATCAGGAGCGCCGCGCCGAGCATGTGGGCGCCAACCAGGAGGGCGGGGATGCCGTTGTAGTACTGGGTAAAGCCGATGATGGCCTGCAAGACGGTGACCGCCACCATGAGGTAGGAGGCCGTGCGGAAGGGCCCGGCAATCTTGTGCCGGAACACCACGTAGACGGCAAAGAGCGAGCCTGCCGTGATCAGGTAGGCCGGAACGGCGTGGATGTGCGAGAAGAGGTCCCAGTCGAGGTCGTTCCTCGGTGCGTCGGCATCGCCTGCGTGCGGGCCGGCGCCCGTCACCACTACTCCGAGCATCACCGCGATGGCAGAGAACACGGCCACTGCGAGCATTGCCGGGCGCAGAACAGTCGGGAGCGGAACCAGGGTGCGGTTCATGAACCGCCCTGTGCGCCCGTAGGCCCGGTTGACCAGGAGGGTGGCAAACACCACCAAGGCCATGGAGACCAGGAAGTGCAACCCCACCACCCAGGGATTCAAGCCGGAAAGAACCGTGATGCCGCCGATGACGGCCTGCGCGGGTATGCTGGCCAGAAGTCCAAGTGCCAGAAGGAAGAGGTCACGCCGTTCTTTGCGGAGGTTCCACAAGTAGACCAGCATGAGGGCGGCCACGGCCGCCAGTGCGAACGTCAGGAGGCGGTTGCCGAACTCGATGAATCCGTGGATGCCCATTTCCGGAGTGTTGACGAGGGAGTCCGAGGTGCATCGTGGCCAGGTGGGGCAGCCAAGGCCGGAGGCCGTCAGGCGAACGGCGCCGCCGGTCACGACCAACACCGTTTGGCCGATCAGTGACAGGACGGCCAGGCGCCGGATGGTCCGGTTTACCTCGGTGGGGAGCTTGGAAGTGAACCGCTGAACGGTTTGGGGAAGGCGTGATGCCGTGCTCACAGGTTTCTCGTTTCTCAGTTCTCGTTCGGTGGTCAGTTCCACTTGAACCAGCGGATGGCGGCGGCGCCCGCAATCAGTGTCCACAGCAGCAGGACCAAGGCGGCGGGCCAGGCGATGGCTCCGTGCAGGAACGCCTCGCGCAACGCTTGTCCGAGGGCGCCGGAGGGCAGGAAATGCACAATGTTCTGGGCCAGCGCCGGGAGTCTCTCGGCCGGAACCACAATGCCACCCAGGGCGCCGAGGAGGATCCACAGGAGGTTGGTGATGGCCAACGTGGCCTCCGGGCGCACCGTACCCGCAACCAGAAGCCCCAGGGCGGTGAACGCTGCAGCACCGAGGACCAACAGAGCCAGCCCCGGCAGCCAGCCTGCCGCTTCGGGGCGCCACCCCAGCAAGCCGGCAATAGCGGTGACCACCACTACCTGCAGGAACAACACCACCAGGACGGCCAGGATCTTTCCCGCGATCAGGCCACCCCGGCCCAACGGGGTGGTGGACAGGAAGCGCAGAACGCCATAGCGGCGGTCGAATCCTGTGGCGATGCCTTGACCCGTGAAAGCCGTGGACATGGCGCAGAGGGCCAGGATGCCCGGCGTCGCGATGTCCACGCGGGAGCCGCCAAGTCCGTCCAGCAAGGGAGTCACCGACAGGCCTACCAAGGCCATGAGCGGCAACACGATGGCCAGGATAAGTTGCTCCCCATTGCGGAGCATGGTGATGGTCTCGTACTTGCCCTGTTGAACGATGCGGCGGGAAAGGGAGGCCGGACCGGCGTTGGGTGCCAGTAGCTTGCTCATCGAAGGTCCCTTCCGGAAAGGTCCAGGAATACGTCCTCCAGGCTGCGTGCTTCAAGGCGGAGGGATGCAGGCATGATGTTCCGTTCTGCCCACCACGCGGTCAGGGCTGCCAGGTCCGCCGGAGTCAGGGCGCCGCTGACCGAATAGCTTCCTGACCTTGTTTCGGTGACCTGGAGGCCTGCGCGGAGAACTGCGCTGAAGTCCAGCCCGCCGGGTGCGTCGAAGTAAAGGGTCCTGTCGGCGATGTCCGTCGAATGGTCGTTCGCCAAAAGTTCGGCAACGGTTCCTTCGGCGACGTTGTGCCCGCCGTCGATGATGTAGACGTAATCGGCGAGCCGCTCAGCGTCGTCCATCAGGTGGGTGGTGAGCACAATGCCCATGCCGGCGTCGCGGAGTTCGGCGATGAGGTCGAAGACGATCTGGCGCGATTGCGGATCAAGCCCTGCGCTGGGCTCGTCCAGGAAGAGGATGTCCGGATTGCCCACCAGGGCGGCAGCCAGGGCGAGGCGCTGTTTTTGCCCTCCGGACAGCCGGCGGACGCTGGTCCTGCTGAACTGGTTGATGCCGAGCCGTTCCACCAGGAGGTCAAGGTCCATGGGGTTCGCGTACATGCCGGCCACATGGCGCAGCAAGGGAAGAGGACGGGCCGACGGCGGGAGGCCACCGTCCTGGAGCATCACACCAACGCGGGACCGCAGTTCCGCCCCTGCGGTGTCCGGGTCTTCGCCGAGGAGCGAGATGGTGCCCCCTGTCCGTTGCTGCAGGCCTTGGGCGCACTCGAGGGTGGTGGTCTTGCCGGCACCGTTGGCGCCAAGGAGGGCGGTGATCTGCCCGCGCTCCGCTACCAGGGAAAGGCCACTCACAACCCTGAGCATTTTGCCGTCAAGGGAGGCCAGGGGGCCAACATCCTTGATGAGTCCGTCTATGGTGAGGACAGGGGAGTCGGTGGATCGCACCAAAGTATTCTACGCGAAGTAGTACGGTCACATGCGGCGGGTAAGGCAAGGTCAGTCTTGCCTTACTGGAGGCCGGAATGAAATTACGACATGATTGTGTTGTGTATTCCATGAGCACTCCAGTTTCCATGCCCTCAAAGCGGCATGCTGCGGCGGCCGGCCCCCTCGCGCCCGCGCCTGCGCTGCCGGATGCTGAAGACCGCACGCGCGACCGGGTCCTCGGCGCCGTCCTGGAAAACGGACCGGTCAGTGCCGCGGAACTCGGTGACCTGCTTGGATTCACCCCTGCCGCCGTGCGACGGCACTTGGACCACCTGGAACGAAACGGCGTTATCGAAGTCAAGCGGGTGGCAAAGGCCGGAGCCGGTGCCGGCCGTCCGGCACGGCGGTACGTCCTCAGTTCACAGGGCCAGTCCACGCTGGGCGACGACTACCTCAACATCGCAACCTCGGCCCTGCGCCGCTTGCAGGATATCGCGGGGGAAGACGCGGTCCGCGATTATGCGGAAGAACGGTTTGCTGAGATGGAACGCCGCTATGCGCCCGAGGTGGCTGCTGCCGGCGAGGACATCGGTGCCCGCGCTGTGGCCTTGTCCAAGGCTCTGAGCCGCGACGGCTACGTCGCCTCCGCCCACTCCATTGAGGCGAAGGCTCCCTTGCCCGCCGAGTTCTCCAGCGTGCAACTGTGCCAGGGACATTGCCCCATCCAGCAGCTCGCGGCTGAATTCCCCGTGTTCTGCGACACCGAGACCACGGTGTTCTCGCGATTGGTGGGCGTCGATGTCCGGCGCCTGTCCACGCTGGCGCAAGGCGGTCACGTCTGCACCACCCACATACCTACCGGGCGACCGGCTGCCACGGTGCTCCCAGGCACTGCAGAGCAGACCGGAAGCCTGTCCCAGGAATCAAACAACCAGCAAGAAAGGCCGTGATGACGGGTCAATTAGCTGAAGGAACAGCAGAGAAGGCGGTAGCTGACGGCACTGTGATCTCGGAGATTCTGGAAAAGAATCCCGAGCTGCATGGTATCGGCAACTACGAGTACGGCTGGGCCGACAAGAATGACGTCGGCGCCAACGCCCGCCGTGGCCTCGATGAGGAGGTTGTCCGTGATATCTCGGACAAGAAGAGCGAGCCCGAATGGATGCTCGATCTGCGCCTCAAGGGCCTGAAGTACTTCGACCGCAAGCCCATGCCCACCTGGGGTGCAGACCTCTCAGGCATCGACTTCGACAACATCAAGTACTTTGTGCGCTCCACCGAGAAGCAGGCGGCCACGTGGGAGGACCTGCCCGAGGACATCCGGAACACCTACGAGAAGCTGGGTATCCCGGAAGCTGAGCGCAGCCGTCTCGTCTCGGGCGTCGCAGCCCAGTACGAATCCGAGGTTGTCTACCACCAGATCCGTGAGGACCTCGAAGCCCAGGGCGTAATCTTCCTGGACACCGACACCGCATTGAAGGAACACCCGGAGATCTTCCAGGAGTACTTCGGCACCGTGATCCCCGTGGGTGACAACAAGTTCGCCTCGCTGAACACGGCGGTCTGGTCCGGTGGTTCGTTCGTGTACGTTCCCAAGGGCGTCCACGTGGATATTCCCCTGCAGGCCTACTTCCGTATCAACACGGAGAACATGGGCCAGTTCGAGCGCACCCTGATCATTGCCGACGAAGACTCGTACGTGCACTACATCGAAGGCTGCACGGCTCCGATCTACACCTCGGATTCCCTGCACTCGGCAGTGGTGGAAATCATCGTGAAGAAGGGCGCACGCGTCCGCTACACCACCATCCAGAACTGGTCCAACAACGTGTACAACCTGGTCACCAAGCGCGCCATCTGCGAAGAGGGCGCAACCATGGAATGGGTCGATGGCAACATCGGATCCAAGGTGACCATGAAGTACCCGGCCGTCTACCTTGTGGGCGAACACGCCAAGGGTGAGACGCTCTCCATCGCCTTCGCCGGCGAGGGCCAGCACCAGGACACCGGTTCCAAGATGGTGCACATCGCTCCGAACACCAAGAGCTCCATCATTTCCAAGTCGGTGGCCCGCGGCGGCGGCCGTGCCGCCTACCGTGGCCTGGTCCAGGTCCGCGAAGGCGCCAAGCACTCGGCCAACACCGTCCGTTGTGACGCACTCCTGGTGGACACGATTTCGCGTTCGGACACCTACCCGTACATCGACATCCGCGAGGACGACGTCGTACTGGGCCACGAGGCTACCGTTTCCCGCGTCAGCGAAGAGCAGCTCTTCTATCTGATGTCCCGCGGCATGCCGGAGGACGAGGCCATGGCCATGATCGTGCGCGGCTTCATCGAGCCGATCGCCCGTGAATTGCCCATGGAATACGCCCTCGAGCTCAACCGCTTGATTGAACTTCAGATGGAAGGATCCGTCGGTTAACAATGACTGATATCACTACTGAGAAGGCACGCATCGGCGCGCCGTCAGCACAGCCCTTTATCGACGGCTTCACCGAAGAAGGCGAGAACCTCTCGCCGATCAACGCCGGCTCGACGACGGAACAGCCTTCTGCGGGACCGCTCGCCGGTGCATCGGCGAAGGGCCACTCGCACGGCGGCGGCGTCGGCGTCCCCGACAGCTCACGCGCCGGCCGCCTGACGTCCTACAAGGTGGAGGACTTCAAGGCACTGACAGGCCTGGAAGAGGACTGGCGGTTCACCCCGCTGCGCCGGCTCCGCGGGCTGCACAGCGAAGCCCTGACCGGTGCTGCTCCGGCCGTGTCCGTCAGCGCCCCAGCCGGCGTGACGGTCGAGACCGTGGGTCGGGAAGACCGGCGCATCGGCCAGGCAGGCATTCCCGAGGACCGCGTCTCCGCAAACGCCTGGGCGAACTTCAAGGAAGCCACTGTCATCACGGTTCCCTCGGAGACCTCCCTTGAGTCGGAGATCAGTGTCACCCTCGCTGGTGCCGGCACGGATGCCGCCGCCCAGCACGTGGTGGTCGTTGCAGAGAAGTTCTCCAAGGCCGTCCTGGTCCTGGGTCACGAAGGCACTGCCGTCGTGTCCGAGAACGTGGAGATCATCCTCGAAGACGGCGCAGAACTCACCGTCGTTTCGCTGCAGGAATGGAACGATGATTCGGTTCACGCTTCCTCGCAGCAGGCCAGGATCGGCCGTGACGCCAAGTTCAAGCACATTGTCGTCAGCCTCGGTGGCGACCTCGTCCGCGTGACGCCGACCGCCCGCTTCGCAGCCCCCGGTGGTGAAGTGGAACTCTTCGGCCTGTACTTCGCCGACGCCGGCCAGCACCTTGAGCACCGCACGTACGTTGACCACGGGCAGCCCAACTGCGTCTCCAACGTGCTGTACAAGGGCGCGCTGCAGGGCAAGGGCGCGCATACCGTCTGGGTGGGCGATGTCCTGATCCAGAAGAACGCCGAAGGCACTGACAGCTACGAGAAGAACCAGAACCTGGTGCTGACCGATGGCTGCCGTGCGGACTCCGTGCCGAACCTCGAAATCGAGACGGGCCTGATCGAAGGCGCGGGCCACGCCAGCGCCACGGGCCGTTTCGACGACGAGCACCTTTTCTACCTGATGGCGCGCGGTATTCCGGAAGACGTTGCCCGCAGGCTCGTGGTCCGTGGCTTCCTCAACGAGATCATCCAGAAGATCAAGGTTCCGGCCATCGAGGACCGTCTGACCGAAGCCGTCGAGCGCGAGCTCGCCGCAACCGACAACTAACGTCCACCGACAACCAGGACAGGCCAACAGGACAACCATGAGTGATCACATCAAGGGCGAACTCGTGTGCAACGCCAACGACATCAAGGTCAAGCAGGCGCTGCGCGTCCTGATCGATGACTACCCCGTAGCCATCGTGAAGGACTCGATGGGCGAAATTCACGCCGTCGGAGACACCTGCTCGCACGCTGACATCTCGTTGTCCGAAGGCGACGTCGAAGGCTGCGCGATCGAGTGCTGGGGACACGGTTCCCAGTTCGATCTGCGCAGCGGACAGCCCCTGCAGTTGCCTGCCTACGATCCTGTCCCGGTTTTCGCCGTCGCCATCGATGGCGACGACGTCTACGTGGATGTGACCAACGTTGTGAACGGCGCTCCGGTAAACAACTACTGAGCGCTAAGTACCGCCAGACTTACGAACGGAAAGAAAGAAGAGCATGTCTACTCTTGAGATCAAGGACCTGCACGTCAGCATCGAGACGGAGCAGGGCACCAAGGAGATCCTGAAGGGCGTCAGCCTGACCATCAGGACCGGCGAAACCCACGCCATCATGGGCCCCAACGGTTCCGGCAAGTCCACCCTTGCTTCCACCATCGCCGGCCACCCGCGTTACACGGTGACCAGCGGCAGCATCACCCTGGACGGCGAAGATGTCCTGGAGATGAGCGTTGACGAGCGCGCCCGTGCTGGCGTCTTCCTCGCCATGCAGTACCCGGTAGAGGTTCCGGGTGTCACCATGACCAACTTCCTGCGGACGGCAAAGACCGCCATCGACGGCGAAGCGCCCGCGCTCCGCACGTGGACCAAGGACGTCAAGGCAGCCATGCAGCAGCTGCGCATCGACGCAGACTTCGCCCAGCGCAACGTCAACGAAGGCTTCTCCGGCGGCGAGAAGAAGCGCGTCGAGATCCTGCAGCTCGAGCTCTTCAAGCCCAAGTTTGCCGTGCTTGACGAGACCGACTCCGGCCTGGACGTCGACGCCCTCAAGGTGGTTTCCGAAGGCGTCAACCGGGCACACGCCCAGGGCAACATGGGCACTCTGCTCATCACGCACTACACTCGTATCCTCCGCTACATCAAGCCGGACTTCGTGCACGTCTTCGTTGACGGCAAGGTAGTCGAAGAAGGCGGCCCCGAGCTCGCCGACCGCCTCGAAGAAGAAGGCTACGACCGCTACGCCGCCGGTGCCGGCGTCGCTGTTGCTCCTGCCGCACAGGCCTAGTTAGGATCACCTTATGACCGAAATCAACGCTGCGCGCACCAGCCTCGAGGACGTCGAGGAAGCGCTCAAGGACGTCATCGACCCCGAGCTTGGGGTCAACGTCGTTGACTTGGGCCTGCTTTACGGCCTGAAGTACTCGGACGACGACGGCGCCCTCCTGATCGACATGACACTCACCACGGCGGCTTGCCCGCTGACGGACGTGCTTGAAGAGCAGGTTGGCAAGTCCTTGGACGGCATCGTCGATGACTGGCGCCTGAACTGGGTTTGGATGCCGCCATGGGGTCCGGAGCGGATCACCGACGACGGCAAGGACCAGATGCGGGCCCTCGGTTTCAACATCTGATCACCTGGCTGTCCCGCTTTATGCGGACAACAGAAATGGTTCCGGGCTTGTGCCCGGAACCATTTCCGTTGAATCCCCGGCTATGGTGTGGCGACGCCGAACGTGTCGCACTTGTTGATGTCTGAGGTGGAGTAGCCCTGGGAGAACCACTTCTGCCGCTGTTCGCTGGAACCATGCGTCCAGGACTCGGGTGAGACCCTGCCGGTGGCCGCTTCCTGGATGCGGTCGTCGCCCACTGCCGATGCAGCGGAGAGCGCATCCTGAAGGTCCTGCTGGGTGATCGGGTCCAGGAAGGGCTTTCCTGTTGCAGGGTCGGCCTGCGTTGACGCGTAACGCACCCACAGGCCGGCGTAGCAGTCGGCCTGCAGTTCCACCCGGACTCCGCCTGATTGGGGGCCCTGCGGATCCTGTTGTGCCCGGTCAAGGTTGCCCAGGATGTTCTGGATGTGGTGCCCGAATTCGTGCGCCACCACGTACTCCTGCGCGAGGGGTCCACCCGAGGAGCCAAACCGCGTCACCAACTCGTCAAAGAAACCAGGGTCGAAGTAGGCCTTGACGTCGGCAGGGCAGTAGAAGGGCCCTACGGCAGTGGTCGCCTGCCCGCACCCCGTATTGGTGACTTGGTCGAAGATGACCGTTCCCGGCCGCGAATACTTCACGTTGTAGTCGGCCAGGTACGCGGGCCAAAAGGCGTTCAGGCTGTTGACCGTCCCGGTGATGCGGCAATCCAGCCGCTTGTCGGCATCCGCACCCGTCTGGCATTCCTGGACGCCGCCTGTCCCGGTTCCGCTCTCGACGGCGGGTGGCTGGCCGCTTCCGGTGATGTCACCGAGGATGTTGGGATTTACTCCCAAGAGCACGAGCAGGAGGGCAACAATGCCGCCCCCGATTCCGCCGCCGATCTTGGTTCCGCGTCCGATGCCGCTGCCGCGTCGGTCTTCAACCTGCGAGGGATCGAGCTGTGCGCCGTCATTGAAACTCATACAGCCAGAATAGACGTCACCTTTGGTGCCTGACGGCGGACACTGCCGTAAAATTGCGGGGATGCCTTTCCTGGACAAACTTCAACTCTGGGCCGATGAACGCCCGCACCACACGGCCGTGGTTGTGGGCAGCAGCCGGCTCACCTGGGCGGAACTCCGCGACGCCGCCACGGACCTATTGGGCACCCGGGCTACCACGGTGCTGGCCGAACAGAACTCGGTTCCCTTCATCGAACGCTACGTTGCCGCGGTGGCCGGGACCCGCCGCTGCGCCGTCCTCGACCCGGCTTGGCCCGGGCCCATGGTTGAGGAGGTCGCCGCGAGGGTGCAGGACTCGACGACGGTTACCGATAGGCAACTGCTGGATGGCGATCCCGCCAGCACGTTCCTGGTTGGACTGACCTCCGGCACAACCTCCATACCCAAGGCCTTCACCCGTTCGCGCCGTTCCTGGCAGGTCTCCTTCGATGCCTCCATCGAATTTTTCGGCTTGGAACAGGAAGACCGTACGCTCGCTCCCGGGCCGCTTTCGGCATCCCTGAACCTCTACGCATTGTCCGAGTGCCTTTACGCAGGAGCCTCGTTCCATACCTTGGACACCTTCGATGTTGGCGACGCCCACGCGGCCATCAGCCACGACGGCATCACCAGGCTGGTGTTGGCCCCCACCATGCTCCGCCTCCTCAGTGAACGTGGCCTGGCCGGCGATGTGGACGCCTCGGGGATCCGCAGCATTGTCTCCGCCGGTTCCAAGCTCGATGCCCGCACGTTGGAGGCAGCCCGCCGCTGGGCTCCCAATGCGGTGATTTACGAGTACTACGGAGCCTCCGAACTGAGCTTCGTGTCCGGCACCCGGCTGGCCGCCGGGGAGCCGTTGGACATTGGCGGGACCGGCATTGGACGCCCGTTTCCTGGCGTGCACGTACGGATCCTTGATGACGCAGGTAACGAACTCGAGCACGGTCAGCACGGAAATATCAGCGTCCGCAGCGGGATGGTCAGCAACGGCTACCTTTGGGGCGATGATGGCCAGGCGCTTCGCTGCCTCGACGGCTGGTACACGGTAGGGGACCAGGGCTACCTGGATCATGGGACCCTGCATATCCTCGGCCGCCGGGCGGACATGATCATCACCGCGGGCAAGAACGTTTACCCGCACGAGGTGGAGCTCGCCCTTGCTTCCGTGCCGGGCATTGAATCCGCTGTTGCGGCCGGGGCGCCGGACGACATCAGGGGACAAAGGGTGGTCGCGGGAATCGTTCCCGCATACGGGGCTGTCACAGCCACCCAGCTTCGCACGGGCCTGGACGGATTACTGCCACGGGACAAATGGCCGCTGCAGTACTTCGTCATGGCCGAGCTGCCCATGACGGACCGCGGCAAGGTGAGCCGCAAGGTTCTTCTGGATTGGATCAAGAACCACGATCCGCGGGTCCAGCCCCTTGGCTAAGGCAGACAGCCGGGTGACGTCCGATCCGTCCCGACAGGCCGTCATCCTTGCGGCGTTGCGGACGCCCGTGTGCCGTGCCAACGGCCGGCTTCAGCACTTGCGGGCCGGGGATCTGCTGGCTCCGGTGCTGGCAGCCCTGGTGGAGGACGCCCACGTGGACCCGGCTGTGGTGGACGACGTCATCATCGGCAACGCAGTGGGCGGTGGCGGCAACGTGGCCCGGTTCGCTGCGCTCCAGGCAGGTTTCCCCGTCAGCATTCCCGGCATGACGATCGACCGGCAATGTGGTTCGGGACTTGATGCGATAGCAGTGGCGGCTCGACTGGTTGCCGCCGGGGACAGCCCCCTGTTCATCGCCGGCGGCGTGGAAAGCGTCAGTACGGCGCCCGCACGCGCCAACCGGAACGACGACGGCGGCCTGGACTTCTACTCCAGGGCCAGCTTCGTACCGAAGGACTTTGGTGACCCGGACATGGGGGTGGCCGCCGAAAATGTGGCCCGGCATTTCGGCATAGATCGGGAACGGCAGGATGCCTACGCGCTGGAAAGCCACCGCCGTGCCATCGAAGCTTCCGCGGCTGGCCGCTTCGAGGCCGAAACAGTGCCGCTGGCCAGCGCTGGAACGACTGTCACCCAGGACGACGGACCCAGGAAGTCACTCAACCCGACCCTGATGGCGCGGTTCCCGGCAGCGTTCGTTCCTGGCGGAAGCGTTACCGCCGCGAACTCGTGCTTTGACGCTGACGCTGCTTCCGCCGTCGTTGTTACCTCGCTCGACCGTGCCCGGTCGATGGGTGCGCAGGACGCCTTGCTTGTCCTGGACTGCGATACAGCAGGGGTGGACCCGGAGTTATTGGGCATTGGCGCCGCCCATGCTGCCGAACGGCTCCTGGGCCGCGCAGGCCTTTCGGCCAGGGACGTGGACCTGGTGGAATTCAACGAGGCGTTTGCCTCCCAGACCATCGCCTGCCTGGACCAGCTGGGGATCGACCCGGCGGCAGCGAACCTGGAGGGTGGAGCGCTGGCTCTGGGTCACGCTTACGGCGCGTCCGGTGCAGTGCTGGTGACGCGATTGATGGCCCAGGCCAGGGACCGCTACCACTCCGACGGCGCCGAGTCGCTGGGGCTGGCGATGATCAGCATCGCCGGCGGAATGGGGACGGCAGCCCTGCTGCGGTACGCGAGGCTCTAGCGGCCCTCTGGTTCCTCGTCGGGTTCGCCAAGACCCCTGGCAGCAAGTGCGTCCCCGGTCTGGCGGGCATAGGCCACGGTGGTGATGAAGACAGGAAGCACCAGCGCGCGCGGGCTGCGTTCGAGTCCGCGGGCCCTCGCGGCGTCCCGGACATCGGAGAACGCGCCGGCAATGAACGGGATGCTGCGGAGCATGATGGCGATGGTCAGTGCGAAGCGCTCGGGATCTGCACCCCAGCGCTTAAAGGGCCGGGCCAGCGAAACCACACCGTCCAGCAGCTTCTGTACCGGTGTCGTGGCCGTGAGGACAGAGGCAGCGACGACGCACACCAGGACATTCAGGACAATCCTGGCAGCAGTGGGGCCGCCCAGCTGCCACCATTGGAACAATCCGATGACTGCCACAATCGGCGCGACCATCCTGATGACCCGCGCAAGGCGGCGGGGACCCGCACCGCTCAGCAGGAACAAGGCGCACATGGCCCCGAAGACCGCCAGCGAAACAGCCCAGTCGACTATGAGGAAGGACGCGGCCCCGCAGACCGCCACCACCAGGAACTTCAGCCACAAGGGAGTCCTGTGTATCAGTGAGTCCCCTTGGACGTAGTTCGCGATGAGGAAGCCATGGCCCCTCACGGCGTGGTCCCGTTAATGCTGGCCGCACAAAGCTCCCGGTAATGGGCAATGGCCGCGGCGGGGATGCCGTCGAAGACGATCCGGCCAGACTCGACCACCAGGACACGGTCCATGTCCTGGGCGAGTTCCATGTCATGGGTGGACATGATGACCTGCTGTTCGAGCCCGGCGATGGTGCGTCGAAGCAGTTCGCGGTTCCGCAGGTCCAGCAAGGTTGACGGTTCGTCGAGGACCAACACCTTGGGATTCACTGCGAGGACGGCGGCCAGGGCCAGCAATTGCCGCTCGCCGCCGGAGAGTTCGTAGATGCTTTGGTCGGCCAGGTGCAGGATGCCGAATCTGTTCAGGACCGCCTCGGCCCGGAGGGCACGCTCGCGCCCGTTCTTCACCGAACGGCGCAAGGACAACTCCACGTCTTCGCGTCCGGTGGGCATCACCAACTGCGACAACGGGTCGGTGAACACGAAGCCCACATTGGCGCGGACCCGCCGCACGGCAGCCACGGTGTCCTCTCCATGGACCGTTACCGACCCGGAAGTGGGTTCGACCAGGCCGTTGACCAGGCGCAGCAAGGTGGACTTGCCGGAACCGTTGGCGCCGATGACACCGATGCGCTGTTCGGCCAGGCTGAGGGACACATCCCGCAGCAGGGTCTTGT
This sequence comes from Paenarthrobacter sp. NPDC089714, assembly GCF_044748905.1. NCBI lineage: Bacteria > Bacillati > Actinomycetota > Actinomycetes > Micrococcales > Micrococcaceae > Paenarthrobacter > Paenarthrobacter sp. NPDC089714. Next base: position 337,390 of record NZ_JBIVGX010000003.1, read on the forward strand.
CTGTTGCCGCACCGTCCACGGCAACACGGACGGAGACCCCGCTGAAGTTGATGGAAGTCATTAGCCTGCCTGTTTGACCCGGCGCACCAGCACGTCCGGAAATGCCTTATGGAGTGCCACCGCGATGAGGACCGCGAGGACGTTCTTCAGGATATCGCCCGGATAATAGGGGAGGTCCGCGATGAATGCCTTGGTGAAGTCGAGTTTGCCGTTGACCATCATGCCCAGGACGCCGAGCCCGTGGATGATGACCACGCTGCTGACCATGGTGGCGACGAATAGCAGGAGGGCACGGAAGCGCACCGTCTTCCGGATGATCACGGCAGCCAAGGCGCCTGCCGCAGCGGCAGCCAGGGGGAACGCGATGATGTAGCCCGCGGAGGGAGTCGCCAGGATGCCGAGCCCGCTGCGTCCGCCGCTGAAGATCGGGAGTCCTGCCAGCCCCAACAGGACATAAAGCCCGACGGCGGCAAAACCGCGCCCGGCGCCCAGCACCAGGCCGCTGAGCATGACAGTCAGGGTCACCAGGGTGATCGGCACGCCAAGGGCACCCACCGGGATGCCCGGAACGATCGATGAAGCGGCCACGAGCGCCGCAAAGACGGCGATGAGGCCAAGGTCCGTTGCTGTCCACCTCTTGCGGGCGACAGTGCGCGCTGGTGGAGCCGGATTGGTTTGAGTCATTGGGGGTCCTTGTTAGCTGCAGTGATGGTGGGTTGGGGCCCACCTTTCGAGAATACGGAGGCGCGGGACCTCCTATTTTGGAGTCTCTCCACAAATGCACCGGAGCAATCTTTGGTGGGTGGCACAGTTTCCCCCGATGTCCGGTCCCGGCCAGGCTGCCGGTAGACTTGGACAGGCCGTTCTCATGGCCGTCCCCGCCGCAACCACCGGCCCACCGGCCCCGCAGGCGTTCCCCGTTGAAAGGCATCACCCGAATTGATTACCGTCCAGGAACTCGAACTCCGCGCCGGCGCACGCCTGCTGATGGACCAGGTCAACTTCAGGGTGGACAAAGGGGACAAGATTGGCCTTGTTGGCCGCAACGGCGCCGGCAAGACCACCCTGACCCGCGTCCTCGCGGGGGAGGGACTTCCGGCAGGCGGCAAGGTGACGCGGAGCGGCGAGATCGGGTACCTTCCGCAGGATCCCCGCACCCCGGACATGGAGCAGTTGGCACGGGACCGCATCCTCTCCGCCCGTGGCCTGGATGTGGTCCTCGGCAAGCTGAAGAAGGCCCAGGCGGAGATGTCCAGTGAGGACGCAGCCGTCCAGCGCAAGGCCATGAACCGCTACGACCGCCTGGAGGCTGAATTCCTCGCAGGCGGAGGGTACGCAGCAGAGGCGGAAGCGGCCGCCATTTCGTCCAACCTTGCCTTGCCCGAGCGCATCCTCAACCAGCCGCTCAAGACGCTCTCCGGCGGCCAGCGTCGCCGCGTGGAGCTGGCCAGGATCCTGTACTCGTCCGCAGAAACCCTGCTGCTGGATGAACCCACCAACCACCTGGATGCTGATTCCATCACCTGGTTGCGCGACTTCCTGAAGAACCACCAGGGCGGGCTCATAGTTATCAGCCACGACGTGGAACTGCTCGAAGCAACGGTGAACAAGGTCTACCACCTTGATGCCAACCGTGCCCAGATCGATTACTACAACATGGGCTGGAAGCGCTACCTCCAGCAGCGGGAAACCGACGAGCGCGCGCGCCGCCGTGAACGCGCCAACGCCGAGAAGAAAGCCCAGGTCCTCCTGGACCAGGCCAACAAGATGCGTGCCAAGGCCACCAAGGCCGTTGCCGCGCAAAACATGGCCAAGCGTGCCGAGCGGCTCCTCAGCGGGCTCGAGGCTGTCCGTGAGCAGGACCGGGTGGCCGCGTTGCGCTTCCCCGAGCCCTCGCCTTGCGGCAAGACGCCGTTGACGGCGGAGGGCCTCAGCAAGTCCTACGGATCCCTGGAGATCTTCACTGACGTCGACCTTGCGATTGATCGCGGCTCCAAGGTGGTCATCCTGGGCCTCAACGGTGCCGGCAAGACCACGCTGCTGCGCATGCTCGCAGGAGTGGACGCGCCGGATACCGGGGACATCATCCCGGGACATGGCCTCAAAGTCGGTTACTACGCCCAGGAACATGAAACCCTGGACCACGACCGCACCGTGCTGGAGAACATGCGTTCCTCGGCGCCGGACATGAAGGATGCCGAGGTCCGCGGCATCCTTGGTTCGTTCCTGTTCTCCGGCGATGACGTGGATAAGCCGGCCGGAGTGCTCTCCGGTGGTGAGAAGACCCGCTTGGCCCTGGCAACCATCGTGGCTTCCAGCGCCAACGTTCTGCTTCTCGACGAGCCCACCAACAACCTGGACCCAGCCAGCCGCGCGGAAATCCTCGGGGCCTTGAAGAACTACACCGGTGCCGTGGTGATGGTGAGCCACGACGAGGGCGCAGTCGCCGCCCTGAACCCCGAGCGCGTAGTGCTGCTGCCCGACGGCGTCGAGGACCACTGGAACGAGGATTACCTGGACCTGATCACGCTGGCGTAAGGCCGGCACTGCGGCGCGGCTAAGGCCGGCCCGGTTCCGCTGCGCGGCGCGGATGATTTGCCGCGTGCTCGCTCGTTCCTCGCTTAGACGCACGCTACGCAAATCAACCGCGTCGTTTCGCTCGCGGCTGCTAGCGTACTGGGAGCTCGGCCGCGCCGGTTATGCGCAGCAGGTCCTCGTAGGTGATGGAGAACATTGAATTGTGGTCTCCCGCGCCGGCCCACAGTTCTCCGTGATCCTGCAACGAGCTGTCCAGGATGGTCCTTATCGGCTGGGGGTGGCCTACGGGTGCCACTCCGCCCACTTCTTGTCCAGTGTGTTCAAGGACGAAGTCAGGCTTGGCGCGCCGGATCTTGCCCGTCCCCAGTTGGCGGGCCACCAGGACCGTGTCCACCTTTGCGGCGCCGCTGGCGAGGATCAGCAGGGGAGTGCCGTCCACTTCGAAAACAAGGCTGTTGGTAATGGCAGCGACCTCACAGCCCAGTACGGAAGCTGCTGCCGCCGCCGTCGGGACCTTCTCCTCGAAGATACGGACCGTATCCTTGGCTCCGAGCGCAAGGAGGGTTTTCCTGACGGTTTGGACAGGATCGCGGAGACTCTCAGTAGCCTTGGGCATCCAGGATGGCGTCTTCCTCTTCTTCGGACGTACGGCGCTTGTTCTTTCGTGGGGCAGGGGCGGGCCGCTTGCGGGGACCAACGGCGGACATGGTTTCCTCGTCGTCCTCATCTTCGGCATCAATCGCTGCGTTGCGCGCCTGCTGCCGGGCGGCGTAGCCGAACCCGATGAACATCAGGACGCCGAAGGCAAACCACTGCAGCGAGTAGGACAGATGGGTGCCTTCTTCCGTTGCCGGTTTCGGGAACGGGGTAGGCATGGGTTGCACGGCCGGTGCTTCGCTCGCCAATTGGCCGTACGCGCCCGTTTCGATCGTATAGGGCAACTCACCAGCGAACCCCGGCAGATCGATGGACGCCAGTTGCCCCTCCACCGCCCCGCGGTCCAGCTTCGGTTCCGATGGCTTGAGGCGGGCCACCACGGTGACCTCACCTGTGGGTGGGGACGGAACGACGTCGGGCCGTCCCGGGGTGTTGTTGCCGATCGGCAACCAGCCACGGTCGATCACCACGGCCTCACCGGTGGTGAGGCGGAAAGGAACCACGACGTCGTAGCCCGGCTGACCGTTCAACGGCCGGTTCCGGACCACTCGCTGTCCGTCAAGATCGTAGGTTCCGCGCAGTTCCACCTGGGTCCATTCGCGCTCGGGATCGAGTTGGCGGAACTCGTCCTTAATGGCGGCGAAGGGCACCGGGGTGGCCGAATAGTTGCTGACCACGCGGTTGATTTCGGCCAGTGTTTCCGCGCGCCGGTCCATTTGCCAGCGTCCCAGGAACACACAAGCCGTAGCGAAGATAACGGCCAGGACAAAATAGCCCAGCCACTTGCTGGAAAACAGGAAGCGGTACATTCAGCGGGCCCCGCCTACGGACGCCTCGTCCGACTCGAACGGCACCGTTTCCTTCCATAGTCCGCGCGTCTGCAAGTAGTCTTCGAGCCACGCGCGGTGTTCGTCACATGCCAGCCACACCTTCCGGCGCTCAGGGGTGTGAATGCGTGGGTTGTTCCACAGGAGTTGCCAATCCGCGCCATCACGGCAGCCTTTGCGGGAGCACAGCGCCTTTTCCGGTACCGCTTCCTGGCCGCCTTGACCAAGGCCGCCGAGGGTGAAGATGTTCATGAAGCCGCCCGTTCGTCGCCGGCGTTCCCGGCCTTCGTAGATGGTGTGTCGTCGGTGGTGCCTTGGGGCGGAGTGCTGTCCTGGTCCGGATCCTCGTCCACCAACTCCCCCTGGAGGACGGTGACCGTTTCTTCGGGTTCTTCTTCGGCTGGTTGCTGCGACCCCTCGATTTCGGGCGTGGCAACATAGTCCAGCAAGGACTCACTGTGGTCCTCTGCCATGTCGCTGCCATTGGCGATGACAACCGCGATCCACGGCAGGAAGACGGCGCCGGCCACCGCGACGATCTTGAACCAGCCATCCACCACGAAGATCAGGATGATGCAGACCATGCGGATACCCATGGCCAGTGAGTACTTGATCATCCGCTGACGCATGTCCTCGGAGTGGGCGGTGGCGGCGTCCGTGATGCTGTGCACTTCGGGGTCGCTGGAAACAGCGTCCGGGTCCCCGGGCACCTGCTGCATGGGACTGTTCTCTCGTGTCACAGCTGAATCATCACGCTCCAAAGGCTCCTATCAATTCTCTCACCATCGCGGTACTGGCCCAAACCGCTGGCCACACCGGTTACCCGCGCGTTGCCGGGTCCGGCGGCTAAGATCGAGGCAGGTAAAAACCCCTCTTCACCGTGGCACACCCCTGCCGCAGAACCTGGAGCGAATGAATGTCTGAAGCAGTATCCACCGGCCGGAGCGTCCTGGTTACGGGTGGCAACCGAGGAATCGGCCTGGCGATCGCTGAGTCCTTCCTGGCCAATGGCGACAAGGTTGCGGTGACCTACCGTAGCGAATCAGAACTCCCTGAAGGGATTCTGGGAGTGAAGGCCGACGTCACCGATGAAGGATCGATCGATGCCGCATTCAAGGCGGTCGAGGAAGCCCACGGGCCCGTGGAGGTGCTGGTGGCGAACGCCGGCATCACCAAGGACACCCTGTTGCTCCGGATGAGCGAGGACGACTTCACCTCGGTTTTGGACACGAACCTCACCGGCGCGTTCCGCGTCATCAAGCGGGCGTCCAAAGGCATGATCCGCCTCCGGAAGGGCCGCGTCATCCTGATCTCTTCGGTATCCGGCCTGTACGGTGCGCCAGGACAGATCAACTACTCGGCCTCAAAGGCCGGCATGGTTGGCATCGCCCGATCGCTCACCCGTGAACTCGGCAGCCGCGGCATTACCGCGAATGTGGTGGCGCCAGGATTCATCAACACCGACATGACGGCTGAGCTCCCCGAGGAGACACAGAAGTCCTACCTGGCCAACGTCCCGGCCGGCCGCTTTGCCGAGGCCTCCGAGGTAGCCAACGTGGTGCGCTGGGTTGCCAGTGATGAAGCCGCCTACATCTCCGGTGCCGTCATCCCCGTCGATGGCGGACTGGGCATGGGCCACTAGCCGTTGCCGCACTAGCCGATCAGGCAGTTTTTGTTGGCGCTCCACAATCATCTTTCCGGCACGCGCTGGCAAGATGGAATCCGAGCCCACAGTTTTTGGATGAAGTGAACAAAAGGAGCACGTATGGGAACGCTGGATAACAAGACTGCCATCGTCACGGGATCATCCCGCGGTATCGGAGCCGAAGTTGCCAAGATCCTCGCGGGCGAGGGTGCCGCCGTCGTCGTTAACTACCGCCAGAAGGCCCCGCGGGCCAATAAGGTGGTGGCTGGGATCCAGTCCGCAGGTGGACGCGCAGCCGCCGTCGGCGCGGACCTCACCACGGATGAAGGCGTCCATGCCCTGGCCAGTGCCGCCATGGAGGAGTTCGGATCACTCGACGTCCTGGTGCTGAATGCCTCCGGTGGCATGGAAACGGGCATGGAGGAGGGCTACGCATTGAAGCTCAACCGCGATGCCCAGATCAATATGCTGAACGCGGCCGTGCCGCTCATGCCCGAGGGTTCGCGGGTTGTCTTCGTGACCAGCCACCAGGCCCACTTCGTCGAGACCGTACCCACGATGCCTGAGTACGAGCCCGTAGCAAAGAGCAAGAGGGCCGGCGAGGATGCGCTCCGCGCCCTGTTGCCCGATCTTGCCAACAAGGGCATTTCGCTGGTGGTCGTCTCCGGCGACATGATCGAGGGAACGGTGACGGCTACTCTCCTTGACCGTTCCAACCCCGGTGCCATCGAGGCACGCCGTGCAGAGGCCGGCAAACTGTACTCCGTGGAGGAGTTTGCGGCCGAGGTGGCCAAGATGGTCACGGCCGACGTCGAATCGGGCCACACCGAGTACGTTGGTGGCGCCGATTACTTCGGTAAGAGCGAGCAGTAGCGGCACACGAGGAAGAGGCCCGGGATGGCATCCCGGGCCTCTTTCACGTTAAACGGACCTTCATCCCTGGCTCAACACTTCATGACGATTTCATAAATTATTGCCATTCTTTCGTCACGAATTTCATTAACTTGTTTCCAGATTCTAATTTTGCATTAAAGTTCGCCATCTGATTGACTCGGCAATACGCCTGCGTCCGTAGTTGCGTGCAATATTGTGCCTTGGGCAGCGCGCATCAACGGGCTTTTCCTGCCAGTCCCTCCGCGATTCTGCGAACAAGGAGCTTTATTGGACCTGCTACTGCACGCCGACGATATCCGCGCGTCCTATGACCAGCGGCGCATCCTCAAAGGCGTCAGCTTCTCATTGCACCGGGGTGAAATCCTGGGATTGATCGGAACCAACGGTGCCGGCAAAACCACATTGATGGGCGTCCTGGCTGGAGCCCACAAACACGACGGTGGCCGCATGAATCTCGCCGGAGAAAAGTTCGCACCCGACTCCCTGGAAGAAGCCCAAGCCTGCGGTGTCGGCCTCATTCCGCAAAACTTCCGGGTGGATCCTGAATTAACGGTTGCCGAAGCCATATTCCGCGGGACGTTCCAAGCGGGGAAAGCCCACGGGGAATTAAGGGAACAAACAGCGAAATTGATTCTGGACGCCGGGATTGACCTTGATCCGGACATGGAAGTCGGAGCCCTGATCCGTGCGGAGCAAACTTTGGTGGAAGTTCTCCGGATGGTTGCGGAGGAAGCCCAGCTTGTCATCATGGACGAAGTTGCGGCCTCCTTGCCGGACCACGACGTTGCCGTCCTGCACAAAGTCCTGCGAATGCTGAACCAGCAGGGCAGGGCGATCATCTACATCACCCACCGGCTCGATGAAGTGCGGTCCATAGCCCACCGCATCGCGATTCTGCGTGACGGGCGGGTTCATCGCGTGGTGGACGCAAGTCAGACAGACATCGCCGAACTCGCTTTCATGCTCTTGCAGCAAAAACTGGAGCCAAACGCCCGTCCCGTGGAACTGGCTACCGGTGAAGAGGCGCTGCGGGTGGTGAACCTGGGTGTAGGTGACGTGGTCCGCGACGTCACGTTCAACGTGGCCAAGGGCGAGATCTTTGGCCTCGTGGGTACGCACCGCTCCGGGATCTACCCTTTGATTGGTGCCCTTGTAGGGACGAACCCCAGCACCTCCGGGGAGATCTTCATGCACGGCGACAAGGTGGAAATCAGGGAACAGCCGGATGCCAAGCGTTTGAAGATCGGGTTCCTGTCAGAGACGGACGACAACTTTGAGGCGAGTGCCACCGTCGCCGACGGGCTTCAACAGGTGGCGGACGACCATGAGGTGAGCCTCCAGGACGAGGTGATGCAGCTCCGGGGGGTCATTGAACTTGTCAGGCGCATGCGGATCAACACCACGAACATCCACGGAACCATCGCAACATTGTCCGGCGGCGACCGGCAGAAGGTGCAGCTCGCCAAGTGGATGACCACCGATTGCGACATCCTGATCCTCAGCCACCCCAGCCGGGGCATCGACATCGGCGCCAAGGAAATCGTTTACAAGATGCTCCACGAACTCAGCCAAACGGGAGTGGCCATTATCCTGCTGTCATCTGACTTGTCTGAACTGGTTGGGTGGTGCCACAGGATCGGCGTGATGCGGGACGGCGAAATGGTTTCCATCGAAGCGAACGCAAATACCAACGAGGATGTCTTGGTCCACCACATGTTGGGCGAGAAATTCGAGGCAGCATCCCGGGAGCCCAGGCGCCAAAAGAGTTAGTTCGTTGGGAGATGAAGAAGGGGTGGTCCTCAGGAGGACCACCCCTTCTTCATTCGGTGACACTAGATGGTGATGCCCTTGGCCAGGTTCTTGAGCTTGTGGCGGGCCAAGGCAAGGTTCGCGTAGGTGCGGTCCAATACCAGGTAGACAAACAAGCCCTTGGAGCCGGCCGAGTTCAACACGTTGATCAAGTGGTACTGGGTATCCAACGTGATGAGAATGTCTTCGATATCGCTCTCCAGGTTCAGGTCGGACATGGTGCGCAGTTTTGCGCTGACCACATTCGAATTGCCTGCCGCCGCGACGCCGAGATCGAAGCCGGGGCTTCCGCCCTGGGCCAAAGCCATGCCGCTGGTGTAGTCAACCACGGCGGCACCGGTGGCGCCTTCAATGGACAGTAGTTGCTTTACGGCTTCGTCAAGTGAACTCATATTCCGATCTTCCTGTTCTGTTTCCTTGGTGGAGGGTTGCGGGAAGTAATCGGTGGTGGATTCGCGGAACGGAACCTCCAGGAAACCCGGCTCCCCAACCACCGCCTTCCCATGGGGCGTGCCCGTGCCAGGGTCTTCTTCCTTGAGTACCTCTTCCAGGAAGGAGGCAGAACCTGTTGTCGGGTCAGGGGACCCATCGGCAAGGGGACCTTCAGTAAGGCGTCTCCACCATTTCCAGGTGCGCTGTGAACCTTCCACTTACCGTCCTGGCGTCCATGTGGTCCTGACGGCCACATGGTGCGTTGCAGACGTGAAGATATGGTTCATGATGCTCCTGGGTCAACGATGGGACGCCAGGCAGCACCTCATCGAAGGAACCTCTGTCAACGAGTCGCCGGACCATGGCAGCCGGACACAACAGTTAAGTGTCGGGAACCCCGGTTCGTGACGACGATTCATCCACGGAGAAACGGCCGCATGCATCGCTGGATCCGCGGAACCGTTCTCCTCGACCACGGCGGCGAGGAAATCCGGCTCAGACGTTGGCGATATGCCGGACCGCGTCGAGGTAAGGCATGTTGATGGCCGCGTCCGCCACGGCCCGTACGGCCGGCTTCGCGTTGAAAGCCACGCCGATCCCAGCGGCCCCCAGCATGTCGAGGTCATTGGCACCGTCGCCGACGGCGATGGTGTGCTCAAGGTCGATGCCTTCGGCTGCAGCCCACTCCCGCAGGTACTTTTCCTTTGCGGCGCGGTCAATGACAGCGCCCAGCACCTTGCCCGTCAGCGCGCCGTCGACGATTTCAAGCTCGTTGGCAATCCAGTAATCGAGGCCGAGTTCCCCGGCAAGCGGACCAAGAATCTGGTTGAAGCCGCCGGAAACAACAGCCACCACATGGCCGGCCGCCTTGAACGCGGCAACGAGCTCTGCCGCACCCAGGCTGAGGCGCACCTCGGCACGAACGGAATTCACGACGTCGACCGGCAAGCCTGCCAGTACTGCGACGCGGGCGTGAAGGCTTTGGGCAAAGTCGAGTTCGCCGCGCATCGCCGCTTCGGTGACGGCCGCGACTTCCTCCCGCTTGCCGGCGTAGGCAGCAAGCAGTTCAATGACTTCCTGCTGGATGAGAGTGGAGTCGACGTCCATGATGAGCAGCTTCCGCGACGCCTTCCGGAGGCTTTCGGGCACCAGCGCCGTATCCATGCCTGGAGCATCCACCCCGGCAACAGTGCGGCGCAATGCAGCCACGTCTTCTGCCGTGGCTGCGGCGACGTTGAGTTCAGCGGTATGCACTGCGTAACGCCCGTCACCGGACTGTGATTCTGCTGACACTGTGACGCCGGCGCCCGTGAGTGCCTTGCGCACGCCATCAAGGGATTCGGGGGACAATGTCATGCCATAGCTGACCGCAGCCAAGTTCGAAGTCATGCCCTCAATCCTAGCGAGGCGGCTATATGTACCCGAATTGGTTTCGCCTGGTAAACAAGGACAAGTGCCGGTTATCAGTCATGTTCATTTTTGTCCTAGTGTCTACTGCTATGAGTGATGTTCTGGAATTGGCTTCCGTCAGCGTTGTCCGAGGCAAAAAAACCCTGCTGGACAAAGTGGACTGGCAGGTCAACGAGGGCGAACGCTGGGTCATCCTGGGACCCAACGGCGCGGGCAAGACCACGCTTCTGCAGATTGCTGCCGCACGTCTTCATCCCAGCAGCGGCAAGGCCGGCATCCTCGACGAAACCCTGGGCCGTGTGGATGTCTTCGAACTCCGCCCCAGGATCGGCCTCTCTTCGGCTGCCCTTGCCACCCAGATCCCCGAGCACGAGAACGTGCTTAACGTCGTTGTCACCGCGGCCTACGGTGTCACGGGCCGCTGGCGCGAAGGCTACGAGCGCGACGACGAACGCCGCGCCTTTGGTCTCTTGAACGACTGGGGGATGGGGCCGCTGCTGAACAGGACCTTCGCCACGCTGTCCGAGGGAGAGCGCAAGCGCGTCCAGATCGCCCGGGCACTCATGACCGACCCCGAACTCCTGCTCCTCGACGAGCCCGCGGCCGGGCTGGACCTTGGCGGACGCGAGGAACTGGTCCACAAGCTGGGCGAACTTGCCCAGGACGAAGCCTCCCCGGCAATGGTCCTCGTGACGCACCACCTTGAGGAAGTGCCGCCGGGCTTCACCCATGCCATGTTGCTGCGCGAAGGCGAAGTGGTGGCCGCGGGGCCCATCAACGACGTCCTGACCAATGAACACCTCAGCAGCACCTTCGGCCTTGAGCTGGACGTCACCGAAAACGCTGGCCGCTACACGGCCACTGCCCGCCGCTAGGCCGGAAACGCATATTCACTATGGAAATTCTTAGCAGCATCCTGGTCTTTTTCGCTGGCCTCTGGGCGGGCACCATCAACGCCGTCGTGGGATCCGGCACCCTGGTCACCTTCCCGGTACTTATCGCACTCGGTGTGGTTCCCGTGGTGGCCTCCATGAGCAATGCCATGGGCCTCGTCGCAGGCACCGCAGCTGGCGCCTGGGGCTACCGGCGCGAGCTGAAGGGCCGGGGCAGGCAACTGATGAAGTTGATGCCGGCCTCCCTCCTTGGCGGCATTACCGGCGCCTGGCTCCTCCTTCATTTGCCGGAGAAAGTCTTTGGCTATGTCGCACCGGTGCTGCTGGTTGCGGCCTTGCTGATGGTGCTGTTCCAGCCGAAGCTGCAGGGCTGGATAAAAAACCGCGAGCAGAACCCGGAGCACGCCCTCAAGGACAAGAGCCACGGCATCCTCCTGGTGGTCCTCATCTACCTCGCCGGCGTTTACGGCGGCTACTTCGTTGCAGCCCAGGGAATCCTCCTGGTAGGCATCCTTGGCGTGTTCATGTCCGGCACCATGCAAAACGCCAATGCCATGAAGAACATCCTGACGCTCACGGTCAACATGGTGGCGGCCATCTCCTACCTGATCTTCGCCTTCGACCGGATCGACTGGCTGGTGGTCCTCCTCATTGCCGTGAGCTCCACCATTGGCGGCCTGGTTGGCTCGAAGGTGGGCCGCAAACTCTCGCCGAAAGTCCTCCGCAGCGTCATTTTCACCCTCGGCATTGTGGCCCTCGGTTTCATGATCGCCAATCTCCTGAAGTAAACCCATCGTGACCTTCCACTATCTCGAAGCTGCGGACGACCCCCGCGTCTCCGACTACACGACGCTGACAGATGTCCATTTGCGCAAGCTGCGTGAGCCGGAAGAGGGAATGTACATCGCAGAGTCGTCCCGCGTGCTTCGCCGTGCACTGGCTGCCGGGCACCAGCCACGGTCCTTCTTCCTGGCGGAGAAATGGATCGACGACCTCGCGGACGTCTTCGAGGCATACCCCGAGGTTCCGGTCTTCATTGGCAAAGCCTCCCTGCTGGAAGAGATCACCGGCTTCCACCTGCACCGGGGCGCGATGGCTGCCATGCACCGGCCTGCCCCGGTAGCCCTGCCGGAACTGCTCGCCGGCGCCCAGCGAGTGGCGGTGCTCGAGGACATCGTGGACCACACGAATGTGGGTGCCATCTTCCGCTCCGCGGCGGCCCTCGGCGTGGATGCAGTCCTTGTCTCGCCGCGCTGCGGTGACCCGCTGTACCGGCGCAGCGTCCGCGTCAGCATGGGGACCGTATTTCAAGTTCCTTGGGCCCGGTTGGAAAACTGGCCCGGGGATCTGGCGCTGCTGCAGGAGCAAGGTTTTACTGTCGCGGCCATGGAACTAACGGATGACGCCCTGGACCTTGACGAACTGGCGGCCCGGGAGATCCCCAAGCTCGCGTTGGTGCTCGGCACCGAAGGAGCCGGCATGAGCGCCGGGACGCTCGCCGCCGTCGACCTTGCAGTGAAGATTCCCATGCGTGCCGGCGTCGACTCCCTCAACGTCGCCGCTGCCTCGGCGGTGGCTTTCTGGGAGCTGCGTCCCCGCGATTGACGCGGGGCCGCCCACTGGTTCGTGCAGATGGAAAGCATCAGGTAGGATGGTTTGTTGGTCCGGACGTTGAAATGAGTTATGGCATCTACGGACCACCTCCATTCATACCTGGCAGCTGGCAAAATCCAGCTGCGCGAACAAAGGTCCAATTATGAAGTCTGATATCCACCCGAAGTACGAAGCTGTTGTCTTCAACGACCTGGCTTCCGGCGTCAAGTTCCTGACCAAGTCCACCGTGTCTTCCTCGAAGACCATCGAGTGGGAAGACGGCAACACCTACCCGGTCATCGACGTCGAAATCTCCTCGGAGTCCCACCCGTTCTACACGGGCAAGCAGCGCATCATGGACTCCGCTGGCCGCGTCGAGCGCTTCAACGCTCGCTTCAAGGGCTTCGGCGGCAAGAAGTAACCCACTTCACCCCAAGTCTTCTCGAAGGCCCGCATCACCGGTTTCCGGCGAGGCGGGCTTTTGCGTTTTCCGGCAAGATGGAAACCATGACTTCCCTCCCAGCACAGGAAATGAACGACGACGGCACGCACCTTCACGGGGAGTACAAAGTTCCCGGCGGGAAGCTGGTTGTGGTTGATCTGGACGTCGTCGAGGGCCGGTTTGCGAATGTCTCCGTGAGCGGAGACTTCTTCCTTGAACCCGACGAAGCACTCCTGGACATCAACACGGCTCTCACCGGGCTCCCCGCTGAATCGTCGGCTGCGGAGATCGCGTCCGCCGTCAACTCGCGGGTTCCGGAGGGGGCAGTGCTGTTTGGCTTCTCGGCGGAGGCCGTGGCCGTCACCGTCCGGAGGGCCTTGTCCAAGGCCACGGGATGGGCGGACCACCAATGGGACGTTATCCCTCCGTCAGTCCTTCCGACACCTGTCAACGTGGCCCTCGACGAAGTCCTGACCGAGGAGGTGGGCGCTGGACTCCGGAATCCCACCCTCCGTTTTTGGGACTGGGCGGAACCCTCCGCGGTGATCGGGAGCTTCCAGTCCGTCCGCAACGAGGTGGATCCGGAGGGTGTCGCGAGGCACGGGGTGACAGTGGTCCGCCGCATCAGCGGGGGAGGGGCCATGTTCATGGAGGCGGGCAACTGTATCACCTACTCCCTCTACGTGCCGCAGACCCTGGTTGACGGGATCAGCTTCGCCGACTCCTACGCCTTCCTTGACTCCTGGGTCATGGCCGCCCTGGAGAAGCTCGGCATCAGTGCTTTCTATGTGCCGCTCAATGACATCGCCACGGACCAAGGCAAGATCGGTGGCGCGGCCCAGAAGCGGCTGGCGAACGGCGGCATGCTGCACCACGTGACCATGAGTTATGACATCGATGCGGACAAGATGGTGGACGTCCTGCGGATCGGCAAGGAGAAGCTCTCCGACAAGGGAACCCGCAGTGCGAAGAAACGGGTGGACCCCTTGAGGAGGCAAACAGGCCTCGCCCGGACGGCCATTATCGACGCCATGCAGGAGGTCTTTACAGAGCGCTACGGTGCCGTCGTGTCGCACCTGACGGATGCCGAGTTGACCGAGGCCAGGAAACGGGTGGACACCAAGTTCGGCACCGCCGAATGGCTCAACCGCGTTCCCTGACCCCGGCTGCCTCCTCTGCAAGGGTGGATGTCAGCCTGCTGCCTGCGCTGTCAGGGCGCGCAGCAGGTGGCTGCGCTGCTCGATGATGATCCGGCGCAGGGCGCGGGGCGCGTCTGCGTGCTCCTGCAACCACTGGTCGGTCCGTAGCACCACGGGGTGGGCGACAGGGTCGGTCCCCTCCGGGAGGTCCTGGGAAGCGGGGAACAGGCCCCGGACAATCCGGCCGGCGATCTCGATGGAACGCTCTGCCCACACCGTCTCAAGAGCCTGGAAGTACGGTTCGATATAGGGGTCGAGCAGCGCGGTGGGCGCCACCATGAAGCCGTTGATGGTGGCCGACAGGATCTCGTTGGAGAGCTCCGAGCCAAGAACGGCGGCTTTCCAGGCGGACGCCTTGACAGCATCGTCCGGCCGGGCCGCCATGGCCAGCGCGTGTCCTTCATGGCCCGAAGCCGTTCGGTCACCCACCAGCTCTGCGTCCAATTGCTCCTGGGAAGCCTGCCCATGCGCCGCCAGCGCCTGCCAGAGGCTCCACCGAAGCTCCGCATCCACCGTCAGGCCATCGATCACCACGCCGCCCTCCAACAGGCCCATCACCAGCGGAAGTTCCCGGTCCGAATGCCGTGACATATCTGCCAGGGTGCGCGCCCAAGCCAGTTGCTGGTCCGAGCCAGGCAGTGCAGCGCGAAGTTGGCGCGCTGCCACGGACAGGAACCCGGACCTGACCTTGTCCCGCTGGGGAGCCGGAACGTAGCGCCCGGCAGCAAAGGCGGCATTGGCCAGCACGTTGAGGAGCACGCCGATGCCGGTTTCCGCAGGAGCGAACTGTTCTACGGCGGACACGTACTGCGACGATGGCGTCACGCCGTCCCGCGCAGCGTCCCACAGGGCTGTCCAGCACAACGCGCGCGCCATGGGGTCCTGGATGCGGTGCAGGGACATACGGACGGTCTGCTCTGAAACCGTGTCCAGCCTGACCTTGGCATAGCTGAGATCGTCATCATTGACCAGGAGCAGGGCCGGGCGGGGTTTTCCGGAAAGCCCGTCCACCAAGGTCCGCGGGCCGGCCACATCCACCTCAATGCTGTCCACGCGGACCAAAGCGCCGTCCTGGTCCGGGTCGTACAGCCCGATCCGCATCCGGTGGGGACGCAATTCCTGGTCTCCGGTCAGCGGGTCCACCGCATCCTGCGTCAGTGTCACGGCCCCAAGGATGCCGTTGTCCTCGACGATCTCGGCACCGATCGTGGAGATGCCGGATGTCTGAAGCCATTGGCGGGCCCACACGGCTAGGTCCCGCCCGGACGCGTCGCTGAGCGCGCGCAGGAGGTCGTGGAGGGAGGTGTTGCCATATTCGTGGTTGCGGAAGTACTGCCTGGATCCGGCAATGAAGGCGTCGAATCCAACGTAGGCAACCAATTGCTTGAGCACCGAGGCGCCCTTGGCATAGGTGATGCCGTCGAAATTCTGTTTGGCCGCCTCCAGGTCGGGGATGTCGGCAACGATCGGGTGCGTGGTGGGCAGTTGGTCCTGGACATAGGCCCAGGCCTTGCGCTTGCTCGCGAAGTTCACCCACGCGGTGTCCCAGTCCGTGGCCCGGTCTACGCCCAACGTGCCCATGTAGTCGGCGAAAGACTCCTTCAACCACAAATCGTCCCACCAGGTCATGGTCACCAAGTCGCCAAACCACATGTGGGCCATCTCGTGCATGAGCGTGTTGGCACGTGCCTGGTACTGGGCGTCCGTTGCCCGTGACGCGTAGACGTACTTTTCGGTGAACGTCACCAGCCCGGGGTTCTCCATGGCTCCAAGGTTGTACTCGGGAACGAAGGCTTGGTCGTACTTCCCCCACGGGTACGGATAATCGAAGAGTTCATTGAAGAACGCGAGGCCCTTCTTGGTGAGTTTGAAGAGCTCACCGGCATCAAAGGACCCAGCCAAAGACGCGCGGCAGTAAAGGGCCAGCGGAACATCAAGGCGGGTGCCGCCGTCGAGCGTTGCTCCCCAGTGGTCCGTCGCCTTGAAGTACGGGCCAGCCAAAACGGTGGTGATGTAGGTGGACATCCGGGCCGTTGTGGCGAAGTCCCACAGGGCCGCGGACGGATCGTCGCGCAGTGGCGTCCGCGCCACCTCAACACCGTTGGAGGCAACTTCCCATCCGGTGGGCGCGATCACGTGGACGGTGAATTCGGCTTTCAGGTCAGGCTGTTCGAAGTTGGCGAAGACGCGCCTGCTGTCCGCCGGTTCGTACTGCGTGTAGAGGTAGCACTTGCCGTCCGCGGGATCCACGAAGCGGTGCATGCCCTCGCCGGAACGGCTGTAGAGGGCCGTCGCGGAGACCGTAACCACGTTTTCTGCCGCAAGGCTTTCAAGGATGATCCGGTCCTGGTCTACTGCCAGGGCGACGTCCAAGGCGCGGCCGTTAAGGACGACGGACTCAACGGTGCCGCCGATGAAATCAAGGAAAGTGGCCGAGCCGGGCTCGGCGGAAAAGGCGATGGTGCTGGTGCTCGGGTATCCGGTGACTGCGGGATCTGCCGCGTTGCGGACATCGAGGGTGACGTCGTAGGAATGGGTGGTGATCAGGGCTGAGCGGGTAGCGGCTTCTTCGCGCGACAAATTGTGATTCGACACACAGCCATCTAATCATGCGCCAGGTGACGGCCTGACGCGGGAGGCCTGCGAAACCGCGACACAATCAGCGCGAAATGCGCTCGACCCAAAAAGGTGATTGTCTATTTCCCATGTCTGACCTCTTCCAGGATTACTCAGAGGCCGCCGCGCGCAGCGGTGCCTATGACGAAATGTTTGCCAACGGCCACGTCGCCAGAAAATCCTACGGTCAGGTTGCCGGCGCCCTGCAGGAGCTTTCCCTGGCGGATGTCACCGCCCGGGCCGACTCCATGGCCCGCAGCTTCCTCGACCGTGGCGTCACCTTTGACTATGCGGGCGAGGAGCGGCCGTTCCCGCTGGACATTGTTCCCAGGGTCATCCCGGCTGACGAATGGGATGTGCTGGAACGCGGTGTGGCCCAGCGCGTCAAGGCCCTCGAAGCCTTCCTCAACGACGTCTACGGGCGCATGGCGGTGGTGGCGGACGGCGTGATCCCGCGCCAACTGGTGACCACCAGTGCGCACTTCCACCGCGCCGTGCATGGCTTCGAACCGTCCGGCGGTGTCCGCGTCCACGTTTCGGGCATCGATGTGGTCCGTGATGCGGCGGGCACGTTCCGGGTCCTTGAGGACAACGTCCGCGTCCCGTCGGGCGTCAGTTATGTCCTGGAAAACCGCCAGGCGATGGCCAAGGGCCTTCCCGAGGCGTTCGGCCAGCAGCATATCCGTCCCGTGGAGGAGTACCCCCGCAGGCTTCTCTCGGCTCTTCGCAAGACAGCTCCGGCGGGCGTGGACGACCCCACAGTGGTGGTCCTGACGCCCGGGGTCTTCAACAGCGCCTACTTTGAGCACACACTCCTTGCGGGCCTCATGGGCGTGGAACTGGTGGAAGGCCGCGACCTCATCTGCCGCGGCAACCGCGTCTATATGCGGACCACCGCCGGCGAGCAGCGCGTGGACGTCATCTACAAGAGGATCGATGACGACTTCCTTGATCCGTTGCAGTTCCGTTCCGACTCCATGCTGGGTTGTCCCGGATTGGTCAATGCAGCGCGGGCCGGCGGCGTGACGATCGCCAACGCCGTGGGCAACGGCGTCGCAGACGACAAGCTCGTGTACAGTTACGTCCCTGACCTGATCCGCTACTACCTTCACGAAGAGCCGATCATTGCCAACGTCGACACTTTCCGGCTCGAGGAAAAGGAAGCCAGGGAGCATGTTTTGGACCGGCTCGAAGAGTTGGTGGTCAAGCCCGTGGACGGTTCCGGCGGAAAGGGCCTGGTCATTGGCCCGGATGCTTCCAGGGACGAACTCGATGCTTTGCGCAAGCGCGTGATCGCCGATCCCCGAGGCTGGATCGCGCAGCCTGTGCTGCAGTTGTCCACGGTTCCGACGCTGTCCGGAGACAAGTTCGGCCCCCGGCACGTGGACTTGCGTCCGTTCGCAGTGAACGACGGCGACGACGTCTGGGTCCTGCCCGGCGGACTCACCCGTGTGGCGCTCAAGGAGGGGTCGCTGATTGTGAACTCCAGCCAGGGCGGCGGATCCAAGGACACGTGGGTACTGGCCAATTCGCCGCAGATGCCGTCCGAATTCATTCCACGGCAATCAGTGACCGTTCGCGAACAGGTGTCCGTGTGGCCGGTGGAAAGCAACTGGCGGGACCGGCAGACGGAACAACAGCAGTGAGCGGCGTTCCGTTCCTCCCCACCCTTGAACTTCGACAAGCACCACGCGAAGGAGGCACAGCCGCATGCTGAGCCGTATTGCCGAGTCACTCTTCTGGATCGGCCGCTATGTTGAGCGCGCCGATGGCACCGCCCGCATCCTGGACGTCCACTTGGAACGCCTCAACCACTTGCCCCTTGAGGAACAGCGCACCGTGGCAAGGGACCTGCTTGCCGTCATGGGCGCCAAGCCGCAAAACGAGGACTTCGGCCTGCCCGAACTCCTGCATGCCCTGGCCTACGACAAGCAAAGTGCGTCCTCGATCGCCGGTTCCCTCGGGGCCGCCCGTGAAAACGCACGCCGTGCCCGCGAGACCGTGTCCCAGTCGCTCTGGGAGAGCCTCAACACCACCTACTACGGCCTTAACCAGCACCGCAAGGACGTGGTGGGCACCTACCGGTTCTGCAACTGGGTCCTGGAACGAACCGCCATGGTCCGCGGCCTCGCCGACACTACGGTGAGCCACGACGAAAGCTGGCTGTTCATGGTGCTTGGCCGCTCCCTGGAACGGGCGGACATGACCGCACGCATGCTCTCCACCCGCGACGTCCAGTCGGCCGGCATGTCCTGGGTCAACATGCTGCGGTGCGCCGGTGCGTACGAGTCGTTCATCCGGACCCGCAGGGCCGCTTTCGGTGACCAGCACGCCGCCGAGTTCCTGCTCCTGGACCGGCTCTTCCCACGGTCCATCGTCTACGCACTGCGTGATGCCGACGAGTCCTTGGCCAAACTGGATCCCTCGGCCCAGCGCGTTGGCTTCATCAACGATGCCCGCAGGATCGTGGGCCAAGCCCGCACCTTCCTTGAGTTCCACCGGACCGACGACCTGATGTCCGAGCTTCCCGAGCACATGGAACGTGTGCAGAAGGCCGTGACGCAGGCCTCGGACGCGATTTCCCGTAAGTACTTCAATCAGGCTGATGAGCACGCCTGGGTGGGAGAAGTTTCATGACCCGGTTGAGCATCGTCCACAAGACCGCCTACAAGTACAACCGCCGTGTGACCCTCAGCTACAACGAGGCCCGCATGACGCCGTTGACGGACGGCCAGCAAGTGGTCCTTGAGTCCTCGCTGAAGGTGAGCCCCAGCCAGGCCTCGGTGAGTACCTACCGCGACTATTGGGGTACCCGCGTTACCGCCTTCGACATGCAGATGCCGCACGAGAACCTTGAGGTCCTGGCGACTGCCACTGTGGAGGTCCACCGCACTGAACGGGTGGCGAACGACGACGATATTGTTGGCTGGGACGTCATCCGTTCCGCGAAGATCCAGGACGAATTCAGCGACTGGTTGCCGCAGTCACGGCTCAGCGGTCCGGGCGAGGAAGTCCTCAGCCTGGTTCCCGGCGTCGTCGAGGGCAAGAACCCGCATGAGGCGGCACTTGCGGTCTTCTCCTGGATGGCCGGTGAGATGACCTACATGAAGGGCACCACGGGAGTCACCACCAACGCCGAGCAGGCCTGGACCCAGCGTCAGGGTGTTTGCCAGGACCTCGCACACCTGGCCATCGGCTCGCTGCGCAGTTGCGGCATTCCGGCGCGGTACGTCTCCGGCTACATCCACCCGAGGTCCTCGGCGGACATCGGCGAAACCGTGGCGGGCCAGTCCCACGCGTGGCTGGAGTGGTGGGATGGCGAATGGCGCAGCTGGGACCCCACCAACCACAAGCCGGCGGGGGACTACCACGTGACAGTTGCCAAGGGGCGCGACTACCGGGATGTGCCGCCGCTGAAGGGAATCCTTTCGGGCGGCGGCGGCTCCGGTTTGTCGGTGTCGGTGGAGATTACCCGCCTGGCGTAGTGCTCACCAGGGCGAGGACTTGTAATCCTTGAGGAAGACGCCGTACTGGTCCTCGCCCTGCTCGCCCATCACGATCGGATCGTAAACCCGGGCGGCGCCGTCCACCAGGTCCAAGGGAGCATGGAAGCCTTCCTCCATGAGCCGGATCTTGGTGTAGTGCGGCCGCTCGTCGGTGATCCATCCGGTATCGACGGCGGTCATCAGGATACCGTCGGCGTCCAGCATTTCCTGGGCACTGGTCCGCGTCATCATGTTCAAGGCTGCCTTGGCCATGTTGGTATGCGGATGGCCCGGCCCCTTGTAGGCGCGGGAGAACTGCCCCTCCATGGCGGAAACATTCACGATGTACTTCCGCCGTGCCGTGGAGCGCTTCATCGCGCCGCGAAGACGGCTGACCAGCAGGAACGGTGCCGTGACATTGCACAGTTGGACCTCCAGCATCTCGAGCGGATCCACCTCATCCACCACTTGCGTCCAGCTGTTGATCGTGGCGAGGTCCGGAACCAAGCCACCGGCATCGATCGCCGTTCCGGATTCGATCCGTTCCAGGGAAGCGGACCCTGTGGACAGCGCCAACGAGGTAATGGCGTCGCCGGCGAGGACCGGGTGCTCGGTCACGCTGCTCGCCAGGGCCAGCGGGTGCTTGTCGTGGGCGTGGCCGAAGGTGACCAACTCGGGCCCACCGTTGGCCGTTTCGAGGGCGGCGGGCAACGGCTCGTCCTCCGCGTCCACCAATGGCTTGTAGGCATTGCCTGACCTGCGCACCGTCTGAGCCGCGTTGTTGATGATGATGTCCAACGGACCGGCCTCGTTGAGTGAATCCGTCAGTGCCATGACCTGCGCCGGATCGCGGAGGTCGATGCCCACGATCTTCAGGCGGTGCAGCCATTCGGAACTGTCCTCCATGGCCGCGAAACGGCGCGCGGCATCTTTGGGGAAGCGCGTGGTGATGGTGGTGTGGGCGCCGTCACGGAGCAGTCGCAGCGCGATGTACATGCCGATCTTGGCCCGCCCGCCGGTCAGCAGCGCCCTGCGCCCGGTGAGGTCCGTGCGCGCATCCCGCTTGCTGTGGCTGAATGCGGCGCACTCCGGGCACAACTGGTGGTAGAAGGCATCCACCTGGGTGTAGTGCTGTTTGCAGATATAGCAGGGCCGGGACCGGATGAGGTGACCGGCTACCTCACCGGTTGCCGAGGGGGCCAGCTTGTTGCCCCGGGTTTCGTCGTCAATGCGGTCCGGGGCCGCTGTGGCGGTAAGGGCGATCACCGCGCGGTCCGCTTCCGCGATCAGGTCCCGCTTGGTCACCCGCCGGTGACGCTTGACCGCCTTGAACATCTTGCCCGTGGCACGGCGGACGGCAATATAGTCCGGATGCTCTTCGTCGTAGGCATGGATGGTGGTTAAAACCTTGAGGCAGGCCTGGATCTCCTCAGGCGTCAGGTCGGTGGAGCTCATTGACCTGATTTTACAGCCTTGGGACCCCGGGGCCTGCCTCGGGTTGGTGGTGCGGGCTTCGTCAGTGCGCGGCGCCTTGGGAAGCTGCGTCCACCACGCGCGCCTGGATCCCGGCGGCTACTTTCTCGGCAGAGTCGCGAATGTCGGGATCGCCCTGCGTTGCTGCCTTGAGGGCTTCAGGAAGGCTGCGGCGGTACTCGGCGGAAAGCGCCAGCTCTTCTTCGCCGGGTTCCGGGACCACCTGGCCCTTGGCCAGCACCGTGATGCCGGATTCGGTGACCTTGTACCCCCGGGCCTTGTCCAAGGCCGCATCCACGCCAATGGCAGCACCGGCGGGGACTTTGACGTTCTTGTCAAGGATGGCCCGTTTGATCACGGCACCCTCCCCAACGCGAACCTTGTCCATGAGTACGGAATCCTGGACCCGGCTGCCGGCTTCGACGAAGACGTCGTTGGACAGGACCGAACCCTCAACAATGCCACCGGAGATCACCACGCCGCTGGCAACGATCGAATCCAGGGCTGTTCCCACCGTGCTGTTTTCGCCGCGGACAAACTTGGCCGGCGGGGAAATGCTCTGCCGGGTGTAGATCGGCCATTCGGAGTTGTACAGGTTGAAGACGGGGACGGGGGAGATCAGGTCCATGTGGGCGTCGTAGAAGGAATCGATGGTTCCTACATCGCGCCAGTACGTGCGGTCGCGCTCCGTGGCGCCCGGGATGTCATTGAGCGTGAAGTCGTAGACCCCTGCCTCACCCTTGTCCACGAAATACGGGATGATGTCGCCGCCCATGTCGTGCTTGGTGTCCAGCCGTTCGGCATCCACATGCAACGCTTCCACCAGGGCGTCGGCGTTGAAGACGTAGTTGCCCATGGAAGCCAGGAACTGGCTGGGGTCGGCCGCGAGCCCAGGCGTGCTGGCGGGCTTCTCGACGAAGGCGGCGATCTTCTGGGGATCGTTCTGGTCGACCTCGATCACGCCGAACTGGTTGGCCATGTTCAGCGGCTGGCGCACGGCTGCAACGGTGGCCTTTGCGCCGCTGGCAATGTGCTGCTCAACCATCTGCGAGAAGTCCATGCGGTAGACGTGGTCAGCACCCACAACAACCACAATGTCCGGGGCGTCGTCGTGGATCAGGTTTAAGGATTGGTAGATGGCGTTGGCGCTGCCGAGGAACCAGCTCTTGCCCACCCGCTGCTGCGCCGGAACGGAAGCGACGTAGCGCCCCAGCTGGGTGGACATGCGCCAGGTCTCGGAGATATGGCGGTCCAGGCTGTGCGATTTGTATTGGGTCAGCACAACAATTCGCAAATATCCCGAATTGACCAGATTCGATAGTGCAAAGTCAATAAGCCGGTAACCGCCGGCAAACGGTACAGCTGGCTTGGCACGGTCTGCTGTCAGCGGCATCAGGCGGTTGCCCTCTCCACCGGCCAACACGATTGCCAAAACTTTCTTCAACGCCATGGTCACAGCTCCCCGTACGTCTTCGTAGCCCCCAAAAGTCCGATTTTCCGGACTCTTTCACACTAGAACACATACGGCTGAACGACTACGTTGGTTAGCGTGCGAATAGACATTGTGACTAAAGAATTCCCCCCGGAAATTTATGGCGGTGCCGGTGTCCATGTTGCCGAGCTCAGCCGCGTGCTGGCGAAGCACGTTGACCTCCATGTGCGGGCCTTCGGCGCGGCACGCGAAGCCGACTACCACGGTGCAACGGTTGACTCCTATGCGACACCCGGGGATCTGGACGGGGCCAACGCTGCCGTGCAGACCCTCGGCGTCGATCTGAGGATCGTTCCGGACGTTGCGGGGGCGGACCTCGTCCACTCGCATACCTGGTACGCGAACATGGCAGGGCACTTGGCGTCGCTGCTGCACGGTATTCCCCACGTGCTCAGTGCCCACAGCCTTGAACCGTTGCGGCCATGGAAAGCCGAGCAACTTGGTGGCGGATACGCGCTCTCGTCGTGGGTGGAAAAGACCGCCTACGAGGCCGCGGCCGCGATCATCGCCGTGTCGGAGGGGATGCGCCAGGATATCCTCCGCAGCTATCCCAACGTCGATCCGGCCAAGGTGCGCGTGGTCCACAACGGGATCGACGTGTCCCTGTGGGAGCGCGACGAGGAAGAAGACGCAATCCGTGCGCTCGGCATCGATCCCGCCAAGCCAAGTGTGGTCTTCGTGGGCCGCAATACGCGCCAGAAGGGTGTTCCCTACCTGCTGCGCGCTGCCTCGAGCCTTCCCGGGGACGTGCAGCTGGTTCTTTGCCTCGGCGCGGCTGACACCCCCGAACTTGCCGCGGAAACGGCCAAGCTCATCGAAGAACTGCAGAGCCAGCGTGAGGGCGTCATCCTCATTGAACGGATGCTGCCGCGGCGCGAGCTGATCCAGGTCCTGAGCCACGCCACCGCGTTCGCCTGCCCGTCCATCTACGAGCCCCTCGGCATCGTCAACCTTGAAGCCATGGCCTGCGGCGCGGCGGTGGTGGCCAGTGCCACCGGCGGCATCCCGGAGGTGGTGGACCACGGAAACACCGGGCTCCTGGTGGAGCTGGAACAGGTCACCGACGGGACGGGTACGCCGCTGGACCCGGAGAAGTTCGTCCGTGACTTCGCCGCTGCCCTCAACGAGGTGGTGACCGATCCGGACCGTGCACGCGCCATGGGTGTGGCAGGACGGCGCCGGGCCGAGGAACATTTCTCGTGGGAATCCATCACTGAGGCCACCCTTGAGGTCTACCGCTCGGTGCTCGCCTAAGCGTCGCTGAAGCAGCCGAAACCACGACGGCGCCGCCCCCTCAGGTGGGGACGGCGCCGTCGTGGTTTCCAAGCTTCAGCAATTGTTCACCCCTTGGCCAGCCCGGACTGCTAGACCCCGAAAATCACTGTTGCCGGCCCGCTTTCAGCGCCATCAGGGCCTTTTCGTCGGCTGGGGCGCTGCCGCTGGCTCGCTCGTGCCGGTAGTAGGTACGGGCTTCCTCCTGGCGCGTGGCCTCGGCACCGGTGGCTACCGCAGCCCGCAAGTGCTCCGGGCCGTAGCCGAAGGCATCCACGAGGTCCAGGGCATGCGGGCGGATCTTCACCAGCAGCCGGTTGATGTAGGTGCCTACCGTGCGGCCGCGCTGCATGGAGAGGCGGCCGTTCATGAGGTACCACGAGAGGTGTTTCTCAATCAGGGACAGTCCAAAGAGATCACGCAACCACGTCAGCACTTGCTTGGTTCCGGCATCGGATACCGATTCCAGGGCTTCGGTGAACGCCTCCCACTGAAGCAGTTCAGCGTGTGCCTGGGCGGCTTCGATGAGCTCATGCTGGTGCTGGTTGAACAGCGCTGCCGCCTGGTGCTGGAGAAGCTTGTTGGCGCCCTTCAACGCGGCCCCGACCTCCGCCACCATTGACTGGACCCTGTCCGTCAGCAGGGTGCGCTGGCCGGCCTCATCCCGCAAGGCCAGTGCGGCTTTCTGGACGGATCCGGAATCAGCCACGAACTGCGCTACTTGGCGAAGGCCGGTCCGGTGGAACGCCACATCCGCAGCCTGGTCTACAACGTAGCGGGCCAGCACTCCGAAATCGGCACTGCGGAATTCCTTGGCGTAATCGGCCAGCAGCCGCTTGGCCACCAACTGAAGGAGAACCGTATTGTCGCCTTCGAAGGTCACGTACACATCCAGGTCGGCCCGCAGGGAGGCGAATCGGTTCTCGATGAGGAACCCGGCCCCACCACAGGCTTCCCGGCACTCCTGCAAGGTGTCCAGGGCGTGCCAGGTGCTGAGCGGCTTCAAGGCTGCGGCGAGGGTTTCCAGATCCTGGCGGTCGGCGTCGGTGTCGTGGGCTCCGGAGAAAACGTCGTCGAACTTCGTGAGCAACTGTTCGTGCGCAAAGCTTGCCGCGTAGGTGGTGGCCAGCCGCGTGAACAGGCGGCGCTGGTGTCGCTGGTAGTCCAGCAGCACTTCCTCGTCCGTGGGCGATGACGCGTTGAACTGGCGGCGCTCTGCCGCGTAGTGGATGGCGGCCTTCAGGGCCACCTTGCTGGCCGCCACTGCGGCGCCGTCAAGGGAAACCCGCCCCTGGACCAACGTGCCCAGCATGGTGAAGAACCGGCGGCCCGGGCTTTCGATGGTGGAGCTGTAGGTGCCGTCGGCGGCGACGTCGCCGTAGCGGTTCAGCAGGTTGGTCCGCGGAACCCTGACGTTGGTGAAGTGCAGGCGTCCGTTGTCGATGCCGTTAAGCCCACCCTTGATGCCATCGTCCTCGCCCCCGATGCCCGGGAGGAACTCCTTGGTGTCCGGATCGCGCAACTCAACGTAGAACGCGTGGACGCCGTGGTTGACGTTGCGTGTGACGAGTTGGGCGAAGACCACCGCAGCCAGGCCGTCGTTGGCGGCGTTGCCGATGTAGTCCTTCCAGGCCGCCCGGAACGGAGTGTTGATGACGAATGCCTGGCTGGCGGCGTCATAGGTGGCTGTGGTGGCGATACTTGCCACGTCGGAACCGTGACCGGTTTCCGTCATGGCAAAGCACCCGGGGATGTCCAGGCTCATGATTCCTGGAAGCCATTTGTCGTGATGTTCCTGCGTGCCCAGGTGCATCACTGCGGAGCCGAAAAGCCCCCACTGCACGCCCGCCTTGATCTGAAGCGAAGGGTCGGCGGTGACCAGCTCCTCGAACCCGGCAATATTTCCGCCGTGATCGTCCGATCCGCCCAGGCGCACCGGAAAAGCCCGGTGGACGGCGTTGTTGTCCACGAGGTACTTCAACTGGTCGAAGACGCGGTGGCGGTGGTCTGTATGAGTGAGGCCCTCGATCTTCCGGACTTCGGGGCGGCCGGCGAGTTCACGGGCCTGGCGCCGGACGCCGGCCCACGTGCCGAGGAGTTGCTCGCCCAATGCCGCGACGTCCACGGCGGGCACGGCTTCGACACCGGGTGCAGGGTTGCCCGCGGTCGCCTGCCGGGCTGATGATTCGCGATCCACTACGTCGGTCATGCTTCTTCTTTCTCTGGTTCCGGACAACTGCTGCGTCTTTGCTGGTGTCAGGTGGTCTTGAGCTGTGGGGCGATGCCCAGGCACAGCCAGTCGGTGATGTTCGCGGCCATGGTGGCCTGGTCCGGCTTGGCGGGCGTGGCGGCACTTCCGAGCCACATTTCGCCGGCGTTCCGGACCAGGCCGATCGCAGCCGTAGGCCAATATTCGATGAGGGCCTCGTTGTCCGGCCCCAGGTATTGACGCATGGGAGTGGCGATCATGCCGGTGATCTGCTCGAAAAAGTTGCCCAGGGCGCCGGATGCGGCAATGGCATCCTGCGCCGAGGCTTCTCCCGGGGTCAGCCTGGTAATGAAGGCATAGACATTCGGGCTGGATTCGGCCATCTGGAGGTAGGCGGAGACCATGGCGTACAGCCCCTCACGCGGAGTCTGCGCCGACTGGGCTGCGTCCTTCATGCGGCGTTGCATCTGCCCAAGAACCACTTCGCCCATGGCCTGTTGCAGCCCCGCTTTGTCTCCGAAATACCGGTAGTAGACCGATTTGGAGGTTCCGGCCGCGCCAGCGATGTCCTCCATGGAAGCGTCGCTGCCGAGCGCGTGGACGGCCTTCCTCGCCGTCTTGATCAAGGCCCGCCGTCGTTCTTCGCG
This sequence comes from Paenarthrobacter sp. NPDC089714, assembly GCF_044748905.1. Taxonomy (NCBI): domain Bacteria; kingdom Bacillati; phylum Actinomycetota; class Actinomycetes; order Micrococcales; family Micrococcaceae; genus Paenarthrobacter; species Paenarthrobacter sp. NPDC089714. The sequence goes on from NZ_JBIVGX010000003.1 coordinate 364,923, forward strand.
GTGGGACTGCCAACGGGCCGTGCGGCCATCCATGGCGGTTTCGGCCCCGGCGACGGCTGCAGGGGAGTGCTCGACGCCGGTTCGGCCGGCGCCTTGGTGGGCAGGTGGGAAATCTGCGGGACCGCTGTTCACGATACCCAGCGTATCAGGTACGCTGGGTATCAGTAACCGGCATCTTTTCAGGAGGAGACAAGCATGGCTGCAACAGAGGTAACCACGGGTGCAGGCCCGCAACCGCTCCAAGCACGTTCGGCAGTCATCGTGGGCGGAAACCGGATTCCGTTTGCGCGCACCGGCGGTGCGTACGTGAAGTCGTCCAACCAGGACATGCTCACCGCAGCACTGGACGGGCTGATCGCACGCTTTGGGTTGCAGGATGAACGCATCGGCGAAGTCGCGGCAGGGGCCGTGCTGAAGCATTCCCGGGATTTCAACCTCACCCGTGAGGCGGTCCTCGGCTCGGCGCTGTCTCCGGAGACTCCGGCGTACGACCTGCAGCAGGCTTGCGCCACCGGCCTTGAAACGGTCCTCGGCCTGGCCAACAAGATCAAACTGGGCCAGATCGATTCCGCCATTGCCGGCGGCGTGGACTCAGCCTCGGATGCCCCCATTGCAGTCAGCGAGGGGTTGCGGGAGATCCTCCTGGACCTTAACCGCGCCAAGACCCCGGTCCAGAAATTGCGCATCCTTGGAAAGATCAGGCCCAAGGACCTGGCCCCGGATGCGCCCAACACCGGCGAACCGCGCACCGGACTGTCCATGGGGGAACACCAGGCCCTGACTACGGCACAGTGGAAGATCTCCCGCGAGGCCCAGGATGAACTCGCCTTCAACAGCCACCACAATCTCGCCTCCGCCTACGACCACGGCTTCTTCGATGACCTCATCACCCCTTACCGTGGCCTCAACCGCGACTCGAACCTGCGACCGGACACGTCCCTTGAGAAGCTCGCTGCGCTCAAACCGGTGTTCGGAAAGAACCTTGGATCCCAGGCCACCATGACCGCCGGCAACTCGACGCCGCTCACGGACGGCGCTTCGACGGTGCTGCTCGCCAGCGCGGAGTGGGCGGAAAGCCGTGGCCTGCCCAAGCTGGCCACCGTCGTGGACGGTGAAGCCGCCGCCGTCGACTTTGTCCATGGCAAGGACGGGCTGCTCATGGCGCCGGTATTTGCCGTCCCGCGGCTTCTGGCACGCCAAGGACTCACCTTGGAGGACATCGACTTCTTCGAAATCCACGAGGCCTTTGCCGGGACCGTGCTCAGCACCCTGGCGGCGTGGGAGGACGAAGACTTTGGCCGCACCCGACTTGGCTTGGACGGTGCGCTGGGCAAGGTGGACCGCGCAAAGCTCAACGTGAATGGATCGTCCCTCGCGGCAGGCCATCCCTTCGCGGCGACCGGGGGCAGGATTGTTGCCTCGCTGGCCAAAATGCTGCACGGAAAGGGCACGGTGGACGGTCGTCCGGCCCGCGGCCTCATCTCCGTTTGCGCCGCGGGCGGCCAGGGCGTCGTCGCCATCCTGGAAGCTGCATAGGGGACCCGATGACGGACAAATACACCCAAATCGTCAGCGGTGGGCTGGGCCGGGACGTGGCCAGGAAGCTTGGCCTGCCCCAGCCCGTCCTGTTGCGTCGCTACCAGCCCGGTGCCCCGTTGATCTCCGGTCCGGTGTTGGTCAACGGGGACAGTGCGGGCGCCGACGATCTCGCCACCACCTTGCTGGGTTGGGGCCTGGACGTCCGCCGGAATGCCTTGCCCAAGGAAAAGTTGGGCGCCATCATTCTGGTCCTCGATTCAGTGCAGCACCCTGAGGACCTGGGCAAGCCTGTCCTTGCCGTGGGTGCTTCCCTCCGGGACCTTGCACCCAACGGCCGGGTCATCACGGTGTCCCGGGCACCCCAGGGAACCTCGTCGCCGGCAACCGCCGCCGCCCGCCAAGGCATCGACGGCCTGCTGCGTTCCCTGGCGAAGGAGCTCCGGTCGGGGGCTACGGCCAACGGCGTCGTGCTTGCGGAGGACCTGGCCACCACCAGCCCCTCCGCCCTCGGGGCCGTCCGGTTCTTCCTGTCCGGTCGCTCGGCCTACGTCGACGGACAATTCCTTTCGGTGACCTCGGCGGCCGGTCGGATGCCGGCTGTGGCGGACAAGCCCCTTGCAGGAAAAGTCGCCGTGGTCACCGGCGCGGCGCGGGGGATCGGTGCCGCGATCGCCCGCACCCTGCACCGGGATGGCGCGAAAGTGGTGTTGGTGGACATCCCTGCGGCCGGAGACCACCTGGCCGAGGTGGCCAACCAGGTGCACGGGACGGCGCTGCAACTGGACATCAGCCGCAGCGATGCGGGGCAGCGGATCATCGAGCACGCCGTGGAGCGACACGGCAGGCTGGACATCGTGGTGCATAATGCCGGCATCACCCGGGACCGCCTCCTCGCCAACATGGACCAGGGCCGGTGGCAGTCGGTCATTGCCGTGAACATCGCCGCGCAATTGCGGATCAATGAGGCACTCCTGGCGTCCGGGCATTTCAAGGATGCCCCGCGCATCGTCTCGGTGGCCTCTACCAGCGGCATCGCCGGCAACCGGGGCCAGACGAACTACGGTGCCTCCAAGGCCGGTGTGATCGGCATGGTGCGTTCAACCGCGCCGTTGATGGCCTCCTTTGGCGGGACCATCAACGCTGTTGCTCCGGGCTTCATCGAAACGGAGATGACCGCGCGGATGCCCCTGGCCATCAGGGAGGCGGCCCGCCGGCTGAACTCCCTCAAGCAGGGCGGCCAGCCGACGGATGTGGCCGAAGCCATTGCCTTCCTCGCGAGCGACTCCGCCGGGGGCATTTCCGGGGAGGTCCTTCGAGTCTGCGGACAGCAACTGGTGGGCGCATGATCCAGGCCCAGCCCGTCATCCTCGGGGAGTTGCCGTCGCTGTCCAAGCTCTACGTCAATGCCGCCGCCAACGCGGCCCGGAGGCGCGTCCTGGGGACCCCGCCGCGCAGGAAGCTTCCGGCCGTGAGCCATGAGGTCCGGGACGTGACGGCGGACGTTGAAAACCTCACGTCCTATCAGCATTTCCTGGGTGAAACGGCAAGCGACATCCTTCCTGCCGGGTTCGTCCACGCGCTGGCTTTCCCGGTGGCCATGAGCGTGATGAACCGTGACGACTTTCCGTTGCCACTGCTGGGGATGATCCATCTCAGGAACCACGTGGAGCAGTACAGCCCTATCCAGTTCACCCAGGCGCTGGATATCAGGGCCTGGGCGGAAAACCTCCACGGTCACCGCGCAGGTACCCAAGTGGATGTGGTGGCCGAAGTCCGTTCCCACGCTTCGGGAGTGTTGCTGTGGCGTGGCGTTTCCACTTACCTGGCCAAAGGCGTCTTCCTGCCCGGAATCGACAAGGCCGGGACGTCCAACAGTGCGGCAAAGACGGACTTCAAGCCCCCGTTTCCCACCGCTCTCTGGCAACTCGGGGTGGATACGGGACGCAGCTATGCCGCGGTATCAGGTGACTTCAACCCGATCCATTTGAGCGGTCTTTCCGCCAAGGCCCTGGGGCTGCGCGGATCGATTGCCCACGGCATGTACCTGGCGTCCAGGGCGTTGGCCGATGTGGGCGCCGTCAAGGCCGAAGCGTTCACTTGGGACGTGGCCTTCGAGGCCCCCGTGTTCCTGCCGGCGCGGGTGGCTTTGGATATCTCCACGACCCAGGCGGCATCCGGGGCTTGGGAACGCTCGGAGTACGTCGCCTGGAATCCGCGCAGCGGACGCCGCCATTTCATCGGCAGTGTTGCTGCGCCGGGCTAGGCCCCAGAGCACGTCGACGGCGGCAGTCAGCAATGGTGACTGCCGCCGTCGTCGTGTATATGACAAAGCGGGATTTCGGCACATGACGCCGGTGGCAATTAATGTGAGCAAGCTCGCAAGCGGGTATTTTTGCGACAATGCCTAAAACAATCAAGGCCCGGAATTCGAAAATTCCAGGCCTTGAATTGGTGCGCGGAGGGGGACTTGAACCCCCACCCCCTTTCGAGGACTAGCACCTCAAGCTAGCGCGTCTGCCATTCCGCCACCCGCGCAGGTGGTGTCCGAAGTAACTGTTTGCGCCGTGCGGCACTTTACTTTCCTTCGAAGCAGCGAGAAAAACTCTAACACGCTTTGGGGGAACACAGAAATCGGGCAGCCGGTGCGCGGTGGTGCGGTAGAGCCCGCTCCAACGGGTGGCCCGAATGTCTGCACCCTGGCCCATCCGATGAGTAGGCTGAGGGGACACGGGACAGCACAGCGGCGGAGTCCGCGCTGCGCGTCACCGGAACCTGCAGCCCAGCCACGCAAGGAGAACTTCCATGTCTGTCATCCGTCCCGAGGACGAAGTAGTCCGGATCTGCCAGGAGCTCATTCGCATCGACTCGTCCAACTTCGGCGATGGCAGCGGACCGGGGGAACGTGCTGCCGCTGAGTACACCGCAGGCCTCATCAGCGAAGTCGGCCTCGACGTCGAGATCTTCGAATCCGAGCCTGGGCGGGCAAGCGTGGTCACCCGCATGGCCGGCGAGAATCCATCCGCGGACGCGTTGGTGGTCCATGGCCACCTGGACGTGGTTCCGGCACTGAAGGACCAGTGGAGCGTGGATCCTTTCAGCGGTGAACTGAAGGACGGCCTGATCTGGGGCCGTGGAGCGGTGGACATGAAGGACATGGACGCCATGATCCTGTCCGTGCTGCGTGATTTCGCCAGGACTGGCCGCAAGCCCAAGAGGGACATCATTTTTGCCTTTTTCGCCGACGAGGAAGCGGGCGGAACGTACGGAGCGCGCTATGCCGTGGAGCACCGCCGTGAACTGTTCGACGGTGCAACTGAAGCCATCTCCGAAGTGGGCGGTTTCTCGGCAACAATCGGTGGCCAGCGGACGTATCTCCTGCAAACAGCCGAGAAGGGTATCTCCTGGCTGCGGCTTGTAGCCCACGGCCGCGCCGGCCACGGCTCCCAGATCAACACGGACAACGCAGTGACCCGTCTCGCGGCTGCCGTCACCAGGATCGGCGAGTACACGTGGCCCATCGAGCTGACTCCCACCACGCGGCAGTTCCTGGACGGCGTCACCGAACTCACCGGAGTGGAGTTCGACCCCGACAACCCGGACATCCTCCTCAAGGAACTGGGGACCGTGGCGCGGTTCGTTGGTGCGACCCTGCAGAACACTTCCAACCCCACGTACTTGCGCTCGGGTTACAAGCACAATGTCATTCCGGAGTCCGCCGAAGCTTTCGTCGATTGCCGCACGCTGCCGGGTCAGCAGGAGTTGGTGTTCCAGACCATCAAGGAGCTCGCCGGTGAAGGCATTGACATCAGCTACGTGAACAAGGACGTGTCCTTGGAAGTCCCGTTTGCGGGGAACCTGGTGGACTCCATGATCGATGCCCTCCACTCGGAGGACCCTGGAGCGAAAGTACTGCCCTATACGCTTTCCGGTGGAACGGACAACAAGTCGTTAAGCAAAATCGGCATCACGGGCTACGGCTTTGCCCCGCTCATGCTCCCGGACGAGCTCGATTTCACCGGCATGTTCCACGGCGTCGATGAGAGGGTTCCCGCCGAATCGTTGAAGTTCGGCGCCCGCGTCCTGAACAGGCTGCTCACCAACTACTAGGAAGGCTGAGGCAATGGTTCCCGAGGAAATCCTGCCCGACGAACTGCTCGAGCGGCTCCGGGGGCGGGCTGCGGGCTACGACAGGGACAATGCGTTCTTCCACGAAGACCTCGCGGACCTTGCCGACGCCGGTTACCTCAAGGCTTTTGTCCCGGCGTCCGACGGCGGCCTGGGCCTTGGCCTCGAAGCGGTGGCTGCGCTTCAGCGCCGGCTCGCCACGGCCGCGCCGGCCACAGCGTTGGGCGTGAACATGCACCTGGTCTGGACCGGCGTCGCGCATGTCATGAACGCAAGGGGAGACGATTCCCTGGCCTTTGTCCTCAAAGAAGCCGGAGAAGGGGAGGTCTTTGCCTTCGGGATTTCCGAAGCGGGCAATGACTCCATGCTCTTCGATTCCGGAACTGTGGCCGAGCCGTTGCCTGATGGCGGCTACCGGTTTACCGGCCGCAAGATCTTCACCAGCCTGTCCCACGGCTGGACACGGCTGGGTACCTTCGGCAAGGACTCCGATGCCCGTGATGGCGAGGGCGAACTGGTGTTCGGATTCCTGCGCCGCGAGGATCCCGGGCACCGGACCCTTGATGATTGGAACACGTTGGGCATGCGTGCCAGTGCGTCCAACAGCACCTTGCTGGAGGGTGCTGTGGTGCCGCCGGAACGGATCTTCCGGAAGCTCCCGGCAGGACCGAACCGGGATCTGCTGATCTTCGCGATTTTCGCCTGCTTCGAAACGTTGCTCGCCGCCGTCTACACCGGGCTTGCGGACCGTGCCTTCGTCCTGGGCGTGGACGCCGTGAAACGGCGCGTCTCCTCGAAGTACGGGGGACGCAGTTTTGCCCAGGATCCGGACATCCGCTGGAAGATCGCCGATGCCGCCATGGCCCTGGACGGCATCTACCCACAGCTGGCCGGCCTGGCCCGGGACGTGGACGGGTTGGTGGACCACGGTCCGCAATGGTTCCCGAAGCTGGTGGGCCTGAAATCACGGGCGACGGAGAATGCCCGCTACGTGGTTGACGTGGCCATCAGGGTGTCCGGGGCAGGGAGCTATTTCCGTGGCTCGGAGCTCGAGCGGCTCTACCGTGACGTGCTGGCCGGCATCTTCCACCCGTCCAACGACGAATCGGCGCACAATACAGTGGCCAGCGCCTGGTTGGGACCCTTGGAAAACTAGTCGGTGGGACTACACCGTTCGTTGGACGGAGTACACCTTCCGGCGAAGCCAGAAACGGCGGCCGCCGCCCATATACAGCCGGCTGCGCTCCAACTCCCACTTGCCGTACTCGGAGTGCTCAGCCAGCCGACGGCGGGCCTCCGGCAGCGAATCCTCAGGTCCAACCGTCAGGACGAGGTACTCGTACTGACGCGCATAGTCTCGTTGGCGCTCAACGGAGCCGCCTTGAAATTGTTCCTTCATCCCTCTCCATTTTGGTCCTTTTCCGGCTAACGTGAAGGCATGAGCATCGATCCGCGTGTCGCGCTGCAGTCACTGACTGCTGCCTTCGAAGAGCATCTGGCCGCTGCCTCCGCCCGGCGCGGGGAGGGTGATCCCACCGTCGAGGCGGCCTTCTTCGCCGTCGCCGATGCGTTCGAGGTTTACGAGGACGCACTCTACGAGGCCTATTCCGAGGTTACTCCCCTTCAAGTGTTCGACGAGGATGACGAGGACGGTGAAGAGGTCCTCGACGAGGACCTCGAAAGCCTGGAGGACTGAGCAACTGTCACCGGCCACCCAACGGGTGGCCGGTTTTTTTGTGCCGGTTTTGGCCTTCTTTGTGCTGCCTTGGGCCCGGATTGGCGCTGATCTCCGGCGTCGAACCACGAGCCAAGGCACGTAGTCCCAAGTAGCGCAGCTAGGTACTCGCGAGTATGCGCAAGGGGTAAACCTGCGCAAAGTTGAGTACCGACTACTGGTGCGCCCCCATTTCCCCCCGGCTTCACTGGGTTGTAGGCAATGGCAGGTCTGCAAAAGAAGGCTGACATGGTACGAGTTCCGCTCTTGCGCCAAGGCAAGGCAACAGCACCCAAGCGTGCAACCCACACCGTCGCGGCATTCCCCCTGCAACCGGCCGTTGCCACCGTCAATCCGCCGGTGTCTCCCTGGATTGACAAGTCCGTTGCTGCACAACGGACTGAAAAGGCGGGACTGGCGGCACTGGGGGCAGATGTCACCCTGGACCTCATGCCGCCAGTCACCCGCCGGCCCGCACACGCGGTGCTGCCGCGGCCCGACCGTTCAACGTGGATCCGGTTGCTGAGGAATGCCCTCCGCCTTTCCGACAGTGTTTTGGTGGCGGTCGCGGTTTTTGCCGGATACCTGCTGAACACCGATGGCTTCGCTACGGCCGCGGAGGGAACCGGATACACACGGCAAGCCATCCTGGGACTGCTCATCGGGTTGGCGTGGATTGGCGCACTGGAGGTCTACCGCACGCGGGATTCGAAGGTCCTTGGCGTCGGCCCGGAGGAATACAAGCGCGTCCTCTCGGCCAGCCTGCGGGTCTTCGGCTTCCTGGGCGTCGCCGCGGTGGTGTTCAGGATCGAGTCCGTCAGCACCTTCGTCCTTGTTTCGCTGCCCATCGGCGTTGCTGCCCTTGCGGTGAACCGGTGGGCTTTCAGGCGCTGGCTGGGCCGGCAGAAGGCCCATGGCCTGTGCCTCTCCCGAGCCATCGTGGTGGGTGAGCCGGAGGACGTCAGGTACGTCATCAAGCAAATCAACAGGAAGTCCGGAGCCCCTTACGACATTGTGGGAGCCTGCCTTCCGGGCGCACGCCGGGGAGCAACCCTGGTGGTGGACGAACGCCGTGTCCCTGTTCTCTCTTCGATCTACGGGGTGGCCCGCACCGTCCGGCAGACCGGAGCCAACGCAGTGATCGTGGCAGGCCCAGTTCCGGGCGGCAACCAGTTCATCCGCGAGCTGGGGTGGCGGCTCGAGGAAGACGCTGCCGAACTGGTCCTCGCGGCAACACTGACCAACGTCGCCGGTCCCCGCATCCACTGGCGGCCGGTCGAAGGCCTCCCCCTGATGCACGTCGACATCCCGCACTATTCCGGTGGCAAGCACACCCTCAAGCGGGTCATGGACATCGCCGTCGCGGGCGCAGCCCTCCTGGTCCTGGCGCCCGTGCTGCTGGCACTGGCCCTCGTAGTCCGGTCCGACAGCCCCGGTCCCGTCCTGTTCAAGCAGGAAAGGATCGGAAAGCGCGGAACCACCTTCCAGATGCTCAAGTTCCGCTCCATGGTGGTGGACGCCGAGGCCCGGTTGGAAGAACTCAGCACCAAGGACCAAGGAGCCGGCGTGCTGTTCAAGATCAAGGGCGACCCCAGGATCACCAAATGCGGACGCTGGATGCGGAAGTACTCCCTGGACGAACTGCCGCAGTTCTGGAACGTCCTGATGGGCACCATGAGCCTGGTGGGCCCCCGCCCGCCCTTGCTCCGCGAAGTTAACGGCTATGAGCAGCACACCCACCGCAGGCTACTGATCAAGCCGGGCATCACCGGCCTGTGGCAAATCAATGGACGGTCCGACCTCCCATGGGACGAAGCTGTCCGCCTGGACCTCTATTACGTCGAGAACTGGTCCATCGCGGGGGACCTCATGATCATGTGGCGGACCTTCCGGGCCATGACCCGGCCCGCCGGAGCCTACTAAACCCTTTCAACCCAGTCACCCTCACAGAATCCGAGTGGAAAATGAGCATAGGAACCATTCCATCAGGCCAACTGAATGGCCACGGGCTGCGCCCGAAACTGCGGATCGCCGTGGTGGGCGCGGGCTATTGGGGACCCAACCTGGCAAGGAACCTCAAAGCGAGCCCGGACTGGGAACTCGTGGCCATCTGCGACCTTGACGTGGAGCGGGGACTCCGCCTGGCGGAAACGGTGGGTGGGGTGGCCGTCGTCGAATCCCTCGACGAACTGTTGGACACCTACAACCTCGACGCCGTAGCCGTGGCGACGCCGGCCCACACCCACCACGGAGTGGTGATGACCGCCCTGCGGGCAGGCAAGCATGTACTGGTGGAGAAACCGCTGGCAGACAGCAGGGCAAAAGGCCTCGAGATGGTCGAGGAAGCCAAAGCCCGCGGCTTGGTCCTGATGGCCGACCACACCTACTGCTTTACCCCGGCGGTCCTGAAAATCCAGGAGCTGGTCAGCAGCGGCGCTTTGGGCGACATCCTGTACGTCGACTCGGTGCGTATCAACCTTGGCCTGGTCCAGCCCGATGTGAACGTGTTCTGGGACCTTGCCCCGCACGATCTGTCCATCCTGGATTTCATCCTCCCCGGCGGACTGCACCCGACGGAGATCTCCGCGCACGGAGCCGATCCACTCGGAACCGGGCGTGACTGCGTAGGCCACCTCACCTTCGGGTTGCCCAACGACGCCATGGTCCACATCCATGTGAACTGGCTCAGTCCCACGAAGATCAGGCAAATGATCATCGGCGGTTCCAAGAGGACGCTGGTGTGGGATGACCTGAATCCCCAGCAGCGGCTCAGCGTCTATGACCGCGGCGTCAGCCTGGAACACCAGCCCCGCTCTGCTGCGGACAAGAAAGCGACCGCCATTTCCTACCGCCTGGGAGACACATGGTCCCCGGCCCTCCAGGAACGGGAACCCTTGACCCAGGTAGTGGCCGAGCTGGCCTCGTCCATCCGCAACCACTCGACTCCGCGAACCAGCGGCGAGTCCGGACTGCGCGTCCTGTCAGTCCTGGAAGCCGTCACCCAAAGCCTCGGCACCGACGGTCATGCGGCCGTTGTGGCGGGGAACGAAGTTTCCCTCCAGGTTGCCCAATGAACGCCCTCCTCGGCGCCACCGTCCTGGTCACGGGCGGGGCCGGCACCATCGGGTCCACCCTCGTGGACCAGTTGCTCGACGCCGGAGTGGCCCACGTGGACATCCTGGACAACCTGGTACGCGGCCGCAAAGCCAACCTCGACGATGCCATGGCCTCAGGACGTGTCCGTTTGATCGAGGGGGATATCCGCGAGCGCGACCTGGTCCACGATGCGACGATCGGCAAGGACCTGGTGTTTCATCAGGCGGCCATCCGCATCACCCAGTGCGCGGAAGAACCACGGCTCGCGCTGGAAGTACTGGTGGACGGGACGTTCACTGTCCTTGAAGCGGCCGTCGAGCACAAAGTAGGAAAGCTCATCGCGGCTTCCAGTGCGTCGGTTTACGGCATGGCAGAGGAATTTCCCACGACGGAACGCCACCACCACCACAACAACGACACCTTCTACGGCGCCGCCAAGTCGTTCAACGAAGGCATGGCCAGGAGTTTCCGGGCCATGTCCGGCCTGGACTACGTGCTGCTGCGCTACTTCAACGTCTATGGTCCCCGCATGGACGTCCACGGACTCTATACCGAGGTGCTGGTCCGCTGGATGGAGAGGATCGTTGATGGACTTCCTCCGTTGATCTTCGGAAACGGTGAGCAGACCATGGACTTCGTGCACACGGCAGACGTGGCCCGGGCCAATGTCCTTGCAGCGGCGAGCCCCGTGAATGAGGGCGTGTACAACGTGGCCAGCGGCACGGAGACCAGCCTTGCTGACCTCGCCCGTACCCTGCTGCACGTCATGGATTCGCCTTTGCACCTGGAGCATGGGCCGGAACGGGCAGTGAACGGAGTTGTCCGCCGGCTGGCTGACACCACCCTTGCCCGGCGGGACCTGGGATTTGAGGCCGCGGTGGGATTGGAGGACGGATTGCGTTCCCTGGTTGATTGGTGGAGGCCACTCCGGGAGGAAATCGCCGCAGCCAGGTCCGCCACCCGGCCGGCAGTGCCTGCGGCAGGTGCACGATGACCCTGTCAGAGACCTCGCTGGCGCGTATCGACGTCATGAAGCCGTGGCTTGGAGCCGAAGAGGCCCAGGCCGTGGCGGAGGTCATCGCATCGGGCTGGGTTGCCCAGGGACCGAAGGTGCGCCAGTTCGAGGAAGCTTTCGCTGTGGAACAGCAGGCGGCTTATGCCGTTGCCGTCTCGAGCTGCACGTCCGCCCTGCATCTGGCTTTGGCCGTTGCCGGTGTTGGTCCCGGCGATGACGTGGTTGTGCCGTCCCTTTCCTTCATCGCCACTGCGAACGCGCCCACGTACGTGGGCGCACGGCCGGTGTTCGCCGACGTCGACCGCGTCACCGGCTGCGTGACGGCCGAAACCGTGGCCGCCGCGCTTACTCCCGCCACCCGGGCCGTGATCGCCGTGGACCAGGGTGGTGTGCCGGTGGACCTGGAACCCATCCGTGAGCTGTGTGATCCTTTGGGCATCGTGGTGGTGGAAGATGCGGCGTGCGCCATCGGGTCGCGCTACCGCGGGCGGCCGGTGGGTGCCGGTGCGGACGTGGCTGCATGGTCCTTCCACCCCCGCAAGATCCTCACCACAGGAGAGGGTGGCATGCTCTCGACGTCCCGGAAGGACTTCGGCGACCGTGCCCGCAGGCTCCGCGAACATGCCATGAGCGTTTCTGCCGCCGACCGGCATGCAAGCGTCCTGGCCCCGGCCGAGGAGTACCTCGAAGTTGGCTTCAATTACCGCATGACAGACCTTCAGGCCGCCGTCGGACTCGTGCAGTTGGGCCGGCTGGCCCAAGCCGTACGGCGGCGTCGTGAAATGGCCGCCAACTACGCTGACGCGTTTGCCGGTGTGGAAGGACTGCGGCTCGTGGAGGATCCCGTGTACGGGGCGGGCAATTACCAGTCGTGCTGGCTGGAAATCGGTGACGCCTTCCCGTTGGGACGCGACCAGCTGATGGTCCGCCTGGCGGAGGACGGAATCTCGGCCCGCCGCGGCATCATGGCCGCGCACCGCCAGCCCGCCTATGCCGGCAGGGATACCGGCAGCGCAGCCCTCGACGCCACGGAATGGCTCACGGACCACACGTTGATCCTGCCCCTCTACCATCAGCTCACGCTCGCCGACCAGGTCCGCGTCATTGATTCCGTGCTCCGGGCGGCAGGGCGGGGACGATGAGCGAGTTGCTCCTGATCGCTGCAAGCGGCCTGGCCCGGGAAGTCCTGGCCATGGTCCGCACCAGCGGGCCGTTCGACGTCATCGGCATACTTGACGACGACGAAGACAAGCTCGGACGTGTTGTGGATGGAGCCCACGTACTCGGTCCCATCCGCGACGCCCTGAAATTCCCGCATGCACTGCTGTTGGTCTGCATCGGATCGGGCAGCGGCAGGGAAAGCGTCGTCATGCGGCTTCGGGCGCTCGGGCTGTCCGAGGACCGTTACGCGACCGCCGTCGATCCCTCCGCCCATGTTCCGGAAGGGTGCCGCATTGGCCCCGGCAGCATCATCCTGGCGCACGTCACCATGACTGCTTCGGTGACCCTCGGCAGCCACGTCGTGGCCATGCCCGGAGTGACGTTCACGCACGATGATGTTGTGAGCGACTTCGCGACCTTCGCCGCGGGCGTGTCCCTGGGCGGGAACGTCCACATCGGCAGGTCAGCGTACATCGGAATGAACGCCAGCGTCCGCGAGCGCCGCACGGTTGGCGCCGGTGCCACCATTGGCATGGGTGCCGCCGTTCTGAGCGACGTTCCCGAGGATGAGACGTGGGCGGGTGTTCCTGCACGGATCATCCGGCGCGGCAACTACCCCGCGCTGGAGGGCATCCTGTGACTCTCCAGAAGCACGTGGCGACCCAACGCCGGCCAACGCCTTCAAGGGCCTTTGCGCTGAGCGTCATCAATGCGTTCGTCACGCGCCTGGGGACCATTGGCATTGGCATTGCCCTGGCCCGTTTGCTGGGACCGGAGGAGTTCGGTACGTACGCGGTGGCGTTCGTCGCCCTGATCGCCGTGTTGAGCTTCAACGAGTTGGGGGTGAGCCTGGCCATTGTCCGGTGGCCCGGGGACCCAAAGCATATCGCTGCTACGGTTACCACGATTTCCACGGCGTGCAGTGTTGTTCTCTTCGCTGCGTCCTATGTGGCTGCCCCGTACTTTGCTGCTGCCATGGGCAACGAGGCCGCCACGGATGTTGTCCGGCTGCTTGCCACCTGCATCGTCTTCAACGGCCTCGTGGCCACCCCCGCTGCCCTCCTGCAAAGAAACTTCCGTCAAGGGCAGCGGATGGCCATCGACCAGGTGAACGTGTGGCTCGGTGCGGGTGTTTCCCTGGTCCTGGTCATCGCCGGCATGGGAGCCATGAGCCTTGCCGTCGGCCGGGTGGCAGCAAGCATTGTGTCTGCCGTGCTCTTCGTCGTTTTTTCGCCGTTGCCTTACCGCTTCGGCTTTTCCCGGAAGGCGGCCCGCGAGCTGTTGTCGTTCGGGCTGCCGCTGGCAGGGGCGAGCCTGGTGGTTTTCAGCGTCGGCTACGTGGACCAGCTGGTGGCAGGCAAGATGCTGGGACCCGTGACGCTGGGACTCTACGTGATGGCGTTCAACATGGCCGGTTGGCCCGCGGCGCTGTTGTCACAGCCCCTCAGGAGCGTCGCCCCGGCCATGTTTGCCCGCTTGCAGGACAATCCGGAAGATATGCGCGCCGCGTTGCTTTCCTTGCTCGGTGCATTGTCCGCGGTGCTCCTTCCGGTCTGCGCGGTGATGATGGGCTGCGCTGTCGCGTTGGTGACCTTGGTCTACGGGGATGCCTGGTCCTTGGCGGGCCTGGCCCTGGTATGGCTTGCACCGTTGACGGCACTGCGCATCCTTCACGAGCTGCTCTATGACTACCTCGTGGTGGTTGGCCTCTCCATGTCAATCTTCAGTGTCCAACTGGTGGCGCTGCTGGCATTGGTTCCAGGACTGATTGCCGGGGCCGCGCTTGGCGGGATGCCCGGCCTGGCCATGGCTCCGGCAGGGGTGGCCCTGCTGGTGACCACTCCCATGTATCTGAGGACCCTGCACCGGGCGAACGTGGCCATGAAGGACCTGGCGGCCCGTGTTGCCGTTCCGCTCGCCCTGGCCGCCGCCACTGGTTACGCATCGTGGCTCGTGTCCCAGGCGCTGCACTCACCCTTGCCGGCTGTCCTTGCTTCCACCGGCATTGGACTCGTGGCCATGGGTGCCGCCCTCGCCCTGAGGCGCTCCGACGTCGCCGAAATCCGGCGCTGGGGCCGTGGCCGCGAGGAGGTGGCCGCATGAGGATCGTTGTCTACCCCCACGACCTTGGCCTCGGCGGCAGCCAACTGAACGCCATCGAACTGGGCGCCGCCGTCCAGGCACTGGGACACGAAGTGATGCTGTTCGGACAGCCCGGCCCCTTGGTTCGCAGGGCCAGGGAACTGGGCCTCGAGTACATCCAGGCTCCAGTACCGGGGAAACGTCCCTCTCCGGCCGTGGTCCGGGCACTGGGACGCCTGGTCCGCGAGCGCGGCGTCGACATCATCCACGGCTATGAATGGCCCCCCGCCTTGGAATGCCTCGCCGCCAGCAAAATCGCGGGCGGTTCCGCCGTCGCCACCGTCATGTCCATGGCGGTCGCACCCTTCATCCCGTATTCCATGCCCCTGATGGTGGGAACAGAGCAGATCCGCCGCCATGAAGAGAAGGCTGGCCGGGGAATGGTCCGCCTGATGGAACCACCTGTGGATACTGCAGCCAACGTTCCGGATACGGGCGCTGCCACAGACGAATTCCGGGAACGGTGGGGGCTGGCGGACGCGGCCATGCACGTTGTCTGTGTTTCGCGCCTGGCGCACGAACTTAAGCTGGAGGGAATTCTCGCAGCCATGGACGCCGTGGCGGATCTTTCCCGCGCAGGAGACGTGCGTCTGGTAGTTGTGGGATCCGGGCCGGCCGAGGCAACCGTCCGCGCACGGGCCGAACGGATCAATGCCGGGGCCGGACGCACCGTGGTTGTCCTGACCGGGGAAATCGAGGACCCACGTCCCGCCTACGGCATGGCCGACGTGATCTTGGGAATGGGCGGCTCAGCCTTGCGGGGCATGGCGTTTGCCAAACCCTTGGTGGTCCAGGGCGAGGAGGGCTTTTGGGAGCTCCTCACGCCGGAATCGCTGCCAACCTTCCTGTGGCAGGGCTGGTACGGCGCAGGGCCCGGGAGTTCCGGGCAGGGAAGCGGTGCACTCACCGCCATCCTGGCCCGCCTGCTTGATGACCAGGGGCTGCGCATCGCCCTGGGAAGCTACGGCCGGCGCCTGGTTGTGGAACGTTTCTCCCTGGAGCACTCCGCACAACGGCAACTTGACCTCTACACGGAAGTTACCGGGTCACCGCAGCGGCCGCCTGCGCTGGCACCGGCCGAGGCGACGGCCCTGGCACGGTATGCCGCTTACATTGCGCGACGCCGCTGGCTCCGGCTCCGCGGCAGGGCCGCCTTGGATGATTTCAATTCCCGCCCCGTGGCGTCGTCGCCACGTCCGGCCTGGAACCCCGCTGAGGTCCGGCCATGACGCAGACCATCATGTACATTTCCGGAGGTCGCTGGGACGGCATCCCCGGCACGGACAGGCTCCTCGCCGAGGCGCTCGCAGCACGAGGCGATGTGTTGTGGGCGGACCAGCCAGTCTCCGTCCACCGCTACGCCGACGTCCGCCGCCACGCGTTCAGGAGCCTCAACGGTGTTCCCGAACAGGTGGCACCGTCCATCAACCGGCTCCGCCTCCCTGCACTTCCCGGCTTCAGCCGCCCCCTGGTCCGGCGAAGCACCGAAGCGCTGGCCACAAGGGCGCTGGTGTCCGCCGCGCAGAAGGCGGACATCGCCGTCGTCGTCAATTCCTCCCCGGTGGTGCCGTTCCCTGCAACCATCAGGGCTCCCCGGCTTCTCCACCTCACTGACGACTGGCTGGCGGCCTCGGACCTCCTTGGCTTGTCGCGCCGCCATGTGGAACGGGTCCTGCAGGCCAACTGCGCCATGGCAGATGTGGTCACCGCGGTCTCGCCAGGCCTGGCCGAAAAAATGACCGCGCTCGCAGGCCGCACAGTGGAATTGCTGCCCAATGGTTGCCGAACCCCGGCGGCAGGGGACCCGGACGCCGTGCGGCGGCCCGTTGCCGCCCTGGTGGGGCAACTGAACGAACGGCTGGACAAGGACATCCTCACCGAACTGGGCCATGCCGCAGTGCCCCTGGTGGTGGTGGGACCCCGGACCGAACGTGATCCGGGGATGGCACGGTTCCTGGATGGCTTCCTGGCCCTGCCGTCGGTGGATTGGCGCGGTGCAGTCCCCGCCGAAGAGGTGGCCCGGATCCTCCAAACAGTCGCGGTGGGCCTGACCCCATACAGCGTTTCGGAGTTCAATACGTCAAGTTTTCCCTTGAAGACCCTCGAATACCTTGCATCAGGTGTTCCCGTGGTTGCGACGGACCTGCCCGCCACACGGTGGGCTGGGGGATTGTCCGTCGCCATCGCCGGGACACCAAGGGAATTCGTGGATCTTGTGCGTTCCAGGATCGTTGACCCGCCCGGCCCTGTGCGGCGGCTGGCGATCCAGGACTCGGCCCTCGCGCACACGTGGGATGTCAGGGCAGAACAGCTGCTTTCCCTTGTGGGCAAGCATCAAACCACGGAGCCGGGCAGCACACGCGGATCCCGTCATGTTGGGAGCAAATGATGCAATTTCGTACCGTCATAGCGAGCATAATCCGGCGGTGGTACGTGCTGGTCGCCGGCATCCTGGTCACCGGGCTGTTGTGCGTGGCCATCCAGATGAACGCCCCGGACAAGTTCAAAGCCCAAGCCAGCCTGGTGCTGATGCCCTCCAGCCAAAGCATCGGCAGCGCGGGCAACCCCTACCTCTACCTGGGAGGCATGAGCGAGGCACTGGACATCCTGATCCGCAAACTCTCCTCGCAGCCGGTCAAGGAGCGCGTCCTGGCGAACTTCGGCACGGCCACGTACACGGCCGAACCGGACCGCGGCACCAACGGCGCCATCCTGGTCATCACGGCAAATGCTGACTCACCGGAACAGACCATGTCCCTCCTCAAGGCCGTGATGGAGGAAACCCCGCGCTCCCTCAACGAGATGCAGGAAGCACTCAATGTCGCCGTTCCGGCCAGGATCACCACCATGAACCTGCTGGTGGACCGGCAGGCCGTGCCGGAGGTGAAAGCCCGGACCCAGCTGGTGTTGGTAGCAGGCGCCGGTGGCGTCGCCGTGACCCTGGTGATCGCCGTCCTCCTGGACGGGCTGCTCCTGACCCGGCGCCGCCGCAAGCTCGCAGCAGAGCAGGAAATCACCGTGGACCCCTTGGCCGCCTCGCCGGTGCGATCCCGTAACCGGAACAAGACCCAGGCCACCACGGAACCTGAAGCAGACGGCGTCCTGCCCTTGTCTTCCGGACCAAGTTAGCCATGACGGCGGCTACATTCCTCGGGATCCTCCTGCGCCGTTGGTACGTAGTAGCCATAGGCCTGGTGCTGGGCCTGGCTGCATTGGGCGCCATCAGATCCTCCGAGCCCGTTTTCTGGACCGAGGCAGATGTCACCTTCCTCGCCCCGGAACGGGAACCTGCCTATTGGATCTCAGGGGGCAGCGCCATGACGTTGGTGGAGTTCGCGGACATGGTCAAGCGCCGGGTCAACCAGGATTCTGCTGCCGTGGACCTGGTCCTGACGAGCGGAACACTGTACGGCGCAGGAGTCCAGCAGGGCTACTCCGTTACCTTGCCCAACAATGGTGGCCAGTGGAACAAGACCTTCAGCCAGCCCGTGCTCAAAGTGCAGGTTGTGGATTCGAGCGCGGAGAAGGTGAACCAGGTGCTGGCGAACGTCCTTGACCGGATCAACGACGCTACCGTCGCGCT
This sequence comes from Paenarthrobacter sp. NPDC089714, assembly GCF_044748905.1. Taxonomy (NCBI): domain Bacteria; kingdom Bacillati; phylum Actinomycetota; class Actinomycetes; order Micrococcales; family Micrococcaceae; genus Paenarthrobacter; species Paenarthrobacter sp. NPDC089714. Next base: position 383,298 of record NZ_JBIVGX010000003.1, read on the forward strand.
GCAATCCGAAGCCAAGGTCAAAGGGGACCTCATCTCCACCCAGACCACTCCGTCCAAATCGGAGGTGGTCTTCGGCGGTGGAACTCCGGTCACGCGGCTCAAAGGAGCGGTGGTGCTCGAGGCGCTCTGCCTGGCGGTCACGTCCGTGGCCACCATCTACATTGACCGCATCATGGTCCGCCGCCGCCAGAGCAAGATGCAACCAAGGGAGGTGTCCGATGCCAAGGCCCGGGTCTGAGCGGAACACGCTGCTTGCCAACCCCACACCCCTCGAACCCGCTGAACGCAGGGACGTCTCATCGTTCGTCATCGTCTACCTGCTACTCACCTGTGCCATCCCTTCCAACCTGACACTCACCGCCTTGGGGTCCGTGGGCAGGCCCAGCACCCTGTGCGGGCTCCTGGCCTTCGCGTGGTGGTTGCTGTACCAACTGCAGCGCACCACCCCAAGCCGTGCTGGAACGCAAATGGTCCGCAACGCCATGGCCGTTTTCCTGGCCATGGCGTTGGCCAGCTACGCCCTGGCCATGCTCCACGGAGTCCCCGCACCCGAAACGAGCCCGGCCGACAGCGGCATCATCCGCCTGACGAGCTGGGCGGGCATCTTCTTGCTGATCAACGATGGCCTGGCCAGTCGCCGAACCCTGATGAAGGTCCTCCGCGCCCTGGTCCTGGTGGGAACAGGAACAGCACTGCTGGGCCTCCTGCAGTTTGCCACAGGCCAGTCGCTGGTGGACTGGATCAGCTTGCCCGGGTTCAGCGCCGCCTCGGAGCTCACCGGCGTACAGTCCAGGGGTGGCTTCGTTCGCGCGGCCGGCATGGCCAGCCACCCCCTGGAGTACGGCGTCGTCCTGGTGGCCTCCCTCCCCGTAGCCATCGCATTCGCCGTGACCGACAGGCACCGGGGATGGCTCCTCAGATGGTCACCGGCAGCGATCATCTCTGCCGCAGCCGTCCTCTCGGTGTCCCGTTCAGCGCTCACAGCCTTCGCCGTCGCTATCGTCGCCCTGGTTCCGTCATGGCCCAAAAAGATCCGACGCCGGGCGATCCTCCTGGCCGTCGTCCTGGCCGGCGCCCTGTACGTCCTGACTCCCGGCATGCTGGGTACCCTTCGCGGACTCTTCACGGTGGGAACCGAGGACCCCAGCATCAGCTCCCGCACCAGCGCCTACAGCACTGCGTTCGGGATGCTGGCCAACAACCCAATCGTCGGCCGCGGGTTCGGAACGTTCCTGCCCGATTACGTGATCGTGGATAACCAGTACCTTGGCACCCTCGTGGAACTTGGAGTCCTCGGCCTCCTGGCCTTCCTTGGGGTCATCGCCTGCGCGCTCGCCGCCACCTGGCAGGCCAGGAAACTCGCCACGGATCCCGCCGCCCAACAGCTCTCCCAAGCGGTTCTGGCCTCAGTAGCAGCAATCGCGGTCACCTTCGCCTTCTTCGATGGATTGTCCTTCGCCATGTCCGCCAGCGTCCTGTTCTTCATGCTCGGAATCTCCGGAGCGCTGTGGCGGCTGGCCCGCACGGACGCAGCCCTCGAACCCACTCCGCACTGACCACCGGGAATCGGGGAACCATGAACCGCAGGTCCGCGGCAATACTCGGAGCGCTGGCACTGCTCTGCCTCCTGGCAGGTGCCACGATCAGCGGGGGAGCACCCCTCGCGGGCACGGCGCCGCAACCTGAACCAACCCACCCGGCGGGCACTGCACTGCGCCCTGTAGACGGCGGACCGGGCTTCTACGGACAATTCCGCAACCCATTGCCTACCGATCCGGACTACTTTCCCGTGGGTGTCTGGTTCGAAAGTGCCTTGGAAAAGGACTATGTGGCCAAGGACCTCGCGGCGGGACTCAACACGTACGTCGTGCTCACACCGGACTCCGACATGGAACTCATCAAGTCCTCCGGAATGTACGCCATCCCCACCTACCCGGCCGGGACAGCCTCAGGCTTCGCGTTGGGTGACGAAGTGGACATGTGGGCCGGCGGCGGTGACGGTGCGTGGAGCGGCAAATACCCCGGGGAGGGGACCATCTGCGTTCCCGAACAAGCCAAATGCGGCTACACGGTCCAGGGCCAACTGCGCGCCGCCGCGCCACCAGGCACCATGGTCTACGCCAACTATGGCAAGGGTGTCACTTTCTGGCTGTCCGACGAACAATCACAAAAGTTCCTTCGCGAATATCAGGACGTTGTCTCGGCGGACAACTACTGGTTCACGGACCCCAACATCTGCGCCAAGACCGAAGGCGGCGCCATCAACGGCTACCTCCGGGACCTCACCCCCGCAGAATGCCGGCTCGCGGCCAATTACGGGTGGACGGTGGAGCGCATCCGCAAACTCACGGGAGGCAGCCAACCCGTATGGGCTTTCGTCGAGGCAGGCCACCCGTTCGAGGACTCACCAGCCGCTGCCACCATTACCGGTCCCCAACTGCGTGCGGCCGTATGGAGCAGCCTCATCCACGGTGCCCGCGGAATCGTGTACTTCAACCACAGCTTTGGCGGGGACTGTGTGACCCAGCACGTGCTTCGTGACTGCCCCGGAGACGTCCGGCCTGCGGTCACGGCAGTGAACCACCAGATCAAGCAGCTCGCCCCCGTGCTGAACGCGCCGTTCCTGGATGGTGCCGCCACCGCATCCGGTCCCGTGGATGTCGCGACGAAACTCCACAACGGGCAGGTCTACGTCTTCTCCGGTGCCAACACCCAGGCCGCAGGCCAGGCCACCTTCCACCTCGCCTGCGGCGGCAGCACCGCCGTCGTGATCGATGAAAACCGCACCATTCCCATCACTGACGGAACGTTCACCGACAGTTTCGCCGACGGCAACGCGGTCCACCTCTACCGCATTGAAGGAGGCACCAGCTGCGGCTGGTGACTTAGCGGCTGCTGTTGTCCCTCTCCCAGGCCAACGCCGGGGTGCCCGGGCGTAGTGCACGACGGCGGCCCGCACCTGCGAAGGCCGCATACACCAACGCGTCGAAGGCCGTCAGCGGACCACGGACCGATTCCACCAACTGCCGCAGCGTCCTGGAAGCCGAGGCATCACCGGAAACCGCATCCTGCTGGGCGTTACCCCGGGACGTACGCCGCAGGACGGCCATCAAGGCAGACGGGGAACGGGGGGTCCGAACCACCACCGGTTCCGTGTCCAGGACGGCCTTCTCCTCTGCCGTGAACAACCTGTCAACGTAGTAGTCGTCGCCACTCAGCGGCGGAAAGGTCCCCAAGCGGGCGTGTCCCGCCTCGCTGAGGGCATAAGCCCCCGCACCCCACAAGCCCTCCGAGTTCCCGGGGATCCTGGTCCTGGCCCGGTAATAGGCGCGGACAAGGAACGTTGCACCCGTGGTGTCGTACCGGTAGGCGGGGCGCCCGGCAAGGAGACTACCCTCCGTCAGCGCCGAGAACACCGCAGACAGGGCACCGGCCGTCACTTCTATGTCGGCATCCAGGTACAGCCGTGGCCACAGCTGCGCAGCCTCATCAGCGGCATTCAATGCCGCCACCTTCGAAGCTGCCTCCACCTCGATGACACGCACGCCGTCATAGGCCGCCGCAATGGCCTCCGTCCCATCCGAACACCCATTGCAGGCAACAATCACCTCCACGGTGCCCCATGCCAGCACCTCGCGCAACGAATCCAGCGTCCGCCCGATCACCGCGGCCTCATTGTGCGCCGGAATAACCACCGAGCCCACCGGGCGAACAACCGGTCCCGGTTCCGGGTAGGCTCCCGCATGGGGCAAGGAAGCCCAACGCCTGCGGCTCAGCAACGCCACAGCGGCCTCCCGGTGACCGGGTTTCCCGAGGCGCGCAATCTCCGAGCCCAGCACCGCCAGCCGGAAAGCCCCCGAACGCCCACGGCCCAGATGCTTCTCCGCATACCGCACCCGGTTGACCGACATCAGGGCCGACAACTGCGCAGACGAACCCGACCCGCCACGCTCGTGCCACATCCTGGCAGACGGCTCAAACCAAATCGGGAAGCCCAACTCCCTGACCCGCCGGCAAAAGTCTGTTTCCTCCGAGTAGAGGAAGAACTGTTCGTCCCACTCGCCCACGGCCTCAGCCACCCTCGCATCGATCAGCAAGGCCGCACCCGTTGCCCACTCCACAGCGTGGGCATACTTGTAGCTCTCTGCATCAAAGTCCATCTCGGACAACCATCCGGGCCGTCCGGGCAGACGGCTTCCCATGGCCGCGTCACCCAGCGCTCGCAGGATGCTGGGTTCGCGCCGCAAAGAGGGATAGACGCTACCGTCGTCATCGAGGAGAACAGGTACCACCGCACCGGCGCCCGATGCCGCCATGCGGCGCCGCAGCGCAGCCACCGCGCCCCGTTCCACGCGCAGGTCAGGGTTGAGAATGAGGAAGGCACCAGCCGGACCAGCGGCCCGGAGCCCCACGTTGATTCCACCGGCATACCCCAGGTTGCCGCCCGTGCTCTTGGCAATCACATCTGGATGGTCCGCCAGGGCTGCCATGGTGTCGCCGTTCGGTGAGTTGTCCGCCACCACTACCTTGAGCGTCTGGGTTGCCGTTTCGGCCCGGAGGCTTTCGATGAGCGGGCCAATATCATCGGCGTTGTTGTAGGTCACCACCACGACGGCGATGTCCGCTTGGTCTTCCGCCGAAGCGAAGGTGCCCGGCGCCTGGAGTGGCGCGTGCGCAGGTTGTCCCACGGCGCGGGTCATCCCGGACGCGGCGGACAGTCCGCTGTCCCGCCGCAGGTGGAGGTAGGCCTCGGGGCCGTCCACGAGGTAGCGGTGGGCCAGCCGGCGGGGCTCGAGCATGAGGCGCCATGCCCATTCGAAGCCATGTCCGGCCACCCAGGCCGGTGCCCTCGTGATGCGGCCGGCAAGGAAGTCCACCACGGCACCGAACGCCAGAAGGACCTTGGCTCCTGTCAGGTGGCCGTACTCGGTGATCCACAGTTCCTGGCGCGGTTTGCCCAAACCCACCACCAGGAGGTCTGCGTCGCTGGCAGCTATCTCACCGGCCAGTCGCCTCGATGCCTCCGGATCGCTGATCTCGGACCGGTCCGGCGCCCACCAGCCAGCGATGGCCAGTCCCGGACGATCCGCGGCGAACCGCTGGCGGATCAGCTGCTGGGCCTGCCCGGACCCACCGAGGAAGCCCACGCGCAATCCGCGTCTCTCTGCTTCGTCGAGGAGGGGTCCCACCAGGTCGCTGCCCGCCAGCCGTGGCCACGGCTTGCCGGTGAGGCGCTCCGCTTCCACGGCAAGGGGAGCGCCATCGATGAGGGTGAGCCACTCAACCGCGGGGCCGGCCATCGTTCCTGCCCAACGGCTTCCCGTGCCGAAGTGCCGGATGTGGTCCAGGTTCGCCGAGCACACACCGAGGGGCGGTGTTCCCAGGTGTGTGGCGCGGTCCATGATGAAGCGGACGGCCTCCGGGAACTCCATGAGCCGGACCGAGGAGCCGCCGAGACAAAGCTCCTTGGCTTGGGCCGCCTGTGGCGCTGCTGGAGGGTGGTAACTCAGCCGTCCGGCGAGGTCGTGGAAAAGGCCCCCGATGGGGAAGGTCTTTGACTGCAGCATTATCGGCTCTCCAGACGCAAGGTCTCGCTCGGGTCCAACTCAAGGCATGGACAATTGACCGGCGATCCCTGGCCGCTGCACTGCCTTGGATCGCCGCGGGCAACTGGTGCTGCCCGTACTTGCTTGAGTTGTCTCCCGGCCCCGTCTGATCGAGGTTGCCGTACGGCCACTGTAGGACGTTTTGTGCCGCAGGGCTAGGGTTTCAGGTCCTGCAGGTACTCCTTGAGCCGGACGTGTGCCTCCGGGGGCACGAATCCGGCCGCCTTGATCCTGCCAAGATCCAGCACGCTTCGTCGCGGACGGGCCGCCATGCCGGGTTTGGCGTACTCTTCGGCGCTCACCGGGGTCACCAGCCCGGGATCCACGCCGCTGAGGCGGTAGACGTCCCGCGCGATGTCCGCCCACGATTGCACCGGCCCGTCGTTGCTGACGTTGTACGTTCCATACGGAGCGCCGGTGCCCAGCAAGTGCCTGATCGCCGCCGCGATGTCCTCGGCAAACGTCAGGCGCCCCCACTGATCGTCGACGACGGACGGTCCTGCACCGCGTCCGGCCAGCGCGGCCATGGTGCGCACGAAGTTCTTTCCATCGCCTACCACCCAGCTGCTCCGGAGGATGTAGTGCTTCGGTGCCACAGCAGCGGCCGCATCGCCCGCGGCCTTGCTCTGCCCGTAGACGCCGAGGGGACTGGGTTGCTCGTCCTCGCCGTGGATCTCCGCCGTGCCGTCGAAGACGTAGTCGCTGGAGACGTGCACCAAGGTCAGTGAATGGTCGACGGCGGTCCTCGCCAGGTTCGACACCGCACCGGCATTGACCTGCCAGGCCGCAGTCCGGCCCGCCGGGGTTTCGGCGGCGTCGACGGCGGTGTAGGCGGCGGCGTTGATGACCGTGGCGTACTTCCGCCAATCGGCCCGGTCAAAGGAGCTGCCATCCGTGACATCAAAGTCCGCCCGGTCAAAGAAGTCCACGGTGTCCAGATGCGCGAAGACCTTCCGCAAGGCGGACCCCAGTTGGCCGTTGGCGCCCAGAACCATGGTCCGGAGCGGCTTCATGGGAGCAACCTGGGCCAAGGATGGGTGCTGTTGGTCCTGGGTGGACATGGTGGCTTCGGCCAAGGGGATCGGCCACGGCACAGCAGCGGTGGCGTCGGCCAGGTTCAGGAACGTGTAGTCGGCCTGGGCTTCGGAGCTCCAGTGGTCGTTGACCAGATACGTGTACGCCGTGTTGTCGTCAAGGGTTTGGAAGGCGTTGCCCACGCCCCGCGGGACGAAGACGGCCTCGCCGGGACCCATTTCGGTGAAAAACACCGTGCCGAATCCCGGACCGCTCCTCAGGTCCACCCACGCTCCGAAGATCCTGCCGGAAGCTACCGAAATGAACTTGTCCCACGGCTCGGCATGGATTCCCCGCGTCGTACCGCGTCGGGCATTGAATGAGATGTTGTTTTGCACGGGCCCGAAGTCGGGCAGGCCCAGGGCGCCCATTGTCCTGCGGTTCCAGTTCTCCTTGAACCAGCCTCTTTCGTCTGCGTGCACCGGCAGGTCGAAGAGCAGTAAACCGCGGATCGGGGTGGACCGGGACGTCAACTCTTTGGGTGTCGGCATCGGCGCTAGTGACCTTGCCCTGCGTACTTCACTTCAGTTTCGGCTTTTTGCGGCCGCCACCAGTCCTCGTTCTCCTGGTACCACTGCACTGTAGCCGCCAGTCCGGCGTCGAAATCTTCGAACAGCGGCCGCCACCCGAGCTCGCGTCGCAACTTGGTGGAGTCTATGGCGTAGCGCAGGTCGTGGCCTGGGCGGTCCGTGACGAGGTCGTAGGCATCGGATGGTTGGCCCATCAGGTGGAGCAGTTTCTCCACCACCGTGCGGTTGGACTGTTCCCCGTCGGCGCCGATCAAGTACGTCTCACCAATGCGGCCGCGTTCCAGGATGGCCGCCACCGCCGAGGAATGGTCTTCCACATGGATCCAGTCCCGGACATTCAGGCCTTGTCCGTAGAGCCGTGGCCGGTGTCCATCCAGGAGATTCGTGATCTGGCGGGGAATGAATTTCTCCACGTGCTGGTATGGCCCGTAATTGTTGGAGCAATTGCTGATGGTGGCCTGCAACCCGAAAGAACGGACCCAGGCCCGCACCAGCAGGTCCGAACCGGCTTTCGTTGCGGAGTAGGGGCTCGTGGGCCGGTACACCGAATGCTCGGTGAAACGGGTGGGCTCATCCAGGGCGAGGTCTCCATATACCTCATCGGTTGAGATGTGATGGAATCGCGTCCCGTGCTTCCGGGCAGCCTCAATGAGGGTGTAGGTCCCCAAGAGATTGGTGTCCATGAATGGCCTGGGATCCTGCAGGGAATTGTCATTGTGGGATTCCGCCGCGAAATGCACCACCGCATCAACACTGGCCGTAAGCCGGTCAACAAGCACGGAGTCGCAAATATCGCCCTTGATGAATTCGAATCTTTCCGGTGGCAGCCCGGCCAGGGATGATTCATTTCCCGCATAGGTCAATTTGTCCAGGACAGTGACATGAACGCTGCCGTGTTCCATGATGTAGTGGACAAAGTTGCATCCGATGAATCCGGCCCCGCCGGTGACAAGGATTCTCTGCATGGCGATAGCGTAACCGCCAGCACCGGTCACGGGCAGGGGAGAGGAGCGCAAAATGCGCGGAATTATTCTGGCAGGTGGAACGGGCTCACGGCTTCATCCCATCACGCTCGGAATCAGCAAACAATTGGTTCCGGTGTTTGACAAGCCCATGATCTACTACCCGCTCTGCACCCTCATGCTGGCGGGAATCCGCGACATCCTGGTGATCACCACCCCCAAGGACGCCCCCCAATTCGAGAACCTCCTGGGCGATGGCTCCCACTTCGGCATTTCCCTCACGTACGCCCAGCAGCCCACCCCGGACGGCCTGGCACAGGCCTTCATCCTGGGCGAGGAACACATCGGCGGCGGCAAGGTGGCGCTCATCCTCGGGGACAACATCTTCAACGGTCCCGGCATGGGTGCCCAGCTCCGGCATTACAACGACGTCGACGGCGGCGCCATCTTCGGCTACTGGGTCAAGGACCCGACGGCGTACGGCGTGGTGGAGTTCGACGACGACGGCCTCGCCATCTCGATCGAGGAAAAGCCCGCGCATCCAAAGAGCAACTACGCCGTACCGGGACTCTACTTCTACGACAACGACGTCGTTTCCATGGCCAAGGACCTGGCGCCCTCGCCCCGTGGCGAACTGGAGATCACGGACATCAACAGGAAGTACATGGAGCTTGGCAAACTCCACGTCCAGAAGTTCCCACGCGGCACCGCGTGGCTGGATACCGGTACCTTCGGCGACCTTAATGACGCCTCGAACTATGTCCGCACCACGGAAAACCGGCAGGGGCTGAAAATCGGCGCGCCGGAAGAAGTGGCATGGCGCATGGGCTACCTGAGCGATGACGAACTGCGCCGGCAGGCGGCCAAACTGGCCAAGAGCGGCTACGGGAGCTATCTCCTGGACATCCTGGACAGGCGCTAGGAAACGTCTTCCAGGGCCCGCGAAATTTCCGCCGGCAGGACACCCAGTTGCGCGTCGAGGAGTTCCTTGAGCTGGACTGCGTTGCGCGGTCCGACGATGGCGGTAGAGACGCCCGGGCGGGAGAGCAGCCAGCTCAGTGACACATCCAGCGGCGAGCGTCCCAGACCCCGCGCTGCCATGGCCACGGCTTCCACCACCCGGGAGGCCTGAGGGTCAAGGTACCTTTCCACGTACGCGGTCAACCGGCCCTGGGCTGCCCGTGAATCCGTGGGGATCTGTCCGCGGTACTTGCCGCTCAGCACTCCGCGGCCCAGTGGAGCCCAGGCCATGAGTCCCAAGCCGGCATCTTCAATGGCCGGGACAAGTTCATCTTCCGGCCGGCGCTGGAGGAGCGAGTACTCGGATTGGTTGGCCACGAGGGTGAAGCCGGCAATCGCCGCAGCTTTGGCTGTTTGCCAGCCGTTGTAGTTCGAAATTCCCACATAGCGTGCCCGACCGGTCCGCTGGGCCAGTTCCAGCGCGGACAGGGTCTCTTCGAGGGGAACGTTCGGATCCCACTCGTGGGCGAACCAGATGTCAATGTAATCCGTCCCGAGCCGCGCCAGGCTCGCGTCCAAAGCAGCCAGCATGGCACCCCGCGAAGCGTTGATGCTGCGACGGGATTCGGAACTGGACACGCCGGCTTTCGTGGAAAGGACCACTTCGGAACGGGCAACCACGTCTCCCAGCATGGAGCCGAGCATCGCTTCGGCCTGACCCTGGGCGTAGGACGCGGCGGTATCGATCACGGTCCCGCCGCCGTCCACGAAGGCATGCAGGAGGGCGGCGGCTTCCTGTTCGTCCGTCTCTTGTGCCCAGGACATGGTTCCAAGCGACAAAGAGGACACCCGGAACCCACTGTTTCCGACATAACGCTGCTGCATGCTGATAGCTTACGGGGAGTTCCCATACTTCATGACGTAGGGTCTATTCACGTGAACTGGATAGAAGCTGCCTTGCTGGGCCTGGTGCAGGGCCTCACCGAATTCCTCCCGATCTCTTCGAGCGCGCACCTGCGGATTGTGGGCTCGTTCCTCCCGAATGCCTCCGATCCCGGCGCCGCGTTTACGGCGATTACGCAGCTCGGTACGGAAACCGCCGTCATTGTGTATTTCTGGCGGGACATCGTCAGGATCATTCGCGCCTGGTTCGGTTCCCTGACCGGCAAAGTCGCCAGGAACAACCCCGACGCGCGGATGGGGTGGCTGGTGATCCTCGGCAGCCTGCCCATCGTCATTTTGGGCCTTTTGTTCCAGGACCAGATCGAATCCGTGTTCCGCAGCATGTGGATCGTTGCCACCATGCTGATCGTCTTCGGCATGATCCTGGCGGTGGCAGATGCCACAGGCAAACAGGAAAGGGACCTTTCCCAGCTGAGCTACAAGCACGGCATCCTGTACGGCTTCGCCCAGGCCATGGCGTTGATCCCAGGCGTCTCCCGTTCCGGGGGCACCATCACTGCCGGCCTCCTGATGGGCTACACGCGTGAGGCGGCCGCCCGCTACTCCTTCCTCCTTGCGATCCCCGCGGTGTTCGGCAGTGGCTTCTACCAGTTGTACAAGACCGTCTCCAAGGAAGGGCTCGCTGGCCCCTACGGTCTCCCCGAGACTGCCCTGGCCACCGTGATCGCCTTCGTGGTGGGCTACGTCATCATTGGCTGGTTCCTCAAGTTCGTTTCGACCAGGAGCTACCGGCTCTTCGTTTGGTACAGGATCCTGCTGGGCTTGGCGTTGTATGTCCTGCTCGGTTTCGGTGTGATAAGCGCCTAGCACTAAGGTTGACTCGTGAAATCGTGGATCTCCCGCCCTGTTCCTGAGCTGCCCGGCAGCCTGGCGTCCCTGCGCCTTTTCGATACTGCCCTGGGGCAGGTGGTGGAGGTCGGCCACAAAGCGGACCAGTCCATGTACGTGTGCGGCATCACCCCGTATGACGCTACGCACATGGGCCACGCCGCCAGCTATGTGGCCTTCGACCTCCTCAACCGTGCGTGGCGTGACGCCGGAACCACAGTGTCCTACGTCCAGAACGTGACGGACATTGACGATCCCCTCCTGGAGCGGGCCAATGCCACCGGCGTGGACTGGCGGGAGCTGGCAGCGAGCCAGATCGAGCTGTTCCACACTGACATGGACGCCCTCAATGTCCTGGCTCCGGACCACTACATCGGTGCCGTGGAGGCCATCCCGGACATTGTGCCTGCGGTCGAGCGCTTGATCGCCGACGGCGTCGCTTACCGGGTCCAGGGTGCGGATGGCGAACCTGACGGCGACGTCTATTACGACGTCGAAACGGCCGGCAAACGCTCGGACGCCACCGATGCCTGGACCCTCGGTGACGTCTCCGGTCTGGGCGAAGCGGAAATGCTGGAGCTCTTCGCCGAGCGTGGCGGCGATCCGGCCCGCCCGGGAAAGCGCCAGGCCCTTGACCCACTGCTGTGGCGCGTAGCCCGCGAGGGCGAGCCGAGCTGGCCGGGTGCCAGCCTCGGTGACGGCCGGCCCGGCTGGCACATTGAGTGTACGGTGATCGCCCAGAAGTACCTCCCGGCACCGTTCACCGTCCAGGGTGGTGGCTCAGACCTCATCTTCCCGCACCACGAAATGGGAGCCGGCCACGCCTACTCCTTGGCCCATGTTCCCCTCGCACGGCACTACGCCCACGCTGGCATGGTGGGCCTTGACGGCGAAAAAATGAGCAAGTCCAAGGGCAACCTCGTCCTCGTTTCCAAGCTTCGCGCCGCCGGCGAAGAGCCTGCGGCCATCCGCCTGGCCATCCTTGCCCACCACTACCGTTCCGATTGGTCCTGGACTGCGGAGGGGTTTGCTGAGGCCAAGCAGCGGCTGGCCACGTGGCGCGAGGCAGCCCTGAAGGCACCTGCGGCATCGGCCACGCCGCTCATTGCAGCCATGCGCACGGAGCTGGCCAACGACCTGAACGCCCCAGGTGCCATCGCCGCCGTCGACCACTGGGCACAATCGGCGCTCACCGCAGGTGCCGCCGAAGCCTCACCCGTGGACGGCGCCCTGGTGACGGACGCCCTGAACGCCTTGCTCGGCGTCGAACTCTGAACCGAAGTGCAGTAAAACGAAGCGGCCCTGACGGATATCCGTCAGGGCCGCTTCGTTGCCGGCAGCAGCTGTACCAGCGGTCCGCCTAGGGGCGTTCCTTACCCCGCCGTTTGAGATAGCGTTCGAATTCCCGGGCAATGGACTCTCCGGAGGCCTCGGGAAGGTCCGCAGTGTCCTTGGCTTCTTCGAGTTGGCGAACGTAGGCCGCGATCTCCGGATCTTCCGTGGCGAGTTCATCCACGCCGCGTTCCCAGGCCTCTGACTCTTCGGCCAGCGTGCGGCTGTCCAAGGGAACCTGCAGCAGGTCCTCGATCTTGTGGAGGATCGCCAGCTGCGCTTTGGGCGACGGTGGCTGGGCAACGTAGTGGGGGACTGCGGCCCACAGCGAAACGGTGGGTAGTCCGGCGAGCATGGCGAACTCTGCCAGCACGCCCACAATGCCCACGGGTCCCTCGTACTGGGAGGCCTCGAGGTTGAGCCGCTCGCGCAGGGAGTTGTCCTCGGTGGTGGTGCTTACGGGGATGGGGCGGCTGTGCGGAACGTCGGCCAGCAAGGCCCCGACCAGGATCACGGAGTCAACCTTGAGTGCTTCGGCGTGGACCAGCAACTCAGTGGTGTAGGCGCGCCAACGGTACGACGGTTCCGTGCCGAGGACGAACACCACGTCAACATTGCTGTCCGGTATGGAGGCCTTGTAGATCCGGGTGGACGGCCATTTCACCTTGCGGGCGCCGGACGAGGTACGCCGCACGGTGGGGCGGGTGAACTGGAAGTCGTAATACTCCTCGGCATCCACCGTGCCCACCTTCTTGCCGTCCCACAACTTGTTCACATAGTGCAAGGCGTCGCTGGCGGCCTCTCCGGCGTCGTTCCAGCCTTCAAACGCGGCGATCATTACGGTGACACGTTGGCCTTCCGCGGGTTCCTTGAGGAAACGCTCGGGCTCCGCAACGGTGTCCTGTCCTTCGGGGGTCCCGTCCACACTGTTCATCCACTCACCCTACGTCCAAGACCCGCGTGGATGCATGGCATTTCAACGGGGCGCGTCCCCGGTCTTCGCCCACAGCGCAAGCACGGCAAGGTTGGCTCCGTGTTCCACGTAGACTTGAAGCCATGCATTCCTCACCCAGCCAGCCCTTCCTCAAAGCCGTGCTCTGGGATATGGATGGCACCCTCGTGGACACCGAACCCTACTGGATTGCTGCTGAGCGTGCCCTCGTGGAGGCCCACGGCGGTTCCTGGTCCCACCAACAGGCCATGCAGCTGGTAGGCCAATCCTTGCTCCACTCGGCTGCGATTCTGCAAGCGGCAGGTGTCCGGCTCGAGGCCCGTGAAATCATTGACACCCTCAGCTCCCAGGTGATCCAGCAGGTCCGCAACGAAGTTCCCTGGCGGCCCGGGGCGCGCGAGCTCCTGGAGGATCTCCACCAGGCCGGCATCCGCTGCGCCCTGGTCACCATGTCCGAGGGCCCCTTGGCCGGCGTGGTGGTGGAAAGCCTGCCCAAGCCGTACTTCGAGTTCCTCGTCACCGGCGACACCGTGACCAACGGCAAACCCCATCCCGAGGCCTACCTGACGGCAGTCGACCGCCTGCGGCTGGACGATCCAACGCTGACCATCGATCACTGCGTGGCGCTCGAGGATTCGGTTCCGGGAGCCACCGCGGCCATGGCATCGGGAGTCGTCACCATCGGTGTTCCCCACCAAGTGCCCCTTCCGGACGATCCCCGCATGGTCCTGTGGGACACCTTGGTGGGCAGGTCCGCCGCCGACGTCTCCGGCCTCGTCCTCGACCGCTTCGCAGCAGCAAACCTGCTTGAAGGGGCCAACTAAGTGAGCAGTCCCTCCGCGCCACACCATGCCGCCACGAAGCGGGACGGCATACCCCTGGGCAAAATCGCCGGAATCCCCGTGTACCTGGCTTACTCGTGGTTCGTGATCGCCGGGTTTACGGTGATCGTTTACGGTCCTGCCGTGTTGGTTCAATTTCCTGGATTGGGTCTTGGCGCGTACTTCGTGGCCTTTGGTTACGCACTGTTGCTGGCCGTGTCCGTGTTGGTTCACGAGCTTGCGCACGCTTTGAGTGCCAAGGCGTTTAAGTGGCCAACGGAGAAGATTGTTCTCAATCTTTGGGGAGGGCACACGCAATTCCAGAACTTCACGGCATCGCCCGGGCGTGCGGTGGTGGTGGCCATGGCCGGCCCCGCGTCAAACTTCATCCTGGCCGGGACTTTGGCTCCGTTTGTGTTCGGCCATGCCTTCCACGGCGTCGTTGAGATGCTTGCGAACATTCTCATGTGGGCCAACTTCCTGATCGGCATCTTCAACGTCCTGCCCGGAACCCCGTTGGACGGGGGACGCCTCGTCGAGTCAGCCGTGTGGAAGGCCACCGGAAGCCAGGACAAGGGGACTATCGCCGCAGGGTGGTCGGGGCGTGTCATCGCGGTAGCACTGTTTCTCTGGTTCATTGCCCGGCCCTTCCTCAGCGGGGAGCGGCTGGACATCAACCTCATGTTGATCACTTTGCTGGTCTGCGGGTTCCTCTGGATGGGTGCGTCGGGTTCGATTCGGCATGCCCAACTGCGCAGCCGGCTCTACCTGGTGAGCGCCGGCGGACTGGCCGATCCCGCGGTCGGCATCCCGAACTCCGCCAGCGTCGCGGACGTGGTGGCCATGTCACCGGAAGGACGTCCCGCCGTCGTGATCTGCGGTCCGGACGGTAAGCCCCAGGGCGTGGTGGACACCAGCGCGGCCGCCGCTGTGCCGCCCTATGCGTTAGCCACGACGCCGGTCACGGCGGTGGCGCACGCCCTCGCAGCCGGTGCCTACGTGCCGGAATGGTCGAAGGGCCAGGAGCTGATCCAGTACCTGGCCAGACTGGACGGCAACGAATATGCGGTGGTGGACCACAACGGCATGGTGACCGGATTGCTCCGCCAGCAGGCGGTGGTGACGGCCATAACAGGTAAAGAAGCCCGCGGAGGCGGGCGGGCCTGACGCCTTAACCGGTAGAGTTACGTGCCGGCCCGAAAAGATCCAGACGAATTTTTGGCGCCCTCAGGGCAGCGATATATGGCGGCACAGCCGCACAGGAGTGAGGAACACCAGATGAGCAGCGAAACCGCCGCGGAAACGGCCACCACCGTCACCGGCGCGAGCCCGGCGGCCCAACCAACCGGCGCTGCGCGGCGCCGTGGGCCCTTCCGCGTCGGCGAACGCGTCCAGCTCACGGACGAGCGTGGCCGCATGAATACCATCACGCTCGAGGTGGGCGGCGCCTTCCACACGCACCGTGGATTCCTGAACCACGATGAAATCATCGGCAAGGTGGACGGCTCGGTGGTCAGCAACAACATCGGCCAGCAGTACCAAACGCTGCGCCCGCTGCTTTCGGACTTCGTTCTTTCCATGCCGCGCGGGGCTGCCGTCGTGTACCCCAAGGACGCAGCCCAGATTGTCACCATGGCGGATATCTTCCCTGGTGCCCGCGTGGTGGAAGCCGGCGTCGGCTCCGGTGCCCTCTCGATCTCCCTGCTGCGGGCCGTCGGCGACGGCGGCTACCTCCACTCGTTTGAACGTCGCGAAGAATTTGCCGACATTGCCCGCGGAAACGTGGAGACCATCTTCGGCGGGCCGCACCCCGCGTGGCAGATCTCCCTGGGTGACTTCCAGGACGAAGTGGTCAAGGCTGAGGCCCCGGGGTCGGTGGACCGGGTTGTCCTGGACATGCTGGCGCCGTGGGAATGCCTCGATGCCGTGGCAACCGTCCTGGCACCGGGCGGCGTCTGGATCAACTACGTGGCCACCGTGACCCAGTTGTCCCGGACCGCGGAGGCCATCAGGGCCGACGGCCGCTTTACTGAGCCGGACGCCTGGGAATCCATGGTCCGCGGCTGGCACCTTGAGGGACTGGCTGTCCGCCCCGACCACCGCATGGTGGCCCACACCGGTTTCCTCCTGGTGACCCGGCGTCTGGCCGACGGCGTCCAAGGCATTTCCGTGAAGCGCCGCCCGTCCAAGACCGAGTTCAGCGAAGAGGACTTGAACGCCTGGACGCCCGGTGCCGTGGGGGAGCGTTCCGTCTCGGACAAGAAGCTTCGCCGTGCGGCCCGTGACGCAATCGCCGGCACCAACGTCCAGGACGATCCGCCGGTCACAAACTGACAAAGGTCACAATAGGGTCCGCATTCCGGATGTCTCCCAGCACCCTGAGCTTTTCGGGACTAAGGTCTTCTTAAGCGCAGGAAGGGGCTGATGAATCGTGGATACGTCGAACAACGACATTGGACGGCCGACGCCGGAAGAAGCAAACGCAGCAGCGGAAGAGGCTGCCCGCCGAAGGCTTGCCGCCATCCAACCGCCTGACCCTTCGAGTGAACTTACCGTGGCCGAACGGCAGATCAACATCCTTCGGGACAAACTCCGCCATATCGACCGCCAGTTGGCCGCTGCCACGCAGAACAACACCAAGCTCGTCACCATGCTGGAAACGGCCAAGGCCGAGATTCTCCGGCTGAAGGGCGCGTTGGAGCAGGAGGGGCAGCCACCGTACAGCTTTGGCACGGTGGTCCAGATCAATCCGCGCAGGCAGCCAACGGCAGGCAATTCGGGTCAGGCCGCCACAGAAGAATCCGTGGATATCTTCAATGCCGGCCGGAAGATGCGCGTAGGCATCAGCCCCTTGGTTAACGTCAACCAGCTGGCCGTGGGCCAGGAAGTCCTCCTCAATGAGGCACTCCTGGTGGTCGCTGGCCTGGGATATGAGCGCGCCGGGGAACTGGTGACACTGAAGGAACTCCTTGGCCAGGACCGTGCCTTGGTGGTGGGCCGCGCAGACGAAGAGCGGGTGGTCCGTCTCTCCGGTGCCCTGCAGAACGTGCACCTCAAGGTCGGCGACGCGCTCTCGCTTGATTCGCGGACCGGTTACGCGTTGGAGAAGGTGCCACGTGCCGAGGTGGAAAACCTGGTCCTTGAGGAAGTTCCGGACATCACGTACCAGGACATCGGTGGCCTGGGCCCGCAGATAGAGCAGATCCGCGACGCCGTGGAGCTGCCGTTCCTGCACCCGGACCTGTACCGCGAACACGGCTTGAAGGCTCCGAAGGGCATCCTTCTTTACGGTCCTCCGGGTTGCGGCAAGACCCTCATTGCCAAGGCCGTTGCCAATTCCCTGGCCGCACGCGCAGCCGAGCGCGCAGGGAATACGGACCTCAAGAGCTACTTCCTGAACATCAAGGGCCCCGAACTGCTGGACAAGTACGTCGGCGAGACGGAGCGGCACATCCGCCTCATCTTCTCACGGGCCCGCGAAAAAGCCTCGGATGGCAGCCCGGTAGTGGTGTTCTTCGACGAGATGGACTCGCTGTTCCGCACCCGCGGCACCGGGGTGTCCTCCGACGTCGAAACCACCATCGTGCCCCAGCTCCTGAGCGAGATCGACGGCGTGGAGCGGCTGGACAATGTCATCGTCATCGGTGCATCCAACCGTGAGGACATGATCGACCCCGCCATCCTGCGGCCAGGCCGCCTGGACGTCAAGGTCAAGATCCAGCGGCCGGACGCCGAAGCTGCGGCAGACATCTTCGGCAAGTACATCACCACGGACCTGCCGTTCCATGCCCAGGACCTCGCGGAGTACGGCGGCGATGTCCAGGCCACCGTGGACGCCATGATCCAGCGCACCGTGGAGGCCATGTACTCCACGGAGAAATCCAACGAGTACTTGGAAGTCACCTACGCCAACGGCGATACGGAAATGCTCTACTTCAAGGACTTCAATTCAGGTGCCGTGGTCCAGAACGTGGTTGACCGGGCCAAGAAGTACGCCATCAAGGACCTCCTGACCAACCACCAGAAGGGCCTGCGCATCGACCATCTGCTCCGGGCCGTCGTCGACGAGTTCCGCGAGCACGAGGACATGCCCAACACCACCAACCCGGACGACTGGGCCCGAATCTCGGGCAAGAAGGGTGAAAGGATCACCTACATCCGCACCATCGTGCAGGGCAAGGCAGGCCAGGAGCCTGGCAAGTCCATCGAAACCACTGCCAACACGGGCCAGTACCTGTGACAGCTCGGCCCGAGGGACAAACCCAGGAGAAACTGCCTGTAGGCGGCGCCATGCGGGTGATGGGCTCGGAAACGGAATACGGCATCCATGCCCCTTCCGCCCCCGGCGCCAACGCCACCATGATGTCCGCGCGCATCATCCAGGCCTACGCCACCGCCACCCGGCAGCGTGCTGCCGGCGGCGCGGAAACGCGCTGGGACTACACGGACGAAGAACCGTTGCATGACGCCCGCGGTTGGACGCTGGAACGTTCGGCGGCCGATCCGAGCCAACTCACGGACCAGCCGCCAGTGCTCGACGCCGAGGCAGTCGCCTTGGCGTACGGGCGGCAGGAGTTGGAACTCGACGGGGCTGATGAATCCGGCTCACTCCTCATGAACATGGTGCTCGGAAACGGTGCCCGGCTCTACGTGGACCATGCACACCCCGAATACTCGAGCCCGGAGGTAACCAACCCCCGTGACGCGGTGACGTGGGATGCTGCCGGGGACCTGGTTGCCTTGGCTACGGTTCGCAAGGTTGCCGCGGACACCAGCCTTCCCCCGATCAACCTTTACAAGAACAACACGGACAACAAGGCGGTGTCCTACGGATCGCATGAGAACTACCTCATGCCGCGCTCCGTGCCGTTTGGTGACATCATCCGCGGGCTGACGCCGTTCTTCGTCTCCCGCCAGGTGGTTTGTGGTGCAGGCAGGGTTGGCCGAGGGCAGGACAGTTCCACCTCCGGCTACCAGATCAGCCAACGTGCCGATTTTTTCGAGGCCGAAGTGGGCCTGGAAACCACCATCCGGCGTCCCATCATCAACACCAGGGACGAGCCACATGCAACGGCGGACAAATACCGCCGCCTGCACGTCATCATCGGCGACGCGAACCTCAGCCAGGTGTCCAACTACCTGAAGTTCGGGACCACGGCCATGGTGCTGAGCCTGATCGAAGCGGGACAGGCACCCAGGATCGAGGTCCACGAGCCCGTCCAGGCGCTTCAGGCCATCAGCCATGACACAACGCTCACCACCTCCGTTAGGCTCCTTGACGGAAGGCACGTCACGGCGCTCGACATTCAGTGGATGTACTTCGAGGCCGCGGCAAAACTGGCGCAGGAGACGGGCGTAGCTGACTCCGTGACCGGCGACGGCCATACCTACGAGGTGCTCGAGCGGTGGGAGGCCACGCTCACTGCGCTGGGTACCGATCCTGCCTCCGCAGCGGCGTCCGTGGAGTGGGTAGCCAAGAAATCCATCCTGGAGGGCTACCGGAACCGGGACAAGCTCGAATGGGGAGATGCCCGGCTGGGCCTGGTGGATCTTCAGTGGTCCGACATCCGGCCGGAAAAGGGCCTCTACTACCGGCTTCTCTCGCGGGACCGCATGGCGCGGATCGTCGACGACGCCGCCATCACCAGGGCGGTGGGCGAACCGCCGTCGGACACCAGGGCCTACTTCCGGGGACGGTGCGTCTCGACGTTCGGCAAGGACGTGGTGGGGGCTAGTTGGGACTCCGTGATCTTCGATGTCCCGGGCCTTGGCAAACTGCAGCGTGTCCCTACCCGGGAACCCCTCCGCGGCACCCAGGCCCTCACGGGTGGGCTGTTCGAAAGGCACAGTGAAGCAGGTTCTTTCCTGGCCGAATTGCTGGGACAAACACCCCTGCCGCCCAAGGCCTAGGACACCGCCCGGCACGGCAAAAATGGTGGTCCGGCAAAGCCGGGCACGGCAGCCCGCAGCGTGGCAGTATGGCAGTAGGAAGTCCCCATATGGGGGACTGACAGTAGGGAGAAAGAAAATGGCAGGTCAGGAGCAACAGCAACCGCAGTCGCGGGACACCGAGGCCGAGGTAGACGTACCGGAGGCCCCGCCTGCGGCGCCCGAAGCCCAGGCTTCGGACGCTACCCAGGGCGTGGACGACCTCCTCGACGAAATTGACGGCGTGCTCGAATCGAACGCCGAAGAGTTCGTCAGGGCATTCGTCCAAAAGGGCGGCCAGTAACCGGTCCCGGACACAGGATGTAGAGCCCGTTCGGCGAGAGGCCGCCGGGCATTGGAACGCGAGTCGAAGGAGTGCAGCAATGCAGGACCCATCAATCGGCCCCCTGGCCACCCAGGCAACGTCTTCATTCACGGAGCATCTCCAACGCTCGCGTCCCGAACTTCTTCCCTTCAATCAATCCCTTCCGGCGGGCGCCGTTCCCGCCGCGCCGCATGCCACAACCATCGTGGCCATGACGTATGCCGGGGGAGTCCTCATGGCCGGCGACCGGCGCGCGACCATGGGCAATGTCATTGCCAGCCGCCATATCGAGAAGGTCTTCCCGGCGGACGAATACTCCGTCCTGGGAATTGCAGGCACTGCAGGCCTCGCCATCGACATCACCCGCCTCTTCCAGGTGGAACTGGAACACTACGAGAAGATCGAGGGCACCCTCCTCAGCCTCGTGGGGAAGGCAAACCGCCTGGGCGCCATGATCCGCGGCAACCTGCCCATGGCAATGCAGGGCATGGCCGTCATACCGCTCTTCGCCGGCTTCGACCACGTCTCAGCTACCGGGCGGCTGTTCTCCTATGACCTGACGGGCGGGCGTTACGAGGAGTACGAGCACCACTCTGTTGGCTCTGGCTCGGTCTTCGCCCGCGGGGCTTTGAAAAAACTATGGAAGCCCAATCTCTCCGAGGAAGCGGCGGTGGCCGTAGCCGTCGAAGCCCTGTACGACGCCGCGGATGACGATTCCGCAACGGGTGGCCCGGATCCGGTCCGCCAGCTGTATCCCGTGATCTATGCCGTGAACCGGGCGGGCCACCGCCGGGTTCCTGAAAGGGACCTCGCTGTGATTTCCTCGGCCATCGTCGAATCGCGGGCCATCGCCGGACGGGAGGCCTGACATGACGCAGCAATTCTACGTTTCGCCTGAACAGCTGATGAAGGACCGGGCGGACTTCGCCCGGAAAGGCATCGCAAGGGGCCGGTCGGTGATCGTGATTTCCTGCTCGGAAGGCATCGCTCTCGTGGCAGAGAACCCTTCACCCTCCCTGCACAAGATCGGCGAAATTTACGACAAGATCGCCTTTGCGGCAGTGGGCAAGTACAACGAGTTCGAGAGCCTCCGGCAGGCAGGTGTGCGGTATGCCGATGTGCGGGGCTATTCCTACGACCGTGAAGATGTGACGGCCCGTGGGCTCGCCAGTGTCTACGCGCAAAGCCTGGGTGCCGTGTTCACCGCTGAACAGAAACCTTTCGAGGTTGAACTCGCGGTGGCCGAGGTAGGGCTGCGCCAGGACAAAGACCACCTGTACAGGCTGACGTTCGACGGTTCCATCGCGGACGAAAATGGCTTCGTAGTGATGGGTGGCGTGGCCGAGCAAATCTCGGATGTGGTGCGGGGTTCCTGGGATCCCGAACTGGACTTCGCCGGCGCCATGAGATTGGCGCTTCGGGCGCTGGCCGCGGACAAGGACGTTGAAAGTCTTCCTGCTACCGCCGTGGAGGCCGCTGTCCTGCACAGGGCCTCGGAGAGCAGCAGGGGAACGCGGAGGTCTTTCCGCCGCCTTCTCCCTGAGGACATGGCGCAATTGATCACTGAGGAGGCCTGAGATGGACAAACGGATTTTCGGCATAGAAACCGAATTCGGAATCTCGTATTCGAGCCCTGACTCCCGGCCTCTGGCTCCGGAAGAAGTGGCCCGCTACCTGTTCCGCAAAGTGGTCAGCTGGGGCAGGTCCTCCAATGTCTTCCTGACCAACGGATCGCGGCTCTACCTGGACGTTGGTTCGCACCCGGAGTACGCCACAGCCGAGTGTGACGACCTCGCCCAGCTCATCGCCCACGACAGGGCGGGGGAGCTGATCCTCGACGACCTCGTCGATGAAGCACAGGCGCGGCTTGCCGCCGAAGGTTTCAACGGAACGGTGTACCTGTTCAAGAACAACACCGATTCCGCCGGCAATTCCTACGGCAGCCACGAGAACTACCTCATTCCCCGTAGGGGAGAGTTCTCCAGGTTGGCCGAAATCCTGATTCCCTTCCTGGTGACCAGGCAGTTGATCGCCGGTGCCGGCAAGGTCCTCAAGACACCGCACGGCGCCACCTTTGCGTTTTCCCAGCGTGCCGACCACATCTGGGAAGGGGTCTCATCCGCGACCACCCGTTCGCGTCCCATCATCAATACCCGCGACGAACCCCATGCCGATGCCGAGTTCTACCGCCGCCTCCACGTGATCGTCGGCGACTCAAACATGTCCGAGACCACGGCCCTCCTCAAGGTGGGCACCGTGGACCTGATCCTTCGCATGATCGAGGCCGGAGTCATCATGCGGGACATGCGCATGGAGAACCCGATACGGAGCATCCGCGAAATATCGCACGACCTGACTGGCCGGGCCTTGGTCCGTTTGGCCAACGGCAGGCAACTTTCCGCGCTGGACATCCAACGTGAATACCTGGGCAAAGTGACGGAGTTCGTGGCCGCCAATGGTGCGCACAACCCCCATGTCCCCCTGATCCTCGACCTCTGGACCCGCACATTGGATGCCATCGAAAGCGGTGACACCAGTTCGATCGACACCGAAGTGGACTGGGCCATCAAGAAGAAGCTCATGGACGGTTACATGCGCCGCCATGATCTCAGCCTCGATTCGCCCCGGATCGCCCAGTTGGACCTGACGTACCACGACATCTCCCGCCAACGCGGACTGTTCTTCCTCCTCCAGTCACGCGGTGCTGCCCGCCGTTTGGTCACGGAGACCGAGGTCAAGGACGCAGTGGACGCTCCGCCGCAGACCACGCGCGCCAAACTGCGCGGGGATTTTGTCCGCCGCGCCCAGGAACTTGGACGCGACTATACGGTTGACTGGGTTCACCTGAAGCTCAACGACCGTGCCCACCAGACCATCCTGTGCAAGGATCCCTTCCGCAGCGTGGACGAAAGGGTGGACGCCCTGCTGGACTCTATGAGCTGACTCCCAGCTTCGCCGGTTACTCTGGATGTTGGTCTCTTTCCAAAGAGGCACCTGATCGGACGCAGCGCGCCCCGCGATTGCCTGCGATTCCGAATGTCCTCTGTCCCGACGAAAGTGTCTTTTTGTGCGACGACTCCTAGCAATACTGATTCCTGCCCTTCTGCTCATGACAGCCTGTGGGGGAGGAGGAAGCACACCGGCTGCCGAGCCCACCAGCCAGTCAACGGGCGATGTCTCGAAGCTCTCTTCGCTGAAGGTGTCCGACAACGGTGACGACAAAGCACCCGGCCTCGACTTCACCAAGCCCCTGGCCGTCACCGAACCCACCGTCAAGGTTGTTGACGAGGGCGGCGGAGAGACCATCAAGGCCGGCCAGACGGCTGAGTATGCATACGTCGCCGTTGACGGCACGGATGGCAAGACCATCGAGGACACCTACGCGAGTGGACCTTTGACGCTTAGCTTGAGTGATGACTTCAAGACTGGCAACGCAGCGGTGTACAACGCCATAGTTGGCGCGAAAGTGGGGTCGCAAGTGGCCATTGCTGCACCTACCCAAGCGAGCGGCGGAGAAGCGGCCACCACGCAACTGCTGGTCATGAAGCTGCTCTCCGCCAAGGACACTCCGAAGGCCCTCGACAAGCCTGAGGGCGAAACCGTCACTCCTCCGGCAGGCCTGCCCACCGTCAAGGAAAATGACAAGGGCATCCCCGAGATCTCCGTGGACGGCGTCGCGGCTCCCAAGGAGCTCATCGCACAAGACCTGATCAAGGGCACCGGCGCGGCCGTCAAGGCCACGGACACGCTGACCGTGAACTACGTGGGCGTTAATCTCGTTGGCGGTGAGAAGTTTGATTCCAGCTTTGACAGCGGAAAGACTGCCAGCTTCCCCCTGTCCGGCGTGATCAAGGGCTGGACGCAGGGCCTGGCGGGCAAGACCGTTGGTTCCCGCGTACTCCTGGTCATCCCGCAGGACCTCGCGTACGGCGCGGAAGGATCCGGCAAGGCCAAGGGCGACCTCGTCTTCGTCGTGGATATCCTCGGCGTCAAGTAACAGGAGCCAGCACGACGGGCACTGGCTTAGGCTGGAACCTGACACCCGACTACTTCAAGGAGCAACCATGTCATTTGGACAGCGCGACTACGACCGCACCAAGCCGGAGATCGACTTCCCTGAGGGCGAGGTCCCCACGGAACTGCGCATCACCGACATCATCGAAGGCACGGGCGCCGAGGCGAAGGCCGGAGACACCGTTTCCACGCACTACGTTGGCGTGGCCTGGTCCACCGGTGAAGAGTTCGACGCTTCCTGGGGCCGTGGTGCACCGCTGGACTTCCGCGTCGGCGTAGGCCAGGTCATCCAGGGCTGGGACCAGGGACTGCTGGGCATGAAGGTTGGCGGCCGCCGCCGCCTCGAGATCCCCTCCGAGCTTGCCTACGGCTCGCGCGGTGCTGGTGGAGCCATCAAGCCCAACGAGGCCCTGATCTTCGTCGTGGACCTCGTAGCCGTCCGCTAGGCGAACCAAAACCACAAGGCGCGTCACCTCCGGTTCAGCCGGCAGGTGACGCGCCTTGCTGTTTTTCGACGGGTGTTTAGTAACGTAGCAAGAGTGTCCGCATCCCGCACTGAACGCCTCCTGAACCTGCTCCTGGCCCTGCTCAACACCAAAGTAGGGTTGAGCCGCGCAGTCCTGCGCGAGACGGTCTACCGTGGCTCCGCTGAGAATGACGCGGCTTTTGGGCGCATGTTCGAACGTGACAAGGTGGACTTGAAGCAGTTTGGCTTCGATATAGAGACGCTGATGGACACCGGTTTCGGTGAGGATGACCCCGCCTCAACCAGATACCGGATCGGGAAGGATTCGAACAGGCTTCCCGAGGTCAGCCTCACCCCGGCTGAAGGGACGGTCCTTCTCCTGGCTTCGCAGCTCTGGGAGCGTGCAGCCCTCGGGAATGCCGCGGTGAACGCCGTGCGCAAGCTGCAGGCCGCAGGCGGGTTCGCGGACACGGAGCTCCCTTCCGGAGTCCAGCCGCGCGTCAAGCCTGCGGGCCAGGCATTCGATGACGTAGTGGCGGCCATGCACGGACGCCAGGCCATCCGTTTTGGCTACCTCGCCGGCAGCACCAACAGGGAGGAAACCCGTGAGGTTGAACCGTGGGGCCTCGGCAGCCGCTTCGGCCAGTGGTATCTGGTGGGCCTGGATCGCGGACGGACAGCGAAGAGGTTCTTCCGTTTGTCCAGGATGACCACCGCCGTCACGGTCATGGCCACCAGCCGGTTCGACCCACCCGCTGGTTTCGATGCAAGGGCAGAGCTCAATTCCCTCACGGAACTTCCACTCCAGGAAGCGCACCTCGACGTGGACGCGGGACGGTTGCTGGACCTTCGGAAGCGCGGCTCGGCCATGTCCGGCACCAACGGACGCGACACACTCCGGATCGCCTTCCGGGATCCGGAGAAGTTGGCCGAGGAGCTGGCCTCCTACGGGCCGCACGTCATGGTGAGGGAGCCTGCCGGGTTGCGCGCCGCCGTCGTACGTCGCCTACAGGGTGCGGCCGCCTTTGATGCCGCCCCACCTGTTGCCGTTGAGTTTCCCGCCTCCGCCCCGGTTGTCCGGGCGCGGAAACGGACCTCGGAGGACCAGCTCACCCGGATGCTGCAGCTGGTGCCGTTCCTGGTACACCACCAGGGGCTGCATATCCAGGAGGTCGCAGACCACTTTGGGGTCACCCGCAAGGCCCTCATCGACGATCTGAAGATCCTGATCTGTTCCGGGCTGCCGGAAGGCTATCCGGACGACCTGCTGGACATCCAGTGGGAAAACGACCACGTGTACATCACCGAACACCTGGATCTGAACCGTCCCGTGCGATTCAGTGAGGAAGAAGCCGCGGCGCTGTTGACGGGATTGGCCATGCTGGGAGACCTGCCGGCCTTGGCCGGTGTTGAAGAAGACCATGCGGGCAGCGCCCTTGAATCGGTCACGCTCAAGTTGGCAGGTGCCGCGGGCGAGGCTGGAAGACTGGCAGGGGCAGTGGCCGGAGCCTCTGTGGAGCCCGAGCAGTCGGAGGCCTTCGCCACGGTGACCAAAGCCTTGCGGGACGGCAGGCAACTCCGCCTGCGGTACCTGTCCTTGCAGCGGGATGAAGTCAGTGAACGGGACGTGGATCCACTCCGCCTCTTCTCCATGGACAATACGTGGTATTTCGAGGCCTACTGCCACAGCAAATCAGGACTCCGCAACTTCCGGCTGGACAGGGTGGAGTCGCTGGAGCCCAACGGGCGGCCGGTGTCGCGGAAGGCGGTTCCGGATGCTGATGTGCCGGCACGTCTCTTCACTCCCAGTGACGACGACGCCTTGGTAGTGCTGCAGCTGACCCGCCAGGGCGCCGGACTTGCCGACGACTACTATGCGGTGCGCACGGCTCAACTGCCCGACGGCGGTCTGCTCGCCGAAGTGCGCTTCGGCAGTCCGGAGTGGCTGCCCATGTTCATAGCCCAGCACGGTGGAACAGCCCGGATCCTGGATCCCGGGCCGCTCAGGGAAGCTTCGCGGGCCTGGCTTGAATCCGCCTTGGCGCAGTATGGCGCCACGACTTCCAGCCCGGCTGGCTAGACTACTCAGATGCCTTGGTGGTTTTGGATCCTGTTGTGGATCGCGCTCATAGCCCTGTCGCTGCTTTTGCATGTCACCCTGGGCTTCCGTTTGTTCCGGAAATTCATGGCTACCGTGCGCGAATTGGGCGAGGCGGGTAAACGTTTCAGCAACATTTCGCCAACAACGGAAACCTCCGATGTGGACGGGACGTCCGAGAGGTCGGTGCCCGGTTCTGCCGTTTTTGCCTCGCCCGAGCAGATGCGTCATGATTACCTGACGGCCAAAGCCTTCCGCCAGGAAGTTCGTCGCCAACGGCGCGTCCAGCGCAAAGCCGAGCGGGGCCAACCCCAATCCCTGCACGACATAGAATTCAGATAGACGTAGGATGTATCCAAAAGGAAAGGACCTCCCCAATGGGACGACTATTTGACGGGCCCTGGCCGATCGTCATCATCATCATCGTGGCTCTTCTGCTGTTCGCCGCTCCTAAGTTGCCAGCGATGGCGCGCAGCCTCGGACAGTCGATGCGGATCATCAAGTCCGAGGTCAAAGAAATGAAGAATGACGGCAAGCCGGAGACCAAGGACTCTGCGAGCGATGCCGATGCCGTAGAGGGCAGGGTTGTGGATCACCCGGACGCCAAGTCCAAGAACAGCGGCGAAACTGACGTTCCGCCATCCAACCGCGTCTAAGAAGAAGTGTGGTAGCGACGAAAGGGCGCAAAGCCAATCCCGAAGCCCGGATGGCCTTGCTCGACCATCTCAAAGAGCTCAAGAACCGCCTAATTAAGGCTGCCATCGGTGTAGTGGCTGCTGCCGTTGGCGGCTGGTTCCTCTATGACCCGGTTCTCGAAGCATTGAAGTCTCCGGTCGATTCAATCGCCGGGCATACGGGTGCAATTGCGACCATCAACTTCAACAGCATTGCTTCGCCCTTTGATTTCAAGCTTCAGATTTCCATCCTGATCGGGCTGGTGATTTCCAGCCCGATATGGATTTATCAATTGTGGGCTTTCATCACTCCCGGCCTGACCAAGAAAGAGCGCCAGTACACGCTGGGCTTCATGGCTGCGGCTGTTCCGCTCTTCCTTGCCGGGGTCTGGGTTGGTTGGCTTGTGACGCCGCAGGTGGTCAGGGCCCTTACGCAGTTCACTCCCTCCGGCGTTGCCAACATTATTGATGCGCGCGACTACATCGACTTCGTCACCCGCATGATTCTGTTCCTCGGTCTGGCCTTCCTTGTGCCGGTGGTCTTGGTTGGGATCAACATGGCAGGCCTGGTTTCGGGAAAGACCATCCTGAAGGCTTGGCGGATCACGGTGTTCCTGGTCTTCGTACTGGCCGCCGTTGCCGCACCGGGCGCTGATGCCTTGTCGATGTTCCTCCTCGCAGGACCATTGCTGGTGCTGTTCTTCTCAGCCATTGGCGTCTGCATCTTCAACGACCGGCGGCGCGAACGCCGTGCCGTCAAGCGGGCTGCTGAGACGGAAGCCACGGCGGACATAGCCACCTCGGCATCGGATCTGGAGAATCTGTAGACCTCCGGCCACTAGGCTTGATGCATGTCCTCCATCTCCGGGTCTCCGTCACCATCAGACCGCTACCAGGCGGCAGCCAACCGGACGGCCGAAGCCAAGACGTATCTTGGCGCTTTCGCACGTTCCCTTGATTTCGACCTGGACGACTTCCAACGTGAGGCGTGCCGGTCCCTCCAAGAGGGCCGGGGCGTCCTCGTGGCGGCACCCACCGGCGCGGGTAAGACAATCGTTGGTGAGTTCGCCATCTATCTTGCGCTGCAACGGGGTTTGAAGGCGTTCTACACCACTCCCATCAAGGCGCTGAGCAACCAGAAGTTCTCTGAACTTGCTGCCAAGTACGGGGCGGCCAACGTTGGCCTGCTGACCGGTGATACCACCATCAACGGAGAGGCGCCGGTGGTGGTCATGACCACCGAAGTGCTCCGGAACATGCTGTACGCCGATTCGGAAACCCTGGGTGACCTTGGCTTCGTGGTGATGGACGAGGTGCACTACCTCGCCGACCGGTTCCGCGGGGCCGTGTGGGAAGAAGTGATCATCCATCTGCCCAGCGAAGTCCAGGTGGCATCGCTGAGCGCCACAGTGTCCAATGCCGAGGAGTTTGGTGCCTGGTTGGACACCGTCCGCGGAGATACGGACGTCATCGTGTCCGAGCATCGGCCTGTTCCGCTCTGGCAGCATGTCATGGTGGGTCGGGAAATCGTGGACCTCTTTGCGGGCGACACGTCCTTTGACGAGATTGCCCCGCCCATTCCCGATTCCGAGGTCCCGGACCTGGACGAGTCGGAAGACGCCGCTGAGGAACGCGCTGCAAGCCTCGCCAAACCGTCCAAGCAAGCAGGAGGCAAAGTCCGGCAGGCCCTGTCGGGGCAGGAGTTCGAGGTAAACCCCGAACTCCTGGCCATGGCGCGTTCGGAAAGCCGCATGAACTTCAGCGGCCGCTTTGGCCACGGCGGACGCAGCCGGCGTCGCCAGGACAGGCAACGGGAGGACCGCAACACAGAACAGCGCAGTCCTGTCCGGAAGGCCAGCAGGCCCCAAGTCATCGACAGCCTGAACCGGCAAGACCTGCTGCCCGCCATCACCTTCATTTTCTCCAGGGCCGGCTGTGACGCAGCGGTCGCACAGTGTGCGGCCTCTGGATTGTGGCTGACCACCGAACGTGAGCAACAGATCATTGCCCAACGTGTGGACGAGGCCAGCCGGGAGATTCCGGCCGACGACCTTGACGTCCTGGGTTTCTGGGGCTGGCGCGACGGCCTGGTCAGGGGCTTCGCGGCCCACCATGCCGGGATGCTTCCCACCTTCAAGGAGGTGGTGGAGAAGCTCTTCGCGGACGGTTTGGTCAAGGCTGTTTTCGCCACCGAAACCCTGGCGCTGGGCGTGAACATGCCTGCACGGTGCGTCGTCCTGGAAAAGCTTGAAAAGTTCAACGGGGAAGCCCACGTCAACATCACGGCAGGGGAGTACACCCAGTTGACGGGGCGGGCCGGGCGCCGCGGCATCGATGTCGAGGGACACGCAGTAGTCCTGTGGCAACCCGGTACTGATCCGGCAGCCGTGGCGGGACTGGCTTCGCGCCGCACCTACCCCCTGAATTCGAGTTTCAGGCCAACCTACAATATGAGCATCAACCTGATTGCCCAGTTCGGGCGCACCAGGGCACGGGAAATCCTCGAGTCCTCTTTTGCGCAGTTCCAGGCCGACCGTTCCGTAGTCGGCCTCGCCAGGCAAGTCCGCGGCAGGGAAGAATCGCTGGCCGGCTACGCCAAGTCCATGGAATGCCATCTCGGTGACTTCGGCGAATACTCCCGGCTGCGGCGGGAATTGGGCGATGCTGAGCAGTTCGCGGCGCGGGACAACCAGCGGGCCCGCCGTTCAAGGGTGTCCGAT
This sequence comes from Paenarthrobacter sp. NPDC089714, assembly GCF_044748905.1. Lineage (NCBI taxonomy): Bacteria > Bacillati > Actinomycetota > Actinomycetes > Micrococcales > Micrococcaceae > Paenarthrobacter > Paenarthrobacter sp. NPDC089714. The sequence continues at coordinate 413,551 of NZ_JBIVGX010000003.1, forward strand.
TCCCTGACCCGTCTCATCCCCGGGGACGTCATCAGCGTTTCGAGCGGCAGGTTGGCGGGGTTCGCCGTCGTGCTTGACGCCGACCCCAACGCGCGTGAACCGCGGCCCGCCATCCTGACCTCGGACAACCAGTTGCGGCGTATCGGCGCACATGACGTGGATGCGCCGGTGTCCCCGGTGACCCGGATCCGGATTCCCAAGTCCTTCAATGCCAAGCTGCCGAAGGCCCGGCGCGACCTCGCAGCGTCCATGCGCCACGCCGTCAGCGACGATGCTCCCAAGCGGCGCAACAGCAGGCATGAGGACTTCGGCCTGGGTTCCCGGACGCAGGAGCAGGAGAAACGGATCGCCGAGCTTCGCAGGAATCTCCGCGCGCATCCTTGCCACGGCTGCAGCGAACGTGAGGATCACGCCCGCTGGTCAGAGCGCTGGTGGAAACTGCGGAAGGAGACTGACGGGCTGGTCCGCCAGATCCAAGGCAGGACCAACACGATTGCCAAGACCTTCGACCGTGTGTGCGATGTCCTGTCCTCGTACGGCTACCTGGAAGCGAACGACGCCGGAAAGGTCACCATCAGTGCCGACGGCCAGCGTCTTCGCAGGATCTATGGCGAGAAGGACCTGCTCATCTCGCAAGCCATCAGGGAAGGTGCAATCAACGACCTCGACGCCGCGGAGATGGCGTGTTTTGCCACTACCTTGGTGTACCAGGCCAAGCGCGAAGACCGGGGCCTGCGGCCCAAAATGCCTTCCATTTCCCTGGAGACCGCCGTGGACATCGTGGTCCGTGAATGGTCGCGCCTGGAGGACACCGAGGAACAAAACCGGCTCCCCTTGACGGCGGAACCCGAACTGGGCCTCATGTGGCCCATGTACAAGTGGGCCAAGGGCCGGCACCTCCAGGATGTGCTCAATGGGACGGACCTCGCGGCCGGTGACTTTGTACGCTGGGCCAAGCAGGTGGTGGACCTGTTGGACCAGTTGGCGAAGATTCCCCAGCTGGACCCACGGCTGGCCCGCATCTGCCGGGAGTCCATCGACTTGGTCCGCCGTGGCGTCGTGGCGTACTCCACGGTCGCCTGACGTCTTTTTCGATTTCATTACCGTCTTTCCCAAGGAGTTCAGCGAATGAACCAACCAGGCGCGCCTGCCGGCAAACCCAAGGTCACCATGTACCGCAACGGATCCATCTACACGGCGGCGGATCCTTTTGCCACGGCCATGGTGGTGGACGGTGACACTGTGGCATGGGTCGGCTCCGAGCAGGCTGCTGCGTCCATCGCGGACGGCACCATGGCGATCATCGATCTCCGAGGTGCCCTGCTCGCCCCGGGCTTCGTGGACTCGCATGTCCACCTGACCGAAACGGGCGTGGCTCTGTCCGGACTGCAGCTAGGTAGTGCGCGGTCAGCCCGCGACGTCCTCGACGCCGTTGCCGCAGTGCCCGGCACGGCTGCCATCCTGGGCCACGGGTGGGATGAAACCACGTGGACCGATTCCACGCTGCCCACCGTGGAAGAGCTTGATCGGGCAGCCCGGGGCCGGACCGTCTACTTGTCGCGGATAGATGTCCATTCGTCGCTCGTTTCTTCCGCACTGATCAAGGCCGCGGGCCTTGGCGGGCTTGATGGCTTTACCGGGACAGCCCATGTGGTCCGGGCGGCACACACGGCGGCCAGGAGCGCGTCCAGGAACTTCGACGATTCCACGCGACGGGACTTGCAGGAAGCAGCCCTCCGCGAAGCGGCCAGTAACGGGTATGTGGCGCTGGCGGAAATGTCCGCTCCCCATATTTGCCGGCCGGACGATCTGCGGTTGGCCAACTCCTGGAACGAGGAAGGCGGCAGCCCGCTGATCCTGCCCTACTGGGGTGAGCTGGCCTCCTCGGAGGAGAACGCCCGGCAGATCCTGGAAGGCCTCGGAACCCCGGTGTTGGGGCTCGCCGGCGACCTCAACATCGACGGGTCCATTGGCTCCCGGACAGCAGCACTGGCCTCCGATTACGCCGACGCTCCCGGAAACCGTGGCAATCTCTACCTGTCCGTTGAGGAGGCGGCGAGCCATCTGGCGGCATGTTCCATGCTGGGTATCCAGGCCGGGTTCCATGTCATTGGAGACGCCGGACTGGCTTCCGCGCTCGACGCGCTCGACGCGGCCGCAGCGGAAGTCGGAGAGCAGCGTATCCGTGCTGCCGGGCACCGTTTTGAACACGTCGAACTCGCCGACCAGGAATCGGTGGACCGGCTCGCCAAGTACTCCATCACTGTCAGCGTGCAGCCTGGTTTCGATGCCGCGTGGGGGAGTCCGGGAGGGCTCTATGAGCAGCGGCTCGGTGACCGCAGTCGTGGCATGAATCCCTTCGCGTCGTTCTATGCCAGCGGCGTTCCCATTACCTTTGGAAGTGACAGCCCTGTGACTCCGCTTCGACCATGGTCAAGCATCCGGGCCTGCCTGGAACACAGCAATCCTGACCAGCGCATCTCGGCGCGCGCTGCCTTCCTGGGCCACACCCGAGCGGGGTGGCGGGCCACCAAACACCGCAATCCGCTCATGGGCCAACTGGTTCCGGGCGCACCGGCGAGCTTCGCCGTCTGGGAGGTCGAGGAGCTTATGGTGCAAGTGGCAGACAGCCGGGTGCAGTCGTGGAGCACCGATCCACGTGCCCGCACCCCACTGCTTCCGGCCCTGGATACCGGCAGCGACCCCGTATGTTTGCAAACGGTCCGCGAAGGCCAGGAACTGTTCGCGCACGAGTCCCTGCGCGGCTGATTCCGCGAGAATTTTCCGGAAGCACCGCCCCGCTGAACTGGGGCAACGCCCGTCAATGCAGGTCATCGGGCGGTTGACGGCGTTGCCTCGCCGGGTAGCATAAGCGGTACGCGTGTGGGCAGGTCCATACGGTCTTGGAGAACAGTCCGCCCGGCAGGACACCCGCCGGGCATCGACTGGACTGTGGCCGTTGGACCTGCCCACAGCATCGGCTGCTCCGCCCGGGAATGTGGGCACTGACACATGCGCAAATTATCAGTGGCCGCCTCACCCTATAATGGAGAGTTGCGCCAGAACGCCAGCGTCCATGCTGGTCCGGCACACTGACCGCTCCATCAAGGAAAGGCCTCTTCTTGCGTGTCCTGACGATCATCCCCACCTACAACGAGCTGGAATCGCTCCCCAAGACACTGGGCCGGCTTCGGGCTGCCGTTCCCGAATCGGACGTCCTCGTGGTCGATGACAACAGCCCGGACGGTACGGGACAGCTCGCCGACGGGATCGCCGCGGAGGACAGCCAGGTGCATGTCCTGCACCGCAAGGGCAAGGAAGGCCTGGGGGCCGCGTACATCGCCGGGTTCAAATGGGGCCTCGCCGCGGGCTATGACGTCCTGGTTGAAATGGACGCAGACGGCTCGCACCAGCCGGAGCAGTTGCCCCTGCTTCTGGATGCCATCAAGGATGGCGCCGACCTTGCGATGGGATCCCGTTGGGTTCCCGGCGGGAGCGTGGTTAACTGGCCGCTGTACCGGCAGGCGATTTCCCGCATTGGCAGCACGTATTCCCGGATCATGCTGGGCGTCAAAATCAAGGACGTCACCGGGGGATACCGCGCGTTCCGCCGGAGCACCCTGGAGGCCCTCAAGCTGGATGAAGTAGCCTCGGTCGGCTACGGCTTCCAGGTAGACCTCGCCTGGCGCGTCGCCAAACTTGGACTGCGCATCGAAGAACGTCCCATCACGTTCGTGGAGCGGGAACTCGGGGCATCCAAGATGAGCGGCAACATCGTGGTGGAAGCCATGATCAACGTCACCAAGTGGGGCCTCGCCGCGCGGTGGGCGAAGCTCACGGGCAAGCAGCCGGCCGCGGCCAAGTAATCCGAGGCCACCAGGCCACAAGAAAAGGCCGGGCCCGGTTCCCCCTAGGGGATCCGGGCCCGGCCTTTGCTCTGCAGGCTCCGTTATGCGGAGCGGCGCTCTCCACGGCGCTCACGGAGGATGTTCAAGCGATCCTCCAGGATTTGCTCCAGTTCCGGAAGCGTGCGGCGCTCAAGAAGCATGTCCCAGTGGGTACGTACAGCTTTTTCATTGGCGTCGACGGGACGCTCGCCGTCAACCAGCAGCGCCTCCTTGCCAGTCTTGGAAACCCAAACAGGGGGAATCTCGGCTTCGGCGGCAAAGGTCACGAAGACCTGCTCGCCATCCTCGCAACGGTACTCGACCCGCTGGCGCGGTGCCGGCTCGACACCGGATTCGGTTTCCATGCTCTGGGCGCCAAGACGCATGCCCCGCAGGCTGCGATCGCTCATGATTACTCCCTCTGTCTGTTCGCAGGGCTGGAAACCCTGCGCTAGCCGTAAGCCGTTGTCTCGCCGCTCACGGACTACTTCTGCACACCTTGCATCACTATTTGCAACGCCTGGCCAAGCTCTTATGTTCCATCCACGCTGAACCAGCCGGACAAATATCCCATTATACGCGGAAACGGGCCGGGCGCTCAAAAACCCTTAAACCCCAGGAGCGGCCAGCCTCCCGGCTGACCGCTCCTGGCGCGATTCGCTTGGTGCTACTCCGCGGGCCTCGCAGGCTCGGCTGCCGGCTCCGCGGACGTTGCCTTGGCATCGTCCCTGCCGCCGAAAAGACCCTGGACGGGGGAGTCCCCATTGGTCCCGCCCAAGGCACCGCCGATGCCTTTCAGGGCTTCGCCTACCTCGCTGGGAATGATCCAAAGCTTGTTTGAGGTGCCCTCCGCAAGCTTGGGGAGAGTCTGCAGGTACTGGTAGGCAAGGAGCTTCTGGTCAGGATTTCCCTTGTGGATCGCGTCGAAGACCTTTTGGATGGCCTGGGCTTCACCGTCTGCTCGCAGGATGGCTGCCTTGGCATCACCTTCGGCTGCCAGGATAGCCGCCTGCCGCTGGCCCTCAGCCGTAAGGATCTGCGACTGCTTGGTGCCTTCGGCCGTGAGGATGGCTGCACGCCGGTCTCGCTCGGCCCGCATCTGCTTCTCCATGGAGTCCTGGATGGAGTGGGGCGGGTCGATTGCCTTGAGCTCGACGCGGGACACGCGGATGCCCCAGCGACCCGTGGCCTCGTCCAGCACGCCGCGTAACTGGCCGTTGATCTGGTCGCGCGAGGTCAGTGCCTCTTCAAGGTTGAGCCCGCCCACGACGTTACGGAGCGTCGTGGTGGTCAACTGCTCTACTGCCTGGATGTAGTTCGCGATCTCGTACGTGGCAGCCCGGGGGTCAGTGACCTGGAAGTAGACGACGGTATCGATGGACACCACCAGGTTGTCCTCGGTAATGACCGGCTGCGGCGGGAACGACACTACTTGTTCGCGAAGATCCAGCAACGGCAGGAGCCGGTCCACGAACGGGATCAGGATGGTGAGTCCCGGGTTGAGCGTGCGCTGGTACTTGCCCAGGCGTTCAACGACGCCGGCACGTGCCTGCGGAATAATCCTGATCGAGCGGACCAACACAATGATGACAAATATGACAAGAACAACCAGCACTATGGCTGCCGCTGTTCCTCCTAGGCCGTCCATACATCTCCTTCATTCCCCAATTGAGTGGTTTGATGCGGCTCAACGGTGCGGGGCCAACCCGCGTCCGTCAGCAGAAACTTTTGGTGTGCCCTAAAGCGGGCTGTTTTCGGCAGTCGAGGCGACAACCGCCGTCGCGCCGTCAATCCTGGTGACCTGGACCGTGGCACCCGGGTCAATGACCTCAGACGTACTGCGTGCCGTCCACACGTCGCCCCCGATCTTGACCAGGCCGCTTGTCCCGCTCACAGCCTCGATAACGAGGGCGGATTGTCCAATCAGGCGGTCCACGTTGGTGCGCTGTTCGGCGGGTCCCTTGCGGAGGTGCTTGAGGGCCACGGGCCGCACGAAGGCAATCATCAGGAGGCTGACTACGCTGAAGACCACGATCTGGAGCCAGAAGTCGGCACCCGCGAAGTCCGCCACGAGACCGGCGAGGGCGCCGCCACCAAGCATGATGAAGAAGAGGTCGAGCGTGAGCATCTCCACCACTGCGAAGGCGAGGAAGACCGTGAGCCAGAGAGCCCACCAGTTTTCGCCGAGCCATTCAAACATCTGTTCCCCCTTGGTCCCGGACCCCGAGGACGGGATCACAGTCGCTGTCCTTCCATCCTAGCCCGGAGCGGAGTCCCACGTCAGGGCCGTGTTTCCCGGCTCCTGAAGATACCGATCTGGAACTTCGCCGTGGTGTCCAAGGATTCCGTGCCGTCGGCCGTTCCCGGCGTCTTGTGCGAATCGAGATGGTGGCCCGCAGGGCCCATGAAGGCGAGGTCCGCCAGTTGTCCCGGGTCCAGCGCGAGCGGGATGTCGAGGCTGATGGTGCGCCCTGGCAGGAAGTGTTCCGAGAGGGTCTCTGCCAGCTTCGCCTCTTTGCCTTCCTGTATGGACAGCATGCCGGTGCGCTCCGCCGCTTCGGCTAGGTGTCCCGGGCGTGGGGTGACCACCAACAGGGTGCCGCCCGGACGCAGCACGCGGGCGAACTCCGGTGGATTCCGCGGCGCGAACACCACCAGGACCACGTCCATGGAATGGTCTGCGAGGGGCAGGGGACGCCAGATGTCCCAGACCAGGTTGGCGGCCTGGGGATTCAGGCGGGCAGCCCTGCGCAGGGCGAACTTGGAGATATCCAGTCCCACTGCTTTTGCCGGCGTCTTGTGCAGGACGGCGTGCAGGTAATGGCCCGTCCCCGTCCCGGCATCAAGAACAGCAGGATCCGGGCCCTTCATGGCTTCCGCCGCCAGGGATGCGATGGTGCCGGCCAGTTCGGCGTAGTGGCCTCCGTCCAGGAAGCGCTGGCGGGCAGCCACCATGTCAGCGGAGTCCGCTTCGAAGACAGTGCCCTTCCCGGTCAAGAGATTGAAGTAGCCCTGCTTCGCAGCATCGAAAACGTGGCCGGCGCTGCACAGGATCGCCCGGTGCGGACCCTCGCCAAGGTGGCAGATTCCCTGGCACACGGGACAGCGAAGGGCGGCGATGGCATCGGACAGCATGGCTTCAATCCTACGGCCGACGGAGTGTCAGGCCCCGGCATCCGGGGTGTGCGGTTAGGCTCACCCACGTGAAACCCGAGCACCTGCCACTGCTGAATACTGTCTCCGCTCCCGCTATCCACCCTGACGGGACCAGGGCCGTCGTCGCGGTCACCAGGCCGGATTTTGACACCGATTCCTATGTCGGCCAGCTCTGGACCGTGCCGTTGGACCCTGCCAAGCACTCCCGGCGTATTACGCGCGGTTTCAGGGACACCGCTCCCGCCTTCTCGCCCGACGGGTTGGTACTGGCTTTCCTGCGAAGCGACCAGGACGGCAAACCGCAGCTCTTCGTTGTGGAGTCCGCGGGAGGCGAGCCGCAGCGGATTACCGCGCAGCATGCGGGCGTGGGAGGTTTTGAGTGGGCACCGGACTCGCACCGGATCGTCTTTACGTCGCGCGTCCCCGAACCGGGCCGCTATGGCACGGTGGCCGACGTCACGGCGGGGCGCGAGGACCCGCGCCTCATCTCTTCCAAGCAGTACCGGATGAACGGCTTGGGCTATACGGCTGACCAGCGCCAGCAATTGTTTGTGGTGGACGTACCTGAACTCGGTGGCGAGCCGGCGTTCCGTCCACGCGGACGGGCGGCCCACGAACAAAGCCAGGCCGCCTTCACGGACATTCCCCAGGCCCGGCAGCTCACCTTTGGCGACGCCGACCATGAGTCCCCGGTCTTCGCTCCGGACGGCCGCCACCTCTACTTTGTGGCCGCGCTGCATGAAACGCACGACGACGACCTGGTCGCCTCTGTCTACCGGCTGGACGTCCAAGGCGGCCAGCCCGAAGCAGTTCATCCCTCCAACCACAGCCCGCAAACAGTCAACGCCGTGAGGGTCTCGACGAATGGCGAGTGGCTTTTCTACACCGCCCAGGACCTGGGCGAATCGCGGATCGACTTCGTTGCCAGGAACACGGTGCTGTTTGTCATGCCCGTGGGCGGGGGAGAGGCGCGGCCATTGACCGATGCCGAGCACCTTGACGTTTCAGGCCCCCTGCAGCCGTGTGGACCGGACAGCGTCCTGGTCCTGAACACGGCCTTGGGCACTGTTGAACTGCTGGAGGTCGCAGCGGACGGCGGCATCATCCCGCTGGTACACGGTGCCCGCGTGGTGTTGGGAGCAACAGTGGCGGCCAACGGAGAAATGGCAGTCAGCTTATCTGACGCCTCTACGGTAGGTGATCTTGCTTCCCTGGACAGGGGTGAACTGCGGCTGCTGACCGATTTCTCGGCAAACCTTCGCAACCATTCCCAAGTCAGCGAACCGCGGGACCTTGAAGCGGCGGCGGAGGACGGCAACCCCGTGCACGGCTGGGTGGTCATGCCGGACGGTCCCGGACCACACCCTGTACTCCTTAACATCCATGGCGGCCCGTTCGCCCAGTACACGGGCGCGTTCTTCGACGAAGCCCAAGTCTATGCCGCGGCCGGATACGCGGTGGTGATGTGCAACCCCCGAGGTTCGGCCGGGTATAGCCAGGCTCACGGACGAGCCATCAAGGAACGGATGGGCGCCGTGGACATGCAGGACGTCCTGGCCTTCCTGGACGCAGCCCTGCGAAAGTATCCGGTTCTGGACAAAGAGCGGTTGGGCATCATGGGAGGCTCCTACGGTGGTTACCTCACCGCCTGGACCATCGCCCACGACCATCGATTCAAGGGCGCCATTGTGGAGCGCGGCTTCCTGGACCCGGTCAGTTTCCACGGGTCGGCAGATATTGGCTGGTTCTTCGGAGGCGAGTACACGGGCGGAACCCCGGAACAACTGGAAGCCCAGAGCCCCATGGCCGTGGTTGGCAGCGTGAGGACTCCTACGCTGGTCATCCATAGCGAGAACGATCTCCGTTGCCCCATCGAGCAGGGCCAGCGGTACTACTCGGAACTGAAGTCCCGCGGGGTGGAAACGGCGCTGTTGGTGTTTCCGGGCGAGGACCACGAACTGTCGCGCACGGGCACTCCACATCACCGCAAGGCGCGGTTCCAGCACATCCTGTCCTGGTGGGCGCAGCACCTGCCCAGCGAGCTGAACCGCGGCGAGGACTGAATAGTCTAGCTGCGGAGGAAGCCGAGGGCAGCGCGGGCATCCTCGATCCCGGGACCGGACCATCGGGCGGCATGTTCGGCGTTGCTGGACAGCGACCGCAGTTCGGCCCGGTCCAGGTAAAGGGCGCCCATCAAGTGATCGGTTTCGTGCTGCACGATCCGTGCCTGCCATCCGTAGTACACGCCTTCAAACGGGGCACCATCCGGGGTGAGGCACTCAAGCTGTACCGAGGAGGGCCTGCTGACAACCGCTTGGTAGCCGCTGACTGAGAGGCACCCCTCGTAGAAGGATGCGCTCTCAGGACCAACCGCCGTGTACGACGGGTTCAGCACGGCCAGGAACTCCAACGGCTCGCGGTTCCTGGCTGCCGCCGATGCGGGGTCTATCTGGTACTGGTCCTCCAGGACGGCTATTTGGAGGGGTAGACCGAGTTGCGGCGCTGCCAGGCCCACACCGGGTGCAGCATGCATGACCTCACGCATGCGCTCGATCAGGGCGTGCAGTTCTTCGTCGTCGATTTGCCCGTCAAAAGGAGCTGCATGCTGGCGGAGCACGGGATGACCGGCCTGGACGATCGGGGGCAGGGGCTCCATATCCAAGAGCCTCCGCGCTGTGTCCCGGATGTCGGTTGCGGTGAAGTCCGTGGAGGGGCCGTACAGCGGCCGAACGTGCTGGGTCATGAGCTGAGCCTATCCGTTCCGCCTGCCCGCCCGGTGGATGGAGCGGCGCGGCAGGTGGGTTAGGCTCATCGGATGAGCCACAGCGACCCCCTGGAAGTAGTACTTGGATTCGTCAGGACCGTGGAAGCCGGCGGAGGAGGAGCCGTTATCGATCCGTTCCTGGCCGAGGACTTCACCCTGACCGAATGGCCCCATGCCCTGTCCAAGACGGGCTCCACCCGCACCCGCGAAGAGACCCTGGCCGGAGCTGACGACAGCAAGGCAATCGTTTCCGGGCAGAGGTTCGAGATTGTCCGGACCACTACCGAAGGAAACCGGGTGGTGCTGGAGATGAACTGGTCCGCCGTCCTGCTTCTGGATCTCCCGCACTGGGATGCCGGGGAAACCATCCGTGCGCGGAGCACCGCAGTTTTTGAACTGCGGGACGGTTTGATCGCCAGCCAGGACACCTACGACTGCTACTACACGGGCAGCTGAGTCGGCCAAGGTTCACCAGCGCATCGTAAAGCGGCGCTCCACCAGCCCGGAGACGCAGCCCACTCGAAGGGCAGTCGCAAAGAGGCTGTTCCTGGCGCTCAGCGCTGAAGGCGGCATGGGCCTGCCCAAAGCCATGTTCATCCCCGCTTGACGTGATGCCTTGGAGGCGGCGCGGCCACGGGCGCGTTCAAAGCGCCTGACGTCCCTGCCCACTTCCTCACCCGCGAGCGAAGCATCGATGATGGGTGCCAAGGCTGCGGCGTCCAGCCACCCGAGGTTCATGCCTTGCCCGCCGATAGGGCTGATCTCGTGCGCCGCATCGCCCAGCAAGACCACACGCCCGTGCACCATTGAAGAAGCCAGCCGGGACTGTACGCCAAAGGCGCTCAGCATGGTGTTGGTGGCCGGGTCCGGCGCCGCGCCTGTCCTGGCGCTGACCAGCGCGGCCAGGCCACCCGCCGTCGGGCTTGTTGCCGGTGCGCCGAGCCGCACCACCCACCGCCGTACGCCACCAGGCAACGGGAAGGATTCCACGATCCCGTCCGGCTCGAGGTAGAGGACGGCGTCTTGTCCATGCCCCGTGGTGTCCTGGAAGTCTCCCATGAGGTAGTAGTCCGGATAGTCCCGGGCCCGCGCGCCGGGCTCGAACCGCTCACGGAACCTGGAATGGGCGCCATCAGCGGCTACAGCCAGCCCGGACCGGAACCCGAGTGCTCCCGAAGGTGAGTCCGCTCCGATACTGACAGTGCCGCCGTCGTCAATCAGTGTGTGGACGTTGGCACCGCGCACAAGTGCCTGCGGGTCCAACGCTGCGACGGCCTCCTCCAGCACGCGTTCCGTCACCGGTTGGGGAACTGCAAGGATGAACGGAAAGCCCGGATCTCCGGAGAAGGGCAATTCGGCGACCCTTTTTCCCCTGCTGTACGCCACGCCCCTCGGGATGCTTATCCCTTCAGCCACGAGCCCGCTGGCGAGTCCCGCCCGCTGGAGCTCCTTCAGGGCAGGAGGGTGAATACCGATGGCCCGCGATCGGTTGCTGCGCACGGTACGGCGTTCCAGGATGCGTACCGACCTCCCGCGCTGCAGCAGGAGGACCCCCAGAAAGAGTCCCACAGGGCCCGCCCCGACAATAACAACGTCAGGCTCCACGCGCACGGACGTCCTTGGAGCGGGCCTCCCGAACAAGCAGGTTGTGCCAGGGGCCATTCGGTTCCACGCGCCAACCGTCGGGGGCCACCGCACGCAGTTCTGACGGGGTATAGCTGCGCCTGATGGAGACCAGGCCGTCACCGCAAATGAACGATCCCACGCCAAGCGGCCAGAAACCTGCCGCAAAGAGCGCATAGGCCACATTGCTGCGCCGTAGGTCGTTGTGCAGCGACATCGAGGTAGCCAACTGTTCCGAGTCAAAGAGGACAGCGGCCAGATTGGCAGCGTCAAGGTGGTGCAGCATGTGGTTGGACAGCACAATGTGGAATTCACGCCCCTCCGCCACCAGGTCGGAGCTGAGGGCCTGCCGGTACTCCACTCCTGGCAGGCTCCGGGCCACCGAAGCGAAAGCGAACGCGCGCTCGTCGGGGTCGATCGCCGTCACCCGAAGGTCGAAACCGTCGCGCAATGCCCAGCGGGCCAGGCTGCGGGCGACGTCACCGCCGCCGCAACCGATATCCAGTACCGAGACGGATTCCCGCGGACGCAAAAGTGGTACAAACCGCTCGCGGTACAACCTGTGCCATCCGGACAGCAGGGCGTTCACCACGGGGAAGCGGGCGTAGCTGCGGTTGAGGCGCTGAAGGTCGCAATCGGGGCGATCCATGTCCTCCACGGCATCCAGGTCCCGTTGCGCGAGGGACCCCCACGGACTCACAGGGCGGGGGAGACCAGCGTCAGGAGTCCCGTCTCCACGGTCAGGCCGGGTCCGAAGGCCATGGAGCAGATCCGTTCCTCACGCTCGTGGGCTGGCCTGTCCAGCATGTACTTGAGGACAAACATCACCGTGGCGCTGCTCATGTTCCCGTACTCCCGCAAGGTCTCCCGGGCAGGGACAAGTTGATCTGCCGTCAGTTCCAGTTTGGACTCCACCTTGTCCAGGATGCTGCGTCCGCCCGGATGGATGGCCCAATGCGTGATGTCCCGGTAGGGCTTGTCGCTGAGTCCGGGTTCCTTGGCGAGGAGCGGTTCCAAAGCTCCCGTGATGTGATCTTCAATGATGTGGGGCACGTAGGAACCGAGGACCATCTCGAAGCCTTCATCGCCGATGTTCCAGGCCATGGCTTCTTCACCCACAGGGGTCAGCACGGTCTCGAAGTGGTCCAGCCGGATGACGGGCTCCGGCCCTTCGGGTTCCCGGGCTGTGACGACGGCTGCCCCGGCTCCGTCGCCGAAGATGGCCGAACCCATGATGGTGTCCGGATCGTTGGAGGTGCGCACGTGCAGGGAGCACAGTTCGGCACAAATGACCAGGACAACAGCCGATGGATCCGCCACACAGAATTGTTTGGCGGCCCTGAGCGCCGGGAACGCGGCGTAGCACCCCATGAACCCCAGATGGTAGCGCTGGACCGAAGGCTGGAGGCCCAGGGCCCTGACCACCTTGTAGTCCGGTCCCGGGTTGAAGAATCCAGTGCAGGAGACGGTGATGACGTGCGTGATGTCATCCAGGCCGATCCCGGGAGCACCTGCCACGGCTGCCTTGCCGGCCTCGATGAAGAGTTTGGTGGCTTCGACGGCGAAGATTTCGTTCCGTGCCTTGGTGCTGGGACTCAGCACGCGGTTGCTTTCGAGGTCGAAGAACTGCGGATTTTCGGGATGGGCATCCAGGCTCAATTCGGCCACGGCCGTGTACCGGGTATCGATGGCGGCGGAGTCGAAGCAGGTAGTGACAAGGCGGGAGCCAAGCCTGGTCAGGCCTGGTTGGGCTGCGAAAACATCACGAGCTTGCGATTGGACAAGGATGGTTGGCGGGACTGCGGTTTCGAGGGACCTCATGTAGACCGGCATGCTTCATTCTTAGCGAGTATGGACGCGAAGACAATGGGCCCGGGTTGTTGCCGTGTGTTCACCGTGGCGGCGCGTACTGCCCAGTAGTGTGGAACGTACCGTTGCCGCATCCGCGCCAACGAACGAGAATCGAACGTACTGGCCGCAGCAGGCCGGTCAGGGGATGGGCGACGCCGAGGCAGCGGCGCCTGGCAGATGGAGAAATCATGAGCATTGCCGCGAGCACGGAAACGGAATCTTCGGCGTCCCACGTAGCGGACACCCACGACCTCATCCGTGTGCAGGGAGCCCGCGAGAACAACCTCAAGGACGTCAGCATCGACATCCCCAAACGCCGGCTCACGGTGTTCACTGGTGTCTCGGGCTCCGGCAAGAGCTCGCTGGTGTTCGGAACCATCGCCGCCGAATCGCAACGCATGATCAATGAGACCTACAGTGCGTTCGTCCAGGGTTTTATGCCGTCCCTCTCGCGGCCCGACGTGGACATGCTTGAAGGCCTGACCACAGCCATCATTGTTGACCAGGAGCGCATGGGGTCCAACCCCAGGTCCACGGTTGGCACCGCAACCGACGCCAACGCGATGTTGCGCATCTTGTTCAGCAGGCTCGGTCATCCGCATATTGGCTCACCCAATGCGTATTCTTTCAACGTCCCCACCGTCAAGGCCAGTGGAGCCATCACCGTGGAGCGCGGCGAAGGCAAGACCAAGACCGAGAAGGCTTCCTTCAACCGCCTGGGAGGCATGTGTTCCCGGTGCGAAGGCATGGGGTCGGTCAGCGACTTCGATCTCACCGCGCTTTACGATGACAGCAAGTCCCTGAGCGAGGGCGCCTTGACCGTGCCCGGCTACAGCATGGACGGCTGGTACGGTCGCATCTTCAGCGGGACCGGCTACTTCAACATGGACAAGCCGATCGCCAAGTTCACCAAGAAGGAACTTCACGACCTCCTCTACCGCGAACCCACCAAGGTCAAGGTGGAGGGCATCAACCTCACCTACGAAGGCATCATTACCAAGATCCAGAAGTCGATGCTGTCCAAGGATGTGGATGCCCTGCAGCCGCATGTCCGGGCGTTCGTGGAGCGCGCCATCACGTTCACCACGTGCCCGGAGTGTGAAGGGACGCGCCTCAGTCCCGAGGCCCGATCGTCCAAGATCCAGGGCAAGAGCATTGCCGACGTCTGCAAGATGCAGATCAGCGATCTCGCGGGCTGGATCAGGGCATTGGACGAACCATCCGTTGCACCCCTCCTGAAGGGACTGCAGCACCTGCTTGATTCCTTCACCGGCATCGGGCTCGGCTACCTGTCCCTGGACCGTCCCGCCGGTACCTTGTCCGGGGGAGAGGCGCAGCGGACAAAGATGATCCGTCACCTGGGTTCGTCCCTGACAGACATCACCTACGTTTTCGACGAGCCAACCATTGGACTCCACCCGCACGACATTGAGCGCATGAACCAGCTGCTGCTGCAGCTTCGGGACAAGGGCAACACAGTGTTGGTGGTGGAGCACAAACCCGAGACCATCGCTATCGCCGACCACGTCGTAGACCTCGGCCCAGGAGCCGGTACCGGAGGTGGAACCGTCTGCTTCGAGGGTGACCTCGACGGTTTGCGGGGGAGCGACACCATTACCGGGCGGCACCTCGATGACCGCGCCGCAATCAAGGACACGTTCCGGCCTGCCACGGGCCAGTTTGAGGTACGTGGCGCCTCGACGAACAACCTGCAGGACGTCGACATCGACATTCCACTGGGCGTACTTTGCGTCCTGACGGGAGTTGCCGGTTCAGGCAAGAGCTCGCTGGTGCACGGATCGGTGGCCAAGCGCGACGGGGTCCTGGTCATCGATCAGGGCGCCATCCGCGGTTCGCGGCGCAGCAACCCGGCCACGTACACGGGACTCCTGGAACCCATCCGCAAGGCTTTCGCCAAAGCCAACGGCGTGAAGCCGGCGTTGTTCAGTTCCAATTCCGAGGGTGCTTGCCCCACGTGCAATGGCGCCGGGGTGATCTACACGGATCTGGGTGTCATGGCCACCGTTGAATCGACGTGCGAGGAATGCGAGGGAAAGCGCTTTCAGGCGTCGGTTCTCGAGTACAGGCTGGGCGGACGCAATATTGCAGAAGTGCTTGCAATGTCTGTGAATGAGGCGGAGAAGTTCTTCAGCGAGGGCGACGCCCGCACGCCGGCAGCCCACAAGATCCTGGACCGGCTTGCCGACGTCGGACTGGGATACCTGACGCTGGGCCAGCCGTTGACGACGCTGTCCGGCGGTGAGCGCCAGCGCCTGAAGCTTGCCACCCAGATGTCCGAGAAGGGCGATATCTACATCCTGGACGAGCCCACCACGGGCCTGCACCTGGCCGATGTCCAGAATCTGCTCGGCATGCTGGACCGACTGGTTGAGTCCGGCAAGTCCGTCATAGTGATCGAACATCACCAAGCGGTCATGGCCCATGCCGACTGGATCATCGATTTGGGACCCGGGGCCGGGCACGACGGCGGCAAGATCGTTTTCGCTGGAACGCCGGCGGAGCTTGTGGCCGGCAGGTCGACGCTGACAGCGAAGCACCTGGCGGCTTATGTAGGCGCCTGACGCGAGCGTATTAGGGGCCGTTTCGGCTGTGCGGGACGGCCCCTCTCCAGCATGTGCAGCAAACGCCGATAATCTACATTATGTAAAGTAGTAATGACTCTAAGTGCGGTTGTTGCACATCGTGAGGATGTGGGAAACGCCTGCTGCATCTCCCCTAATGCGGTGCTGACCTGCGATTTTGCCTTGACGACTGGATTGCTGGGGTTCTGAGGGTGCGCGTTGTTTCGCACTCGTTGTGGCCGCCGTATTTGGCGTCTGAACTGCGGTTTCACCGTTTGATGATTGCGTTTTTCGCAATCTGTGTGCGAAAATTGCAAAGAGCTGTTGATGATGCGAGGCAAGCCATGGCACGGGATGACGGGAATGTTCTCTATGTTCCTTTCGGCGGTCAAACGCCGGATCCGGACTCGTTCCTGGCGCTCGTTCTGGAGGGCTGGGAACGGCAGCAGCGAGCGAAGGATTTCTCGGCAGCGACCATCCGTTCCAGGCGCAATGTTGTCTTGAGTCTCGTGGACTTCTCGGGCAGGTATCCGTGGGAATGGAGCCTTGGCGACGCTGATGACTATTTCTCCCACGCGCGGGCGGTGAGGAACCTGTCCCACGGCACTGTCCGCTCGTATCAGGGCGCGGTGAAACTGTTCTGTGACTATGCTTGCAGCCCGCACTATGACTGGTGCGAGCAAAGCGCGAAGCTGTTTGGTCGGGTCTTTGCCCAGGTCGTGACGGAACTGAACCGGGTTACGCATTCGCAGCCAACCGAAGCGCGGCCCGGGAAACGGCCGTTCAGCCAGCGTGAACTTCAGGAACTCTTCGACCTTGCAGATCTCGAAGTCGAGCGGATCCTGGCCTCGGGCCGCAAGGGCGCATTGTCTGCATGGCGTGACGCGATTGCTTTCAAGACGGCGTACAGCTGGGGGCTGCGCTCCGAGGAGTTTCGCCGCTTACAGGTGTCCGACTTCTCCCGTAACGGCAAGGCACCCTTCCTTGGCGATCACGGCGTGGTCCTCGTGCGCTGGGGAAAACCACATAAGGGTTCAGCGAAAAAGAGCCGTTCCGTTCTCACCGTTTGGGAGTGGTCCGCGGAAATGATGGCCGATTGGATCAGAAGCGGACTACCCCGCTACGGCTATCCGGTCACGGACGTGTTCCCCACCAGCGGCGGGAAAGTCGTGGGTGAGTCGCACCTGAACGGCCGGCTCCATGAGCTCCTGGATGAGCTGGGATACCCGCCGGGACTGGACCTGCATTCTTTCCGGCGCTCCTACGCCACACACCTAAGCACCGGCGAAGGGTTTGATCTGACCTTTATACAGCTGCAGCTCGGCCATGATCACGCCTACACGACCTCGATATACACGCTGCCCTCCCCCGACTACCAGCGCCTCGCCCTTGAGCGCGTGCACGAACGAACCATCAAAGCGGCCCTGGAGCTGCCCTCGGAAAGGAAGCACCCATGACCAGACGAGAAATCGCCTACACCTGGCGGGTCCGGGAGATCATGGCCCGACGAGGGGTCCACACGGCCAAAGAGCTCGCTGCTCTGCTGCATGATCGCGGCATCACACTGACTGCCAACGCAATTTGGCGGATCGTGACCCAAGAGCCCGAACGGATCTCCTTCAAGGTTCTCGTCGCACTCTGTGATGCCCTGGACGTAACACCCAACGACCTCATCACCTACTCAGCCACAGAAACCAAGACCATCCGGCACCGCAAAGCTGCCGGCGAAGACATCCCTGACCTGCACAACTACCGGCCAGTGCGCGCACGAATCGTCGAGGACGATGGCTAAACCGGGCCGGCCGCCCACTGGCGGCAACGGATCCGCTAGGCCGCCCACACTCAACGGCCCGCAGACCGCCAGGAAACGTGGTCGGCCACGCTCCAGCGGAGAATATCTCTGCAGCCGATGCAACCAACTGGTGGCCAAGATCCGGGTCCGCTGGCCAGACGGCCCGGTCTGCGGAGCCTGCTTCACAGAGGCCACCCACACCCGCGGCAGATGCCCCCGCTGCCTCGAAACCCGCATGCTCCCCGGACGCTCACCCGACCACCAGCCCATCTGCCGCGACTGCGCAGGCATCACCACCAAACTCACCTGCACCCGATGCAACCGCGAAATGGAAAGGTTCCGGGGCGGCCTTTGTATCCGCTGCGCTCTCAACGACGACCTCACCGCAGTGCTCAAACCCGGCGACAACCTCAGCCTGCACCGCCTCCTCGGCCTCCTAACGGAAGCCGGCAGACCCGAAAGCATCTACACCTACATGCGCCCTGGCACCCAGGCCAGGGAACTCCTGAAAGCCATCGGCGACCGAACACTTCCACTCACCCACGAAGCCTTCGATGCGCTCCCCCGGTCCACCGCCGCCGAACACCTGCGCTACCTGCTCATGCACCACCGCATCATGCCCGGACGCGGCAACGAAAGACTCGTACGGTTCGAACAATGGCTTACCGCCAAAATCAGTGACCTCCCCGAGGATGGAACAGCCCAGAACATCGAACGCTTCGCAGCATGGCATCACCTCAAACGCATCCGCGACAGAGCCACGGACCCAACCGTGAACCTTGAAACCGTGACCCACGCGGCCAAACAGGAGATTACCGAAGCCGCCAAACTTCTCATCTGGCTCCGCAGCACCCATGGCATCGGGGCTGATGAACTCAGGCAAGCCCACATCGACGAATATCTCAGCAGCGGGCCCAGCACCCGCAAACATGTCCGCAATTTCGTACGCTGGCTCAACCGGCAACACCGCAGACCTTACGGGCAACTCGACGTGCCATTCCGACCCGCACATTCCGTGCCGATGATCACCCAACACGAACGCATCCAACTGGTTCGCAACTGCCTCGATTACAACCACGTCATCACCTCGACGCGCCTTGCAGGTCTCATCCTGCTGCTCTGGGCTCATCCCGTGAACAAGATCGTGATGCTCAGCGATGAAGACATCGACAGCACTCCAGAGGGCATGTTCCTCAAGCTGGGCACGATACCCGCCGCGATACCCGAAGCCATAACCGAGATGTTTTGGCACCAACGCCAAGGAAAAGAAAACCGGAACACGACAAACACCAACACGAAATGGCTGTTCCCAGGCACCCGGGCAGGCCAGCACATCCACCCTGCGACGCTTTCCGAACGACTCCATGTCCTGGGCATCGACAGCCAACGGGCACGAAACGCAACACTTCGCGATCTCACCCAGGAAGTAGACGCCCGAACCCTCATGGACCTACTGGGCTACAGCCCCGCCATCATCGCCCAACATGCCGCGAGATCCGCCACGAGAATGTCCGACTACGTCGCCCTCAAGCAACGGCGCAACTGAGCATCCCGAGAAAACGGATAACGTATTTCGCCACCAGAGGGAATTCGGGATCCCCCGAGGCGCTGACATGCCCAGCCTCTCGGGTCAGCGCCAAACGGTCTGTGGTGTTGGAAACGTGCTTCCGTGTTGTGCCACGTCACACCGTGGGGCTGGTCACACCTGCTCGAAACCGCATGGTGGCAGCTGTGAGAATTGACAGTGCACGTCAGCGCCCACCACTGAGGAAAACATGCCCGGCGAGATTGCCTACTGCGAAACCTGCTGGACCAACCCTGCCCACGCGTACATCCGGGCGACGCCGATCTGCTCGCAATGCATCACGGAGTTCAACATCACCCGGCTCCCGCGGGTGGCGTACCTGGATGAGCTGCCCTTCGTCACGTTGGATGGACAGCGTCTTAGTGAACCGGACGCGAAATTCAGTGGCGAATACGCCAGGTTCCAGCCCCGCAGCAGCAGGGAACTCGAAGTTGCTTGGCTCAACGAGTTGGTCGGGGCTAACTGACTCTCGCCAGACCCGCGCGGCGTCTAACCGGCGTAGCCGATACAGAGCCGCCATGGGACGCCGGGCAGCTCATGTGAATCCCCGGAATCGACGGGTATGGTTCCACCTACAAAGCGGCCGGTGTTCGTTGCCAGAATTGCTCCATGCTGGTCAACGATGCAGCTGTTGGGCGGCAATGCGCGCAGATGGGGTTCGAACGCAGTCTGGAGTTGGCTGACCGAAACATCGGCGCCCACTACCCCGGCGTACTGGCCGTCTACGGTGATACGCCTGCCGAAAGTCATCACAATCTCATTGGTTCCGCTGGCGTCCACGTAGGCGTGGCTGACGTGGTAGCCGCCCTCCTCTGTGTCCTCCCCCGGCAGCCACGGTACGGTGTTCACCTCATAGAGATCCATATCGATGTACAGCCGCTGGTGGGACTCAGGGCCCGTAGGCGCGTAGCACCACGCTATCCATCCCTCCCCATAGAAATCCTGATCGGCCATGAAGCCGTTGCCGTACAGGAGGGGTACCCCGATGGCCAGTGACCTTCTGGCCACGGCATAAATCTCCGAATCCGCCTTTTCCCGGCTCACGCCCGAGGAAATGCTGGTGCGAACGGCCTGCTCGAGGTCTCGAAGTGAGGCTGCGGCGATCCCCTGGAAAGTGCCGGCGAGCGTCTCGATGGCCGTCACTACGCGGTCCACGGACGGGGGCTTTCCTTTGGTATCGATGGGCGAAACGTCCAGCTCCAACCGTTCGTCGATGACCAGGTTCATGTCCCGCCGCACATGGTCTTCGGCGAGCTGCCGGCTTAGCGCGACATCGCCGGCCTTAATGGCCTCGACGATCCGCGCGTGATCGTCGGCCGCGGCCTGCCTGCGGGGTGCAGGGTCCATCCAGATCAGTGGGCCAACCTCGGCTTGCAGCTCCGCTTCCTGCCTGGTCAGCCTGACGGAGCCGGAGCTCGCCGCAAGCTCAATGTGGAATTTGCTGTCGGCCCGGATCGCGTCCGCCGGGTGTTCGCTTGTCCGGATTTCATCGGACATGTACTCAAGGCGGGCCAGGGACAGCCGACTGGATCTCTCCGCTGCGGCCGCAGCGGCGCTGCCGGCCAGGAACGCGCGGAACTCGCGGAGGTCGCGCAAATCCTCCAAGGAGTAGGTGCCGACCGACTGTTTTTGCATCCGCGCGACGTCGCCCGTGTTGGCCTTGACGAAGCTTCCTCCGCCCTTGCCGCGCCGGGTCTCCACGAGACCCAATCCCCGCAATTCGGCCAGGGCTGCCCGCAGCGTCAATGTTGACACGCCCATTCTGGTGGCCAGATAGCTTTCGCTCGGCAGTTGGGATCCGTCCTCGAGGACGCCGAGTTCTATGGCGTGTCTAAGGCGCCGGGCGACTTCCTCTCCCCTGTCGGCAGTCTCCAGCGGGGCGAAAGCCAGTTGCTCTTTCCATGTCGACACCGGTACTCGTCCTCCTCGAAGAAAGTGACATTTAACCTTGAATGTCTATTGACCCTTATCAATGAAAGTCTATAGTTAAGAGTACCAATCGAAGAGCAGAAGGGCACCTGTTCCGGTCAGACACAGATCAGTAGTGGTGGTCCAAAACCTAGATGAGGAAAGGAGAAGACGATGACGCGGGAAGAAGCTTACGCACAATGCAACCAGGACTCCTATGTTGAGTTTTATGGTGGCCGCTGGATCGTCGTTCCGTTCGCCCAGGTTGAGCAGCCACAGTTCTTTGTCTGCTCGCCGTTGGCGCTGAGCGCTGCCAGATAGCCCCTCCCCTCACGCTTCCGGGTGTGTTTTAGTAAAGCCATGGCCGATCCCATCGAGGACTATGCACTGCTGTCGGATCTCCTGACCGGGCCGCTGGTTTCCCGTCGCGGCAGCCTTGATTGGGCATGTTTCCCGAGGTTCGACTCCCCCGCGCAGTTCAGCGCCCTGTTGGGCGCTGATGAACACGGACGGTGGTTGCTCGCCCCGGGTGACCCGGAAGCCGTGGTGACTAGCCGCTCATACGTTGATTCGACCTTCATCGTGGAAACACACTGGCGTACGTCCACGGGTTCCGTCCGGGTCACAGATTTCATGCCGGTAGGGCATGCCACGTCGTCGGTTCTGCGCCGCATCACCGGGCTTGAGGGCGTGGTGGAAATGCACCAGGAACTGGTCATTCGTCCGGGCTACGCGAAGATCGTCCCCTGGACGCGACGAGTCCACGACCTTGATTCCGGCGGGACCATGCTCCAGGCCTTGGCCGGGCCGGACGCTTTGGCCCTTCGCGGCCCGCACCTTCCGGAACCGCACACACACGGTCACGCAGGAGGGTTCACGGTATCGGCGTCGGACATTGTCGACTTCGAGTTGACCTGGTTTCCGTCGCATCGTCCGGCGCCGGCAAGAATCGATGTGGACGCCGCCCTGCAGCAGGCCACTGCCTACTGGACAACGTGGGGCAGCCACTGCCGCTCCAACGGCGCCTACGGAGAAGCCATCAAGCGGTCCCTCTTGGTCCTGCGTGCCCTGACGAACTACGAAACGGGCGGGATTGTCGCCGCCCCCACAACCTCCCTCCCGGAGGAATTTGGCGGCTCCAGGAACTGGGACTACCGGTTTTGCTGGTTGCGTGATGCTGCGTTGACCTTGGAATCGATGTTGACGCATGGCTACGAAACCGAAGCATTGCAGTGGCGTGACTGGCTGCTGCGGGCGCTGGCCGGCCAGCCGGAGGACCTTCAGATCATGTACGGCATCGGAGGCGAACGGGACCTGCCGGAGCGGGTTCTCGATCATCTTCCGGGGTACGCAGATTCCCGGCCCGTGCGGATCGGAAATGCGGCCGTGGCACAGTTCCAGGCCGATGTGGTTGGCGAAGTCATGGTGGCTCTGGAAAGACTGCGTATGGCTGGCGGCAAGGAGGACCATTTCTCCTGGACCCTGCAACAGATCTTGCTGGGATTCGTCGAGAAACACCTTGATGACAAGGACTACGGCCTCTGGGAAATACGGGGTGAGCCACGGTTCTTCACCCATTCACGGGTGATGATGTGGGCCGCCTTCGACTGCGGCATTCGTGCAGTTCGAGATCACGGCCTTGAGGGCCCGGCCGAGCATTGGGAGTACCTCCGCGAAAAGCTGCGCGAAGAGATCATGGACCGGGCCTTCAACCCTGGGCTCAATTCTTTTACCCAGACCTACGGCGGAACCCAAACGGACGCAGCCCTCCTGGTCATGCCCCAGGTTGGGTTCCTGCCGTACCGCGACGAACGGATGCTGGGTACGGTGGCACGACTGGAAGACGAACTGCTGAACGACGGCGGCCTGCTGCTGCGATACAGGACGGAGACGGGTGTGGACGGCCTGGAACCCGGAGAACACCCCTTCCTGGCCTGCTCGTTCTGGCTGGTGGAACAGTACGCCCGAACAGGCAGGGAAGACGATGCCACACGCCTCATGGACCAGCTGGTGGGGCTCAGCAATGAACTAGGCCTGCTCAGCGAAGAGTACGACACTCAAGAAGGACGGATGGCCGGGAACTATCCCCAAGCCTTCTCGCATCTGGCCCTGGTCCGTGCTGCGGATGCGCTCCACGGTGTGGACTTACTCAGCCTGGCCAGGACCCTGTAAGTACATCACCCTGAGCGCTCCGGCACGGTTCCTGAGTGGGTTGACCCGTTGGAGGCGGCCGGTCAGGCGGCCGCGCCCGGTTCCAAAGGAAGCTCCCACACCTCGTCATTTCCGGCGTGGGAAAGAACTGCACCGGACGTGACATAGTCCCGGGCAGCGGGACCGATCATGCGCAGGCCCACGAGGACCCAGCCGCCGTCCTGGCGGCCCCAACGGAGCCGATGCCGGCGCAAAGTGGAGAGGAATCGCGTTTCGGGTTCCCGCGCTATGTCGGCTATCCGGCACCAGCTGATGTACAGGCCGTAGAGGGTATCGATATCCATGCCGTCGTCGGTGTCTTCTTCAATAACCAGGGATTCCTGGATAAAGCGCGCGAAATTGTCTATGGCCATGACGGCCTCCAAGGGGGATGGAAGGCAAGAACCGCCGGGCTGCATCGGCGAAGTGCCTATCCCTCCACGCTACGCATACCTGTCCTGCATCACAAGGGCAGGAATAGACTGGTTCGACCATGACCGGTACCCCAGCCCGTCTCTTTGTCGGAGTCGCTGTTGCAGCGTTCCTGACGTCGGGCTGCTCACCGGCTGTCGACCTCCCCTCTCCCCCGCCCGCGCAGGCAGCCTCAGCCAGCCAGCCCGGTCCGGTCGAATCCGCAGCGGCCATGGCAGGCGACGCGTCACCCACCGCCGCGGCAACCCCGGCACCGCTTCCCGCGCCAACCAAGATAGCCGAACCGCAGCCCTTCACCTTCAACCTCTATGAGGACGGCGATTTCGTACCGCAGTACACCTTCGAGTGGTGCGTGGCCGCGAGCATCCAGATGGCTCACAACCTGGTTCGGAAGGGCGGCGAGGGCACGTGGGCAGGGCAGGCCCAACAAGGCGAATTGTGGGAGATGGCCAGGGTGCGTTCGTCCAACGCCTTCAACGGTGCCAACCCCATGGGCTGGGCGGCGGTGCTTGGGGAGGTGGGCATGGGCCCCTACAAGGTGGTGAGCATTCCGGCTTACGAGGACGCACTGCGAACCGCTGCTCGGGCCATGGCCTACACCGGCAGGCCAGTTGGCCTGGTGATGTGGAGTGGACGCCACGCATGGGTGATGAGTGGGTTCGAGTCAGTAGGCGATCCCCGGTTGCATTCGGAGTTCCAGGTAACCGGCATCAGGGTCATGGATCCGCTGTACCCTTACGGCAGTGGCCAATGGGGCCCTTCACCGGCCCCTGACACGTTGCTGAATCCGGAACAATTGGCCACGCAGTTCGTGGTCCGCGAACCGCGGCGGTGGAGCACCGACCTGCCTACCGGCTACATGCTCGTCTTGCCGCAATAGCCGGGGTCCTAGAGGTCCACCGTCCCACTCTCGCCGACGCTCATCCGCGAATCGGAAACTTTGGACTTTACCCATTGAAGGACGGTGGCAGCGGTTCCGCCCGGAGTGGTCCAGTACTCCGCGGAGTCGGAGTCCACCCGAAGCAGGCAGACCTCAGGAGTTTCGGGGCCGTCAGGGAACCATGCTTCTACGGCCTGGTTCCAGAGTTCACGGATGGTAGTCCTGTCCGTGACCACTTCCGCGGTGCCGGCCACGGAGACCCACTCGGTGTTCTTGCCGAAGGAGACGTTGACCCTGCTGTCGCCCCGGATGTGGGCTACCTGCGAGGTGCCCAAGCCTGTAAAGAACCAGAGGTCACCGTCATCACGGACTTCCTGGACGGCCAAAGGGCGGCTGACCAATGCCCCTGATTCGTTGATGGTGGTCAACATGCCAATCTTGGTGTGGTTGATGATGTCCGTGACTTTTGCGATGCCCTGCTCTTCACTCATGGTTGCCTCATTCCACCGTTTGTCCGGGACCCTCCCGGCTTGCCAGCCTATTAGTAAGTTTACTTATTTACTAGTCGGGCAGGCGAAGGCGGCAGGTCACGGGCGTCCCGGGGGCGGTCCCTCGATCAGGGTGGGAACGTACTCGAGGAGTTGGGACCGCCCATCGAAGGTGCGACTCTCCACGAGTTCCAGGGCTACGTCCGGATATCCGTCGTAGATCCGCTCGCTCCCGGTCCGGCCGGTAATGACGGGAAAGACCACCAGCCGGTAACGGTCCACCAGTCCTGCAGACAGCAGTGACCGGGTCAGGCTGAGGCTGCCCAGGGTACTCAAGGTTCCCGTGCGGGTGCGCTTCAGCTCCCGGACGGCCTCCACGGCATCCCCACGTACAAGCTCGGTGTTTGGCCAGGCCAGCGGTTCCTCCACGGATTTGGAGAAGACGATTTTGGGCATAGCTGCCAACCCTGTCAGGCTTGCACCTTCGTCGTCGGAAAACCCTGAGCCTTCGTCCTCCGCCTGCTGGGAAAGGCCGGACATGACCTTATACGTGTTGGCCCCCATAAGAAGGGTGATGTCCTTTTTTCCTTCTTCGTCCAGCCAAGCCAAATATTCCGGTCCTTCCAGCCCCCACCAGCCGGGCCAGCCTTCGCCCGAGGCGTAGCCGTCCAAGGAAATGATGAGATCCACCATCAACTTGGCTGACGTTTTCTCCGCTGCACTTTCACCCATGGTTGGCTCCTCGATTGGCTGCGTTCGGGTGTGGTGGCGGCTATGCTACCGCCGCCGCCGTGCGCCCTTCAAGGACTCCCACCGCCAGGCCACCGCTGCCGGTTTCAGGCACTCCGATCCACGCGGGACCGCCACAGCAAGTAGACAAAGTAGGGCGCGCCCACCAGCGCCGTGGTGATGCCGGCGGGTATCTGGGCAGGGGCAATGATTGTGCGCCCGATGACGTCAGCCAGGACCACAGTGGAAGCGCCGATCAGGGCCGCCACCGGAAGGACGCGCGCGTGCCGCGCGCCCACCAAGGTGCGTGCAGCGTGAGGAGCCACGAGGCCCACGAAAGCAATGACGCCCACCGACGAAACCGCCCCGGCGGTCAGGAGCACTGCCACGGAGAGGAGAATCAACCGGGACCGCGTCAGTTGGATGCCAAGGACGCGGGGCGAATCGTCGTCCACGGCAATCAGGTCGAGGTCCCTCCGCAGGGCGGCCAGCACGGGCACGGCCATCACCAGCGCAAGCAGCGGAGGCAGGACCGACGCGAAGTTTCGCCCGTACGTTGACCCGGAAAGCCAGGTCAAAGCCTTGGTCTGGTTGAACGGATCCGTTGAAACGAGCAGGACGGTGATGATGGCTGCGAGTCCCGCGGAGACGCCGATTCCTATCAGGACAAGCCGGTTCTGCTGCAGGCCTCCGCGGAAGGAGAGGCCAAAGACCAAGACGGCGGAGAACGCGGCTCCCAGTAAAGCCGAGCCGGTAACCACCCACGCTCCAGCCAGTGGTGCTGTGGTGATCACCGCAATGGCTGCCAAACCGCCGCCGCCCGAGACACCCAGGATGCCAGGCTCGGCCAAGGAGTTCCGGGAAACTGCCTGAATGAGGGCGCCGGCAAGGGCCAGCGCCGCACCCGCCAGGACCGCGGCCAGGACCCGCGGCATCCGGGTGCCCAGGATGGCATTGACCCGGTTTCCGGATTGCCCCGTTAACCAATTGGTCAGATCCCCCAGCAGCAATTTGGCATCGCCAAGCAAAGCTCCGGCCACAAGCAGCCCTGCCAACAGCACCAGCAAGGCCATCAGGACGCCCCTGAAAAAACTGCGCGAGCGCAATCGTGCCAGGGCATCCCCGGCCGCGCTGAGACCGGCGTCGGTCATGCGCAACGCCAAGGCCACCAGGAACACTGCGCCAAAGACGGTGGTCACCGCGCCCGTTGGTACCTCGACGCCGGCCTGGGCGCCGAACAGCCCTCGTACGGCGACATCCGCGCCAACCACGACGATCGCTCCGGCCAACCCGGAAACGGGCAGGAGGGAACGGTGTCTGCCGAGGCCGCGGAGGCGGCTGGCCAGCAAGCGAACGATCGCCGGGGCACATAGCCCGACAAAACCGATGGGTCCCGCGATGGTCACCGCCGCTGCGGACAGGACAACAGCCAGCACGACGGCGGCCACCCGGGCGACACGCGGATCCGCGCCCGCCAGCCTCGAGGCATCGTCTCCCAAGCCCAGGAGGTCAAGCCTGCGGGACAGTACCAGGAGCAAGGCGACAGCAACCACTACCACCGGCGTGAACTGCAGCAATTCATCACTGCGGGACTGGGCAAGGCTTCCTTGTCCCCAGGCGTACAGCCCGGTTGTTTGCTGGCTGAAAAGCAGCAGGAGGGCGCTGGTCGCCGAATGAAGCCCCAGCGCCAGCGCTGTCCCTGCAAGGACCAGGCGAATGGGGCCACCGTTGCCGTTGGCTCCACCACCGGACAGCGCCAGCACGAGCACGGCTGCGGCGAGGCCGCCAAGGAAGGCAACTCCACCGGACAAGAGCGCGGGCAAGGTCAAGCCGAACGCCGCTACGCCTACGATCGCGAAATGCGCGCCGGCGTTGACTGCCAAGGTATCCGGTGATGCCAGGACGTTACGGGTTGCCGATTGCAGTGCAGCCCCGGCAACGCCCAGGGCGACGCCCACCAGGAGGCCTGCGACAAGGCGGGGCACGCGGGAGGCGATCAACACCGCTGTCGCCTGGTCCGAGCCGCTGCCGGTGAGCATCCCCAGCAACTTGTCAGGGCCGACGTCGGCCGTCCCTTGCGTCAGGTGGATCAGCGAAAAGGCCACCAGGAGCAGCAGGCCGGCCACGGCGGCGAGGACGGTTCCGGACCAGCGCCGGGAACCTGCAGGAGCGGGGGCGGGAGCGCCCGCCACGGCCGTGGCAGCGGTCATGGCGGGCCTCCGTGCTGTTTGGGTCATGATGCGGCGGTGCTATTTGGTGAGGGATGCCACCAGGGCGTCGACGTACTGCGTCATCGAAGCCGGGCCACCGAACATCCAGATGCCGTCCGGCAGGCGGTGGACGCTTCCGGAAGCGACGAACGGAAGGGACTTCCAGACCGCATTGTTGGTCAGCTCATCGGTGAAGTCGCCGTCGGCGTTGTTGGTGATGTAGGCAAAGCTGTCAGCGTTGATGGCAGTCAAGCCCTCGACGTCGGTTGAAGCCAGGCCGTACGCGGGATCGCCTTCCATGGTCCAGGGGCTGACCAGCCCAAGTTCGGTGTTGATGTCTGCCATCAGTGATCCCTTGACGTACGGCCGTACAGAAACCTTGCCGTCGGCCACCCAACCGTCGGCGAAGGCCACGCGCTTTCCTGCGAGCCCTGCCTTTTCGAGGTCGGCCTTGCCCTTGGCCACCGCTGCATCGAACGCGGCGATGGCTTCATCGGCCTTCTTCTCCGTGCCTGTTGCCTTGGCGACGAGCTTGAGGTTGTCCTCTGCCTGGGCGATCTGGCGGCTCGCGTCGGCGGACTTGACCACCACAACGGGAGCAAGCTCCTCAAGCTGCTTGATGACCGGGTCGGCCAGGTCTGTGGTGGCGACAATCAGGTCGGGATCCAGGGAAGCGATGGTGTCGAAGCTGGGTTCGCTGCGGGTTCCGATGTCCTTGGGCGTGCTGTCCAGCTTGCCGGCCGTGACCCAGGCACTGTAACCCTTGACGTCGGCCACACCCACGGGCATGACGCCGAGCGTCGTGAGGTTCTCCACGACGTTCCATTCGGTGCCGACTACGCGCTTGGCGGGTCCGTCGAGTTTGACCTCCGTACCGCGGGCGTCGGTCACGGTGATGGCACTGCCGCCTGCGGCGCCGCTGGAGGCCGAACCGGCAGGTGCTTCTGTAGTGCCGCAGCCGGTGAGGAGAAGCGCGGCAGCAGCCGTAGCGGCCAAAGCCTTGGGGATTTTCATGGACGCATGGTCCTTTCCTTGGTGAGGGGTTGGGTTTCGCTGTGCCGGCCCACTGCGCGGGTGCGCAGCCTTCCGGTCAGCGGATCAGTATGGGTAACGATGGGGATGGAATAGACCTCGCTGAGGAGGGCGGGGTCGAGGGCCTCGTGTGCAGGACCCGCCGCAGCGATGCGGCCTTTGGAGAGCACTACCACCTGGTCGGCCAACGCCGCGGCCTCGTCGAGGTCGTGCAACACGACGCCGACGGCTACGCCATGGACGCGGGCGAGGTCGAACACAAGGTCGAAGATTTCCACCTTGTAGCGAAGGTCCAAATGGTTCGTCGGTTCGTCGAGCAGAAGCACCGAGGTGTCCTGGGCCAGGCAGCTGGCCAGCCACACGCGCTGGAGCTGCCCTCCCGAAAGCTCGTGGACTCCCCTGCCGGCCAAGTCGCCGACGCCGGTGAGCAGCATGGCGCGTTCGACGGCGGCAGCCCCCTCGGGGTCGGCGGCCCGCCACCGTCCGCGGTACGGATGGCGGCCGAATTCGACCACGTCACGGACGCTCAGGCCGTGGGGCACCGGGCGGCTCTGCGAGAGCAACGTCACGTGGCGGGCGAAATCGCTGCGCTTCATCATGAGGGCATCAACTGCCTCACCGTCCGAGGGGCTGACGGTAACACTTCCCGACAATGTGGCATGCAAACGTGCCAAGGCCCGCAGCAACGTGGACTTTCCGCTGCCGTTGGGGCCCACCAGGGCGACGATCCGCCCGGGCTCCAGGTTAAGGCCCGCACCGTGGACCACGTCCTTGGCGCCGTAGCGCAGCACAAGGTCGTGGGCCTCGAGGCCGGCCTGTTTTCCCTGCTCAAACACAGTTTGCTCAATCACAGATGGAAGATTAGCTTAGCCTTACCTTATTTAAGAAAACGGCGGCTTCATCTGTTATCGGGGTCACACCCAGGCCTGGTGGTGGCATCATTACGTGCATGTCTTCTGACCAGCTCCCTACTGTCCAGCGCCTTCGTCCCCAAGGGCTCGTGAACAGCCCTGCTTTCAGCCATGTCGCGATCGTGCCGCCTGGCGCAACCACCATTTACGTGGGAGGCCAGAATGCTGTGGATGCGGACGGCCACCTCGTTGGACAGGACGATGTTGCAGTACAGTCGGCCCGTGCCTTGGCCAACGCCCGCACCGCCTTGGCCGCAGCCGGAGCAACCCTTTCCGACGTGGTGCAGTGGACCGTGCTCTTTGTGGACGGTGCGGACCTCGGGGCGGGATACGGCGCCATCGCTTCCGAGCTTGCGTCGGATGAACCACCGCTGGTCATGGCCGCACGGGTGGCTGGCCTCGGTGTTCCCGGGGCGCTGGTGGAGATCAGTGCGGTAGCCGCCGTCGTGCACTGACTGTTACGTGAGGGTGCCGCGAGGTGCCTTCGGCAACTCCTCTGGTTCACGGGTCCGAACGTTGCTAGCGTGACACCATGAGTCCGTCAAAGACCCCGCCCGAGATCCTGGCCATCGACGACTGGGATGTCAGCATTTCAAGTCCGGACAAGGTGGTATTTCCGGAACCGGGGATCACCAAGCTGGACTTGGTGCGGTACTACCTTGCCGTCGCGGAAGGAGCATTGCGCGGTGCGGGCGGCCGTCCGATGGTCCTCAAGCGCTTCCCCAAGGGCATCAACGCCGAGCCGTTCTTCCAAAAACGGGTTCCTGAGAACCATCCACCCTTCATCGACACGGCAACCCTGCATTATTCGTCCGGGACCTCGGCGGAGGAAGCGGTCATCCGGGATGCTGCAGGATTGGCGTGGGTGGTGAACCTGGGGTGCCTCGACCTCAATCCGCATCCTGTACGCGCCGAGGACCTTGACCACCCGGACGAGCTGAGGATCGATTTGGATCCCATGCCGGGAGTGGATTGGTCCCAAATCGTGGATGTTGCTTACGTTGCGGGGGAAGTGCTGGAGGACGTTGGATTGGTGGGATGGCCCAAAACCAGCGGATCCCGGGGTTTGCACATCCTGGTCCGGATTGCGCCGGACCACGACTACAAGCACGTGCGCCTCGCCGCCGAAACGCTCGCCCGGGAAGTGGAGATCCGGGCGCCCGGACTCGCCACTGCCCGATGGTGGAAGGAGGAGCGCGGAGAGAGCGTCTTCGTTGACTTCAACCAAAACGCCAAGGACCGGACGGTGGCCTCCGCCTACTCGGTGCGGCCGCTCCCCGACGCCAGGGTCTCCACTCCCCTTACCTGGGACGAGCTGGCGACGGCCAGGCCCGGCCAATTCACCGTGTTGACCGTACCGGCGCGCTTCGCGAAACAAGGGGATCCCCATGCAGGGATCGATGGCGCTGCAGGTAGCCTGGACCGGCTCCTCGCCTTGGCCGCCGAGCTGGGACCGGCTGAGAAAGCTCCGCGTTCGGGTGATGGTTCGGGACGGCGGCAGTCGGTCATGCCGCTCATTGAAGTGGCCCGGACCAAGACCAAGGCCGAAGCCCTCGAAGCGCTGGAAGCGTGGAAGGCGCGCCACGCAGCTGTTGTGGCGGAGTTGCACCCCGCCGATGTCCTGGTGGACGGCATGCGCGGCTCAAGCTCCCTGTGGTACCGCGTCCGCATCAACCTCCAGCACGTTCCGGAGGCACAACGCCCGGAGCAGGAAGAGCTGATCGCCAACTACGATCCCTGGGCCGGAAAGGAATGGCCCGGCCGGCCCGGAGCGTGAGCCCGGTCCCCTTGTTCCGCTAGTGCCGTGGGATGTTGCGGAGGTTGCTCCGGGCCATGCTGACCGCCTCCCCTGCCCCACGGTTCAGCACCACCTTGGACATTGCGGTGGCGAAGCCGATGACCTGGGAGCCCGAAATCTTGGGCGGGAGGGACAACGCCTGCGGGTCGGTGATCAGCTCAACCAGCGACGGCCCGGGGTGGGCGAATGCCGAGCGGTACGCCCCTTCAATGTCCGCGGGGTCCGTAACCCGGACAGCATGGAATCCCAAGGCGGCGGCCACTGCCGCATAGTTGACGTCGGGAACGTCAACGCCGAAGTCAGGCAGGCCGTCCACCAGCATCTCCAGCTTCACCATGCCCAGCGTGGAGTTGTTGAACACCACCACGTTCACCGGAAGTTTGAGCGCGGCGACCGTGATGAGTTCCCCCAGCAACATGGAGAGGCCGCCGTCCCCCGAAACCGAGACCACCTGGCGTTCCGGGAACGCCACTTGCGCTCCGATGGCGTGCGGCAGGGCGTTCGCCATGGAGCCGTGGAGGAAGGAGCCAATCAGTCTGCGCGTGCCCAAGGGGTTGATGTACCGGGCCGTCCACACATTGCACATTCCGGTGTCGGCAGTAAAGATGGCGTCTTCGGCCGCCGTCTGGTCCAGCAGCGATGCCGCGTACTCCGGGTGGATCGGTTGCTTTTTCTCCACTTTCCGCGTGTAGGCACCCACGGCTTTGTTCATCAAGCGATCGTGCTTCTTGAGCATCTGGTCCAGGAAACGCCGGTTGGTCTTCGGCTTCACCAGGGGCAGCAGGGCGGTGAGGGTAGGCAGGACATCGCCGTGTACGGCGAGATCGACGTCGGTCCGTCTCCCCAGCCGCTGTGCGGCCCTGTCCACCTGGGCCGTGCGGGTGTCCGGCAGGAACTGGTCGTAGGGGAAATCGGTCCCGAGAAGGATCAGCAGGTCAGCGTCCTCGATTCCTTCCGCTGCCGCGCCATATCCAAGCAGTCCCGTCATGCCGATATCGAACGGGTTGTCGTACTGGACGAAGTCCTTGCCCCGCAGGGAGTGTCCAATGGGCGCCTTGGCGAGTTCGGCCAGCGCGATCAGCTCACTGTGCGCTCCCTCAACGCCCGCCCCGGCGAAAATGGCGACCTTGCCGGCGTCGTTGATGGCATCGGCGAGCCCCTGCACGCTCGTGGGATCGGGGATCAGGGAGGCAGGGCGGAAGGTGGCCGGCAGGGGCGAGGGCGCTGTGGCTTCGAGGCCGGCAATATCGCCCGGGAGTGTTACGACGGCCACTCCGCCGAGTGCCAGCGCACTCTGGATGGCGCTGTGCATGACCCTTGGGGCCTGTTCGGCCGTGCTGATCAGTTCCGAGTAGACGGAACACTCATTGAACAGCCGGTCAGGGTGGGTTTCCTGGAAGAATCCGCTGCCGATCTGCTTGCTGGGTATGTGGGAAGCGATGGCCAGTACCGGAGCGCCTGTCCGGTTGGCGTCATAGAGGCCGTTGATCAGGTGAAGGTTGCCGGGACCGCAGGAGCCCGCACACACTGCCAGCTTCCCGGTCAGCTGCGCGTCCGCGGCCGCAGCGAACGCGGCTGCCTCCTCGTGGCGCACGTGGATCCAGTCGATGCCGCCTTTTGCGGATCCTCCGGTTTGCCGGACGGCATCCACCAGGGGGTTCAGGCTGTCACCCACAATCCCGTAGATCCGCTGCACCCCCGCAGCCTGGAGTTGTTCAATGAGCTGGGTGGCGAGTTCCTTGGCCATGTGTGCAGACTCCCCTGTTTTGCTTGGTGGCTGACAGGGCCAATATAGCCGCCTTCGCTCAACGGTGTTCCGGCCGCGTCTACGGCAGTTCAGTCAGCGCGGATCCTTTGTGGGCTGCGTGGGCACCCGTTTTCGCGGATTCGACGACGTATTGCGGCTCATCTTCGCTGGCCCGGTGGGTGTTGCCATCAAGCTGAAAATCGCTCGTCTTCTTTTCCACGATCTTGCCGTGCGTCTTGCCTTGGGAGGTGTTCCATTCCACTCGTGTTCCCTTGCTCAGTGCCATGGTGTTCCTTTGCTTGGTCTGGACAGTCCGGGCCTGGATAGCTGGAAGGCGCACCTGTGGCGGCCTTCGCAGACGACGCTAGTGGAGTTGGGCTGGGGGCGGAAGCTCCCTTGACGAAGCGGCAGCCCCCAGCAGCAGTTCCGTCATTTCTGTTGGAGGCATATGCGGGCGCAATGGCAGCCTCTTCCTGCGCAACGTGGGGTGCCATAGTGTGGGGCATCCAGCCTGCGGGAGGGTGCAGGAGAATCGGTGGAAGGGAACGCTGGGATGTTGGTCTGTGGAACGTGTGGGGTTGAGCGCGAGGAGCCCACGCCGGAGCTGTGCCCTATCTGTGCCGACGAGCGGCAGTACGTCCTGGAGGAAGGCCAGCGGTGGCTTGGCCTTGACGGGCTGGCGGCGGCTGGTCATCGGGTGGTGGTTGAAGAAAACGAGCCGGGCCTTTGGGGTATTCGGGTAGAACCCAAAGTTGGCATTGGACAGACATCCCAATGGGTTCTCACTCCGGAGGGGTCCGTGATCTGGGACCCGGTTGGCTATGTGGATGACGCCGCCGTGCGGGCCGTGCTTGATCGCGGGCCCGTCCTGGCAATTGCGGCGAGCCATCCGCACATGTTCGGTGTGCAGGTGGAGTGGTCCCGCAGGCTTGGTGGAGTTCCCATCCTGGTGCCGGAGATTGATCGGCAATGGCTGGGCCGCGATGACCCGAACGTTGTTTCGTGGGCGGGGAGCCGGCTCCTCGCGGAGGGGCTGACGCTCCATCAGGCCGGAGGCCACTTTCCGGGCAGTGCCGTGGTGCATTGGGCGGCCGGAGCTGACGGGAGAGGCGTTCTGCTGACGGGCGATACGGTGTTCCCCAACCCGGACCGCCGATCGGTAGCTTTCATGCGCAGTTACCCAAACCATCTTCCCTTGTCCGGCGCAGTGGCGTTGCGCCTGGCGGAGGATCTGGGTGGGATTGAGTTCGACCGGATGTACGGAAACTTCAACAACGTCATTCCATCCGGAGCGAAGGCAGTGCTGAGGAAGTCTGCCGAGAGGCATGCCGCGTGGGCGCGGGGGGATTTCGACCATCTGACGTAGCGCGGCCTGGCGACCGCCCCGGACGGAGAAGTTACACGCCGGAAACTTCCGCTTGATGGATCGGAAACGCCATGAGGGTTGAATGTCAGTTACCAATGTTTCATGACATGATCCACGAAGGAGTACCTATGTCCACCGAGATCAACTTCCGCTACCTCAGCGAACCCGACATGATCGACGCCGGCGTCGGCGACCTGGTCCGCTGCACCGACGTCATGGAGGAAGCCCTTGTTCTGCTTCGCCTGGGCGATTACCGGATGGCCGGTGAGAACGGCAACTCCCACGGCGCCATGATCACGTTCCCGGCAGCCCCCGAGTTCGCGGGGATGCCCAAGGACGGCCCGGACCGCCGCTTCATGGCCATGCCCGCCTACCTCGGTGGCCGCTTCGGTACCTCCGGGGTGAAGTGGTACGGCTCCAACACCGAAAACCGAGGCAAGGGCCTCCCCCGTTCCATCCACGTGTTCGTCCTGAACGACAGCGACACCGGCGCCCCGTTGGCCATCATGAGTGCCAACCTCCTCAGCGCATACCGCACCGGTGCCGTTCCCGGCGTCGGGGTCAAGCACCTTGCCAAGGCCGATGCGAAGGTCGCGGCCGTCGTCGGACCCGGTGTGATCGCCCGCTCCGTCCTCTCCACCACCCTGGCCCTTCGCCCCTCCATCGACACCCTCTACGTCAAGGGCCGCAGCGAAGGCAGCACCCAGGCCTTCGTTGACTGGGCCCAGGCCACCTTCCCGCAACTGACCAAGGTCGCGGCGGCAGCGAGCATTGAGGACGCGATCTCCGACGCCGACGTCGTCATGGCCACCACCTCCACCGACGCCGCCGGCAGCGAGGCCTTCCCGTACTTCCCCAAGCACGCCATCAAGCCCGGCGCCCTGCTGCTCCTGCCTGCCGCGGCCCGCTTCGATGACGACTTCCTCCAAGGCGACGCCCGCCTGGTCATCGACGCCGAAGGCCTCTACCAGGCCTGGCTCGAAGAATACGGCCCCACCGCCTACCAAATCCTCGGCATCCCCGGATCCCACTGGTTTGGACTCCTCGAAGAAGGCAAGATCCCCGCCTCCAAGATCGAAGAAATCGCCGACATCGCCACCGGCAAACTCCCCGCACGCCGCGACGACGAAGAAATCATCCTCTACTCCGTCGGCGGCATGCCCATCGAAGACGTCGCCTGGGCCACCGAGCTCTACCGAACCGCCGACGAAAAGAACATCGGCACCGTCCTGAACCTCTGGGAAACCCCCGCCCTCGCATAACCCCTCCAGACCTGCGTTGGGGGCGGCAGTCACCCGCCCCCAACGCACACCAACACACCCAACCCCATCCACCGCACCCAACAAGAACCGCTCGAAAGGGGTTTCCCATGGATACGGGAAATGTCGCCTGGCTGCTGGTCAGCTCGGCCCTGGTTTGCCTCATGATCCCCGCCCTGGCCCTCTTCTACGGAGGAATGGTCGGCTCCAGACGCATCCTGAACATGATGATGATGTGCTTCGGCGGCGTCAGCATCGTCGCCGTCCTCTGGGCCGCGTTCGGCTACTCCGCAGTGTTCGGGAACTCCCTCGGCGGCGCCGGGCTGCTCGGCGACCCCACCCAGTACCTCGGACTGGAACAACTCCTTGCCGAGGACCCCAACGCCGCCATCCCACCGGCCCTGTTCGCGGCGTTCCAGCTCTTCTTCGCAGGCATCACCACCGCCATCATTGCCGGCGCCGCAGCTGGACGCATGAAGTTCGGCGCGTGGATGCTGTTCGCCGCGCTCTGGGCAACAGTGGTCTACCTCCCCGTCGCCCACTGGGTCTTCGCCCTGAACTCCCCCGACGGCAGCATCACCGGCGGCTGGATCCTCAACGGGCTCAAAGCCATCGACTTCGCCGGTGGCACAGCAGTTCACATCAACGCAGGCGTCGCCGCGCTCGCTCTCTCACTGGTCCTGGGCCGAAGCGCCGGATGGCCCAAGAGCGAACACGTCAGGCCCCACAGCAGGCCCCTGGTCCTCGTCGGTGCAGGACTCCTCTGGGTCGGCTGGTACGGCTTCAATGCCGGGTCAGCGCTCGCGGCCGGCAACACCGCCTCCGTCGTTTTCCTGACCACCTCAGTGGCAGGTGCCGCTGCGCTCCTGGGCTGGATCGCCGTCGAGCGCCTCCGCCGCGGGCGCGCCAGCAGCATCGGCGCCGCCTCCGGGCTGGTGGCCGGTCTTGTTGCCATCACTCCTGCGTGCGGCGCAGTCAGCCCGATCGGTGCCATCGCCATCGGAGCCATCGCCGGTGCGGTGTGTTCTCTGGCGGTGGAGTGGAAGTTCCGCCTGGGCTTCGACGACTCCCTGGACGTGGTGGGAGTGCACTTGGTGGGTGGCGTCATCGGCACGTTGCTGATTGGCGTCTTCGCCACCGAAGCAGCCCCGAACAAGGCGGCCGGACTGCTCTACGGCGGCGGTTTTGACCTCCTCGGCACCCAGGCCCTCGCTACGGGAGCCGTGTTGCTGTACTCGTTCGCCGCAACCTGGCTCGTGGCAAAACTCGTTCAGGTGACCGTGGGACTGCGCATCCGGCCGGAAGACGAACTGCGCGGCATCGACATTGCTGCCCACGCCGAAGAGGCCTACCTGGTGGATGAAGAGCCCGAAATGCTCGGCTCCCCCTCCCGTTCCTAAAGCGCCTCGCGTTCGTGAAGAGGGCGGCCTGGAGAATCATCCAGGCCGCCCTCTTCATGCACTTTCAGCGGGCTGCAACCGCGAGGAAGCGAATAGGCAGCTCCACCAGACGCAGCGGACCGTGCGGACCTTCGCCCTCGAAGACCAACGAATCCCCGGTGGCGAGCTCGTACTCGTAAGACCCGTGCCCGTAGACCATCCGACCTTCGAGCATGTAAATGAACTCCGTTCCGGGGTGCTGGAACTGCGGAAAGACATCGGAAGCACTGGTCAACGTTACGAGACTGGGCTCAATGGCGTGCTCACGGCGCTTGAGTGAGCCGAGGGAACGGTACTCATGGCCGTGCCGGGTACCGCTCCTGACCGTGACGCTTCCTTCCCCGGCCCGGGTCAGGGTGGCTTCGCGTTCGGTGTCCGCGCCTTGGAACAGCGCCGTCACCGGTACGTTCAAGCCTTGGGCCAGACGCTGCAAGGTAGTCAACGAACACGAAGTGCTGGCCGACTCGATCTTCGAAATCATCGCCTTGGACAAACCTGTGCGGTTCGCCAGTTCCGCTGCCGACATCCCGGCGTCCACCCTGTGCCGTTTCACCTGGACAGCGATAACGCCCTCCAAGGCGCCGAGAGTGGCTTCTGATTCCTGGTGCCCTACGGTTTCTTCGGCCTTTTCCGCCCGCCCAGTTGTCATGCGTTTGAGTATAGATGCGTCCCGCCCACACCTTAGGCGGCGGGCCGCCACATAATGGCCGAGCGGAGATCCTTTGCGACCTCAGTCGGGTTGGGCGCTGCGTGGATAGCGGCACCGACGACGGCGACATCCGCGCCCGCCTGCTGAACGGCGTCGATGGTACGTGGCTTGACGCCACCGGCAACCGAAAACGGTACGCCGGATGCGACACCGGCACGGACCAGCGCATCCAAGTCGAATCCCGGGGCTCGCTGCTCGTCCAGGCCACCGGTCATCTCCACAAATGATGCACCCAGACCCCAGACTTCCTTGGCACGGGCAACCTTGTCCGTGACGCCGATCAGGTCAACTACAACACCCTTGTTCCGGGCTTTCGCGGCTTTGACGGCACCTGCGATGGTGGAGTCATCCGCGGCACCAAGCACAGTGACCAGATCCGCGCCGGCGCTGAATGCCAGGTCGGCTTCCAGCTCACCCGCGTCCATGGTCTTCATGTCAGCAAAGACTATTTTGTCCGGATGGGCTTCCTTGACGGCCGTGATGACCGCAAGCCCCTCGCACTTAATCAGGGATGTCCCTAGTTCGATGATGTCCACATACCTGGCGACTTTGCCAGCCAGTTCGAGCGCGGCTTCGGTGGTGAGGAGGTCGATGGCTACCTGAAGTTTCATGAGGTGGCTCCTAAAGGGGATACGGCTGTGGAAATGAAACCGGTCCCCGGTGCGGCAGCGGACGACTTTGCCGCTGCCGCACCGGGGACCGGAAGTTTGAAACGGACGTGGCGCGGAGCCGTGGTGGCTCCGCGCCGGTGCCTTTGCGTACTTACTTGCTTCCGTGCGGGTGCTGGTTCCCGTTGTGGCAGCAGGTGTCGCTGTCACTTGTTTGGGTGGTGCTGGTGGTGGTGGGGAGGTTGAGGGTGGGGTTTTGGTTGAAGAAGCCGTGGGGTTCGAGCATGAAGCCGATGTTTTGGCGGGGCATGACGGGCCAGTCTTCGAGGCGGACGACGTGGTGCATGCCGAAGGTGTACCAGACCACGAGGTCTTGATCGACGATGTTGCGGTCTTTTTGGGTCCAGATGTGCAGTCCGTCATCGGCGCCGGTGGCCTGGTTGGGGTACTCGCCCGCGGCGAAGCGTTCGGTGCGGTCGTAGGGGGTGACCCAGAGGTTGTGGCGGGCGAATTGGGCGCGTTGGGAGACGTAGGCTTCGTCCCGGGCGGCGAGTTGGATGCCGTTGGTGGGGATCAGCCGGTACGCGACGGGTTCGTTGACGAGGTTCTTGGAGTCGTGGTTGGCGATCTT